>CALMLO010000032.1 GCA_937868095.1 uncultured Phycisphaerales bacterium | reverse complement strand
GGTTAGTGCCATTGAAATGGAGATCAGCGAAGACTGGATCGCCGGAAAACGGTACTTGAATATGAATGCGGAAAAGGAGAACGTGGATAAAAACGTCAATTCAAACAAAAAGAGAATTTACAGAAAAAATGTTGCGTAATCAGAACGAACAGACCCTTGCAGAAAAACGAAGGGTCGGATAGGCTAAAACAATGGAGCCGCTATGAACCTTCAACTACGGCTGGGACATAATCCCATCGCTTACAATTAAATAATTTGGAAGAAGATGGAAGCTTGAATTTCGAAGCAGAAATTTTAAAAGATCAGATTTTATTGCCGAAGTCTGTTGCTTGTCTTAAAAAAGAATATAGCCAGATTCTGTATGTTGCAGATACCGGAAATAATCAAGTTGTGCGATATTCTGTAAGTCGAGATCCCGGCGGTCCATTGTGGGTATGGGAGCGATTTAAAAATGCTCTGTTGATAGACGATGTTTCCACGGCTGTATCCTGCTTTGATTCGACCTCATCCGATCGATATCAGGTAATTCTGGAGGCTCTGAGGCCAAGTTTTCAGGATATCGTTAACGATATGAAAGAAATGGTATTTATTTCAACTGACAAGGATAATGACAAAGCTTATTATGATTTATTGCGACAGGAGGGAGATGACGTATTTGGTTATCCCATAGTTTTTGATCGGGCCATTGATGGAGAATGGAAGATCAATAGTTTTTAGACAAGGTAGGAAAGAGAACAATAAAATGTCAAGAAAGGAAAAAATAATTTTACTAATTGTGTTGACGCTTTTTTTTGCCCTATGGCCATGGGTTTCTATGCTTCTTATATATCTTACTTTAAATAAACCATATTTTTCATTTATATCAGATGTATCACTGTTTATTTGCAATATAGTATATTGGAGCAATCTTTTTTGGTGGTTAATTCCTTTTGGGTTATTAATTATTATATTTAAATTATATAGGAAACAGTCGGATAAAATAATTAGTTCGTTATTGATCTTTTCATTAGTGTCAGCTCTATTGTTTCTGATAGGTAGGTCATGGTGGGCACTTTTTGATCTGTTTAAGAATCCTCCACCATAATCATAATATAGATCATTACGTCTTATATGATAACAACACAAATGTAGGAGTAATAAAATGAGAAAAATATTGGTTTTTGTAATTTTGGCATTCTTATGTATAGCAAGTGACTTGTTAGCGTGGTGTGAGAAAACTCACATTACGTTAACAGAAACAGCAATTTATAGAAACAACAACTGTATTTTAGATGATTATTTAAGGTATTGTCTGCATTATTCGGAAGGATTAAATACCGATCTTTCATTGGATCAATCGATAATATTACCGAGTAACCGTATTCCTGATGAGCAATTAGAAGAACGGATCCCTGTTGAAATTTGGCTGATTATGTCCCAGCCGTAGTTGAAGGTTCATAGCGGCTCCATTGTTTTAGCCTATCCGACCCTTCGTTTTTCTGCAAGGGTCTGTTCGTTCTCCAATTCATCCAGATACGATTTCAGCATCCAGATCTGTTTATACCCGCCGATCTTCTGGAAGTGTTTTTCGGTCTCCAGGAAGGCCGCCGTTGCCCACCGTAAAGCCATCCGGCTATGCTGACTGCACGATGTCTTCGATCCATTTTGACGGCTAAGATTCCCGGCCATATCGCACCCATATTCAGTTCTTGCGGAAAGTTCGGGGAAAACAGAAAAATTCAGGACGGCCATCTGGTTTTATCCTCCTTAAATCAAATTACAGCATCTCTCGCCTCAGACCCAGAAACTCGGTGCACGTCCAAAGGTTGGCAGACTCCTTATTTGTTCCCTTCTGATTTTTCGATGTCTTTTCAAAGCAGCCGTTTCGCCGCTATTATACCCAACCTCAACCCCCTCCGGCAAGCCATTCCCCCATTTTCCGCTTAATTTTTCACCCAAAACCCCAAACCAGACCCGCTTCCTCTCCAACCCCGCCGCCCCCGGCGGTGGCAGGTAAGGCAAGAACCATGACCAGAAAAAGAACTCTCAGAAAATGTGCGAAAGATTCTTGACACTACCCCCCCCCCAATAAAGGATGGTTGGGGAGATGACTTGGGAACTTGCCAAAGAACAAAATGTTAAGTGCCGAGGGATAGGTGGGCTGTAGGGCCTCGTCTCTAACACAGGTGATTGCTACTCCATCATCGAGTGTACAAATCGAGTGTACAACATAGTATCCCAGACACTAAAGTTGCAATTACTCCTGTCAGTATATACAGTATTAAATGCCGCATCTTTATTTTGTATAGCTCGATATTTTTATCATTCAGATCATCGTCACCGTACAAAAATAGAATCCCTCTTAATGAATTTGCACCGCCAGGTCCAAACCAAGAGCTGCTTGTTAAATATTTCCATTTTTCAAAATGGTTTTTTCTAAGGTAATTTCTAAACCGAAGTTGTAAAACGAATAAGTTAAACAAGCAAACAACGACAGAAATAAAAAAAACAAAAGGCATTAATTTAAGTATGTTCATTTTGTGTAAACTTTCGCATTTTTGTTAACATTTTACGCGGCCGGAGATAAGGTCTCCAGCAGAAACCGGGATTTTTTATCATGTACGGCCGAATTTCCGAACATCAATTTTATTCGTTCCCGCCAAAGCCAGCGACGCAGACACGCCATCGCATCGGCGAAGCTGCCCTTGGGCCGCAGGTTTGAATCAGCAACCGGGTCAGCATCTGCCACAGGCGATGCATGTCCCATCGCGCATCCGGCAGAAAACGATGATACGCGTCGTGAGCCCGAGAGCCTGCCGGATCGGCAAACGGAAGCATGCCGGTGACGGTTCGCCGCCTTGTACACAGCACCCAGCCGGTTATCAGCCGAACGGAAATGTCGGCTCCCGGGGCCGTAAAAATCGGAAAAAACTGGCCAAGAAGTTCCGTCCATGTCGAAATATTCGTATCCATATCGACCTCCCTGTCTTCTTTTTGTTTCCAAGAAAGACATCGGATGGTTGATATGTTTTTGTTGATAAGCCATTAAAATCAGCCGCCTAAAAAGTGCGAAAGTTTACTTACTTATTCCCTTCTATTTTTGATGTCTTTTTCAAAGCAGCCGTTTCGCCGCTATTATACCCAACCTCAACCCCCTCCGGCAAGCCATTCGCCCATTTTCCGCTTATTTTTCACCCAAAACCCCAAACCCGACCCGCTTCCTCGACTATTCCCCTTTTCACTCTTCATTCTTTCCAAAACTGCGGCTCCGCCTGCACGCAAAAAAAGTTTGATAATCACCAAACATTTCCTTGATTTCAAAATCATATATGGTATAATACCCGCTTGAATGACGAAGGAGCAGACATCCGGCCCCAAGGAGCCGCAAGGTATAGGAATTAAAGGAATTAAAATGGGCAGCAGAAGGAGCAAAACCCGACAACCCTCATCCGCCCCAATCCCCCTCTATTTGCCCCATCATTTCAGATCTTCCCCCTCCACTTCCTCTCCATTGCCCCCTCTCAGCCATTCCCACTTGGCCCCCCAATCCGCCTCTCCATTGAATTACCAGCCCCTGCCCCCGCAACCCCTCAACCTTTCCCCTCTGGCTCAAGAATCCCCGTCTCCATTGAATTATCAGCAATTTCCCCCAAACCCCCTCCGCAGCCCTTTTCAACTGGCTCAAAAATGCGCGCCGACGCCTCCGCAGGTCCAAAATCCGGCTTTAAAATGCGCACGGCCGTTTTTAAGTGGCTTTAAAATGCGCGCCGCCTGCGCGCCGCGGTGCGCAAATTTCCCCAAAAACCCCATTTCCAGCCCAAAAACCCACAAAACCCCCTTCATCCCATTCTTTTTCAAAAAAAGCATCCCCACAAAATCCATAAAAATTCTTTTGAAACCTTTATTCTTTCCGGCCTCTGTGGATAATACCCTGAACAGGTTTTCGTCAGGGAAAATAAGGCATGGAAAGACAACGACTAAAACAAATCCTCACCAGCCGGCAAAAATTCGCCGTGCTGGCCGAATTGACCGGCGGGCCCAACTTCAGTCTTGCTCCTATCCTCAACTTCTTGAAGGAATATCAGGAAAAAGGCACTCGCGACATCCCCCCCGATTTTATTTTAGCCGGCATTACCCTTCCGCAAAATCCGAGCGGCATACCCAATCTCGACCCGGCCGACGTCATCGCCGCCCTCCGGCAGGACCACCTTGCAGACAATCTCGACATTATCCCCCACCTTACCTGCAAAGATGCCAATACCGCCTCTCTCCTCAGTTCCTTAATCGGATACCGCCGGCAAGGCATCGAAAGCATCCTCGCCCTCACCGGCGACAAGCCCGTTTCCGCCAAAGGCGTCTTTGAAGTCGAATCCATCGGCCTCTTAGACCTCCTCAAACGCCAAAATCAGCAAGCCATTCTGAACGCCAAACCCGGCCAATGGCAGTCCGTTCACCAGTTTTATCCGGGTGCCGCCGTTTCGCCTTTTAAGTACACCGAACCCTCCCTCATGCAGCAGTACTACAAATTGGAAAAGAAGATTGCCTCCGGCGCACAATTCCTGATTACTCAAGTCGGCTGGGACTGGAAAAAATCCCTCGAGTTAATGCAGTATCTTCAGCAAAACAGAATCTCCATTCCCGTATTCGGAAACGTCTATTGGCTGACCGCCCTTACACCGGCCCCCCGCCTGATGCACGATAACAAACTGCCCGGCTGCTATGTAAGCGATGCCCTCCTTGCCAAACTAACCTCTGAAACCGTAGAGGAGCACATCGAACGAGCCGCTCAGCAGATAGCCATGTACCGAGCCATCGGCGCCGCCGGCGTTGACCTCGGCGGCATCCAGGACTACTCCGCCTTTATCCGAATCCTCCAGCGAACCGCCGAAATCGGCACCAACTGGCAGCCCTTCCAGGACAACCTCTACTGGCCTCCGCCGAAAACATTTTACCTCTATGACGAAACAGGACACCAGCGCCCCCTCTCCAAACCCAGGGAAAAAACCCGCAAGCGGTTTTTCGACTTTATGCACCGCTTTCTGCTCGATCCGCAATACTGGGGATTCCACGCCTTTAAAAAAACCCTGCGCTTTGTTCGGGCAGACAACGAGCAAACCTGCACCTACAAACTCTTCAACGCACTCGAAAAACCCATCAAATATCTCCTCTTTGAATGTGAAGAATGCGGCGATTGCTTCCTGCCGGAAAACTTCGGCTGCTGCACCATCGGAGAATGCGAAAAAGGCCTGGACAATGCCCCCTGCGGCGATGCAGCACCGGACGGTTTTTGCGGAAACAACCTCCAGCGGATTTGCGTCGGAGAAACGATGTACCAATTCGCCTTAACCGAACCTGACGGTCGTGAAAAACTGCGAACCCGAATCAACAAACCTCGCAATCCATCTTTGGAACACACAAGCTCTCTGGTAAACTACCTGTTCGGAAAGGACCACACAATGCGCCCCCCTCTGATTCAGATTGGCGAAGCCATTCATGCTTCAATCCCCAAAACCGGTGCAGTAATGAAGGAACTCCACGCCCGCGGCCCAAACGCCTACACCGAACCCAGCGGCCCCCTCTCCTATATCCAGGCCCTTATCGAAACGCAGGCTGACGAAGGAGCCGATTATATTGCCGTCAATCTGGATGCCTTCGGAGAAGACAATCCCCAAACCGCCGTGGAGATGATGAAAGAGTATGTCAAGCTCGTCCGCCGCTGGGGCAAGGGCGTACCTGTCTGCATCGACAGCAGCAGCAACGAAGTCCTCAAGGCAGGCCTGAAGGAATGGTACAATACCGCTCAGCCGGTCAAGCCCCCCCTGCTCAATTCCATCAAAATCTACACGGCAGATGAAATGCTGCCCCTCAAACGGCTTTACGACTTCCGGTTTATCGCCCTGCTGGTCTCCGAAGACCGCCCCAAGGGAGCCGGCGGCTCTCATTCCGTAGAGGAACTCCTTCATCTGGCCCATGCCCTCTATGAAAAAGCCATGCAGTACGGTTTCAAACCGGACGAAATCTTTTTCGATTCAACCGTCTTCCCCATTGCCATCGATATGCCGATGGAGCCGAACGTGCCCGGTTATACCTATCGCACCTTCGAAACCATCAAACGAATCAAGCAGGACCCCCAACTCAAACACTGCCATTGCTCCCTGGGCGTCAGCAACTGCTGCCGCGATCTGCCCGGCCGAAAAATCGGAATCTGCCGGGCTTATGTCGCCAAAGCAATGGAATACGGCCTCGATGCGGGCATTGTCAACACCTCCCATCAATACGGCCGGAAAGAACCTGACCCCGAACTGCTTGAATTGATCACCGCCTATGCAGAGATGGACGGCAGCCCCGAAAAACTCAACCGGGCAATGACGCTGATGGGACAATTTTGTGCCTCCGTCCGCAAGCCAACCTGAGCAGAAAATGCCGAACCCCTCTCAAAACCGCCGTTTTACTCTTTCTGCCGGAGCAGCGGTACAAACCGCACATCCATTACGGAGCGCTTGCGGATTTGCCCCTTGGAATCCTTCTCCACCAGCACAAGTTCCTGCAGCCGGCCTTCGCTGCCGACCGGAATAATCATCCGCCCGCCGACCTTAAGCTGTTCCAGCAGCGGCGGCGGAATCTTATCCGGCGCACAGGTCACAACAATCGCATCAAACGGCGCCTCCTCCGGCCAGCCCTTGTACCCATCTCCAATCCGCACGCGAATGGTCTCATAGCCATACCGTCTGAACGTCTCTATCGCTCGTTCAGCAAGCGGCCGGATAATTTCAATTGTGAATACATTCGGCGTAAACTCATTCAGCACAGCCGCCTGGTAGCCCGACCCCGTCCCAATCTCAAGCACCCGGTCGTTGGGCTCCAGCGCAAGCACACTGGTCATATAGGCCACAATAAACGGCTGGGAAATCGTCTGCCCATATCCTATCGGCAGCGGCGAATCATAATAGGCATACGCGCTCTGGTCAGGCGGAACAAACCAATGCCGCGGCACATTCCGCATGGCCTCCAAAACCGCCTCATCCTGCAAGCCATACTCCTGCCGGATGCGTTCAACCATTCGCAGACGCTCTCTCTGCCGTTCTTCAGTCCGCGGACGATTCCATCGCGGCAGAGTATTGGGCTCGTTCGGCTTTCCATCAGACTGCGCGCCGGCAGAGCGGCTGTTTTCAGCACCCCCAACCGATTCCGGCAACGACTGCCGGCACGAACTGCATAGGCATGCGCATAGACACACCAACACCCCCCCTATCAGCCCCACCCCCGACGCAGCAGCCCCCAGCCAAATGGTTTGCCTTTTCCCCATAATCCTAATTATAAACTTCCCTCCAACACCGCCAAACAAAATCCCGAAAAGTACTTGCCTTCAAAAGCCCCTTAAACTATCCTGAAATCTGAAAGGGACAGCACCATGAAAGAACCAATCCAGACTCAACTGCCGAAACTCGCTCTTGTTTTCCTTCTTTCCTCTCTATCGTGTTATGCTGCTTCCGGCCTGTCCTTACAGGATTTCCGGGCGCATGATCCCTTTATCCTGCCCGATGCCAAAAGCCAAACTTACTACCTTTATACGAGCGTCACTTCGGGGGCTTTGCCCAAAAACCGGGCTGGTGTGGTCGCCTATACCAGCAAAGACCTTCAGCTCTGGGAAGGCCCCAAGGTTGTCTTCGAAGTACCACAAGACGGATGGGCCAACCCTGCCCATGGCGCCTGGGCACCCGAAGTTCATTTTTATAACGGCAAATACTATCTCTTTGTCACCCTTCACAATCGGGACAAACTTTTGCCGATGGGCCCCCGCAGCCGGCAAACCACCCACATGCGCGGCACCCAAATCTTCTTCAGTTCCAGCCCCGACGGACCTTTCGAACCATTTGAAAACCGCTCTGCAGCGCCGCCGGAACTGATGACCCTTGATGGAACGCTTTATATCGAAGACGGAAAGCCCTGGATGGTATATTGTCACGAATGGATTCAGATAACCGACGGAACGATCGAGGCAATTCCCCTCAAAGATGACCTTTCCGCCGCCATCGGCGAGCCCATCATGCTTTTTCGGGGGTCAGATGCTCCCTGGATTCAGCCCTGGCAGGCCAAAGCCGACGATCCGCCCCGCACCTTCGTCACTGACGGGCCTTTCCTTTACCGCACCAAAACCGGCCGGCTTCTGATACTCTGGTCCAGCTGGCAGGAAGACGGCCAATATGCCCAAACTCTGGCGTATTCGCTCTCCGGTCGGCTGATTGGCCCCTGGCGTCAGGCACAGCCCCTCCTGACGGATAACAGCGGACATGGAATGATTTTCAAAACCTTTGACGGCAGACTGATGCTCGTCGCCCACCACCCCACGATGAGCCCCCAATCCCGCGCCCGGCTTCATTTACTCGAAGATCCAGGAGACACCCTGCGGATAATGGACGCGGACACGAAATGACTGCGGGCGACGTGAATCGAACACGCGTATCCAGCTTGGGAAGCTGGTGTTCTACCACTGAACTACGCCCGCCTCAGTCATTTTCCCTATAAAACAATCGAGAAAATTTGTCAAGAAAATTTCTGTCTTCTTTTCAGCCGAACAGGGCTTCCACAAATTCCTGAGGGTCAAACTCGGCAATATCTTCCGGCGTCTCGCCCAGCCCCACAAATTTCACAGGGATATTCAGTTTATCCTTGATGGCAATAACGATGCCGCCGCGAGCCGTTCCATCCAGTTTTGCCAGAAAAATCCCCGTTACATCAATTGCCTGCGTAAACATTTTTGCCTGCTGGATGGCATTTTGCCCTGTTGTCGCATCCACCACCAAAATGACTTCATGCGGCGAGCCGGGTATCTGTTTGGAAACAACATTGCGAATTTTGCTCAGTTCCTCCATCAAATGCTTTTGCGTATGAAGCCGCCCGGCCGTATCGAGAATCAGAAAATCCGCCTGGCGGGCCAATGCCGCCGAAGCCGCATCAAAAGCCACCGCCGCCGGATCAGACCCTTGCTTGTGCTTGACAATCTGCACTCCAATCCGTTCCGCCCAAATCGACAGCTGCTCCACCGCAGCCGCCCGAAACGTATCACAGGCCGCCACAATCACTTTCTTCCCATGTCGGCTGAGCATATAGGCCAGTTTGGCAATGCTGGTCGTTTTGCCAGAGCCATTCACACCGGCCACCAGAATCACCGTCGGGCCAGACTGGGCAAGACGGAGCTGCCGATCCTCCTTCGGCCAGTAATTCTTAATATGTTCCTTCAAAAATGGAATCACTTCATCTGTCTTAACAATCTCCTTTTTCTTATAAGCATTGCGCAAATCTTCAATCAGCCGCTGGGTTGTCTCTACCCCGATATCATCACTGATAAGCGTTTCCTCCAGCCGTTCGAGAATCTCTTCATCCAAATCTCGTCCCAAACTCAGCACAGCCGACAAGCCGGAAGCAATCCGGCTGCGCGTCTTGCCCAGATGCTCACGGAGATACTGAACCGTTTTTGTAAAGAAACCCATAATTTACACCATATCTTGTATTTTTTTGTTATTGAAAACAACGTCCAGTGTGCCAGAAATTTTCCCATTTTTCAAGATGAATCTCTCCGATTTTCTCTATCTTTCCTTCAGTGGCCCTGCTGTATCCTTTCGGGGTTGACAGAATCCTCTCGTCCCGATAAAGTGTTTTTCATTCGTCAGCCGCGACAGGAGGGTTCTTCCGATAAAAAACCTTCATACCGGCCCGCAGGAATAAAACGTGAAACAGCAGGAACCAGCACAGATTTTAGAGCAAATTCTTGAGGAAGTCCGCTCGATGGACCCGGTCAACATCCGTACCTGGTTCAGCGATTTGACGGTGCTGTCCTTCAGCGGCGGTCATTTTGACATTGGATGCCCGGATCAGGCCAAAGCCGACTATCTGAACGACCATTGTGTGCCTGTTTTTACCAAGGCCGCCCAGAAAATCACCGGCTATCTGGTTTCGCTCAGTTTCCATCCGGTCCGTCCTTCTGCGGCTGCCTCTGCTGCTCCAGCCGTACTTCCTGACGGGCTTCGTCTTCATCCGGACTATACCTTTGACAATTTTGTCGTCGGCCCCTGCAATCGTCTGGCCCATGCCAGCTGTATTGCCGTCAGTCAGAATCCTGGAACCGTCTATAACCCGCTTTTCCTTTACGGCAGCGTCGGTCTCGGCAAAACCCATCTGCTCCATGCTGTCTGTCATACCTCCCGTGAAAACCACAACGGTCTGTCTATCCGCTTTCTCAGTTGTGAACAGTTCGTCAACGGCTTCATCAGTGCCATCGAACAGGGGCAGCTGGCCGAGTTTCAGAATCAGCACCGCAGTGTGGATGTTCTTATTATCGACGATGTCCAGTTCCTTCGCGAACGTGAACAAAGCCAGGAAGAATTCTTCCACACATTTAATGCCCTTTACAACAATCGCCGTCAAATTATTCTCACCGCCGACTGTCCGCCTGCTCAACTGTCCTCTCTTGAAGAACGGCTTATCAGCCGCTTCAAATGGGGGTTGGTGGCGCGGCTGGACCCGCCCAGCTACGAGACCCGCATTGCCATTGTGAAAAAGAAGGCCAGTCTCCGCGGAATTTCTCTCCCGGAAGGCATCGCTGAGCTGATTGCCGAACACGTCCAGTCCAACATCCGCGAAATCGAGGGTGCTTTAACTGTCCTGTATGCCACAGCCAAAACCGCCGGCCAGCCCATTACCCCCAAGCTGGCCCGCCAGGCCCTCGGCATTCAGCAGGCCGTTGCCCCTCGCTCTGTTACAATGGCTGACATTATTGAAGCCGTCAGCCGCGAATTTGACATCCGCATCACAGACCTCCAAAGCAAGAAGCGAAGTCAAAGCATCACCCTGCCGCGCCAAGTCTGCATGTATCTCGGACGGCAGCTCACCCGACACAGTCTGGAGGAAATCGGCGGCCACCTGGGCGGACGGGACCATTCCACCGTCCTTCACGCCTGCACAAAAATCGAAGAAATATATAAATCCGATGAACAAATTCGCACGCGCATCGATCACCTCACCCGCCGGCTTACCCAGAGCCAATAAAAAACAGACGCCGAATCCTGCATTCGACGTCTGTTCCATCAGCCGTTATTTCTGAAGCCGCCTATTTCTTCTTCAGCGGCAATACCACATAATAAGTCATATAATCCGTCTTTACAGACAAAATCACTTTATCCTTGCCTTCCAGCTTGCTGAGGGCATTCTTAAACTCAGCGACTGAGTTCACCTGTTCTTGATTGATGCTCAAAATTACCATTCCAGGTCTCAGCCCGACACGGGCAGCGTCACTGTCTTCCTTCACATTCGTAATCACCACACCGCGTCCGTCTTCGCTGTTTTTAACCTCAATCCCAAGCTGGTCAACAATCTCCTCCGCCACCGGGCGGGCACCAACCTTCAGCGTAATCTTTTTCTCCTGCCCTTTACGGAGCACAACAATTGTCAGCTCTGTACCTGGAGCAGAGTATCCAATCACATTCCGCACATCCTGGCTGCTGTAAATCTGACGGTTGTCAATCGAAATGATCACGTCATCCGGCTGCAAACCCGCTGCTTCGGCAGGCGAGTTCTCATAGACCTGTGTAATAATCGCCCCCCGACGAACCTTCAGGTCCAACCCCTGGGCAATATCCTCCGTCAGGTCCTGCAACCCGATACCGGCATAGCCGCGAACAAACTTGCCTGTTTTGATCATCTGTTCGGCCATCGATTTAGCCATATTGATCGGCACTGCCAAACCGATACCCATATAGCCGCGCACGCCTGTATCCCCTGTTACAATGGCTGCATTGATTCCGATGACTTGGCCATCAATATTCAGCAGCGGCCCTCCCGAATTGCCCGGATTAATAGCCGCATCCGTCTGAATAAAATCTTCATACACACTCGCATCATCGCCCCGAATCCGGCGTCCCTTGGCACTGACCACGCCGACAGTCACCGTTTCCATCAGCCCAAAGGGATTCCCCACTGCAATCACCCATTCTCCCACCTCAATCAAATCTGAATTGCCCAGATCTACCGTCGGCAGTCCCTTGATGCCGGGAATTTTCAAAAGAGCCAAATCCGCCTTCTCATCCGACCCGACAATTTCGACATTCTCAAAACGCCGTCCATCATGGAGTAAAACCGTCAGTTTGTCTGCCTCGGCCACCACATGATGGTTGGTCAAAATATAACCATCTTCCGAAATAATAAAGCCCGAACCCTGACCAATGCGCTTTTCCTGACGAGGCACCGGCGTTCGAAACCGTGGTCCGAAACCAAAAAACCGCTCAAAAAAATCATCTTCAAACGGCGAACGATAGGTCCACTCCGTGCCGGACACCGTATATTCCGACTGAACGGCCACTACCGCAGGCAGCGCTTTTTTGACGGCCGCTGTAAACGCCTTCGACGTTTGACGCAGAGCAGCCGTATCGTCCTCTACCGCTGCCCAGACAGGAAACGCCAGCATACAAACCAACACAAACCATCCTGCTCGTTTCAGATTTCTGCTGCTTGTCAACATTGCCTGCTTCCTTTCCATTTTCCTTTTTCTTCATTTCAAAAAAAAAGAGGGCCTTTTAGGCCCTCTTTCGAGAAGCCGGTTTTATCCGGCCTTGACCTCAACCTTCTTGACACGAGCCTTGTGGTTTTCGGCTTTGGGCAGGCGGATTTTCAAAACCCCGTCTTTGTATGTGGCCTCAATTTTCCCTTCATCTACTTCAACCGGCAGTGCCACCGCCCGAGTGAATGCCCCATACGTCCGCTCTGCGAGGTAGTAGCCCTCTTTCTTCTCTTCGGTCGCCTGCTTCTTTTCGCCTTTGATCGTCAGGATACCATCGGCCACCGTAATCTCAACGTCCTTGGGCTCTATGCCGGGCACTTCGGCGGTGACGAGAAGTTCTTTTTCTGTTTCAGCCACTTCCATCCGGGGATAGAATCCGCTTTCAATGCCCGCCAATCCTCTCCACGGCTGCAGGCCAACATCGCTGAAGAAATCGTCAAACAACCGTCCCATTTGCCGCTGCAGCTCCGCGAAAGGATTGGTCTGCTCTTCGCCTCGAACCGGCAGATTCCTTCGGCCCGTCCTCCAAGGTACCAATTCTGTCAGTGCCATAGTACTCACCTCCCTTTCTTACCGCTACGATTCCTTCTTTTTCCTTGTTCAACCGACATTAAGAAATAATACAAAATCCGTGCCAATTTAATCGCACAAATCATAACTCGATGGAGAAAAAGGACTTGCGATTATTTTGCTTTTCTGTTTTCTTCCATTACCCTGCCAAAATGACAAAGGCAAGACAGGCAAAAAAAACCACAGAAAGGACTTGTCCGCAAAATCTGCTATCGGCCCGGGATATATGCCCGCTTAAACCACAGATAATCCTCCGATGGTTTGCCGTTTTCAAGAGCGCTCCAGTTTTTCTCCTGTGCCTTTGCCATCTCAAGCGTATTTTTAGATTTCCATTTATGCCGATCCGCATGACCGTCAGCAAATGCCAGCGTACTGCTGCCGTTATGCCAGATCGCAAAGGGGTCAACCCATCGAGGGGTGAGCAAATCCATATTCCATGTTCGATGATTCCAGCCGTATCCATCCGCTTCTTCAAGAAAGACAATCTTGCCGCCTGGATTGGAAAATTCAGAAAGTTTGGAGATAGTATACTCATCTTCGCCCGTTCCCTCGGCAGGTCTTTTGGATAAGACCTTGCCTATCGAAAAACTGCGATAACCCCCCTTCCAGTCGGGATCATATCCCCCTACCTGGTTTCGCGGCATGGTAGCTGGCTTGACGTAGCGTTTATCAACCGGACAGTTATACACATTCGGAGCTTGCAAATAGCTCCATAAAGCGCCGGCCTGAAATCCCCGCACTTCATCATCAATAGTTTTGTTCACATTTTCCCGATTCGGGCCCATTGGTCGGCCGACCCAGCACCACACCCGAACTGAGCTGCTGCCAATCCGGTAGGTTTCATACCCGGGATCAGTCAAACTGTCCGATGTATCCCCATCAACAAGATTTCCGTTATAATCCTCCGCGTAGAGAAGCCATGCCTTAATCATCTGGCTTTCGCCAGACAAACACACGGCGGCAGCCGCAAGGTTTTTGGCACTTCTAAGCGCGGGAATGATCACTGCCAGAAGCAAGGCAATAATTGCAATAACCACCAGAAGTTCAATCAAAGTAAAAGCACGCCGATGCCTCGCAGAAAATAGACGGTTTGGCGCAAGCATAAGATGCTCCTTTCTACACACAAAAAAGACGATGTTAACTGTTCCTGCCTCTGCCATCAGAATCCGTCGAAATCAGATGAAGCATCCTTTTGTCCTTCTTTTTCAGGGGAAAAACTATCTTTTTCACTTTGTGCTTTCGATGACTTTTTTTGTTCCAACGCCAGCAGTTCTGAGACCGTTGGTTTCTCCAGCTTTCTGCCGCTGATAATAATCTTGACTTCCTCCGCATCAAGGGTTTCGTACTTCAGCAGCGTCTCTGCGAGGGCTTCCAGCTTGTCTCGGTGCTGCATAAGCAGCTGCTCCACCTTCGCATGGGCCGCATCCAGCAGGTTTTTGACTTCCTGGTCAATCAGTTCGGCCGTCTTCTGCGAATATTCCGTAATCTTGGGAGCATAAAAATAGGTGTCCATTCCGTCCGCCCCATAATACACAGGCCCCACCTTCTCTCCCATCCCCCACTCCGTAATCATCTGCCGGGCCAGTATCGTCGCCTGCCGAATATCCGAATAGGCGCCGCTGTCAACATCATTGAAAACCATCTTTACAGCAATCCGTCCGGCAAAGAAAATCTGAAGCTGGGCGTCGCAGTACCGTTTGGAATAATACAAACGGTCCTTTTCCGGCAAGGCAAAGGTCGCCCCGCCCATCGGCCCGCGCGGGATAATGCTCACCTTGTGCAGCGGGTCCGCATCCGGAAGCAGCGACTGCACAAGCGCATGGCCCGCCTCGTGATAAGCCGTCAGCCGTCTGTCGTACTCATCCACCACACGGCTCCGCTTGGCACGGCCCCAGCGAACCTTATCGCGTGCCTCCTCCAAATCGCTCATCTCCACATATTCCTTGTTCTGCATACTTGCACTGATAGCCGCCTCATTAATCAGGGCCTCCAGTTCCGCCCCGCTGAACATCGGCGTCCCGCGAGCCAGCCGCTCAAAATCCACATCCGGCCCGCACTTGATGCGCCGTGCATGAATCTGCAGAATCTTCATCCGTCCCTTCAGGTCCGGCAGCGGCACAACCACCCGTCGGTCAAACCGCCCCGGACGGGTCAAAGCCGGATCCAGAATATCCGCCCGGTTGGTGGCCGCAATCACAATCACCTGATCATTCGTATCAAAACCGTCCATCTCCACCAGGATCGCGTTAAGCGTCTGTTCACGCTCATCATGCCCGCCGCTGATTAAGCCCGCCCCCCGCCGGCGGCCGATCGCATCAATTTCATCCAGGAAAATAATGCACGGCGAATTTTCCTTCGCCTGCCGGAACAAATCACGAACCCGGCTGGCCCCCACTCCAACAAACATCTCCACAAAATCACTTCCGGCAATACTGAAAAACGGCACATCTGCCTCACCCGCAATGGCCTTGGCCAGCAGCGTCTTGCCGCATCCGGGCGGGCCGACCAGAAGAACGCCGCGAGGAATCCGGCCGCCGATTTTTTGAAATTTCTTGGGATTTTTCAGAAACTCAATAATCTCCGCCACTTCTTCTTTGGCTTCTTCAATCCCCGCCACATCTTCAAAGGTCCTGCCGGTACTCTTGCTCTGAACCCGATGCTTGCTGCGGGCAAAGTTCATCAGCATCCCTCCGCCCGTGCGGATATTGCGGATAAAGAAAAAGTAAATCAGGCCGATCAGCAGTACAAACAGCAGCAGATTCCCCAGCAGCGGCGTCCAAATATCCGGCTTCTGAACCTTCATTTCCACTCGATTTGATTTCAGCAGCGGCAGAAGCGTCTCATCTTTGAGCATTTCCGAAATAGAAACCTCAAACCGAACAGGTTTACCTTCCGAAACGGCCTCCGGATAAAACTCCCCCAGAATCTTCCCCTTGCCTTCATGGATGACAACCGACTTGACATGACCAGCCCGAACGTGATCCAAAAAATCCGGCGAATAGGCCAGTTCCTGCACCTGCTGCATCCGCATCAGGGTGGAAATCATCAGCATCACCAGCAAACCAATCAGCAGCCAGCTTAAGGGCCCGCGATTATAATTGGGCACAGAAACCGGCGTTTTCGCCCCGCGTTTCTGAATCTTTTTTTCCGTCATACTTCGTCTGTGTCTTTCCTGAAATTGTTATTCCGCCGGTTCCTGAATAATTAAAAAGATCGATGGTTCTCCCTGCCAAAGGGCCGCCTTTTCAGAAAGAACGGAACAAACCATAAAAATTTGATTGAAAGATCAATAAAAGATGAACAGAGCCCTTTACCACGCCGATTCCATCCGCTCTACGAGACGCTGAGCGGCCTTGTTCACCGCCCGGGCGGCGGAGTATTCAAAATCCTGGCTCAGAAAAGCAGAATAAGGTTCCGCAGCCGCTACTGTTTCCTGATTAATCAGCACCTGGCCTGTACGAAGGTCTTTCCAGGTAAAAGTCACCCGAACAATCGCTTCCTGTTCGAGCGGCTTGCCGGTATATCGATCCATCGACAGCACTCCCTGACCGGTCTGCAGGGTCCCGCTTAAAATCGAATCCGCCAGATTGCGGTCTGAAACGATTTTGTAGGGGGTTTGGGCCTCAAGATACTTGCAAATCGCATCCGTCAGCTGATATTCATACCCTCGCCGAAAATCAGAGGTATCGAACATTTCTACATAAACCGTATGAATTTGTTCCGGATACGGCCAACGGTTTGCATAGCCCGCACACCCGCTCATCCCCACAAGGGCAACCGCCGTCAGAACAGCCGTCAAGATATTCTGCCATCGCTTCATAACCGATTGATTCCTTCCGCAGTGCTGCGCGGAGTTCGCTCCTAGCCGGTCGGCAAATCCACTATATAACCCACGCCAAACCAGTGATCCAGAAAATCAGCTCCTGCCTCGAACACCTTCCGCCGCATTGTCTTCGGCGGCAGCAGACTTTTTCCCTGTTCAATCGCTGTCTGATGCTGCAAAGCCATTTGCGCCGCCCGGCTTTGGGGATATTTGTCCGCCACCAGCCGATAATACATCATCGCCGCCTCCAACTGCTCTGTCCGCTCATAATAAAGCCCTACAAAAAAGTCTTTATAGGCCTGCTGCTCTCGAATCATCTCCAGTTTCTGGTCAATTCCCAGCTCGGCAGCGCTGGCCTCATACCGCTTTCGATAATCCTCAAAATAGCTGGCGGCCCCCCGCAGTACGGTCGCATCATAATGGGGGCTCCGATAGGCCGCATGAAGCGACTGAGCCATCCGAAGCAGGGCTATTCGGCCGCTTTCGCCGGTCGGCCAGCGGTCGGCAATCTCTGCCCAAGTCTGGTAAGCATCCAGAAACTTCTCCCGACGCTCCTGGCTTTCTGCTATCGTAACCAGCGAACGGTACGCCAGCGGCGCATTACCCCATCGATCGGACAGGTCTCGAAGAATCTTCTCACCTTCTTCATAAGCCGGCAAATGAAAAATCTTCAGAAAAGGCCTTTTTTGGCCGCCCATATAAGCCGCCCCAATCGAATACAGCCGTTCCGCTGCCGCCATCACCAGCGGACTATCGGGATAATCCGTCAAACATTTCTTGTATTTAACAGCCGCTTTAGACCATTTGTTCTTAATATATAGTTTTTCCCCTTCTATATAAAGACTCAAGTCCGGCCCGGCAAACTGAGGGAAATCCGTCTCCAGGGTCTCCAGGGCCCTCATCGCCTCTTCTGTATCCCCCCGTTCGATTTGCTGCTTGATTTCGGAAACCCTCAGCAGAAACTTCCCCTGCGGACTGTCGGAAATTTCCTCCCACCCCGTTTCTGGCGATAAACGCCACACCTGTTCGCCTGAGCACGGCACAGACAGCACCCAAAGCAAAACCGCAAAAAATGCTGATAATTCCTTGTATTTGCTCATCTTACAATCTTTCCGCCGGCAGGTTATCTTCCCTGAATCGTCTTTATGTGCGACATTATATCGCCCAAATCGCCGCTTGCAACCTAACTTTAGGGAGGTTTTCTGACAAAAAAGAAAGGAAAAAATAAAAAATCATTGACAATTTCTTAAATTATAAATAGAGTAGCTTTTTTAAGGTTCTTTCGCAACAAAACGAAATCAGAATCAACCTGAAACACAACAAGAAGTTGTGGTGACGGTTCTGCGGCGGGTAAAAAACCCGTCAGGTTCAGCTGGACAAGCGTGGGGCTTGCCGGAAGGACTGGACGAAAATCGCCTTTCAAACCGCAGAAACCGGTATAACGAAACGTTTATCAGGAGAAAAAAAACATGACAATTCAATCCCACCCGTCGGGCGCTTCGGCGCCGTCCTCAGGTTTTAAATCCGGAAGCGAAATCATTTTCGAAACCCTCCGTGCATTGGGTGTTAAAATAATCTTCGGCTATCCAGGAGCTTCGGTGCAGCCGCTTTTTGATGCCATCTATCGACTCAGTCCGGACTCGGCGGGTTTTGTACACCACCTCCGTCCTGCGGCCCTGCAGGGGCACAGCACGGAGGAGCCAATCCATCTTATTGGAACCAATCTTTACCGAACCAGGAGAGTGCTATGACGACCAAAACAGAACAAACAGCTCCGGCACAAACCAAACCAGGCAGCCAAATTATCGTGGATACCCTGCTTGAGCAAGGGGTTGAAGTCCTTTTCGGCTACCTCGGAGGTGTTGTCCTGCCGCTGTTTGACAAATTGTACGATTCACCAATACGAGTGATAATTCCGCGGCACGAACAAGGCGGCTGTCATATGGCCGATGCTTATGCCCGTTCCACCGGCAAGGTTGGCGTCATGATCGCCACCTCAGGGCCCGGCGCAACCAACTTGACGACCGGTCTGGCTACCGCAATGATGGATTCCGTGCCCATTGTCGCCCTTACCGGCCAGGTTCGCACAGACCTGATCGGCAATGACGCCTTCCAGGAAGCCGATACTACCGGCATCACGCGGCCGATTACGAAACACAATGTTATCATCAAAAATCCCAACGACCTGGCTCACACCATCCGCGAGGCCTTCTATATCGCTTCCACAGGAAGACCCGGCCCGGTGCTGATTGATATTCCCGTTGACATGCAAGTTGCCCAGGTCCCGGTAACACCGCCGCAACCCATTGAACTGCCGGGCTATCGCGTCCGGGAACACGGCCACGCCCGACAAATCAGCAGTGCTGCCGAGGCCATCAACGCCTCCCAGCGTCCTGTCCTCTATGTCGGCGGCGGTGTCATCAGCGGCAATGCCTCTGAGCCCCTCCGAAAACTCGCCAAGAAGGCCAATATTCCGGTCACGATGACCCTGATGGGACTGGGAGCATTTGACCAGAATGACCCCCTCTCTCTTGATATGCTCGGAATGCACGGAGCCGCTTATGCCAACTTTGCTGTCCAGGAATCTGATTTGCTGATTTGCGTCGGTGCCCGTTTTGATGACCGGGTCACAGGCAAACTGAAAACCTTTGCATCCCACGCTCGAATCATTCACATCGACCTGGACCCATCCAGCATCGCCAAAAACGTGCCGGTGGACATCCCGGTCGTTGGAAACGCTCGCTATGTTCTGGCGGACCTGCTCGAGCAGGTCGAATACAGGGAACGCAAGGAATGGTTCGAGCGAATCGCCGAATTAAAAAAACGTTATCCGCTCCGCTATGATCGAAACTCCAAGATGATCAAACCGCAATACGTCATCGAGGAACTCTGGCATCAGACGCAGGGCCAGGCCATCATCACCACCGGCGTCGGACAGCATCAAATGTGGACGGCCCAGTTTTACAAATTCAGCCGCCCCCGCCAGTTCATTACCTCCGGCGGGCTGGGCACGATGGGCTTTGGACTGCCTGCCGCCATCGGCGCGCAAATTGGCAATCCGGGGGCATTGGTCGTCGACATTGACGGCGACAGCAGCTTCAATATGACCCTGACCGAATTGTCCACCGCTGTAATGTATGAACTGCCGATCAAGATTTGCCTGATTAACAACGGCTACATGGGCATGGTCCGCCAGTGGCAGGAACTGTTTTACGGCCGACGCTATTCCTGCAGCTCCCTGAAAAACCCCGACTTCGCCCGTTTGGCAGAGGCCTTCGGAGCCGTCGGCCTTTCCGCCCGCAAAAAAGAAGAAGTGCCAGCGGTCATCAAAGCCATGCTCGAGGAAAAAAAGCCCTGCCTCGCTGATTTCTATGTGGACCCCGAAGAAAACGTCTGGCCGATGGTGCCCACCGGAAAATCCCTCCACGAAATGGACGGGTTGAACCTGCTCGAAATGGCCTGAAAGAACGAAATCGCAAACTCATTCGGAGTACAACGATGAAGCATATATTAAGCGCTTTAGTTCACAATAAACCGGGGGTTCTGGCCCATGTGGCCGGAATGTTCGCTGCCCGGGCATTCAATATTGACTCGCTGGCTGTCGGCCGCACCGATGACCCCTCCCTTTCCCGAATGACTATTGTCGTCGTCGGCGACGACCGTGTCGTCGAGCAGGTTCGAAAGCAGCTGGCCAAGATTGTCACTGTCGTGAAAGTTCAGGACTTTGCCGGGATGGATGTGGTCGCCAGAGACCTGATGCTTATCAGCATCGCTTGTCCGCCTGAAAAACGGCCGGAAATTCTTGCTCTCGTCGAGATGTTCCAGGGAAAAGTCGTGGACATCGGCATCAAATTCGTGATGGTTGAAGTGGCAGGACCCGAAAACAAAATCGAGGCCTTCATTGAAGCATGCCGTCCCTACGGCATCAAAAACCTCGTCCGCACAGGAACAGTCGCTATGCCCCGGCAGACACAGACAAAAACCGAACATAATACCGATAATTCAATTTGAAAACGCCAGGGAAAGCGTACGAACCAAAGCACCTCGCTGCTATCTAAACTTCCGGCGCTCCCGCTGGAAGCGATAAAGTTTTAGAGAGGAAGAACAATGTTTCAGTGCCCCCATAGAGGGTGCTGCTGGTTTGTGCCTTCAGAATGGCTCAAAAAACAGGGGCTATTCGACAGATAATTCTTGATTCATTTTTTCGACTTTTTCTTTTCCCTGTCGGGTTTTACAGAAAATCTCACAATTTGCGATCCACAATAGATAACGCAAAAAAACAACCGGTTTGCGGCCTTCCCGCCGGACACTTTCACTTTTTGACACGCATTTATGAAAAAAGATTGAAAACCATTTGGTTTCGACTTATCCTTGCACTTTATAGAACTATTCAACATTTAGGAGACCCAAAAAGATGGCAAAGATTTATTATGAACAGGATGCCCCCATCGATGCCTTAAAAGGCAAAAAAGTAGCCGTCATCGGCTATGGAAGCCAGGGGCACGCCCACAGTCAAAACCTCCGCGACAGCGGCATTGAGGTGGCGGTAGCCGAACTCAAAGGCACAGACAACTACAAACTGGCCAAAGAACACGGTTTTCAGCCCGGACCTATCGCTCCAGCCATTCAGGGAGCAGCCCTGATCATTGTGACTTTACCGGATGAAGTGCAGGCCAAAGTCTATCAAACCGAGATCGCCCCCAACCTCAAGCCCGGCCAGACACTCGGCTTCTGCCACGGCTTCAACATCCATTTCGGCTATATCAAGCCCGCCGCGAATATCAACGTGGTCATGATTGCCCCCAAGGGTCCAGGCCACCTCGTCCGCAGTGAATTTGAAAAAGGCGGCGGCGTACCCTGTCTGGTCGCCGTTCAGCAGGACGCCTCCGGCACAGCCCTTCAGATCGCTCTGGCATGGGGCAACGGCATTGGCGGAGCCCGCGCCGGCATCCTCCAAACCACCTTCAAAGAAGAAACGGAAACCGACCTCTTCGGAGAACAGGCTGTCCTTTGCGGAGGACTGAGCTCCCTCATCAAGGCCGGATTTGAAACCCTCATCGAAGCGGGTTATCAGCCCGAAATCGCCTATTTTGAATGTGTCCACGAGGTCAAACTTATCGTGGATCTTATCTATCAGGGCGGAATCAGCTACATGCGATACAGCATCTCCAACACAGCTGAGTACGGCGATATGACCCGGGGTCCCCGCATCATCAACGAACAAACCAGGGCGGAGATGAAAAAAATCCTCCATGAAATCACCTCCGGCGAGTTTGCCAAAGAGTGGGTTGCCGAATACCAGTCCGGTCTCAAAAAGTTCAACGAGCTCTATCAGAAAGACTACAATTCTCAACTGGAACAGGTCGGACGAAAACTGCGAAAAATGATGAAATGGATTCAGGCCAAGGAAGTCTAATAAACCAAAAAAAGAAGGGCTTTAACGTGAACCGAATAGGTGCAATCGCAGTCTTGACAGGACCGATGTTTTTGCTGCTCGGCGGCTGTCAGCAGAAGTTCAATGAAGAAACAACTGTTTTCCAGAAATACGACCGGACAGTGCTTCAGCAAAGCACTTCGGCCGAGGTGCTCAGTTTCATCTATGAACCAATGGAAGAATACCTCAGCCAAAGCGGAAGTGTTGCGGCCTCGTGGAATCAGCAAGATAAAGGACGCACCCACTGGTTCAACATTGTCGCCTTTGATGAAGATTCTTTGCTGGCGGTCCGCAAATACGGCTTTTCCTGCGTTGAACAGCGGCTGGGCCTCAATGCCCCGCCGCGGCCGAAGGTGCGTCTGGATGCCGAACTTCTGCTTGACCCCGAAATCCTCGACGCCGCCTATTCGTCCCAGAATGCCCAATTTATCGCCGTCCTTAAAGAGGTGTACAAACAGTTTCAGACCGATGCCGCCGATGTGGCCGCGGACAGTCAGGTTCTTCAAAGCTCCATATTGATGGCCAATCAGATTTTTGAAACGATTCTCCTGAAACTCGAGCAGTCGCCTGCCTTGGCCAGCCGGCTCAGCTGGCTGGAAGGAGTGGAGTTCGACCATCCAATCCTTGGCCAAAGCCGTGTTCGAATGCTGATTTTGGGCAATACGGTCAAACTCAAAGTCAAGGTATCACCGGCCTGGTTCAAAGATGAACCGTTTGAGAAACATCCGGACGTGATGTTTATGTAATCTGTCAGGGGCCGGCTTTTCAGCCGGCCCTTTTACTTTATACTGTTTCCAGCAGATTTTCTTCCTTCAGCAATTGTTCAATCTGAGCGGGGCTTTCAAAGAGTACAGCCCTCATCCCCGCCCGTCGGGCGCCCTCTACATTTTCAGGCAGGTCATCCGTATAAAAACACCGTCCCGCCGCTGTCCCAACCGACTCAGCAGCCGCCTGATACATCACTTCCGACGGCTTAACCGCCCCCACCTGAAAGCTCAGCACCGGTCGCGGGAACAATTCAAGAAATCGATAATGCCGGCACAGATGCCCCCAATGCATCGGGTCCGTATCCGACAAAAGCCCCAGTCGAACCTTCCCGGCAAGCTGCCGAACCAGCTCCTCCATCGCCGGCCTCGGCGAAAAAATGCTGCACCAGGCCTCTCGAAACTCCTCAAAAGTCAATCCCAAAGCGTATCGCTGCTCAACCCAGCGGTAAAAATCCTGCGGCCCAATCCGTCCGCTGTTCAGAAGAGCCGCCTGCGGCTGCCGGCGAATCTCTTCAGCCAGATCCGGCAGCCCTCTTCTTTCAAGCCGTCTCCGCAGCGGCTCCAGATGAACATCGATCAGCACACCGCCTAAATCAAAAATAACCGCTTCAATCTTCGCCAACTTTATTCCCCTTTTTGCAGCAGCACCTCCCTTACTGCTAACAACCGGATGCTTCATCTCAACCTCAACATTTCCAACGCTCCTCTTCTTTATACCCGCTCGCCGAATCGATGACAAGCAGACGGTTTTTCCATACAAGTCGGTTCTAAAACCCGATTCATTTATCGGACGCAAAGTTCGATCTTATAACCCCCCAAGTAAGGTCTATTTTGCTTTTTTCTCATCTTTCCGACTCAAAATTTCATTTTTTAACGGAAAGCGTTAATTCCTCTCTTGAAATCACCGACAAAAAACAAGCCGACAAGAAAAAGGCCATAGCGGGCCTAAAAATGTAGGGTTACTTGCAGAAGTAATCTTTTAAAATCACAAGAGCAATTTGTAAGGAGTACAAAATGACAGCCAAAAAGAAGTCTTCAAAAAAGGGCGTCCGCAAGAGCGTAAAAAGGGTCGCCAAAACCTCCACCCCCAAGAGTTCCCCCAAAACTCCTAAGAAAACGGCAAAAGTTTCCGCAACCCCCGCGGTCGCAAAGAAATCAACTCCTAAAAAATCCGTAACGACTCAAGTAGTTCAAGTAAAGGCCCCGGCACCGAAACCAGCCAAAAAGGAGATTATCCCGGTCCTGGACCTCGAAAAGTATGAGGTCAGACCCGTTTCTGAAACGGGCGTCAAGGACAATTTTGTGGGCTCCACCCGGTTCGCATGGATTGGAAGCGGCCAGTGCGGCGGACGGCTTGCCAAGGCCTTCTATGACCTCGGCTATAAAAAAGCCATAGCCGTAAACACCACCTATCACGACCTCGACACGCTGGCTCTGCCGCCCTCTCAGAAATTCCTGATGGACATCGGCGAAAAGGGAGCCGGCAAAGATATGAGCCGCGGCCAGGAGGCAGCCGGCCAGTGGCATCAGGACATTCTCCATCTGACACGCAAGACCTTCGGTACAGAAGTCGATCACGTCATGGTCTGCTTCGGAGCCGGCGGCGGAACCGGCGGCGGCAGTGCTGCAGAGATGGTGAGCATTGCCAAGGATTATGTCTATTCCATCGGAAAAACCGACCCCAACAAACACGTTGGCGTACTGATGACCCTGCCGACCAACGGCGAAGCCAACTCGCCTCAGGTAGCCGAAAACGCCTATCGCGTTTCCGTCGAACTGGGACAGATGGCCGCCAAAGGACAAATCTCACCGCTGATTATCATCGACAATGAAAAAATCAGCCGAATGTATCCGGGCAAGACTGTCCGGGAGTTCTGGCCAAGCGTCAACAACACCGTAGCCGGAATGTTCGATATCTTCAATCGGCTCAGCTCTCTCAGCAGTCCCTACACCACGCTGGACCCCGTCGATTACCAGAGCATCCTGAAAGCCGGTGGATGCGCCATTATGGGCCTGACCCGCGTCGAAAAGTTCAGAGATCGGTTCGCCCTCAGCAGCGCCGTCAAACAGAATCTCGAAAAGACCCTTCTGAGCAACGGCTTCGACTTGAGCACGGCCAAGGTAGCCGGCTGCATCGTTGTCGGCGGCAAACAGATGATGGCCAATACCCCCAACCTGCAGGACAACATCAACTTCGCTTTCGACGTGCTGGCCGACCTCACAGGCAATGCAACCATCCACCGCGGTATCTACGAAGACGGCCGCGAAACGCTCCGGGTGTACACCATCATTGGCGGCCTGGACTTCCCGACCTCTCGAGTGGAAGAACTCACTTCAACCCGCCTGGTCACGGTCTAACACCCAGACAAAACAGCAAAACCAAAAACGCCGGATGCCCGCATGGCAGCCGGCGTTTTTTTGTCTCCATCGAAACCAAAACGCCTAATAGATTTCTTCAGAACCGCCGTAAATCACCTGCAGCCGATCCAAATTCGGGATCACCGGCATCATAGACTCACGCGGACGAAAAGCATCCGACCAATACACAAAAAAGGCCTTGCCCATCATAAAATCACGCGGCACCACTCCCTCCCGATAGCGTTTGCCGTTGTTGCCGATACCTTCCGTCGTCCATTGCCGACTGTCAAAACTGTTAGGCGTATTATCCCCGCAGACAAAAAACTCATCCGGCTCCAGTTCAAAAGGCCGCCCCCGACGAGCCCGCAGAGAATCTCCCGACAGATAATAAATATCCCGATAAAGTCCTATGTGAAAAAGCTGCATCGACCCTCGACCGAGTATCTTCACCTCCGGATTCTGACGGCGAGCCGAACGCTCCGGCAAATCCGTCAAATCGGCTTCTTTCAAATCATACGACAGCCGGTACTCTCCGCAGCGAATCACCAGCCGGCGGTCCACATTGGCAAACTCAAACCACAGCCCTCCTTTTGACCAATCCGGCGAAAACACCATCTTTCGCAGTTCTGACTTCTCCCCCTCCGCCGTCTCCCTTTCGAGAACCAGCTGCCCCCAAAAATCAAACCGCCCGATATAGCGAACGCCGTACTTGCTCACCAGAGCACCAACCTGTCCGGACGCTTGCGTCGGCTGAACCCAAAACCGAATCATCAAATCCGAACAAATCGGCCTGTTGGGACTTCCTCCTCCTCCATTATAAGCATAAGAAACCCGAAAGGCATCCGGACGGTTAGGCACAAAACGAATCGAATGCTCCTCTCCATCCTTCGCCTGCAGACGAAAAACAGTTCCCCCGCCGCAAGCCAGGTCCCAGCCGTTCGGGGTCTCTGTTTCAAACGGCGGCTCCAAATACGGCTGTCGGGCTTTCTCCGTTTCAGACGACTCAAAGCGTCCCTTCGCAAAGCCGGCCTGATAATCATTATGATACAGACAGGTCCACAGTTCTTCCTGCACTTTGCGCGGTTTGCGCATAATTTGCCCATTGATGTAAATATCACCATCCGCAATCTCAACGGCTTCCCCAGGCAGCCCAATCAGCCGTTTAATATAATTTTCCTGAGGATTCGGCGGATTCTTAAAAACCACCACATCCCATCGCTTCGGTTCAGAAAGTTGATAGATGCATTTATTGACAAAAATCCGATCGCCGTTGGCCAGCACCCCCATCGCCGCCATCGGCTGTTCATACCCGCAGTTCGGGCACAAGGGCTGTCCAGACCAGCCCGAGTCTGCTCCATAATCATACGGAATCCCGCAGCGAAGACAGCGCAGATGCCAATGAGCACCTTTGAGTGTTTCAGCCATGCTGCCGGTCGGAATCTGAAAGGCCTCAACCGCAAACGCCCGAAACACCAGCGCCAAAATCAGTGCCACCAGCAGACCATCCAGCGCATTCACCGTCGATTCAATCGTCCTGCTGCGGCGCACTCGGGGATATTCGCCTGACAAACCGTTGGAGGGACTTGCCAATTTCACAACTGTTTCTCCGCAGCAGCCGGCGTCTGCTCCTTCACATCCCACCCTCGGCTTCCCCCATAAATCACTTTCATCCCATCCACATACGGAATAAAACGGAAAAACCCGGGAATAACCGGATAGCCGCCGGGCCAATGCACAAAAAACGCCTTTCCGACAAGATACTCTCGCGGAACAATTCCCTGCCGGTAGGTGCGTCCCCGATTCCCTACCCCCGGCCGGTTCCACCAGCGAGAATCCAGACTGTAAGGGCTGTTGTCGCCGCAAACAAAAAATTCATCTTCTCCAAGGATAACTGGATTGCCCTCCCCTCCCTGCAGAATCGGACGCTGCGGGTCAGACACATCGGTATTCATATAATAAATATCCCGGAACAAACCGATATGAAAAATCCGCACCGTTCCATATCCAAGAATCGCCGCCTCCGGCCAAATGTGCCGCTCGGTCCCTGCATCCTCAACACTGCGTCCCAGGTCATAAATCAATTTCGTCTGCCCGTATTCAAGCACCAGCTGATGGTCTGCCAGAAAAAACCGAAACTCCTTCCATTGAAAAGAATCCTTGATTTCCGCTGCTCCCTCCGCCAGAATGGTTCTCTCTTCCCCTGCCCCTATCTTCACAATTTCCATTCGGCCGTCACCATGGAGCCAGCCCTGATATCGCCTGCCGTATTTGCCCAGCTCACAGCCCAACCCGCTGTCCGCACTCATCTGCGGACAGCAGCGAATCATCAAATCACTGCAAATCGGCATATAGGGAATAAAATCCGGCGGATCATACGCATACACCGCCCGAAAATCATTTCCAATCTGGGGATTATACTGAACACGATGCACGGTTCGGTCTTTTTCCTCCAGCGTAAAAAACGGCCTTTCTCTTCCCCCCAAATCCCATCGGCTTGCCCCCACATTTTCAAACGGCTGCCGCCAGGGGTGCCGGTTAAACCGCGACTCTTCCGGATGAACGGGCTGATAGTCATTCTCGTAAATCGGCATCCACAGTTCCTCCTGCACAGCAGGGGGCTTTCGCATAATTCGGTCATTTATATAAATATCCCCGTCAATAATTTCGACCTTCTCTCCCGCTTTTCCAATCAGCCGTTTGATATAATTAATTTTCGGCTCCAGCGGGTTCTTAAACACCACCACATCCCACCGGTTCGGCTCAAAAAACTGATACACACATTTCAGAACAAAAATCTGATCGCCCTTATACACCCGCTGGTGGTAGAGAGGGTCCTTTTCCCGCATCCACACCCGATAAGCATACCCGCAGCTCGGACAGCGGCACTCTTTCCGAATCGGCAAATCCTGATTCGGAAACACATTTTCCTTCATCTTGTACTGACTGGGAGAAAAATCGTAGTCATACCGATAACCGCACTGCTCACAGCGCAAACGAAAATGAGCACCCTTCAGCGTATCCGCCATGCTGCCGGTTGGAATCCGGTAAACCTGCATAAGAAAGACAATAAAAACCAGCGTCGAAGCCAGTGCTGTAACCAGCCATTCCAGGAAATGGTAGATTCCTTCAGCCCGACACTCTGAAGATTCGCAGGATCGCTTTTCAGTTTTTTTACTCAAGGTCGTTATCCATTCAGCGTTTATAAAAGATTCTTATTATGAACTTGACAGATAACTCGGTCAAGATGAAGTAAGAAAAAATCCGTCCTTCCCTCTTATACAGACCTGGCAAGTCCGGTTCTCGGCTCATCCATTCCTATTAAAAATTAGGAAAAAAACTCTTGCCGTTTCGAAGTCGTTTGTGTATAGTAGTTTGTGATTCTCGTTGGTAGCAGTCGTTTTGAAAGAAACAGAGCAAAGAGGAATGGGTTTTTCCTTATCATTACCACAAAAGAGGATGGCCGATGGCAACAATTACGAAAAAAGAACTAATTGATCGTATTTCAGAGTCCACACAGGCCAAACGGGTCATTGTCAAAAAAATAATTCAAACATTTTTGGATGAAATGATTGATGAATTAGCACGGGACAATCGACTTGAATTCCGCGATTTTGGAGTCTTTGAAACCAGAACACGGTCGTCCAGAATTGCCCAGAACCCCAAAACACTCGAGAGAGTCCAAGTGCCGCCCAAGCGGAGCGTAAAGTTTAAAATGGGACGTCTCATGCGGGAAAAACTCGCTGCGCCGGCACCCGCCCCAGAAAAGTCTTAATCGACCGCTTTGTATCTCAAAAATCCGGCCGTCCTTCTTGCTCTTCCAAATGCAAAGGGGTTGATTTTAGACTTCAAAACTCGGTTTTACCCATCCTTTTCACCTCTTTCGACCTCCCTGCGGTTAGAAGATGGTATTTTTCGTTAATTTTTGCCTTGTAAAAACCAATCCTATCGAGTATCTTAGGTCCTGTAGAAAAGCATTTGTAAGAGAAGACAATGATTTCTGCAGCATCTCAATCAGCAATGGATTGTCGGGTTTTAGTACTCAATAAGCACTATATGGCTTTGCGAGTCATCAGTGCCAGGCGGGCTTTTTCGCTGCTTTGTCGGAATCTGGCCGAGGTTGTTTCCTGCGATAATGGAAACTATGCCAACTACGACTTCCAGACTTGGCAGCAAATCAGCCAGATGAAGCATCTTTTCAAAGCCCAGTATCAGGACTGGGTTTCCACCGTCAATTTCGAACTGGCTGTACCCCGAATTATCCGCCTTCTTTTCTATGACCGCTTGCCGCGTCAAACCGTCAAATTCAACCGCCGCAATCTTTTTGCCCGAGACGGAAACCGCTGTCAGTACTGCGGGAAAAAATTCCCCACCTCGGAACTGTCTCTTGACCATGTCATTCCCCGACGTCTCGGCGGTCAAAGCACTTGGGAAAATGTAGTTTGCGCCTGTACACAATGCAACGTCCGAAAAGGCGGGCGAACGCCGCAGCAGGCCAATATGAAACTGATTCAAAAACCGCTCAAACCCAAGCGCAATCCGGTTATCCATATTCATCTCAGCCACGAACGATATCACAGTTGGAAGCAGTTTCTGGACCATGCTTACTGGTCAGTGGAGCTCACCTAAATTCTTTCTGCCGGCCGAAACCTCAAAAAGCGGCCTTTACCGCAAAATCCCCACAATGGTCTCCTTTGAAAAACAAAACTTATGAAAAAGCCCTCTATTTCTATTCTATATGAAAACCAGGACCTTTTGATTCTCAACAAACCAGCCGGCGTATCCGTAACCAAGGACCGTGCCGGAGCCCCCTGGCTGCTGGAGATTCTCAACAGCATCCGCCCAAGCCCCGAACCCTGGCGGCTGGTTCACCGCCTTGACAAAGACACCTCCGGTGTGCTTTTGTTAGCAAAAAACAAACCGGCCCAAAGTTTCTACACCGCCGGCTTTTCCAGGCGTCATTTTCCAAAACTTTATCTCGCCTTAGTTCAGGGTCCAATCCCCCAAAGCAGCGGATGCTTTCAGGACCCCCTCCTTCGAAGCCGGCAAAATCCTCGAAAGATGTTCATTCAGCCATCCAAAGGCAAAGAAGCAGTCACATACTGGGAAAAATTGATGGATTTAGGTCCTTTTGCCCTGCTGGCCGTTCAGCCGCTCACCGGCAGAACCCATCAGATTCGCGTCCACCTTGCCCATCACGGAATCCCCCTTGCCCTGGACCCGCTGTATGCAAGCCCTCATCCTCTGATGCTGTCCGACTACAAAAAAGAATACCGCCGGAAAAAAGAAACCCCTGAATCCCCGCTCATCAGCCGGCTTACTCTCCATGCCTATCAAATTCAGATTCCCCCAGTTTTGGGCGACCCCCAAACAGTCCAAACCTTTGTGGCGCCCTTGGACAAAAAATTCTCAGCCGCTCTGAAAATGCTCTTCAAACATGCCGGGCACACAGAAAAATCCCCTGAAGAAAACGGCTTTCTCCAGGCCCTCTTAGCAGCCGAACCCCTGCCGTTCCTGACAAGCGGAGCGAACCTTATGACCCTTTCCCAAAGGGATACTGATACTGATAAATCTGCGGGGCCGTTTGACCGGTGGCCTGATAATAATATCGCATCGCCTCCGGAAGCACTTCCTTGATGGCCTGGATACGAGTTTTATCCGAAGGGTGAGTGCTGAGAAACTCCGGCGGATTTTCTGAACTGCTTTCGGCCATCCGCTGCCAGAAATCCACAGCCGTCTGCGGATTAAAGCCGGCCATCCCCATAAAAATCAGACCCAGCCGGTCGGCTTCTTTCTCGTGCAGCCGACTGTAAGGCAGAAGAACCCCGATTTGGGTTCCCAGACCATAGGATTGCAGAAACAGCTGTTGAGTGGCAGCCGGATAATTTTGGAGAGCTTCCGACAGGGCTATTCCTCCCATCTGATACAGCAGCCCCTGGCTCATCCGCTCACTGCCGTGTCGGGCCACTGCATGCGCAATCTCGTGAGAAATCACCACTGCCAGACCATTTTCATCCTGAGTAACCGGCAGCAAACCGGTATAAACAACTACCTTGCCGCCCGGCAGACACCAGGCGTTTTTCTCCTCACTTTCTACCAGCTGAAACTCCCAGTCAAATCCTTTCACCTGGCTGGACAGTCCCTGCTGCTTGAAATAAGTCTCCACTGCCGCGGCAATCCGCTTGCCCACTTCTCGCACCATCGCCGTCTGCTGCGGATCCGTACTCACTTTGTTTTCTTTCAAAAAACTCTGGTACTCTTCCAGGGCCATCGAATTAACAAGCGAGTCTGGAACAAGATTCAACTGACTGCGGCCGGTTATCGCCACCTGGCTGCAAGAAGCACAAAATACCATCAGCACGCCCAAAGGCATCCATCGAAGCCGAAGAAGAAATCCCATAATTATCTCCTTTTCTTGTCCAGTTATTTCCTGTCTATTATATCTTCCCTCTCATTCCGCTGCCAAAATGTTTCTAAACTCGCACGACCGCGGTTGTTGCCCCCAATGCCCAATTCCCTATCTATTTTCTCGTGCTAAATCCTTGACCGCGTTTTAGGCCCGTGATAACCTGTCCCAACTGAAAAAAGGAATCCAGAATGGGTATAACGCTTGAGTGGACATTGAAAATTGCCGCCTTTGCCGGCTTTCTTTATATCCTGCTCAGTCTTTTTAATGTTCATTGGCTGATGCGGATTCGCATCCTGGCCTCCATGGCTGTTGGGGCCTTTCTGATTGGCTTTCTTCTCTGGCCCAAAATCGCCCCAGCCGACCCGCTCGGTGCGGTAACGCTGTATGGAGGGGCATTTTCCGTCTCGGATATCGTTTTATGCCTGCTGACCGCCTTTTTGGCTGGAGCAGGCGGGTATCTTGTCGCATATCCCTACGGCAAATCAGTCGGCCTTCTTGCCGTACCAACAGGTCTTGCCGTCTGGACTCTTCAAGGAGGCACTGTTCATTCCGTTCTTCTGACCCATTCCGCCTTCGAACAACGGCTGGCAGTCTATCATTTCTTCCGCATAGAAACCTTTTTCTGGCTGGCCATGCTTGCCTGCGGTGCGGCCGGCATCTGGCTGGCTGCCCGGTTTTTCCCTTCTAAAACCGCTCCGGCAGTTCCTGCACCTCCTCTCAAGAAGACAACCGCCAAACAAATCGTTTCTATTCTCGTGGCCGTTCTGGCCTCTGTTGTCACTGTCCAGCTGACCGTCGGCCTGTTTGCTCAGGATGTCCGCTATCCAGATACCCACATCGGCTCCGTCACAGGTCAGCCGGGAAACCGCCAAATCGCCTTTGCCATGCTGGCATCCTTTACCTTGGCTGGAGCCATCATTAAATACTTTTTGGACTGTGACCATTATTGGGCCGTCCTTGCCAGCCCTATCTTATACTTCTTTGTTATCTCGAAAGCGTGCAGTCCCCAAATTCTTCAATATATGACTGAAAATTGGGCCGTGGCTTATTTCCCAAACACAATTTCTGCCATATTACCCATCCAGATTGTGTCGTTCTCGGCCATTGGTGCTCTGGCCGGCCAGTGGCTCGTAGTCAAATACAAAATGCCTAAAAAGGACTCCTAACGTCCTATAACACTCAAAAAACCCCTGTTTTCTTTCTATTTCTCATCTGAAAAAAGTTTTGTAAGTCCTTAATGTACATTCACTTGCATCTTTCATGCCCGATTTTCTCCCTTTTTTTTAGAACCGCCCCAAAAAACTCCTATGCCATCCTTATCAAAAAGCCGAATATACCTATACCGAATACAAGGTTTTATGATGGATTTTTACAACCGCAGCGCCGGCAACAGCGTAAAAAAGAATAGAAAACGGAATGCTTTTGAAAATAAATACTTAAGAGCAACGGCCAGCATTTCATAAGGAGTTTACTATGTTGGTCCTCAGCAGGCAAAAAGACGAATCAATCATGATCGGCGACGATGTCGAGATCACAATTGTCGATGTTCGCGGCGATAAAGTTCGTTTAGGAATAAACGCTCCCCGGAATGTGGAGGTACACCGCAAAGAAATCTATCTGCTCATTCAGAAAGAAAAGGCCCAGCAACAGCAGCAGAATAAGTCGCCGGACAATTCTTCCAAAGCCGACCCCTCACCCGTCAAAAATTCTTAAAAACGCTCCCGCAGCAAACCTCTCCCTCTAAGTTCTTTATTTACCTTCACAAAACCGCTGGCGTATTACCCATATACATTGCCTTTTTCATCTACATAGACTTTAGAATGGGCCTGTCCCAGTAAATCAATCGCCATCCGCATCTGCTCAACTGTCGGCACCTTAAACAGCCGTCCGCATCGCCTGCAGCGTTTTCGTTTGTCAGCATCTTCCAGCAAAAGGCCCATTTCAAATCCGCAATCCGGACATCGCGCCAGCAGCCGCATCCCGTTTTCCTCAACAAAATCCCATCGGAGCCAATGTTACGCCTTTATTCTTTTTCAGCCGGCCTGTCTCAAAAAAACCGATTTCTTTTTCTCCCACTTTCCTTTTATCGGACTATGAGCCCTTGTATCCGCCGGTTCCTTGTTTTTCAACCCCCTTTTCAGTATAATACAGTTCGGTGATGAGAAACAGCATGGTTGGATATGGGGGTGATGATGACCAAACCGATAGTCTGTCGAGTGATTCAGTCCCGTCCGCTCCAGCCGGGGGAGATAGTGGTTCCGACGGAAACAGATTTGCCGGCAAAACCGCCGCTCCAAACGCCGCGGTATCTTCACGCCTTCCGGCGATGGAAAGGCCCGAATCCTTCGAGGCCCAAAGCCCCGAAAGGAATCTGGCTTGACTGCTGGGCATAAAGGAGCATTCAGAAAACGAACATGGCTTTGAATCGCCGCCAAGCCATTCAAAGCCATGTAGGTCCAAATCTCGCTTTTCCGTGCGGTTAACTATCCGAACATCCTTGTTCGGAGCACCCAGCACCCTTTACACACCATATTGAAGTATCCTTCGAGCCGCCTCCAATGCCGCTTCCATCGAATCAGCCCGACCGGACATCACCAATTCCTGCGCCTGCCGGATAAGTTCCGGCTGATACTCTTCCATCTGCATCGCCCGCTCCAGCAGTCCGGCATATCGGGAACTCAGCTCCACCTTGTCCTTGCGAGAAGTCTTCTTTTTGGACTCTGCGGAGCCCGCAACAGATGCCGCTCCCAAAGAGCCGGCTATCTGCTGAACAGAACTGAACGGGTCAACTGAACTCATTTTTTAAATATCCCGCAATCAGAAACGCTTGTTTTCCTCTGACCCCATTGTCGTATCATAAGAGAGGAACTTTAGAAATTATTTGAAAAATCACACGCTTTTTAAAAAGCCGGCTAAAGAATCATTTATTTTCGGACGATAATATTTTATTTTGCAGCGTCTGATAATCCGGCAGCGTCCGGGTAATCTCGTAAACAACAAACTTATTAAAATACCGAGGGCTGTTTTCGAGAATCTTCCAGTTCAGCGGTTCATACCCTGTCCGCATTTCCGTCTCAAAATACTGCTCCATCCGCTTCTGCGTGGATTGATCGGTACTGTCCCAGACATCCTCAATGGCCCAGACAATCTCCGCTGTTCGCAAATCAAGCATTTTCAAATGGACACCGAGCATCAAATGAGGATAGGAACTGTAGCGGTTTATCGTCCCGAAAATAACCGCATCAGCTCCCATATTCTGCCGGATTTCCGCCAGCTGCTGCGGAGTATATTGACGAATGGAATCCAAATCAAACCGCTGCCAGGACGGATCGCTTCGCCGAACCAGCCGGACACTGAACAGATGCTTCTTGCCCAGCCCATCCGCCAGCGCTTCAGAAAAATCCCGTCCCTGCTCCGGATAAAGAGTCAAATTCTCCAGCTCGAGCATCACCACCTTGCCCAGATGCAGAAAATCCGCAGACGGATTCAAATAATAATTTCCCTCCGCCCGCTGAACCGGCTGCTGAACATGGCAGCCGCCTGCCAGCAGAATCCACGCCGCAGCAAAAACAAAACTATATTTCATTGCATTGAACCCCATCTTTAAAAATCTCAGCCGCCGTTGTCCGCCGGTTCCGCTCCAAGAATGCGAAGAATCTTGCCAAGGGCCTGCAGCTGAGCGGCCTCCGCCTTGCGCATTTCATCTCGAAATCCGAGCACATCGGCCTTCCATTGATTCAGTTCTACATGCATCTTCTGGAGAAACTCGTTGGCCTCCTCCAGCTCCTTTTGCGTCTGGCTCAACTGGGCCCTGAGTGTCTCCACTTCCTTTTTCAGACGAGCATTTTCTTCAAACAGCTGAATATTCTTCTCCCGCAGCTGATTGGCGGTTTCCGACAGCTGCTGATATTTCTCCGACCAGATAAGAGCCGTTTGAACGGCATCCGGCCCGGCCGGACCTTCCGTAAAACGGCGCTCCATCACTTCAGACCCTGCCGCCGCAGAAGCAGACTCACCCCCCGCCGCAGGGGCAGCTGTTTGCGAAGGAACCCCGCGCACAGCCGGCACGGGCTGCTCTGGCATCTGGCATCCCAAACTCGCCGCCGCCGCCGCAATCGCCATCCACTTCAGAATCATTGAGTTCATAGCCGTCTCTCCTACTCGGTCTGCGAACCGGCTACATTGCCGTAATTGCACTGAATAAAACTTTTCTGCCCGCAACCGCAGGTAATTTCAAGAATCACATAATCACTATTGCTTTCCACAATCCGTGCCTGCGCGGGCCGGTCTGCTCCGCCATCGCCGTGCTTTCGAAGCGGCTCTGGGCCGGCCGTACGGAAATACGGCAGCTGAACAGAAGGCCCCGCCTGGATCTGGCTCTTCTTAAGAATTCGGACTTTTCGTTTGAATCCTGCCAAGCTCATCGGGGCTCCTTAGGCACGATAATCCACATGACCATCCGGTTCCGCTGTTTGCTCCATTTCTTCTTCACGCACCTTCTCAATCCCGCCGGCCTGACGGCGCTTCTCCCGCTGACGAGGGGATGAATCCTTTTTCCGGCTCACGCGGGCTCCAACGGCAGGTGTCTGTTCAACATGAAACGTCCCTTCCAGGGGACCAAGGCTTCTATCTGTTTTGTCTGCCATCTGTTTCCCTTTCTTTGTCAGGGAAAAAGTCTTTTCAAAGACCCTTTTCCACTTTCCACTTTTTCAGTGACGTCGAGAGCGCAAACAGTGCCGCCGCATGCAGCTGACTGACGCGGGACTCCGTAATATCCAGCACCTCGGCAATCTGCCTCATCGTCAGCTCCTTCAGGTAATACAGCACAATAATCCGCCGCTGCTTCTTCGGCAGATTTTGAATGGCCTCCCCCAGTTCCTCAATCAACTCCTCCCGTTCCATCCGCCACGAAGGTCTCGACTGGGTTGGATCCGCCAGACACTCGCCCAGCGCAGGGGCCTCATCATCCAGTCCGTGAATCGACAGAAAATGACGGGCACGAGCCGTCTCAAACAGATGATAAAGTTTCTCCAAAGGCATCTGCACTTCTTCGGCCAGTTCTTCATCACTCGGCGGCTTGCCTTTTTCCTCCAGCAGACGGGCTGAGGTCTCCTGAACCTGTTCCAGTTGTTTGGACAGCGTCGGCGGAGCAAAAGACCACTGCCGAAGTTCGTCAATTACAGCCCCGCGGACGCGTATATAGGCATACGTCTTGAATTCCGCATCTTTGGAAGAATCATAATCGCGGGCGGCCTTAATCAGACCAATGGTGCCCGCAGAAACCAAATCCTCCCGGCTCAGCGGCGGATGAAGATAGGAAACCACCTGGCTGACAATCCGATGAACCAAAGGAAGATACTGCAGAATCCGCTGGTCCGCCTGGCTCTCACGCATTTGGGAGCCGTAGGCCCGAAGGGCATGCCCTGTCAGCGAAACAGGCACTTCCTCCAGAAATTCCTGGGCTGCCTGCGCCTCCGGACAAACAGCCGGCGGCATCGATTCAGAGGATGGAACAGTGGATTCTGTCATTGTTTAATCCTGTCGGCCTGTCTGCGCAAATGGCTTTCCACCATCGCATTCAGCAAAATCTTTATCACAATTCGTCCGCTGATTTGAACCACACTGTACATAATGACCGCTCCCGCCAGCGCCCGCCCGCCGCACAAAGCCGGACTGCAGCCGAACAGCCAGCCCGCAACAGCCATGATGAAAAATACCAAAATTGCCAAATAAACTGCTATGACTCGTACATGCTGTTCCACACAAACTCCTCAGCATCATCTTTTTCTAAACCGCCACGGCATCCCCCATCGGGCTGAGCACCGAAGACGCCTCCGGCAGCGAAATCGTCTCCACCGTCTGAATCGGAGTCCCCGCACAAATTTCATCATAAGCCGCAATCGACAGCCGAGGCAGAAAACGCGAAATCAAATTCACTAAACCCGGACGAATCCGCGCATCACACAGCAGCACCGCTTCCTCCACTCCCTTGTCCATGGCCGACTTCCACGCCTGCGCAATGGCCTGATTCAGCTGCGCAGCCGCTTCCGGCGGCACAGCCAGCGTAATTGCGTCCGTCCCTTGCTGGACACAGTTCAGCAGTGAATGCTCCAGAGCCGGCTCCAGCGTAAGGGCATGAATCTTGCCATCTGACCCCTTGCACCGCTCCGTAATGGTGCGAGCCAGCGCCTTGCGCGCACATTCCGTCAGCAAAGCCGCATTCTTCGTCCGGCCGCCGTGCTCGCCAAGGGCCTCAAGAATCAGCGGCAAATCGCGAATCGAAATCCCTTCTTTGAGCAGATTCTGAAGAACCCGCTGCACCAGCCCTACTGAAACCACCTCCGGCACCACCTCACCAACCAGCGACGGCTGAACCTTCCGCAGACGCTCCAGAAGCTGCTGAACATCCTCACGTGTGAGCAGCTCATGAGCATGCCGCATCACCGTCTCAGACAAATGGGTTATCAGCACCGATTCCGGATCAATCACCGTATAACCGTTCAGTTCCGCCGTCTCCTTATCCGCCGCTGAAATCCATAAGGCAGGCAGCCCATACACCGGCTCCTTTGTCGGAATACCTTTGATCGGCTTTTGAACGGCCCCTGAATCCATCGCCAAATATTTGTCCGGCTCAAGCCGGCCGCTGGCAATTACATGGTCATACAGACGAATTTCATAAGACGACGGCTCCAGATTAATATCATCACGCAGCCGAACCAGCGGAAAAATAAACCCGAGTTTTTGGGCTATTTTCTTGCGAAGTGCCCCAATCCGCTCAAACACACTGCTTTGCCGGCGCGGATCCACCAGACTGATCAGACGAACTCCCACCAGAATAGACAGAACATCCGCCTGGAGAATCTCCTCCACCGGCGGCTCTTCAACCACAGCACTTTTCGCCGCTTCCGGTTTACTCTTGGCAGCGGTTTTTTCCAAAGCAGTCTGTTTCTTCGCCCCCCATCCTAAAAACCACAAAACAGCAGAAATCAAAAGAAACGGAACCTTCGGAAAACCCGGCACCAGCGCAAAAACCCCGATAATCGTCGCCGCAATCAGCAGCGCCTGCGGCTGCTTGAACATCTGGCGGGTCATATCATAGCCGACCGTATTCTCCGAACGAATTTTCGTCACCAAAAAGCCGCTGCTGACGGCGATAATCAGAGAAGGAATCTGGCTGACCAAGCCGTCGCCGATTGTCAGAATGGAATACTGCCGCAATGCCGATGCGATCGGCATCCCTCGCGTCCAGCCCAGCAGAATCCCTCCAACCAGATTGATAGCGGTAATAATCAAACCCGCCTTCGCGTCCCCTGAGATAAATTTGCTGGCCCCGTCCATCGCCCCGTAAAATTCACTTTCCCGGACGATCGCATCCCGCCGCTGTTTGGCCTCCTTGTCTGTAATAATGCCGGCATTCAGGTCCGCATCAATCGACATCTGTTTACCCGGCATCGCATCCAAAATAAAACGAGCACTGACTTCGCTGATGCGCCCGGCACCTTTGGTAATTACAACAAACTGAATCACAACCAGAATCAGGAACATCACCAAACCGACCACCAGATTGCCGCCGGCCACAAAATTGCCGAAGGTAGAAATGATTGTCCCCGCATTCCCCTGCAGGAGAACCAGACGCGTCGAAGCCACATTCAGCGAAAGCCGAAACAGCGTCGTAATCAGCAGCAGAGAAGGAAACGTCGATAATTCGAGCGGTTCGCTGGCCGCCAGCACAATAATCAGCACTGCAATCGCCAGCGAAATACTGCACGCCAGCCCCACATCCAGCAGAAAGGTCGGCAGCGGAATCAGCAAAGTTGCCAATACGCCTACCAGACCCACCGCAAACAGAAAATCACTGTTGGCTGCCAGTTTCGCAACCCGATCACTTCCAAACACTCGTTCAGAGGATACGCTTGCTGTAGAGGCCATCGTTCGCTACCTGTCTCAACTTTCCTTGGCCGAGCCGCCGTGCAGGCCCGCTGCCGCCGCTGCATTCAGAATCTCACGAATCCGCACGCCATAGCAGTCTTCCACCACCACAATATCCCCGGTCGCAAAAGACACACCCTGCACAATCAAATCCACCGGCTCGCCAATCTGTTTCTCCAGCGACAAAACCGAACCCGGCTGCAGCTGCAGAAGCCGCCGCAGCGGAACTTCCGCCTTGCCCAGCGAGACAGTCACCGGCAGCTGAATATCCAAAAGCATATCCAAATGTTCCTGACCGCCCCGCACATCCGCCCCTTCCGCGGAAGCAAATCCTGCCTCCTGAACCGTCGTTTTGGCCGATTCCGGCCCCGAAGCAGCCGACGTCTGAGCCGCTGTCTGTTCTGTTTCCGCCATACGAAAAATCTCCTTGTCCAGAGAACCTTTCTATTCCGATTCCGGCTCCGCGATCACCAGAGCCAGTTTGCCTTGCTGCTGAGCCGGATAAGCATAAAAACACGGACGGCCGTTCAGCAGAACCTGCAGCGGCCGACGAATTTTCTGACCGAACAGAAGCACATCCCCCGCCTCCACCTGCGCCAAATCTCCCAGCCCGACCACAGCCGTATCCAGCGTGGCACACACCGAGACCGGCACCTGGCGAAGCCGCTCAAGAATCCGGGCTGAACACTGGCTTGGGGGAACCGCCGCCGGCATCGAAACCCCTGCATAAGCATCCAGCAGAGCCGATTCAAGAACGATAGAAAATTCCACTTGCTGAACACTGTACTGAATCCCGAAGGTCCACTCGCACAAATCCTCAAGAATACGCGACCGCATCACCCAGTCGCCCCGCACCAGCTGCCCGTTCGGCTGAATCTTCAGTTGGAGCTGCTCCTCAAGCACATCGCTTAAAAAGCCGGTCAGCACAGCCGACGTATCCATCAAAATCGACTCTTCCAGTGCCGAAAAAGTCCCGTTCTGACCGACCGCCGCTTCCGGGTCATTAAGCATCTGGGCCACCAGAAAACGAGCATTTTCAAAGGTAAACAGAAGACAGCCGATGCATTGTTTGCTTTCATCCCGCAGCCCGATTACATAAGGCCCCTCCTGGCCCACACTCACCGTCTGGGCCAGACGATAGGCAAAATGTTCACGAACTGCCTTCAGCGAACTTTCAATCGAACCATTCGAATGTTCGTTAAGCCCCTTCTGAACAGACAGCGCCATCCGGTTGCCCAACGCCTCCAGATGCGAACGCGCCTCCGCACCGAACCGATGGGGACAAGTCCAGTCAAACTCCTTTGCCTCCGGTTCCGGCTGCATCGCCTCAGTCTGGCGTGCCCGCTCCACCAGCCGCTGGAGTTTCTCCCGCGTCAACGAAAATCGCGTCTCTTCCCGGCTCATTGTACGGCAAACTCCCGAAACAGAACCCGCTGAATATACGGCCGGCTATTGGGAAAGAGCATCTCGTTAAATTGTTCCTGAATCTGACGCTTGATTTTCTCCAGATTCCGGCTGCCGCGCACATCCTCCAGACTCAATCCTGCAAAATAAGTTGTCAGCCAATCCCGCAAAATCAGTTTTCGTTCCTCCAGATACGGTTCCCCCTTCGTCCGGTCCATCTCGGGTCTCATTTCCAGTGAAATCGTAACCCGCACATAGCGTGTAACTCCCGGCTCGTCCAAATTGCACACAACCGGCTCCAGCCCGTCATAAATCCAGGCCGGCTGATTTTTCCCATTTTGCGAAAGGAACGCATCAAAATTTTGTTCAGCGGTCTTTGCCGGCGCAACCTGAGCAGCCGGACACGCATCATCCGTCCCCCCCAGCAGCTGGCAGAGCGCAAAACCCCCGCTCAAGGCCCCGGCTACCACCGCCGCCAGCATCGCCCAGAAGCCCCAGCTCCCTTTGCCGGTTTCCTCAGAAGCGGAAGATGATTTCGATTTCCGTTCTTTTGCTTTTTCTTCTGCCATACACTCTATCCTTTTCCCCTCTTAGTCGGCCGTCAGGACCTCCTGGCGCCGATATTTTCGAATCCGTTCACGCAGCGTCCGATCGCTGATACCCAGCACCCGCGCTGCCTGAGACTGATTGCCTCCTGTCCGATCCAAAACCGCCAGAATCGCCTGCCGTTCCACTTCCTCCAGAGAATACCCCTTCTCCGGCATCCACGACCCTTCCGGTTCAAACCGATTTTCGTTCAATTCTTCCATCAAAGCAGGGATTCGAGTCACCGACAGCAGCGGCCCTTCGCCAAGAATCAGAGCCGTCCGCACCACATTCCGAAGCTGCCGTATATTTCCCGGCCAGGAGTATTGTTCAAATAAATCCAGCGTCTCCCGTTCAATTCCCCGAATTTGACGCCCTGTTTCCGGCCCATATTGATTCACAAAAAACCAAATCAAAGCGGGCAAATCCTCAATGCGTTCCCGCAGCGGCGGCAAAGTCAGCCGAATGCCGGCCAGACGATAAAACAAATCCGCCCGAAACGCCCCCTCTCGCACACGGCAAAGAATATCCTGATTGGTCGTACTCACAATCCGCACATTCACCCGGATGCTCTCTGTCCCCCCAACCCGCTCAAAACTCATCTCCTCCAGCACTCTCAGCAGTTTGGCCTGAAAACTCGGCGGCGTCTCCGTAATCTCGTCCAGCAGCAGCGTCCCGCCGTCTGCCCGTTCAAATCGTCCCCGATGGCTGAACAGCGCGCCGGTAAAGGCCCCTTTTTCATGGCCGAACAACTCACTTTCAAGAAGCGATTCCGCCAGCGCTGCACAGTTCACCCGAATAAACGGTCCCTTGGCTCGTCGGCTGCATGTATGAATAAAGTGCGCCGCCAATTCCTTCCCTGTTCCGCTTTCCCCGCACAGCAGAATGGATACCGACGTTGGAGCCGCCTTCATCGCCATTTCGAGAACCTGCTGGAGCCGTCGGCTTTGGCCAATCATCACCCGCCGGCAAGCCGGCTCCGCCATCGAAGCCAGCACATTGGTCTGATGAACCGGAAGATAGCAATCCAGCAGATGCTCGAGCCGCTGCACACACAGCGGTTTGACCAGATAATCGGCACATCCCGCCCGAACAGCTCGCAGCGCCTCTTCCGAAGAATCCCGTTCACCCACAGCCAGAATCGGTGTCTCCGGAAACTGACGGCGAATCTGACCAAGCAAATCCATCCCTTGTTCTGCATTCGTTCCCTGTTCAATGGAAGGATTGTAAAAAATCAGATTCCACGCACACTCGCCCAGAAGCCGGCGGGCCGCACGGTCCGTTCCGGCCACCGTTCCGCGCACTCCCCGCCGGGCCAGATTTTCCAGCAGCACCCGATTCAGCTGCGGATCCGAATCCAGAATCAAAACCTGCAAAAACTCACTCGGGCAAACTGTTTGGTTCACTGACTATCCTCTTCAGGAAAGATGATTCCATTGTTTCATACCATTGAAGGGTTTCCGTCGCCGCCTTGGCCACACTGCTCCAGCGGCCGGCGGGAACCTGTTTCAGCAATTCTTCATACACTTGCCGTGCCTGCTGCGGCTGGCTGTGCCGCAGACAATTGGCTCGCTGAAAGACAGCCCACTGCCAATCCGACTCCGGCGGAGAACCAATCTGCTCAGCAGCCAGCCGATAAAACCGCTCCGCCCGCTCATACTCTCCGCAGCGGAACAGAGCATCCGCCAGAGCCATCGGCTCGACGGGCTCCGCAATCTGATCAATCCGCTCCAGCCATTTCTTCTTCGCCGCCTCTTTACCGGAATCAGCCGCTTGTTTTCCCGCTTCCAAAGCCCCTTTCTTTTCCGCAGAAGACAGAGAAGCCGCCATCGGCTCAGGCGTCTGTAGCGAAGCTGCCTTTGAAGAAGCCGCCTTTGAAGCAGAAGAACCCGCCTCAGCAGAAACCCTCGTCGGCTGAGCCGGAATCGTCAATCGTTCCAGACTGTCAATCAGTGAGTCCAAATCCACCGAGCTGACCGATGTCATCGACAAATAAATCGGCTCAATCAGTTCGCCCTGAATCTGCCGCCGAAGATCGGTTACAGATCGCGGAACATTCGGCTCCTCCCCCGCTTCCACTGGCAAAGACAGCGCCGCTGCAACCCAGCACCACCCGACAAACCAATTTCTGAACGTCCGGCACATCTTCATTGAGCCCCTCCTTCTTGGACCGGCAGAATCCCTCCATAGGCCAGGGCGGCCTCCAAAAACTGCTTCCGCTCTTCATACAGCCGGCCCAGCAGCACAAAAACCCCGCGGCGAATCGCCGGCTGGGCCTCTTCCATAGTCAAAATCTGCCGACAGAGTTCTTCAGCCATTACAGGCCGCCCTCGCCGATATGCCGTTTCCGCCAGCAGCAGCATAAGTTCTACCATCTCCTCTCGGCCCTCTAAATCATACATCGCAGCGGTCAATTCTTTTTCTGCCTCTGAAAAATCCTCCGTCTGAAGATAGCACCGGGCCAGCTCCACCTGGAGGCGGGCACGCTGACCGGCGTCTGCAATAAACTCCCGTTTCCGACGCAGCTGAGAAATTGCCGATTCAGCCAAATCTATTTCCCGCAGAATCCGGCTGCGAAACAGCATCACATCACAGACCTGCTTTTGACTCAGCCGCGATTCAGAAAGCCCGTCCAGAATCTCTAACGCCTCTGCATAGCGATGCTGAGCCGCCTTGGCTTCAGCCAGTTCCATCGTCACATCAAATGCCTCTTCCGGCGACAGATGTCTGGCCAAAGCCGCCCGCAAAGCCCTGGATGCCATATCATAATTTTTCTGCTTCATGCAAATCCGGCCCAGCAGATATAAGGCGGCGCCAAGCCGGCTGTTGTCCTCCTGCTCCATCAGGTCAATGGCCTCATTCAGCCACCGTTGGGCTTGGTCATAGTCGCCGGTTTCAAACGCACACCGGCCCAGCCCGTAGGCCGCACGGCAGCGCACCGAAGGAGTAAAATTCATCCGATAAACCTTCTCAAACAAACGCAGCGACTCTTCACACATCCCCTTCTCTGCAGACACCTCCGCCAGATACAGCCACGCCTCATCCGCAATCCGACTCTCCGGATACTGAACGACCAAATCATTCAAGTCAGTGCGGGCCCCCTCAAAATCCCCCAGCCGCGTCCGCAGTCTGCCTGAATAGGCCAGCGCATAAGAAGCCAGCGGATGATGCGGATATTGGGAACTCACCAGTTTGAACTCTCCCAAAGCCGTCGCAAGCTGCTCCTGCATTGCATACAAAACACCCAGGGCATAATGGGCATTCGGAGCCCGATGCTCCCCGCGATAGCGAAGCAGAAACCGCTGCCAGACCGCCACGCTTTCCGCCAGCAGAACGGACTTATGCTCTTCAAAGTCCGTATAGGTTTCCGGATCATAAAGCAAAGCCGACTCGCCGTCATATCGCCACATAAGCCCTGTACTGCCAACCGCCACTTCCGCCAGATAGGTCCCTGCCGTTGCCGGCAGATACAGCGTTACAGGACGCCGCCGAAGGGCCGCATCCGAAGCAGCCCACTGCAGATTCAGCCCAGCCGCCGAACTATATTTCCACAGCACCTCTTCCAGCGGAGACCTCAGACACACCCCCGTCCACGACGCCCCCGGCTCCCTTTGCGGACGATAGACAATCTTCGGACCGACAGCCCCTTCATGGATTTCCTCAAAGCCCCGCATCAAAAATGCCTTCAGCATCTCAACATCTTCCAGCGGCACCTCCGCAATCGGAATGGTATCCGACCACAGCGGCCCGGGAAGTATGTCCGTCTCACCGCTCAGTTTGAGCACATACCGCAGCAGGGCTTCCGCCGCCGCAAAATAGCAGTCCGATTCCACCGTCGCCGGCATCGTCTCATCGAACGCCGATACCAGCGCCAAGGTACGATAGGCACTCTTGCGGGCCTCCAGATACTGCCGATTGTGCATCTGCAGAAAACACAAATAATAATAAGCCAGCGCCCGAACCACCGGCGAACGGCTTTCCACCGCCTGCATAAACAGCGCTGTCATCAGTTCCTGCTCCTGCGTTTTCTGAAGACAAAGAGCCATCTTCAGTGTCAGATAGTCATCCAGGCAGGCATCCGCAGGATTATTCTTCATCAGATTTTCACGAAGCTGCCCGAAAACATAACAGGCCTTAAAATAATCTTTTGCCCGATAAAGTTCCTCCGCCGAACGAAGAGAAACCGACTCATCGAGGGATTGCTGCGTGAGTTTGCTCAAATGAATGCTTCGCATCAAAATCGACGGATCCATCGATTCTTGCTCGATTTTAGGCAGTTTCACAGTTGCCGGTTCAGAATCTTCCGCAACCGGCATCTCGGCAGTGTTCTCCGCCGGCTGGCGGGGGCTTCTGCCCGCCCCCGCAAAAAAGAGATAACACACAATCCCGCCAACCATCAAGGAATTGAACACCAGCAAAAACAGCATCCAGAACCATTGCCGGCCGGCCGGAACAGCGGGCGCCCCCGATGATAACGCGGGCGAACTTCCTCCGCTTGGACTGGCGGGGCTTTCCTTGCGAGGAGCTTTGCCGGCAAAAAGTTCCTGCTCCCGCACCTCGGCGGCTATCGGGCTGGCAAACAGCTCGTAAGGGGTTCTCTTGGAGTTATTCTTCTCCGACATCGAATTCCCTATAGATTTCGTCTTCTATGCCTCAATAGAGGCGCAATACACTCCGGCTCCAAAGCGTGCAATTGACGTGCCATAGAGAAAAAAAGTGAATTTTTGACCAAAAAACGCAGATTTTGCAAAAAAAAGGAGTTAGAAAGCCAAAAAACTAATCGGCCTTCTTAACCCCGTGTCAGTTTTCCATACAAAAATATTACAGACAAAAACGTCTGAAATGCAGACTAAGCGGACTCCCTCTTCTTTTTTGAGGAGACGGCAAACAAATCCGCCTTCCCTTCCACTACCTCCGGCGTGACAACATAGTTGCCCGGTTTGGGCTCTTCCGGCAGACGATACATCAAATCAAGCATTAAATCCTCCACAATCGCCCTCAAAGCCCTCGCCCCTGTATCCCGTTTCATCGCCTTCTTGGCCAGCAGCCGAAGCGCCTCATCCGTAAACGTCAATTCAGCATTTTCCATCTCAAAAAGTTTCTGATACTGCTTAACCAACGCATTTTTCGGCTTGGTCAAAATATCCACAAGGGCCTCTTCATCCAAAGCCGAAAGCGTCGTAATAATCGGAAGCCGACCAACAAACTCCGGAATCATTCCGAATTCAATGATATCTTCCGGGGTAACCTGGGAAATAATCTCCGAATAATCAGTCTTTTTATCGTGCTGACCTTCCGACTCCGAACCAAAACCAATCAGTTTTTTCCCAAGACGTTTCTTAATAATGTTCTCCAGACCGATAAACGTCCCCCCGCAAATAAAGAGGATATGGCTCGTATCTATCTGAATATAGGCCTGTTCCGGATGTTTCCGCCCCCCCTGCGGCGGCACATTCGCAATCGTCCCTTCGAGCATCTTCAAAAGGGCCTGTTGCACCCCTTCGCCCGAAACATCACGGGTTATCGATATGTTTTGTGTAGTTTTGCCAATTTTGTCGATTTCATCCACATACACAATGCCGCGCTGGGCCGCTTCTATATCAAAATCAGCCGCCTGAAGAAGACGAAGCAGAAAGTTCTCCACATCCTCCCCTACATAGCCGGCCTCTGTCACCGTCGTTGCGTCACAAATCGCAAACGGAACATTCAGCACCCGCGCCAGCGTCCGAGCCAGCAGTGTTTTCCCGGATCCGGTCGGACCAATCAAAAGAATATTGGACTTGTCGATCTCCACTTCATCGTCATTGCTGTCGGTATGCACAAGCCGCTTATAATGATTGTGAACCGCCACCGAAAGGGCCTTTTTAGCCCTTTCCTGCCCGATTACATACTGATCCAAAAACTCCTTGATTTCACGCGGCTTGGGAACCTCCTCAAGCACCGCCGAAGACAGACCCTGACGACGCTGCTCCTGCCGGACAATGTTGTAGCACAATTCCACACAATCCGAGCAGATAAACACCCCCGCCGGACCAGCTACAAAAGCATCCGTCGGACGCTTCACTCGTCCGCAAAAACTGCACATCTCCCGGGTTCTTCCGGAATTAGAGGACTTAGCCATTTATGAACTCCGTTTTAATATTGCTCTCGGCTAAAAACACCAGAATTATTCTACTGAACAATCCCTGACTATGCAACTGCCATTCCAACGTGCAAAACTTGCCTGTTGATTGTACTGCTTTTCCCTTGAACTGGTTTGAAATTTGTCAGCAAACACCGCCAGACAGCAGAGATACCCAAAACACCCTTTTCAGCACCAAACGCCCGCACCTACAGCGTATAGTCGCCGGCAGCTTCGGGCTGATAGAGGACTTTTTCAATCCGCAAACGACGGATTCCTGACGGAACCGGCCATTCGACAATATCCCCCTGCCGATAACCCAGAATCGCTGTCCCTACAGGCGCCAAAACAGAAATCGCACCCGAATCAATATCCGCATCTTTAGGAAAGACAAGGGTATAGGTCATTGTTTCCAATGTATCAATGTCGCACAGAAGAACTTGAGAATTCATTGTCACCACATCCGAGGGAATCTCCTGAGGAGAAACGATATGAGCTCGTTTCATCTCTTCCTCCAGATCCTGCAAGTCCGCTCGGGAGGACCCTCCAAAAAATCTGGCTACCCCCATAAGCTCTTCGAGCCGTTCCTTGTCAAACTGGGTAATATACAGTGTTCTCCTCTTTGCCATGGCAGACTCCCGAATAGTTTCAAAACCTTACCCAGTATAAACATTTTTAAAAGAGTTGCAACTTCAAAAAATGTACAGAATGTACAGAAAAGGGATATTGGAGAAAACGACTCGGTTAAGAGGGAATGGAACGGGTATAGACCCTGCCGTTTTTGACAATCAGCTTGCCGGCAGCAAACAGCCGAATGGCTTCCGGGTAGGCAATGCATTCCTCCTTAAAAACCCTCGCAGCCAAACTGTCCGCATCATCGTCGTCCAGCACCGGACAGCATCGCTGGATAATAATCGGACCGGCATCATATTCACTCGTGCAGAAATGTACTGTACAGCCGCTCACCTTGCAGCCGGCTTTCAGCACTGCCTCGTGCACGTGATGGCCCCACATCCCCTTGCCTCCAAAACTCGGCAGCAGTGCTGGATGAATATTCATCACCCGGTTCTCATACTGCGAAGGAATCTCCCACAGACATAGCCAGCCCGCCTGCACAACCAGCTCCACCTTTGCCTTGTCCAGTTCCTCGGCAATCCGCCGGCTGAAGGACTGAATATCCGCAAAATCCTTTCGGCAAACAATCACCGGCTCCAAGCCGATTTCACGCGCACGCTCGACACCAGCCGCCGTCGAACGAGAGCTGATGACCAGCACGATTTCTGCCGGAAGCCGACCCGCCTGAATCTCCTGATGCAGATTGACCATGGTCCGACCCCCGCCGCTGAGCAAAATCCCAAGCCGAACCGGCTTAATATTCTGCCGGACCTCCTCCCGGACAATGTCCCGCTTCAAATCCATGGCCTCATTAACCAAGCGGTCAGCCAGTGTATTTTTCTCCCGCGGAATATGTTCCGCCGTCCATCGGCGAAATCCGGCCAGCTGCTCCATACACGCCGCATACAGTTTTTTGAGATGCTCACTCTTAACTTTGTATTGGCCGCCCAGTTGACGCACAAGCAGTTCGCTGTCGCTGTACAAGACAACCTCCTGAGCCCCCAGCCGCCGTGCGGCTTCCAGCCCTTTCAGCACAGCAGAATACTCAGCTGCGTTATTGGTTGTCTCCGGAAGGAAAAACGCCTTGCTCTCCAGCAGCTTGCCGGCCGGCGTTTGCAGAAGATACCCCGCCCCGCCCGGGCCGGGATTGCCGCGGCTGCCCCCATCCGTATAGAGATGAACAATTTTCCCTGCCTCTGAACAGCCCATAACAAAGATTGCCCCTCAAACAAAAAATTATTCGAAACCGATGTCTTTCAGATACAGTATCCGCGTGCAATTGGGACAACGCAAAAGTTCATCCTTAGTCGTCAGAACGTTAACCATCTCCGCCGGAAGCCCCATAAAACACCCCCCGCAGCTGTACGACGAATTTTCGTCAGACTGCTCAATGGCCGCCATGGCTTCTCCCTCGTATGTTTCCGCCACCCGGACAAAAAGATCCAGCACTTCCTTCGGAATCTGCCGAGCCGCTTCATCCCACTCGGCCTGAATCGCGTCAATCTCTTTCTGATATTCAGCTGCTTTCCGCTCTGCTTCGGCGCGAACCTGCTCTACATGGGCCTTCTGCTCCTCAATTTGCTTTTGAATCTCATCACAAGCGGCCTGGTCGGTTTCCAGATTCTTCATCAATTCAAGAATTTGATTTTCCAGTTTGACAACATCGGCTTTGGCAGTGTTCAGTTCGGTAAGGATGGCAGAATATTCTTTGTTGGTGCGGGCTAAATTGAGTTGAGAGCGGAGTTTGGCGATGGCAGTGTCGCGTTCTTTCAGTTCCAGCTCCAGGCGATCCGCCTGAAGCCGCGTCATCTTAATTTCTTCCTGCTTGGCTTCCAGAGCACTTTGCAGGGTTCGCAACTGATTTTCTTGAAAGAGCACACTTCGACGACTGCGGGCTAATTTGGTTTTGACTGCACGTAAGCGATTTTCGATCCGTTGGAGCTTAAGTAAGCCCTCTAAAATCGGTCCCATCAACGTCCCTCTCTGAAATTGGTAAAGTTCCACTCAAAAAGAAAGAGTACGATTATCCCAGCAATCAGGAAAACCCGCAACATAATTTTCCAGGAAATTTTCACCCCTCAAATTCATTATTTTCCATCCCCAAAACAGGCACCTGCCCCGTCCCGCCGGCTTTTTCCTGCATGAAAAGGTGCAAAAAAAGGTATTAAAAGAACAGAAACTCGATATAATAATGAAAGCAAATCGGCTTTTTACCTGCGGACAAACAGAACACAAACTGAATAGAGCGAGCAGACAGCAATGGCACAGGAGTTGATTATCAGCATCAGCGGAATGCGGGGACTTATCGGGGAAAATCTTTTTCCGGAAACGGCTGCTTCTTACGGAGCCGCCTTTGGAACATTCCTGCGGGAACGCTGGACAGACTCCGCCCGCAAGCCCGCCGTCGCGTTGGGAAGAGATTCCCGCATCAGCGGAACAATGCTGGCCGCTGCCTTCTCAGCCGGTTTATGCAGCACCGGCGTCGATGAGATTGATTTGGGCATTTGTTCTACGCCGGCCGTAGGGATTATGGTGCGTCATCTGGGCTGTCAGGGCGGCGCTGTCATTACCGCCAGCCACAACCCCATCGAATACAACGGCATCAAACTGCTTCTGGACAACGGCATCGCCCCGCCCTATCCGCTTGCCGACCAGATCCGCCGCCGCTTTCTCGAAAAACAAATTCACTATGTCAATGCAGTTCGCTGCGGCACCATCTCCGCCAACACACAAGCCGCCGCCATCCATGTCCAAAAAGTCCTTTCCATCGTCAATCCCGCCCTCATCCGACAGCGGCGGTACACCGTTGTGCTCGACAGCGTCAACGGAGCCGGCGGACCCGAAGCAAAACAGCTTCTGGAGACGCTGGGCTGCCAGGTCATCGGAATGAACCTTGAGCCGACAGGGCTTTTCGCCCGCAATCCCGAACCGATTCAGGAAAACCTTCAATCCCTCTGCGAAAAGGTCCGCCAGACCGGTGCCGACATCGGCTTCGCCCAGGACCCCGACGCCGACCGGCTGGCCATTGTCGATGAAAATGGAACCTGCATCGGTGAAGAATACACACTCGCCCTGGCAGCCCTGCAGCGCTTTTCAGAATGCCCCGGCGGCAAAGCCGCTGCCAATCTATCCACCTCAAGAATGATTGACAACATCGCCGCCCGATTCGGCGGCACCGTCATCCGAACCCCTGTCGGGGAAGCCCACGTCGCCCAGGCCATGCTCGAGCATCAATGCATCATCGGCGGAGAAGGCAACGGCGGGGTAATAGACCTGCGGGTAGGCCCAATCCGAGACAGTCTGGTTGCAATGGCCCTGGTTCTTCAGCGGATGGCCGATACCGGCAAGTCCGTCCATTCGCTCGTCCAAGAAATCGGACACTACGAAATGGTAAAACTCAAATACAACGCCGACCGAAACCAGGCCCTTGCCCTCATCGAACAGGTACGCTCCGCATTTCCAACAGCCCGCATAGACACCCGAGACGGCTGCTGCCTCGACCTGCCGGAGGGCTGGATTCACATCCGCACCAGCAATACCGAACCAATCGTCCGCATCATTTTCGAAACTCAGACTCCGCAAGCCGCACAGAACATCCGGCAAAAAATAGAATCTATTTGTAAAGGTGTTCTGAAATGACAAACCCGAACCTTGCCAAAGATAATCCGGCTATTCGCCGCATCACCTTTCTGGGACTTTGGCTCAACGTCCTGCTGGTAATCTTAAAAGTCGCTGTAGGACTCTGGGCCGGCTCGATGGCACTGGTGGCCGACGGCATTCATTCCCTATCCGACCTGCTGACGGATATTGCCGTTCTGGTCGGTGTTCGTTGGGGCTCGAAGGAGCCGGACAGTTCCCACCCCTTCGGTCATGGACGGCTGGAAACATTTGCAACTGCCTTTATCGCTTTGATTTTAGGGATTGTCGGTGGGGCAATGATGTACGAAGCTGCTGTGGAAATCGCTCGTCTGTCTGCTGCGCCGGAGCCGGCACCCGCCATGCCGATGGTAGTCCTTTGGATTGCCGCCCTTTCCATCGTTTCTAAAGAAATCCTCTATCAAATGACACGCCGCGTTGCCATCCGCTGTCATAGCGCAACCGTTTATGCCAACGCATGGCACCATCGAAGCGATGCCTTCAGTTCCGTTGCCGTTCTCATCGGGGCTGCCTCCGCCCGCTTCTGGAATTATCCCTACGGCGACTCTCTGGCCGCTTTGGTTGTCGGTGTAATGATTTTGCTTGTGGCCCTAAGCATTTTGAGGGATTGTCTCAGCGAATTCAGCGAAAAAGCCGTTGACCAGCAGACCCTCCGTCAGATTGAAACCATTCTGGCCGCCCAGCCCCAGATTGCCCAATGGCATCAACTCCGCACCCGACGGGTCGGACGGGAAATCTTTCTGGATGTTCATATCCTCGTAGACCCCCAATTGACCATCACCGAGGCCCACAACATTTCCCAACAATTGGAAAATGCTCTGCACAATCTGCTCCCTCAGCCGGTCAATGTCGTCGTGCACATAGAGCCCGACTTGCCCGAACTGCGGCGATAAACTCACCGGCGGGGAACAAGGCGATGCAGAATCCACCCCCCTTGCGGCTGTTGATGAAATTCAAACTGCCCTGACAATACCCGGCCTTCGAGTCCGAAAATAACCCTCACATCAGAAATTTCCATCAGAGAAAGCCCCCCGCTGTCCTCAATCTTGACCGAACCGGTGTTTTTCTGAACAGGACCTTCATAGGTCAAAAACCGCAGCGGATGCTCATGGATTCTCTCCGCCTCTACCGGCTCGACGCCTATCTCCCCCGGCGGCAGAGCCACTCGCCATGTCCACAGCCCCCCTTCTCCTTCCAGCATCCAATCCCAATGAAGACCGTCTGCGGCAGAATGCCTTTGAATGACAAACCTTCTTGACTCAGGAACACTCTCCGCCATCGATAGAACACTGCCGGCAAAAATTGTCTTATTGCGCCTGAATGGCCGTAATGGCAGCCGCCCCCACAATATCTTCAGGAACACACCCGCGGGAAAGGTCGTTGACCGGACGGGCCAGACCCTGAAGAATAGGACCGTATGCCTCAAAATTCCCCAGCCGCTGAACGGCCTTATAGCAGATATTGCCCGCATCCAGATTGGGGAAAATAAAAACCTTCGCCTGCCCCTTCAGAACGCTGTCAGGACACTTGATGGCGGCCACTTCCGGCACAAACGCCGCATCAAACTGCAATTCGCCGTCAACAAGAACTCTTCCATCATTTCCAAAAAAGGTCTTAATTTTCTCCCGCGTTCGCTCCGTCGCCTGAGCCATCTTAATCGACCCTTCCGATTTGGCTGAGCCCTTCGTCGAATAGGAAAGCATCGCAATTTTCGGGTCAACTTCAAACTGAATCGCAGTCAGCGCCGTGGTCACCGCAATATCAGCCAGCTGGTCAACAGTGGGATATTCCACCAAACCGCAATCAGCAAACAGATAGACTTCCTCGCCGCGAGCCATGAAAAAGAGACTCGAAACGGTCTTGAAGCCCTCTGCGGCACGAATAATCTGCAGCGCCGGACGAATCGTATCCGCCGACGCATGGATAGCACCAGCCACCATCCCGTCGGCATCCCCGCACTTGACCATCAGCGTCCCGAAATAGAGATTATCCAGAACCAGGCGGTCGGCTTCTTCCCGCGTTAGCCCCTTGGCCTTGCGGATTTCATAGAGACACTCGGCGTATTCACGACGTTTGGGAGAAGCAGCCGGCTCGATCACTTCAATTTCATCCGTCTTGGCCCCAAGGGCTTTCAAATTACGGCACACCTGCTCCCTGTTTCCCAAAACAATAACCCGGGCCACTTTTTTCTCCGTGAGAATCTTGGCCGCCTCCAAAACCCGCTTGTCAGACCCCTCGGCCAACACAATCGTTTTGTAAAGTTGAGACGCCCGCTGAATGATTCTGTCAAAGAAACGCATAAACGGATTCTTTCAAGATAAGATAAATGTTGTCAAAAAATTACCCACTGCGCCTGAAGGGAGTCGAACCCCTAACCTTCGGTTCCGTAGACCGATGCTCTATCCAGTTGAGCTACAGGCGCTTCCGATTGACCCTGAGCGGCAGGAGTTTCCCCCGCCCCTGTCTCTTTCCTATCCTACTCTACCGGCCGGCTTTTGGTTTTTCAAGCAAAATTATCCTTTTCTGCCTCCCAAGAAAGAATCAGCCGTCCTTCGTCGGCCCTCTCTTGCCTCCAGAAAGCGCCGGAGTATAATAAGTCGCCAATGGAAAAAGACTTAAACAATTCTGTCGGGATGGTTCAAACCCAGTTTCTTCGCGTCGTCCAGGCCGATTCTCCCCTGATTTTGCAATGCGGAAAACCCTTAGGCCCCATTGACGTCGCTTATGAAACCTATGGGACCCTCTCCCCCAACAAAGACAACATCGTTCTCCTCTGCCATCCCCTCAGCGGAGACGCCCACGCCGCCGGCTATCACAGCCCTGACGACCGCAAACCCGGCTGGTGGGATTGGATGGTCGGCCCGGGCAAACCCATCGACACCACCCGCTATTTTGTCATCTGCTCCAATGTGCTCGGCGGCTGCCGAGGAACAACAGGGCCTTCCTCCATCAATCCGGCTTCCGGAAAACCCTATGGACTGCAATTCCCCATCATCACAATCGGCGATATGGTCCGCGTCCAGAAACTCCTCCTGGAAGCCCTCGGCATAGAACAGATTCTGGCCGTCATCGGCGGCTCGATGGGCGGAATGCAGGTCCTCCAATGGGCGGCCGCTTACCCCCAGCATCTCCATTCCGTCATCTGCGCCGCCAGCAGCAGCCGCCTGACCGCTCAGGCCATCGCCTTCAACGCAGTCGGACGCCACGCCATTTTGGCCGACTCAAACTTTTGCGATGGACAATATAGCAGCCGCCAACCCCCGGACCGAGGGCTGGCCATCGCCCGAATGATCGGCCATATCACCTATTTATCCGAACAGGCCATGCGGGACAAATTCGGCCGCCAGCTCCGAAAGAAAGACCAATACAGTTATGACTTTAATTCCGAATTTGCCGTAGAAACCTATTTAGACTACCAGGGACAAACCTTTACCGAGCAATTCGACGCCAACAGTTATCTGTACATTACCAAGGCAATGGATTATTTCGATTTGGTTCGGGAATACGGCTCCCTTCAGCAGGCCTTTCAAAACACAAACTCCCGCTGCTGCATTATCAGTTTCAGCAGCGACTGGCTTTTTCCGCCGGAACAATCCGAAGAAATCGCCTATGCCCTTGCAGCTGAAGGAAAAGAGGTAAGTTATTGCAGCATTTTTTCCTCATACGGCCACGATGCTTTTCTGCTCAAAGAGCCGGAATTAGCAGCAGTAATTTCCGGCTTTTTGCAGGCCGCAGCCGAACGGGCACGAACCGGAAGCCCCCTGCTCCCAGCCGTCCAGCCGGCACATTCCCCAAAAACCAGCCCTCTTGAGCAAGCCAAGCGGCTCCGCATCGACTACGACCTGATCGACTCGCTGATCGAACCCAACAGTCGGGTGCTTGACCTCGGCTGCGGAGACGGCCAGCTGCTCGTTCAGCTGATTCAGAACAAAAACATCATCGCCCAGGGAATCGAAATCGATCAGAACTGGGTCATCCACTGCATCCGGCGAGGGCTGTCTGTTATCCATCGCGACATCGAAAAAGGATTGGAAGACTATCCCCCCGACAGTTTTGACTATGCTGTCTTATCCCAAACCATCCAAACTCTCAAGGACCCCGAAAAAGTCCTTCGCCAGCTCCTCCAAATTGCCAAAAAAGTCATCATCAGTTTTCCCAACTTTGCCCACTGGCGATGTCGGCTTCAGTTATTTTTCAAAGGCCGTGCACCGCAAACGCCCCAGCTGCCATACCGCTGGCATAATTCCCCCAACATTCATTTTCTTTCACTGAAGGATTTTGACCATTTTTGTGCAGAACTCGGCATTCAAATTGAAAAACGAATCCCCCTTCAAAAGCATACCGCCGCCCCTCTCGGCTTCTGGCCCAATCTTCTGGCCTCCCAGGCCGTCTATGTTCTCCGCAAAGTTCAGCCGAACACGCCGGCTGATTCAGACGCCGGCAAACTTAAATAACCCCTCCAAAACACTCTCAAACCTTATTGACGAAGAAAGCACAGCAAAGCGCTGAAGGCGACAGCCGCCGTCTCAATTCGCAGGATATTGGGATTGATTTGCATTGGGCAGGCCCCGATAGACTTCAAGGTCTCTTTTTCCGCCTCCGTAAATCCTCCTTCCGGCCCAATCAGACAAACCACATCCTTTTCAGCAAGAAAACCCGCCATCGTCCCCAAATGCACGGCAGCAGGCACCTGAGAAGAAGTGTCTCCATAAATCCACGACGCAGAAGGATACTCGTTCCGGAGATACTCCACCGCCTTTAGGAAAGGCCGCGGCCCGCCAAGCACAGGCAAAAACCGGCAGCCCGACTGCTTCGCCGCCGCAATGGCAATCTTTTCATATCTGCCCAGCGAAGACTCCTTACCCATCTTCACTGTCCGCTCAAACACAACGGCAAGAATATGGTCAACCCCCAACTCGGTACATTTTTCAATAAGAAAATCAAAACGGTGTCCCTTGGCCGGACTGACCGCCAGAACAATTTTGGAAGCCGGTGAAGGAAAACACCGAAGTTCCTTGACCTTCAGACAAACAACCCCCTTGCGAACCCAAACAACCTCCGCTTGGGCGGATTTTCCCTTCCCATCAAACAATTCAACGCATTCGCCCTTTCCAAGCCGGAGCACATCCGCCAGGTGGTGAGATTCAGATGGCTCTAAAATCACCTCCTCAGAAGACAAATCCGGACAGAAAAAACGGGGCATCTTCATAAACCGTTCACTCAAAAGGGAATAAACAAAAACAAAACAGGAAATGAGAAAAATCCGCACTCAACCAGAAAATAGAAAACACCCCCTTGATACCTCTTGCCCATTTCCGCAGAACAAAAGTTATTCAGGACTCAATCTCAAGCTTTGGCGCCTGCTTCTCGTAGCGGAGTAATTCATTAAGCAGATTGTTGTAGGCCGCGATGCTGTCCGCGCAGGCCGGTGAGGAAGCACCCGCTGGAGCCGGAGCAGAAGGGATTGTGTTAACCGTCTGGCATTGCTTGCAGCGCACCTTCTTCCCTGCGTACTCATCTGGTACGCTGTAAGCATGACCGCATTTTATACATGTGAAGCTAATCAAAGCTGTATCTCCTTTCAGGATAATACATCGAGCCGCCCTTTTCCCGTTCGAGCAAAATCCTCTCAAGCTCTCGTTAAAAACCTTCAAATCATAATCGCAAATAATCAAAACAAATAATAATATACTATAAAAAAATCTCCCGACACTCTATCTCTTGTATTATCCTGTCAAAGAGCGTCCGCATTATACAAGACGGTTCCCTATAAGTAAATGTTTCAAAAATCTTTTTTTTACTAACTTTCTGAAAAACATTTGCATTTCTTTTTAAGTAGGACTATAATAGTCTTATATAAACAAATGGTTCAGGATATATTATGGATATAATAAAACGAAATACAGACTACGCCCTCCGGCTGTTATATGAACTTGTCAAATTATATGGAAAGAATCGGCCTGTTCCGGCAAGGCAGCTTTCATCGGAGCTGTTTATCCCCTACCCGATTACCTGCAAACTTCTGCAAAAACTTCAAAACAAAAAAATCGTCGCCTCTGTTATGGGACCCAAAGGCGGCTATATTCTGGCTCGCCCCCCCAGCAAACTAAACTTTCACGAAGTAATTGAAGCCATTCAAGGACCCATTCAGATGAACCGCTGCTTCTTAGACAGATTCCAATGCCCCCTCAAAGAGCGATGCCCTTTGCGAAAAAAACTCGCAAAAATTCAAAGCGAAATCCTATCCGCTTTAAAGGACACGACCCTCGAAGAATTTCAAGACAAAGAACAGGAGGAATAATGGACAACGAAACCGCCCAAACAATTCTGCAGGAGATAAAGGCCCGGCCCGCCAATCTCCGCGACCTGGTTCAGATTTCAGCCCACTCCATTGTGAGCAAAATCCTGCTCGATAAGCCCGCCGGCTCGTTAACCTTATTTGCTTTCGACAAGGGACAGCGTTTAAGTGAGCACACATCACCCTATGATGCCCTCGTGCAGATAATCGAGGGTACAGCGGAACTTATCATCGGCGGCAGAAAAATAACAGCCGATGCCGGCCAAATCGTGATTATGCCTGCCGGCATCCCCCACGCAGTCAACGCCCCAGTCCCATTCAAAATGCTTCTGACCATGATTCGGCAAAAATAAAACGGATAGAAACAAACCCAAAACCCACGATAGGAAAGGATGAAAAAATGTTTTGTTATCAATGCGAACAAACAGCAGGAGGAAATGGTTGTGTCAAAATGGGGGTTTGCGGCAAAACATCCGAGGCCGCAGAACTTCAGGATTTGCTCATTTACGCAGCCAAAGGAATCGCCAAATGGGCACATCGCGCAGCACAAATGGGAGTACGAAACAGAGAAATAGACCGCTTTATCCTCGAAGCCCTCTTCAGCACCGTCACCAATGTCAATTTTGACCCCGAAAGAATCGAAAAACTCATCCGCCAGGCAGACAAAGTACTCACCCATACCCGCCGTCTTTACGAAGACGCATGCAAAAAGGCCGGCAAAACACCCGAACAACTCTCCGGCTCGGCCTCCTGGCGTCTCCCGCCCAGCCGGGAACAGATGCTCCAGGAAGCCAAATCCATCAGCATCGCCGGCCGGCTTGAATCCCTTGGCCCGGATATAGCCGGCCTCCAGGAACTGATTTTGTACGGTCTGAAAGGCATGGCCGCCTATGCCGACCACGCCATGCTGCTCGGAATCAAAGACGACGAAGTTTACGCATTCTTTCACGAAGCGCTGGACTTTTTGATCAGCCCTCGTGCCCAGGACCTCAACGCCCTCGTCGAAATGGCCCTCAAGGTCGGCCAGGTGAATCTGAAAGTGATGGAAATGCTCGACAAGGCCAACACACAAACCTATGGCCACCCCGAACCGACCTCCGTGCGAGTCAGTCCTGTCAAGGGCAAGGCCATTCTCGTCTCCGGCCACGATCTGCGGGATTTGGAACTGCTTTTGAAGCAGACTGAGGGCAAATCAATCCACATTTACACCCACGGAGAGATGCTCCCATGCCTGGCATATCCCGGCCTGAAAAAATACAAACATCTGGTCGGCAATTACGGCACCGCCTGGCAGAATCAGCAAAAGGAATTTGACGCCTTCCCAGGCGCCATTCTCATGACAACCAACTGCATCCAGCGGCCCAAAGACTCTTACAAAAACCGCATCTTTACGACAGGTCTGGTGGCCTGGCCCCAGGTCCAGCACATCGGGCCGGACAAAGATTTCACGCCGGTCATCAAAGCCGCCCTCGCCGCTCCGGGTTTTGCGGAAGATGCCCCCGAAAAACGCATTACCATCGGTTTTGCCCGAAACGCCGTCATGAGCGTTGCCGATAAAGTAATTGATGCCGTCAAGGCAGGCAAAATCCGCCGCTTCTTCCTCATCGGCGGCTGCGACGGCGCCAAGCCCGGAAGAAATTATTACACCCTTTTCGCCCAGGCCGTCCCGAAGGACTGCATTATCTTAACGCTGGCCTGCGGCAAATACCGCTTCAATATGCTCGACTTCGGCAGCATCGACGGCATTCCGCGTCTTCTCGATGTCGGCCAGTGCAACGATGCCTACTCCGCCATCCAGATTGCCCTGGCCCTGGCTAATGCCTTCAACTGCGGAGTCAACGACCTGCCGCTCTCGCTGATTTTAAGCTGGTATGAACAGAAGGCCGTCTGCATTTTGCTCACGCTCCTCCATCTCGGCATCAAAAACATGAAACTCGGCCCATCGCTGCCGGCCTTTATCGGCCCCAACGTGCTCAAGGTTCTTGCAGAACAATTCAATCTCGTTCCAATCTCTTCACCGGAAAAAGACCTGGCGGAAATTCTGGTCTGAAAAGGCCGCCCCGATTAGTTCAGGCGTCCTGGGGGCTTGTCTCGGACATTGCCTCCAGGACCCTATTCCCGCGCCGGCAATTCGGTCGGAATGAAAAGCCGCCCCCGAAGATACCCGCCATGCCCTCAAATATCAGCGAGGATTCGGAACAATCTTCATAGCGACCACCTCAGGTCGGTCCGTCGGTGACCAAACCTGGCTGCGGTCAAAAATCGCTATCACCCGCCGCTGCGGGCCCTCTCGTCCCACCCGTACAAGAATATATGCCGTGAAAACATCGCTGCGCGTGGTAAAGATATTGGACAAATGGGACAAAATCAGGTCCCGCTCCTCCAAATCCCCCTTCATGGCTTTGTCTCCAACAACATCCAGCCCTTCCTGTTTAGCATAAACCTCAAATTCAGGTATTTTAGTGAGAAGCTCCCCAAGATGAGCAAAGGGACGCTTTTGAATAATCAGTTCCGCATAATCTTCCACCACCTGCGCCGTCTCCGAGTCCGGATCAACCAGATTGATGGTTCCCGTACTATGGGTCAGCACACTCGGAATAGCCGCCGCCAGTACATGTTTAGGGGCAGTATTAATGTTAATCCGCCCGGGCAGCGACCCTTTTTCCCGATTCAGAAAGCAGACAAAACCCAGCAGTTCCGGCTCCCCCTTGATGTCAAAGCGAATATCCCCTTCCTTGGCGGCCTCGGCCACCGCCATTGTCACGGTCTTAGAATCCCTTCCCCGCTGATTGCCGACAAACAGCACCTTCTCAAAATCGCCCAGCGTAAACAGGCCCCGATCTGCAGAGATAGGATTATAATCCGCCACCGGCATCTGCCAGCCGGTCTTTTCTACTGTTGTAATGCCGTTCGCCGTCCCCAGTGTAGCCGGACTGGCGGCCGGAGGAACGGCCTTCTGATGTACATACGCCGCCGCATTCGTAAACTTCCAGCCCGTATCCTGCCGCTTCAGTACATGAATGGTCGGAAGGCCATCCGCCGCATTATCAGTCAGCACCAACTCAATTTGCTCGCGAGCAATCTGGTCCACCGTAAGAAACACCGACGGATTATCAGGGCAAGGCCGCTGAAGTTCGATACTGTTGGCATCCGTCAGCAGTGCCTCCATCCCAAAAGTAGGAAAGGTTATATCGACCGGAGCAGAGGAAGTAGAACGAATAACAAAACGGCCCGGCTTATCGGCCGTACCCGCTGGAATCGTCTTGCCGGCAGAAATCTGAAACGGCGCCGGGGCACCAACCTTATGAAACACAATCCGCCAGCCGCTTAGCAAAATAGAAGAATCATACGGGTTAATCAGCTCAAGAGCCGCTTCAGTCGGTACATTGTTATTATTCCTCACAACATACAATTCCGAGAGAAACGGCTGGCGTTCAAACCCGTAAATCGTTTCTCCATCCGCCAGACCAAAGTCAAATCGCTTAAAAACAGAAGGATCAATATTGTCAATATTCACAATCGGAACAGAGGAATCCTCCCCATGCAAGGCCGTACTGACCTCCAGAATCAGCCGCTTGATCACAGAACGATTGAAAAAAGTCGGATTGTTATTGGTCTGGCCGAGGGTTTGCTTTCCCGTATCCGGGTCCGTCCACCGATCAAAAAACGGCCCTTTCGTGCTCTCACTGTCATCGTCAAGGTAATCAATCATATTGGCTGTAATCTGGGCGGCCTTCCGTGCGGCAGAAGAAAGCGACTCGCCTTTATACAGATAATAAGCCCGAAAGGCATAAAGCAGATGCAGAATATGACACCGCGCCTCAGGCGTATTGGACAGAAAATCAGCCCGCACGCTCACAGCATGCCCGTCAGCGGGCATAAAGATTTTTTTATAGACTCGCTGCGGTTTTCCTTCCGGCAGCATCTCCATCGCCGGATCGCCTCCCCGCCGCAGGTTGCGGTCGAAACTGTAAAACGTGCACACATGCCGCCGATCATAGTAATAACTGTAAGAATTGGCTGGATCGGAATTGTCAAAATTTTTCGGATTCATTCGCTGTTTCCAGACCCGCAGCTCATCCGTCGAAGTCACCGGAATCCGCTTGACCCGCAGGGGCACATTCCAGCCGCCTTCAAACTCGCCCCGTTCGTAATCAAAGGTTTCATACATTCCATATCGATACGGAGCAGACTGTCTGATTGTCTGCTCAAAGCGGGCCTGAGCCAGCGAGGTCAGCAGAAAGCGATTGCGAATCTCCACCTCATCCTGAATATCAAAGAGACAGTACACCGGCTGCGGCTTCGGAGCAGGCGAGCCCTGTTTTTCCCATTCCTTCACAACCGCCCCATACGGATCTTCGATATGCATAATAACATCTTTATGATACTCTTCAAAGAGCGCATCCGATGCAGAAGGAATCGGCACAGCAAGACGCGCCTTCCGCACCACATCCGGCACACCGCAATCATTTCCGCGCAGGAATGCCTCGTAATCAACCTCGCTCAGCCATCGTCCCTGACCATTCCAGGACGAAGAAAAACGAGTCCGATGGGCCGTGTTAAGGTTGAGCATCGCACAATTATCGACGATGCGCACCGCCGCATAAATGGTTTCACCATTGGATGCATTTCCTGCCGGCACCCACATACTGTCAGCCACACCATCCCCATCGGCATCAGCAGGCGCCATAAAATAATCTTTCTTTAAGTCAGGATACTCCGGCACAATAGCCCCCCATTCTTTATCCTGATTGGAAGGCCAAGCGGCATCCCGCAATATCCGATCCCAACTCCTGTCTTCAAAATTAAGCAAAGGGTCCCAAAGATTGGAAATGAAAGGCCACCAATAAAGATCATCCTCAGGATCATCAGGCGTCCCGTTATCACTCCAAACCGGCTCCAGCGAGGCCAGCCACAGGTCGGTCTTCCCGGGGGCGTCGCAGCATTCATTGGTTCCGCCTTTCCCGTCGCAGATTCCACTCGTTAAATCAGACCCAAACAAATCCTGCATCAGAACCAGTTCAATCCTATCCGTCACCGTTTCGACGGCCTGGTCAAGAAGGGAATCCTGCCGGGCCGCCGAACCCAGAATATCCCCAACTCGTGAGACCATCAGAAACATAACCCCGATCACCGCCAGAAGAACCGTAACCACTACGACCAGGATCAGCGCCGAGCCGCACCGCAAAGAACCGCCCGATTTTCTGTATTTCATTTTCATAATATATCCCTCACGCCGGCACAGAGAGGTTTTTGCACAATTTACGGATTCAGATACACAATGTACGTAAAAGTTTTGCCCTCCGGAAATATGCCCTTCGAATCGTAGAGCGTAAAGGTAAACTTCAGAGCCGAGCCGATTTGTGTTTCAAAATCCGAAGAATTCCGAATCAGATAATAGCCCTGCAGATTCTCCTCATCAATTCGATTGTTCGCAAGGGCATAGCCGTTCTTAGTGCCGTCCCACCGCTGCGTATCTGCGTCGCTGTAGTCGCCGTCATAATTCGGGTCAATTTCGGGCCACCATCGCTGATAACCCTTCTCCCAAATCTGGACATGAAACTGACCCACCCCTTTGCACAGCAGCATATGGATGGTATCAGCTGTCTTCTCCGGTGTGGAAAAGTCAATCTTCGGTCCGCCGCTTTGTGCCGTGCTCTCACTGACACGAAGATCAAGAATCTTAGCCAAAATCTCCCGCTTGTACGTACTGAAATCCAGATTCAGCCAATTTTCCAGCGACATTGTTTGATACTCAAGCGAAAAATTGTATGTCTCAAAAACCGTCTCGTTCCATCCCGAAGTAAAATCGGGAAATGTCGGCAGTTCCGCAGCCGTAAGCAGGTGCTGCGTTCGGCAGAACAAACGCTCTCGCGGGTCCAACTGGTCGGGCGCTTTCCGGTTACTCTGGTCGCGGCCGAAACTGTAGCAAATTCGAGCAAGGTGAGAGGGGACAATAGGGTCGCTTTCAGCGGGCTGCCCGTCATAACTCTGAAAATCACCAACGGCAAAAAAATACAACCGGTCAAAACTCAGATACCGATCCGGAATGCCGTCTTGGTTCTCATCTACTACACTTCCATCGGGATTTCGTTCCCTCGAGGGAGCCCAAACCACGGCAAACTCCGCATCCTTTCGAATGCCGGACAAATCAGTCTTGAGCCGGCTGGTAATAGCCCGATACTTCTGCATAATCTCCGCCATAGCCGTCGCCGTCCGGTAGGTCTGCACAGAGAACCGAAAGACAAACGCCGAAATCCCCAGCATCACGACGACCATAGCCATCGCCACCACCATCTCAACGATAGTGAAAGCCGCTTGTCTTTGTTTCAGTTCAAGTCCCGACATCTTCTTCACAGCACCCCTAGGCACACATTGCGCTCCGTCCCCACAGCCGGCGGCACAAGCCACACAATCCAATCCCCATCATTGCCCTGCCATTTGCGGCTGAGAGTAACCGTATCCCCATCCCGCTGGATAATCTGATAAGCCAAACCGCTTTGGTCCACTGCAATCCAGGCCCCTTCAAGAAAAAACTGCCGCCACTCTGACGGCAAATCGTTGACCGGCTGGCTGGTGTGAATCGTCACCCTGCTGCTGTCTTGTTTCGCAGAAACCCGAAACGGCAGCGGCATCGGACGCTCGCTCTCAACCGCAGTGAACGAACCCACCCCTTTGTCAGAAGTAAAGCCGTAATACCGAAGTTCTTTCGCACGGCGGCAGACAAAAATACAAATCTGATAGCCGGCAGGAGTCGAACTGTCCTTCCGGCACAGAACTGACCAGCAGTACCGCTGATTCTGTGACGGACGCCGCAAAAAATACTCCTTCGGCAGCGACGGATACAACGCATCGACCTTCAGTTGCTCATTGACCGTCGTCATAAGTTCCGCATACTGAGGCATCCCCTCAGAGGGAAGGGAGGTAATTTCCACATCAAAAGGCTCGGGATAAATAAGCCGGCGAAAAAAATACTTCAGACTCCTGTCCGTCAGATATTCCGCAGACAAAAGAACGGAACGAACCGTCCCCCCTGCCGGCAATTTTTCCGGCTCCACTTCATAAAGCCGAACAATCGCGCGGGCTTCATCGGCAATCGCCGGAACCAGCACTTTTTCAGAAGCCATCCCCGTCAACTTGATGCTTGCCGGAAAAACCATCGCAATCAGAGCATACCCGATGGTCAAAATGCAGGCCGCCAGCATCACCTCGATGAGCGAAAACCCTTTGTATCTTTCTGAAAAATCCATCCAGCCCTGTTCCTTATCTCCGGATTAACTGTCCCGTATAAGGATTGATAAATTCTTTTTGAAGATTGCCGATATAACCGGTAAACCGCTGCCCGGCCGGCACCTCGGCCAGCCGATTCTTCTCATAAATATAAAACGAATAAACACTGTTTTCCTGGCCCAATCCCTCCTCTGGATAATCATCCTGACAAAACATCGCTATTTTGTTTTCCACATTCTTTTTCGTATTAAAAATAGGATCCAAACTGCTGTTACCGCTGCCGCTGCTGTCATCCGTTTCTGTCTTGCCGTCCCGATTGCGCACCCGCACCGGAAACCGAATCAGCTGCCCCTGCTCGGAAAAAACAACAGAAAATGTCTGAGCATCCCGCAAGCCTGCCTCTGTACTCAAAAAAGCATCTTTGGCAGCAGCCGTTCCGGCACCCTTAAAACTTCCTTCAAGAACGCCGATATTCTGCGGCAGACGGATGGGCTTGCGGCCGGCAGCCGCCATAAATCCGTTGGCCAAATTGGTTTTTGCCCGGTTGTAAATAATAAAAATCATATAGAAATCACCGTTAGCATCCGGCTGAAACCGAACACCGGCAGGAGTACTTTGTGCCACAGCCAAAGCGCGAGCACTGGTAAGAGCCGCATTAATAAGTGACCGCGGGCCGGTGGAATAGTCGAACGATTCCGCAATTTTCTTCGCCGCCGGAACAGAAATCCCCAGAAGAATAGCCGCCACCGCAATCACGACAACCAATTCTGTGAGCGTTAATCCGTTTTTTCTGAACGTTGGCTTCATCATTCGGGCAGCTTCCCGAGGCAGTCTGAGTCGCTCAGAGCCGAAAAGAAAAATTAAAAATTAAAGATATCATCCGGTGTTCCGTACAGCCCATCCGGCCCGGCACTCTGAAGCAGAAAAGAATTGGCCCGGTACGGCCGAGGCGGCAACGTAAAGTTCGGATTCAGAATGCGGCTGTAAAAAAGATTGGCTGCGCTGGTATTCGATCCCGCCTGCGACAGCGGATGGGAAGTCGAGGTCGATTGAAACGGAACAGGACGAACAATGATTCCCTGGCTGTCACAATAACTGTCATTCAGGTTATAGGTATTCGTGCCCCAGTTTCCATACGCAGGATCATTCCCAATCCTGCCTGGATTGGCCCGATAATATAAAATCGGCATACCCAGTTCCACTCCTGATCTCTTCATTTTTTTAGGAAAGGCATCGGCCAGCACATAGGTATCATCTATCCGGTCGGGGGCATAATACTTGCTGAACATCACGGCATTCGCCGTTTCCACTTCAAGATAAGGCCCTTTGCGGGCAGCCAGATTCTGTTCGGCCGTTTGAACACCCCCGCTGCCGGACAGCGTAACCCCCGACACCGCATTATAAATCCCCGGTGCAGCATTCGGAACTGGATCCAGGATTCCGTCGCCATTCACATCTGCCAGGCCCAGCGCACGAAATTCCGAACTCTGATGAAACCCAAGACCGTCTCGGCCAATCAGCGCCTCTGCCAACCGCTGCGATGCACAGGTGCAGGGAGCGCTGAAACCGCTTCCCTTCTCCACATCAAAATCTCCCGGATACTCGCTGGGCGGATAGTCGCCCCAATCAGCACGGAAGGCCTCCAGCCCAACCTCGATGCCGTGAAACTGGGCCTGCTGTTTAACCACCTGCGCTTTCTTACGCACCGTATTCAGCGCTGGAATCAGCAGAGACAGCAGCACAGCGACGACCGCCAGAGTCGTGAGTATCTCTGCAAGTGTAAACCCCTTTCGAACCGGTCGGCTTTTTTTACAGGCACGCATACATACGCCTCCTGAATTTGGCATAGCATTAATATTCAAAATTGGTCACGTCGTCTTTGGTGCCGTACAGGGTATCCCAGCCGGCGGAAATCAGCAGAAACTTATTTGCATTGAACGGCTTATAAAACGGCCGGTCCGGCTCGCTCCGCTGAGTAATCTGCTCATAAAAAACCTGTGCCTTGCTTTTAGACTCATCTGCCGGGTCTCGGTAATGTCCTTTCGAAGAAGAAACATCCAGCAGCAAAGGCAGCTCAATGACGGCCTCATTATCCAGATAATTGTAGGTCCAGTTCCGCATATCTTCTCCCGCCGGTTCCGTAACGGTATTGCGCCCCGTCGCATCCAGCCGAAAAGGACGAACAGCCGCCCGATCGGCCTTAAAATACAGAATCGGCATCCCAACCCGCACCGAGCTGCCGTCCTCCCGCGTCACAGAAATGCGATCAAATGTATCCGCAAAAATCGGCGCCCGACGGGACGGCTTTCCCGCACCCTGGGAATCATAAATCTTGGAATCGCCGTTATTGCCCTGCCAAATTTCATAAATCGTGAGCACCTCCGTGTACTTCAGTTCCACATAGGGACCTTTCCGCCGATTGCGGCTGTCTTCAGAGGTCGAATCATAAAAATCAGACGGAAGAGACGGCTGATAAAGCGCATCATTGGGAGCATACCAGCCCGTCCGCGGCTCCAGCCCCGCTTCGTCACGCCCCACCAGCGCCTCCACCAAATGCTGGGCACCGCACACCTGTTTATCCGAAGTTGCATTCGGCAGCACCGTGGAATCAGGATAATCACCAAAATCCTTGGCAAACAATTCCAGCCCGATTTCCATCGAGTGAAAAATCGACTTCTGGCGAAGATTGGTAGCAATAATCTTGGTCTTGCGTAGGCCGACACTCAGCAGGCCGACCAGCATCGAGATAATCGCTACAACCACCAGCAGCTCAATCAGCGTAAAGCCGCCCGCGCGTTTTATTCCTGCTTTCATAGTCGAAACCTTCCGCATGTTTCCGTTTTATTCTCCCGCCTCCCTCTTTAGCGATGGATAATATCATCCGCCGTATCAAACTTCTTGTCCGGCCCGGCAGAAATCAAAACCGGCAGTTGGTTCTCCACAAGCATATACCCAATCGGCATCCCCCACACATCCACAAAGCGAACCAGATCCGTGCTGACCGGTTCTGACGGGGGGCACTCAATTTTAACCACCAGCGGCTTTCCTGACGCATCCTTGCTGCTGATCATCCGTTCCATCAGCGAAGAAACAATCGCCGCCGCAGCCGGACTGCGGTTCAAAAAATAATACAAGGCCTCACTCGACCAGGCTGCTTTTTCCGCCTCCCCCTGAAGATGTTCGCCCTGAAGAAATGTAACCGTGCCTTCCGAACCGCAGACAGCCGTTTCAAACTCCTGCTTGCTCGTTACCGGCGGCACATATGCCCCGTAGTCTGAATAGTACTGGCCAAGGGCCGTCTCCAGAACTTCAAGCGTGCTTTCCACCAGCCGAATCTCAGACTGCTTCTTCAGGTAAACCCCAACGCCGCTCATCACACCAATCAGAATCAGTACAATCGCCAGCGTCACCAGTACTTCCGCCAGCGTCATTCCCAATTGTCGGTGTGCTGCGAACATACATTCTCCATGGGCAGCATCTGCAAGGAAACCAGAGAGGATTACTGCTTTTCTTTTTCAAAGTTCAGAACATCATCCGCCGTGCCGAACAGCCCATCCTTGCCCGCCGAAATGAGAATAAACGAATCTGCACGATAGGGACGCTTAATTCCATCCGGGAAGCTCGCTGTCTGCGTAGCCGTCTGAACCTGCTTGTTCAAAATCATTTCTTCAAACCGCTCCAAATCATCGATGACCGTGCCGGTCCGCAGCGGATGAACAATCGCTGTCCCCTGATCAGGATCCCCCAGCGCCAGCAGCCGTTCATTATCCCAGTAGTTGTAGATATCATCGTTCTGCTCAGGATTCTGATCGCTGCCCAAATCGGAATGAAGATAATCCTGAAACTTATAAGCCGTCCGGGCCCGGTAATACAGAATCGGCATACCCGTCTTCTTGCCGGACTGACGCTTCTTGGCATACACGTCGCAAAGGACAAAATTATACTGACTAAACGACCCCCAGTTGCGGTAAATGTCGTCCATTCGATACGCGTTGGCATGTTCCAAATCAATGTACTTTTTCCGGACATCAATATTCTGCGAGCCGGTTTCTTCATAAACATTGGGAACATTGATGCCGTTGATGGGGTCATAAATCTGCACTGCTCCGCTGCCTGTCCCGATACCATCCAAATCATTTAAACCGCTGGCGGTAAAGCCCGACTTGGGGTGAAATCCGAGCAAATCAAGTCCCACCAGCGCCTCGGCGAGCTTGTGAGCCCCTAAATAAGGGGTCTGATCAATCAAATTAACAGGGGGATAGGCATTGTCGTTGGATTCCGGATATACCCCAAAGTCATTCTTAAACATCTCCAAACCTACATCCAGGCTGTGAAACTGGGCTTTCTGCTGAATCTCACGGGAATAATCCTTGACCATATTCAGAGCCGGCACCAGCAGCCCAATCAGCAGGGCAATCACACCCATCACCGTCAGAAGCTCTACAATCGTAAACCCCCCTTGACTCCGTCTCATTCTGTTCATGAATCGTTCCTTTCCGAAAATGTGGATAAGAGCATTTTGTTTTACATCAGCACCTGAATCACCTGTACCATCGGCAGAAACATCGCCACAACAATTGTTCCGACAATCAATCCAAGCCCGACAATCATGATCGGCTCCAGCAAACTCATCATCGCCCCGACCATCACGTCTGCCTCTTCATCAAAATTATCCGCAATCTTCATCAGCATTTTGTCCAAATCGCCGGTTTCCTCCCCGACTTCCACCATATTCACAACAATCGCATCGACCGTCTTGGACTGACGAAGCGGATTGGCAAAGGTATCCCCCTGCCGGATCGCCTGGTGCACCTTGCCCAGCATTGCTGTATACACTTCATTGTCCGCCGTTTCCCGCGTAATATTGATGGCCTCCAGAATCGGCACGCCAGCCCCAATCAGCGTACCCAGCGTTCGCGTCCAGCGGGCTACCGTAGTCAGATAGGTCAATCGTCGAATCACCGGCAAATGCAGTTTCAGCCAGTCCAAAGCATAGCGACCGTAGTGGAATCGCCGCAGAAACTTAAAAAACATCACCAGCAGAATCGGCATCATCACAACGATGCCTGCATTCACCCCCTTATTACCCAGAAGCCACCGGCTGACATTCAGAAGCCCTTGGGTAAGAGCCGGCAGACCCTTCTTGCCCTCGCTCATATCCAGGAGCACCTCAGAAAAGGTTGGAACGATGAAAATCATCAGACCCAGCACAATCAGAAACGCCACCGACATCACCACAATCGGGTACACCATCGCCCCTTTGATTTTGGATTTGAGCCGTTCCGATTTTTCCATAAAGTCGGCCACGCGGTTCAAAATCACATCCAGCACACCCCCCACCTCGCCGGCTGCCACCATATTGACAAACAGCCGATTAAAAGTCTTCGGATGTTTGGCCATCGCCTCCGACAGCGTCGAACCGCCTTCAATATCATCGGCTACATACCCGATCACCCGCTTGAGAGTACCCGACTTCTCCTGTTCTTGAAGAATCCGCAGCGAGCGAAGAATCGCCAGACCCGCATCCTGAAGCGTAGCAAGCTGGCGGGCAAACTGCATAACTTTTTTCGATTTGACCTTGCCGCCGGAACGCCGCCGTCGCGGAGCAGCCGCCTCCGCTGCCTTGGCTTTCTTCGCCGCACCCTGCGCCTGAACCTTGGTGGGAAACAGCCCCTTGCTGCGAATCTTGCTGATCGCCTCCTTGCTGCTGAGGGCTTCAATTTCCGCCTTCACCTCATTGCCCTTGGCATCCAGCGCTGTGTATTGAAAGACCGGCATATCCGTTCACCTCCCGGCCGAACAGCCGCTTGTCCGAAAACAGCCCTGTCCGCCGAAATTTATTCCGATTTTCTTACGTTTCCGCCGCAATCGTCTCACGAGCCACTTCATCCAGCGTCGTAATACCGCTGTAAATCAGCTCCAGACCATTTTCCCGGAGTGTTCGCATCCCCTTGCGTCGGGCCGCCTCCCGCAGAACCGCCGTCGAAGCATGGTTCATAATCAAATCCCGAACTTCATCATCAAACGTCATAATCTCAAAAAGGCCCGTACGGCCCCGATAGCCGGTGTTGTTGCACATATCACAGCCGCGGCCGTAGTAGAATTTCTTCCCCGCCGTATCAGCCGCCGTCAGCCCCAGTTCCATCAGTTGCTCTTCAGTCGGCTGATACTCCGTCTTGCAGTTCGTACAAATGCGCCGCACCAGCCGCTGGGCGATAATCCCTTCCAGCGTCGCCGTCACCAAAAAGGTCTCCACACCCAAATCAAGCAGACGGGCAATCGTGCTCGGCGCATCATTGGTGTGAAGTGTGGTAAAGACCAAATGACCGGTCAAAGACGCCTGAATGGAGATTTCCGCCGTCTCCAGGTCTCGAATTTCACCAACCATCACAATATCCGGGTCCTGACGCAAAATAGAACGCAGACATTTAGCAAAAGTCAAACCAATTTCTGGACGAATTTGAACCTGAATCAGCCCGTCAATATCATATTCTACAGGGTTTTCAGTAGTAATAATCTTGCTGTCAATCGTATTGAGTTCTTTCAGGGCCGAGTAGAGAGTAGTGGTCTTCCCCGAGCCGGTCGGCCCGGTCACAATCAAAATCCCGTTCGGCTTATTAATAAGTTGGCGAACAATGCCAACATCCCGCTCCGTCAGCCCCAGCATATCCAGCCGCAAATCCACTTGTTTACGGTCGAGGATACGAAGCACTACGCTTTCACCGAACATGGTCGGCAGAATACTCACACGAAGGTCAACCGGACTGCCGCCAACCATTAACGGGATACGTCCGTCCTGCGGAAGACGCCGCTCCGCAATATCAAGGTTGGCCATCACTTTAATTCGGCTCGACAGCGCCAGTGCAATATGCTTGGGCGGAGGAACCATCTCATACAAAACGCCGTCAATCCGGTAACGCATCTTAAATTCATTCTCAAACGGCTCAAAGTGAATATCAGAGGCCTTATCCTGAATGGCTTTCAAAAGAACCAGATTCAGCAGCCGTTTGACAGGATTAGAGTCCGCGGCCTCCTTCAACTCATCCAAATCGATACTCGCATCCCGCCCCTGAAGACTTGCCAGCCCCTTGTCGCTCTCAATTTCCCCAATCAGTTCGGTCAAACTCTCCTCTTCCTCGGCGTAATACTTGTTCATCGCTGTATTAAGAGCATCCGGGTCGGTCACCTTCGCTTCCACCGTAAAGCCCATCAGCGTACTCAAGTCATCCGTAGCACGGAAATTATCCGGATTATCAAGCACTACAGTGAGATGATTCCTCTTAGAATCGTAGGAAATTGGAAGAATGCGGTAGGTTTTGGCCATTTGCGCCGGAACTTGACTGATAACTTCTTGAGGAATTTCAAGATTATCTATATCAACATATTCCATCCCCCGCTGGCCGGCCAAAGCAATAGCAAGGTCTTTCTCCTTTACAAGTCCCATCTCCAAAAAGATTTGACCTATCTTAACTTTCCCTCCCCTTTCTTTTTGGATGCGAAGTGCCTCGTTGACCTGTTCACGAGTTATAAGGCCCATTTTTATCAGAATGCGGCCTAAGGTTCTTCCTTTTAATTCTTCAACTGGAGGAAATTTAGCCATTTTTCTATTCTCCGCGCTGGGCCCAAAAACTCGAGCATCCTACTTTATTGTACGCACCTGAAAAACAAAGTTCAAGGCATTCTTTATGTTGGACAATTGGCAAAAGAAAGAATTACTTCACCCAAACACACACAAAACAACCCTTAATAGGGGCAAATAAGAAGAAAAGAAGAAAAAAGAAATTGAAAAACAAAAGAAGACGCAAAAAGTCGCCATAAAAAAATAAAAAATCATTTTAATTTCAGGTTAAAAAACAACTTAGACACTTGGCAATTAAAAAACCGACTTCTTTCTATAACAAACCTTTTTTAGGACATCTTCAAGACAGGTCCGTATTCTTCTTCAAGACCCTTGCCCTTCATCTTCCCCTTCATTGAAGTGCCCAACTTCTTCTCGGCCTTTTCTAACAATTCCCCGGGGTTCCTCGCATAATCAAGCATCGTTTCAAGACTTATTAACTCTTTTTCCCACAATTCCCACAGATGGTCGTCCAAAAGCTGCATACCCAACTTTTTGCCAATCTGGATGCTCGACTCAATACGATAAACTTTATTTTCACGGATAAGGTTCGAGATAGCCGGTGTAATCACCATAAACTCATAAGCCGCTATCCGGCCCTTTGGAATGCGAGGGCAAAGCGCCTGGCTGAGCACCGCAATCAGATTGGTACTCAGCTGAACACGAATCTGCTCCTGCTGACTGACCGGAAAGGCGTCAATCATACGGTTCACTGTACCCTGGCAGCCGGTAGTGTGAAGAGTTCCAAACACAAGGTGTCCGGTTTCAGCCGCCGTGATGGCCGCCTCCATCGTCTCCAAGTCACGCAATTCACCAACCAGAATCACATCCGGGTCCTGACGAAGAGAACGGCGAAGCGCTTCCGCAAACGTCGGCACATCAATGCCGACTTCACGCTGATTGATAATCGATTTCTTATGCTGATGATAATACTCAATCGGCTCTTCAACAGTAATAATATGAACGTCCATATTTTCGTTAATATAGTTAATCATGCTCGCCAGCGTCGTGGTTTTGCCGGACCCCGTCGGGCCGGTCACCAGAAACAGACCCCGAGGACGCCGGCAGAGAGCAGCACATATCTTCGGAAGACCAATTTGCTCAAAGCTAAGCAGTTCCGAAGGAATCAAACGAAGAACCATGGAGACATACCCTTTTTGACGGAAAACAGCCGTTCGAAACCGCCCCGCATCCCCAAAAGCAAAACCGAAATCCGTCCCGCCAACCTCCTGAAACTCCTGCTGGTTTCTCTCCGGCGTAATACTTTTCATCAATGAAACGGTATCATCCGGCTCCAGTACTTTCGTATCCAGCGAACGAAGCCGACCGCTGATTCGAAGCACCGGCGGGCGGCCCACCGTCAAATGAAGGTCTGAACCACCCATCTTTATGCACGCTTCAAGCAGCCGGTCTATATGCAGTGAAGGCATATTCTTCCCATCCGAAAAAGTTGCTCTATTCTTTCTTGAATCAGGTATCCAGTACAAGCCCCTCCGCCTGAGTCACAGTGGACACTTCCTGCGGAGTCGTTATCCCCTTAAATACTTTAACCCGCCCATCCATCAGCAATGTTTTCATCCCCGTAGCCCGAGCCGCCTTGCGAAGCTCGCTCGTCGGCGCCTTCTGAAAGGCCAATTCACGCAGCTGGCTGTTCATTTCCATCATCTCAAAAATCGCAATCCGGCCCCGATAACCAGTTCCCTGACAGCGGCTGCACCCAGCCCCTTTATAAATCGGATACTTCCTCATATCTTCCGGCGTAATACCCAGAAGCCGAAGATAACGCGGATCCGGCTTCTCATCAACAACTTTGCAGTTCTTGCAAATCGTTCGGACAAGCCGCTGGGCCATAATCGCCTGAATGGAACTGGCAACCAGAAACGGCTTAACCCCCATATCAATCAAACGCGTAATGGCACTGGGGGCATCATTGGTATGAAGGGTGCTGAAAACCAAATGCCCAGTCAGAGCGGCCTGGATAGCAATATCCGCCACAATACCATCTCGAATTTCACCAATCAGAATAATATTGGGGGCCTGACGCAGCATAGCACGGAGAATCACCTCAAAAGTCAAACCGATTTCCGTCCGAACCTGGCATTGATTAATCCCGCTGATATTGTACTCCACAGGGTCTTCAGCGGTGATGATTTTCTTGTCTGGACGGTTCAGCTCCTGCAAAGCCGAATAAAGCGTAGTTGTTTTTCCGCTCCCGGTCGGCCCTGTAACCAGAAAGATGCCGTTCGGACGTTTGATTATCCGGATAAACCGTTCATAATCCTCCGGCTCAAACCCAATGGCTTGAATACCAATATTAACCGAATCAGGCCGCAAAATACGAAGTACCGTACTTTCCCCGTGATAAGCAGGCAGACAGGAAACACGGAAATCAATGTCCTGATTTTCTACCCGCCGCTTAATACGGCCGTCCTGCGGAAGACGCCGCTCCCCAATATCCATTCCCGACATAATCTTTACACGAGCCAGAAGGGGCGCCTGCATATTCTTGGGAATATTGTCCCGCTCGATGCACACCCCATCAATGCGGTAGCGAATCCGAACCCGGTCCGTCATCGGCTCGATATGAATATCACTGGCCCGCATCTTGACCGCCTCGTCAATAATCATATTAACCAGCCGGATAATGGGACCTTCTTCTTCATCGGACGCCTGCGCCCGCCGAACCTCCGCCTCAATCGCATGCCCGGCCTCCGTCAGTTCTGCCGCCGTAGCATCAATACTGCTTCGAACCTCATCCAGTTTGCGGTTAATATAGGAGTCAATCTTGCTGGGACTGGCCAGATAGCATTCCAAATCCGATGACAAACGAAACCGAAGAAGGTCCAGCAATTCCAGATTCATCGGGTCAGGTATAATGATTTTCAAACGGCCGTTTTCTTTTCCCAACGGAAGCACCCGATGTTTCTTGATGATTTCTTCCGGAATCAGACTGCGAACGTCGGAGGGAATCTCCACCTCATCTAAATCGACATAATTCATCCCAAATTGGCGGGCCAGCGCCTGCATAATCTGATCCTCAGTCACCAGCCCCATTTCAACCAAAACTTCCCCCAGTCGCCGGTTGGTTTCTTTTGCCTTCTTAAGTGCCTTGATAAGACCGGGCTTATCCACCCACCCTTTGGCATATAAGATTTCACCCAAATGCCTGTGGCTTTTTGCCATAATTCCCCTTATTTACATCTATTTCTGATTTGCAGCAAACAGTCAGTATAACAAATCTGGTAAGATTAGTCAAACCTTCAATAACAGAAGCCGAAGCCAATTCAATGCAGTCAAACATGCTCGCCTGCGGACCCAATCCCGCCCGACCGGCGAAAAACGAAAGGTTCGAACTTCGGTTTTTCCATCAAAATAAAGTCCGATACAAACCATCCCCACCGGTTTTTGAGGCGTGCCGCCTCCCGGACCGGCAATCCCGCTGATTCCCACAGCCGCTTGGGCTCCGCTTTTGCGGCCAGCCCCTTCTGCCATCGCCGCTGCCACCGGCTCACTCACCGCTCCATACTCGCGAATAAGTCCCGCCGGCACTCCCAAATCGCGCATTTTGGCTTCATTACTGTAAGTAACCCACCCCCCCAGGAAATACTCGCTCGAACCGGCAATATCGGTAATCATCTTGGCGAGCATCCCGCCCGTACAAGACTCAGCAGCTGCCAGTTTGAATCCTTTTTCCTTTAAAAGCCCCCCAACCACTTCGGGAAGCGTCTGCTCATCAAAACCATAGACCGCATCACCCAGCAGCCGGCACAGCAGCTCTCTATCCGCTGCAATCATCTTCTCCGCTTCAGTTTTATCCTTCGCCCAGGCAATAATATGCAGCAAAATATCGCCTTCCTCCACCGTACTGTTAATCAAAGGATTCCGCCCGCGCCTCATCAAATCGCCCAACTTTTCAGCAATAACGGCCTCGGCGACCCCATAACAGCGGACCTTGCTCATCACGACCACCTCATCCGCCCCGCCGGCAGCCAGTTCCGGAGCAACATAGTCATCAAACATCACCATCATCTCGCGGGGAACCCCCGGCAGACAGAAATAACGCTTTCCCTCTTTTTCCGCAGCAATCCCAAACGCCGTGCCCCTGCTGTTGGGAATAGCCCGCGTACCGCGCGGAAGCCGCGCTTGCACCTGATTAGTCAAAGCAGCCGGCAAGCCCTGCCGCCTGAAATACTCCTCAATGACTTGCCAAAGATCCTCACGAAACTCCAGCGGCTCCCCCAAAATTTGAGCCAGAGCATGCCGAGTCAAATCATCTTCGGTCGGACCAAGACCGCCGGTCACAATCACAACATCGCTGATAGATGAAATCTGATGGAGAGCAGCGGCAATTAATTCCACTTCATCCGGCACCAGCACAACCTGACGGGTCTGAAAACCCAGCCCCAGAAGCCGCCCTTGCAGCCAGGAAGAATTTGTATCGACCCGCTGTCCGTTCAGCAGTTCATCTCCGACAGCGGCAATAGAAACCGTTTTCATTTCTCTTTTACGACCCGACCAAAACCCCAGTTCCCAAAACCCCTATATTTCTATGATTGCCTTAATAACGCCGTCGCGGTACTGAGCCGCCAATTCAAAAGCCGACGGCGTCTGCTCAAACGTAAACCGATGGGTAAGCATAAAATCCACATTCACCTTCCCCTCGGCCACCCAGTCAATCGCCTTTTGAGTGCAGTGATTCTGGCGGCGAACATTAATCAGCGTCAATTCTTTGCGCCGCATCCGATCCGGAATGAAACTGACCCGCTCTTCCCGCGGAATGCCGATCAGCATCATCTTTCCTCCCGGCGCAAGCACATCCACCCCCTGGTCAAGTGTCTGCTGCTGACCGGCACATTCAAAAACCGCATCCAGCCCCAGCGGTTCATGTTTGAGAATTTCAGCCGTCACATCCTGAAAGAGCGGATTGCCCACCCAAATAGCCCCGGCACGTCGGGCCGCTTCCATTCGCTCGCTGAGTTTATCCGTTGCATAAATCCTCTCAATCCCCACCGCCTTGGCGGCCTCCAGAACCGATAAGCCGATAGGCCCTGTACCCAGAATCGCAATCCGTGCCGTCGGCGACAAATGCGCCTGCTGAACAGCATAAATGCCGATCGCCAGCGGCTCGCAAAGCACCGCCTGCTCAAGGGTAATTCGCCCCTCCGTCGGAAAACAGCACGCTTCCGGCAGAACAATATACTCACAAAGACAGCCGGCTATCTGACCGGGACAGCCCAAAAACTTCTGGTTGCGGCAGGTGTTCAGCCGTCCCATTCGGCACTGATCGCAGCGTCCGCACGTCAGCAAGGGATCCACCGCCACCTCATCTCCCGGACGCACTCGACGGACGCCGGAACCCACCTCTTCCACAACGCCGGCACATTCGTGACCGACAATAAAAGGAAACTCCACCACCTGCGAGCCGATGCGGCCTGTTTCATAGTAATGGACATCGCTCCCGCAGACCCCCACCGCCTTCACCCGCAGCAGAACTTCATTGGGGGCTTTAATAGTCGGCTTGGGAAGGGTCCCCATCTCAATCCGCTCAATGCCGGTAAGAAACTGCACTTTCATCGAAGGGCTCTCCATCGGAAATGTACAAAAACAAAAAAGAGCGGGCGGCGGGAATCGAACCCGCATAACCAGCTTGGAAGGCTGGGGCTTTACCATTAAGCTACGCCCGCAAAGGCAAATCCAGCTCAAAGACTACGGGATCCGCTTTTTCTTGTCAAGGGTCTGTCAAAAAAGGACTGTTTACACTTTTCGGGTAATGAAAAACACCGCCGCCCCCAGCGCAAATATCGGCATCGAACGCGGCTCGGGCACCGCAGGATGGGCCAGGGCCATCGCCGCAATATCAGCCCACTGAAGCCCAGCCGACTCATCCTGCCAGCAGGAATACCCGTACATAGCTAGCCCCTCATTGCCATCCCCCATCCAGGATTCCCACCCCTTTTGCCCCGAATTATAAATATCCCGCAAACCAAACAAGTGCCCGATTTCATGCAGCGCAATCCGTTCCACCCAATACCCGCCCGCTGAAAGACCGTCACTGGCAGTTCGCCAGTCCACCGAAACATCGTTAAAATACAAATCCCGCTCAAGAACGCAGCCCGTGCTCGGATTAACCCACATCATCACCGCCGCCAGCATCCGCTCCGGCAGATTTAAAACAGTTTTCCACGGATTTGGATTCTTTTCGGTAGGGCTTATCCAGGATATGTCATTCTGTCCATTCATTCGGCCGGGCGTAAATCCCCTCCTGGCGGAAGTTTCCACGGCCCAAAGGGACGAACTCGGCTCTTGAAGCCACGTTTGAAAGGCACTTTGAACGGCCTGATAATCGCTGCCGTCAGAAATACACCGCGACCCATTCCGAAAGGTATAGGTATAGCCGCTGGAAAAACGCAGATTGCCGATTTGCATCTGCCTCAAAAATGACTCATCCGTTTGGCCGGACGAAAGGTCAATCCCCCCAAAAGCCGATTCAAAAAGAAAAAGGCAGAGCAAACACACACTCTCTTTCAAGTGAAACATAAGAAATCTCCCAGATTAACATCTAACTGGGAAATCGTCAGAAATCGGAAAACGCTTAAAGAGAGTTTTTCAAAATAGACAATTTACAAGAAAATCCACCGAAAACCCTGTTTAACTATACCTAATATCTTCTGAATCCTCGCTACACTCCTCCTGTTTTGCCCAGACCAAACATTTTAACCTAAAAAGATATACCTTGCTTTTATAGGACTCTTTCTTTTCGCAATTTTCCGCTGTATTTTGCAATCGGTACACAGTATCCTGATAAGCCGATAACATACTTGATTATCATTAGTTAGCGATTAGGAAGGGGTCTATATGACAATTGAAACGCTCGCTTCCAGGGCCGCGGGGGCCTCCATTGAACTTGCCTCAATGCCTTCAGCGGAGAAAAACCACTCGCTGGCTTGCATTCGAAACGCCCTGCAGGAAAAGGCCGAAACCATTATTCAGGAAAATCAACTCGACCTCCAAAAAGCCGGCCGGGAAAATCTGCCCCTGCCGCTCATGAAACGCCTGAAGTTTGACCAGAGCAAAATTCAGGAAGTTTGCAAAGGCATCGACAGTCTCATTGCCCTGCCGGACCCCGTCGGAACCACGCTCAGTGCCACCGAACTGGACAAAGGCCTTGAACTTTATAAAGTCACCTGCCCGATCGGCGTAATTGGTGTCATCTTTGAATCCCGCCCGGATGCATTGGTGCAAATTTCCACCCTCTGCCTCAAAAGCGGCAATGCCGTTCTCCTCAAAGGCGGCTCCGAAGCGGCAAGAACCAACCGCATCCTCGCCGATGTAATTTACAAGGCCTCGCTGGAAGCAGGGCTGCCCGCCGGCTGGCTGGCACTGCTCGAAACACGACAGGATGTAGCCGCCATGCTGGCCCTGGACGACTATATCGACCTGATTATCCCCCGCGGCAGCAATGAATTTGTACGGCACATTCTAAACCATACCACCATCCCCGTGCTCGGCCACGCCGACGGAATCTGTCATGTCTATGTGGACAAAGACGCCGACATCGAGATGGCCGTCCGAATCACGCTGGACTCCAAATGCCAGTATCCGGCCGTCTGCAACGCAGCGGAAACCCTGCTGGTCCATTCGGAGATTGCCCGGCAGTTTCTGCCGCTTGCCCGCAAAGCCCTCGAAGAACAGAAAGTCCAGCTGCGCGGCTGTGAAAAGACGCGCCAATACATCCCAATCGCCCCCGCCTCGGAAGAAGACTGGAAGAGCGAATACCTCGATTTAATTCTTTCCATCCGCGTGGTGGACAGTCTCAAGGAAGCCGTCCGGCACATCAACACCTACGGCTCCGGCCATACTGATGCAATCGTTACCGCCAACCGCCAGGCCGCCCTATACTTCTTAGACCATGTCGATTCGGCTGATGTCTTCTGGAACTGCAGCACCCGATTTTCCGACGGCTATCGATACGGACTCGGAGCCGAAGTCGGCATCAGCACCGGCAAAATCCATGCCCGCGGGCCTGTCGGCCTGGACGGCCTGTTAATTTATAAATGGCAGCTGCTCGGCCGCGGCCATATCGTCGCCGAATATGCCGCCGGACAGAAACAATTTACTCACAGACCTCTTTCGAAACGATGGAATCCGGTATAATGCGTGATTTAAGCAGCATCAAACGGCTTGTTGTCAAAATCGGCACCGCCACCCTCAGCAAAAACGGCGGCGTCGACACAGACTATGTCCAGAACATTGCTCATCAGGTTGCCCAGCTGCACCAACAGGACCGCCAGGTCTTGCTGGTAACCAGCGGCGCCATAGGCATGGGTGTCGGCACCCTCAAACTCAAAGGCCCCATCACCGAACTGCCCCTGCGTCAGGCCTGTGCCGCCGTCGGACAGCCCCTGCTCATGCACGAATATCATCAGGCATTTTCCAAAGAAGGACTCAGCGTCTCCCAGGTCCTCCTCACCGCCGAAGTCCTCAGCAAACGCAAAAGTTATTTAAATCTTCGCAGGGCACTCGAAACCCTCCTGAACCTCGGCGTCATACCGATTCTCAATGAAAACGACAGCATCTCCACCGCCGAAATCGGCACGGCCTTCGGCGACAATGACCGGCTCAGCGCCTTGGTCGCCAGCAAAATGGATGCAGACCTGCTTATCCTCCTGACGGATATTGATGCCCTGTACGACAAAAACCCGCGCGAACACCCGGACGCCAAACCCATCCGCCTGGTGGAAGAAATCACCGACGAAATCACTCGCGCCGCCGGCAAAAAGGGCTCGCCATTGTCCACCGGCGGAATGAAAACCAAAATCGATGCCGTGCGAATCGCTTTCACAGCCGGCTGCCGCGTCATTCTCGCCCACGGACGCCGCGAAAACGTCCTCCCAAGAATCCTGGCCGGCGAGGAAATCGGAACATTATTTCTGCCTAAATCCCACAAACTCCCCAATCGAAAACGATGGATACTCCACAGCCGACCGGAAGGAACGATTTATATCGATGCCGGCGCAATGGCCGCCTTGCGGAAAAACAAAAGTCTTCTCCCCAAAGGCATTACCGCCATTGAAGGCACCTTCGACGCCGGCGCCGTCGTAATGATCAATCAGGAGGCCAAAGCCGTCACCAGTTTGAACTCCGCTGAACTCCAGCAGGTCGCCGGAAAGCATTCAAGCCAAATCCGCAAGATTCTCGGCCCTGAACACCGCGATGTGGCGGTTGTCCCCGAAGATATTGTTTTTCTCGATGGCAGCCAAACAGACAAAAACACCCCCAAACAGACCCGGAAATTCCCTTGACGAACAGCCCCCTTCCTTCTATGCTTGACCCCGCCTCTTGCCGGAGTGGCGGAATGGCAGACGCGAAGGACTCAAAATCCTTTCCGGTTCACCCCGGGTGTGGGTTCGACTCCCACCTCCGGCAGTGCTTCAGTCCCAATGAAGCGCCTCGGGAGGCACATCCGTTAAATCACGGGCCAAATAATCTGCTTCCCCCAGCGCCTCCGCCGGGAAAGAAGTAGTCAGCGCCAGACACCGCATCCCCGCCGCCTTCGCTGCCCGCACTCCGTTGACCGCATCTTCAATGACCAGACAACTCTGCGGCGCAAGCCCAAGCCGCCCGGCGGCCGCCAGAAACAAATCAGGAGCCGGCTTCTTGCGGACAGCATCCTCACCCGTCAGCACCGCATCAAAGGTCTCAAGCCCCACCCCGATTTCCCTCAGATTGCCCTCCACCTTCCTTCGATCGGCACTGGAAACCAGCGCCATCTTTTTCCCCGCCCGCCTGCATCGCTCAAGAAAAGAATGAACCCCAGGCAAGGGCTTCAGCACGCCGCGAATCCTCTCCAGATAAATATCATAGGTGCGCTCTTTGGCTTGAGCAATATCCAGAGCAAGCCCGTATTTTTCCGCCACCCCGCCCAGATAACGGCTCTCACCCGTCCCGATAAACGGCACAAAATCCTCCGGCCGAACAGACAGCCCGTGTTCAGCAAACATCCGGCAGGCCGCCTCTGCCAGAAACTCTTCCGAGTTCACCAGCACACCATCCATGTCAAACAAAATCCCCCGCGGCAAACCGTTTGTTTTCAAGTCCATACACGCCTCATGAACAATAATAATACAAAAAAAAGCCGTTCTTGCGAACGGCTCTCAAATGCTCAATCCCGACAGAAAACGCTAACCGGTAACCACATCAACCTTTCGCCCGCGAAATCGCACCACGCCTTCACACTGTGCAAACAGCGTGTGATCACGTCCCATTCCCACATTAAACCCGGGGAAAAACTGCGTGCCTCGCTGGCGAAGGATAATGCCGCCGGCCGTAACCGTCTCTCCGCCAAAGCGCTTAACACCAAGAAACTTCGGATTACTGTCTCGACCGTTTCTCGAAGAACCTTGTCCCTTTTTATGTGCCATAATCTCACCTTTGTAATTATGATTTTCCGCTTTTTCTCAAAGCAGGGTAAATTAACATAGTCTTGAAAACTTGTAAAGAGAAAAAACTTTTTCTGTCCCTTCTTTTCGACAGCCCAAAGCCCTGATAAGATAGTCTCTATATGAAACCGAAAATACTGCTGGTCAATCCGCCGATTTATGACTTTGCCGCCTACGATTTCTGGCTGAAACCCTACGGCATGCTGCGTGTCGCCGGCAAACTTAACCCCTTTTCTGACCTGTACTTATTTGACTTTCTTGACCGCAGAAATCCCGATTTTGCCGCCGGTGCCTCGCTGAAAGAAGACAAATGGGGACGCGGACAGTTTCCCTCCCGCCGAATCGAAAAGCCCGCCCCTCTGAAGGATATTCCGAGATACTATAACCGTTTTGGGATAAATCAAGACTCGTTTCTGAAGTTTCTCGACAAACACGGCCCTTTTCACTTCGCTCTGATTCAAACATCCCTCACCTATTGGTACCCGGGTGTACAAGAAGTAATCCAAACGCTTCGCAAACACACCCCGCACACCCAAATCATCCTCGGCGGTTTCTATGCTGCCTGCTGTCAGCAGCACGCCCAAACCCTCGGAGCCGATCTTGTTATCTCAAACAACAACCTGGACCAGTTATGGCAAATCCTCGGCTTTCCGCCGCCCGAAGAATACCACCCTCCTTACTGGCAGGGCTATCCTCAACCGGAAAAAGGCATCATGACCCTCACAGAGGGCTGCCCTTTCCAATGCAGCTACTGCTACCAGCCGCTCACCGGCAAACCCTTCCGCCCCCGTCCTCTCCGCGACTGCATTGCCGATTACGAACATTTAGCCCGCTTAGGGGTGAAAAACATTGCCTTTTACGACGATGCCCTGCTGGTCCGACCTGAGGAGACACTGCTCCCCTTTTTAGATTATGGAATCAGCCGCCCTTACGGAATCGCCTTCCACACACCCAACGCCCTCCACGCCCGACTCCTGACCCCTCAGATTGCGGAAAAGATGGCTCGCGCCGGCTTTCAGACTTTTTACCTCGGCTTTGAAAGTTCCAGCGATGCCTTTCAGAAGGAAACCGGCGGAAAAGTCCTTTCGGCAGACCTGGCCGAGGCCGTCCGCGCCCTCACCCGCGCAGGCATCCGCACCAGCCAAATCACCGCTTATATCCTCCTCGGCCATCCCAAAGGCGACCTTCAGCAGGTCGAACAGTCCATGCACTTTGTCCATTCCCTCGGCATCCGGATTATGCTGGCCGACTTTTCCCCCATCCCCGGAACGCCGGACGGTGAACTTTGCCGACAATATACAGATCTTTCCGAACCCCTAAACCACAACAAAACCGCTTTTCCGATCCGCCTGCTCGGCAAAGAAAAAGTCAATTATTTCAAAGAACTATGCCGGCAGATGAACAGCCGACTGCCTGACAAACCCATCTGACGGCTGATGCCCCATACCGACAGCCGGAAAATGGACAAAATCCCTTGCAATGCCCCACCAAAAGCAGTAGAATCCCCCTTTTCCGGCAGTATAGAAAAACAGCAGCCGGAAAACGGCTTGCTCCCCGCAGTAAAAGCGGGCTTCCGGCCGTTTCCCGATTAGACTGTGCCAACGTAGCTCAACGGTAGAGCACCGGTTTTGTAAACCGGCGGTTGTGGGTTCAAGTCCCGCCGTTGGCTTTTTTCTATTTTTGGATGAGATGATTTGGAGACCGAAAAGATGGAACAGGCCATCGAAAAAGCCAATGCTTTGATTGAAGCAATGGGGTATATCCGCCGTTTTCGGGACCGGATTGTTGTTGTCAAACTGGGCGGCAGCATTCTTGACGATATGGAACTCCAGCACAAGTTGCTCCTGGACATCGTGTTTATGGCTACCGTAGGGATGCGCCCGATTCTGGTTCACGGCGGCGGCAAAGCCATCACACAGGCAATGAACGAGGCCGGCTTGGAGCCCCAGTGGGTCCAGGGACGCCGCTATACCGATGAACGAACTCTGGCCATCGCCGAACATATCCTCGTGCACAAAATCAACACGCCCATCTGCAACACAATCCGCTCACTCGGCTGCCGGGCTATGGGCCTTCATTCCCTCGGCAGCTGTGTAGTATTCGCCGAACCCCTCCGGCTGGAAAATGGAGACGGCCGAAAAATCGACCTCGGACTGGTCGGCAAGGTTACCGATGTCAACGCCGAACTTCTCTCCATGCTCTGCCAGGCAGAAGTCATCCCCGTCATTGCTCCGATAGCCATGAGCCGCACCGGAGTCAAACTGAACGCCAACGCCGACAGTGTAGCCGGAAAAATCGCCGCCGCCGTCAAAGCCGAAAAACTTGTCGTACTCAGCGATACCCACGGCATTCGAACCAACAAAGACGACCCCAACAGCTGTATCTCTACCCTCACCGAAAAAGAAATCGCCCAGATGATCAAGGACGGCACCATTACAAGCGGCATGCTGCCCAAAGTCGAGGCCTGCCTGACCGCCATTGAGGGAGGCACAAAAAAGGCCCACATCATCAACGGCAGATTCGAGCACTCGCTCCTGCTGGAAATTTATACGGATAAAGGCGTCGGCACGCAAATTGTGAAATAACCGCTCACTCGGAGACAGTCATGAATACGCAGGAAGTTATCGAACTCTACAATCAGTATGTCATCGGCAATTATGGACGGCTGCCCAAAGTCATCGTCCGGGGAAAGGGCAATTGGATCGTAGACATGGACGGCAATAAAATCCTCGATTTATTTCCCGGCTGGGCCGTCAGCGGCATCGGCCATTGCCATCCCCGCGTCGTAGAAGCCATCCAGAAGCAGGCCGCCCAGCTGATTCACATGGACAACACCTTTTACACACTGCCCCAGGGGCAGCTGGCCAAACTCCTCTCCGAACGCTCCTTCGGCGGAAAATGCTTCTTCTGCAACAGCGGAGCCGAAGCCAACGAAGCCGCACTCAAACTGGCCCGAAAGTACACCGCCAAGGGCAAATACAAATTCATTACAACCGAAAAAAGCTTTCACGGCCGCACATTCGGAGCCCTGACCGCAACCGCACAGCCGAAATACCACGACGGCTTTCTCCCCCTCGTCCCTGGCTTTGAATATGTCCCCTTCAACGACATCGACGCCCTCACCGAGGCCTTCAGCGACGAAACAGCCGCCGTCCTCGTTGAACCCATTCAGGGAGAAGGCGGCATCAATCCGGCCTCCGCGGAATATCTCCACACCATTCGGAATCTCTGCGATGAATTTGGCGCCGTCATGATTCTCGATGAAGTGCAGACCGGCATGGGCCGAACAGGCCGATGGTTTGCCTATCAGCACATCGATGTCATCCCCGACATCATCACCCTGGCCAAGGCCCTCGGTGGGGGAACAGCCATCGGAGCCATCATCGCCAAGCCCGAAGTCGCCGCCGCACTCGTCCCCGGCAGCCATGCCTCAACCTTCGGCGGAAATCCACTCGCCTGCGCAGCCGGCATCGCCGTCATTGAGGCCATCGAAGAGGAACACCTCCTCGAAAACACACAGAAAATGGGCGAATACGCCCAACAGAAACTCAATGAACTGAAGAACAAGTTCCCCATCATCGACAGCATCCGCGGCATCGGACTGATGCTCGGTGTTCAGCTGAACATCCCCGGCGCAGCCATCGTCAGCCGATGCCTCGAAAAAGGCCTCCGAATCAACTGCACACAGGAAACAGTCCTGCGCATTATGCCCTCCATGACCATCACCGCCGAAGAACTGGACCAGGCCTTTGCCATTCTCGCAGACGTCTTAGCCGAGGAGACCAAAAAATGAAAAATTTCCTTTCCCTTCAGGATTTTTCAACAGAACAATTGCAGGAACTGCTCGATTTAAGCATCCAGCTCAAAAAACTTTACAAATCCGGCGGAAGGGATTTATGCCTTGCAGGCAAGGCGCTGGCGATGCTCTTCGAAAAGGTCAGTCTGCGCACCCGCGTCAGTTTTCAGGTGGCCATGTCCGATTTGGGCGGCACAGCCCTTTACCTCAAGCCCGAAGACATCGGCATCATCGGCAAGCGAGAACCGGCCAAGGACATGGCAAGGGTATTCTCCCGCTATGTGGACGGCATTATGGCACGAACCTTCTCCCACGAAACCCTCCTCGAACTGGCGAAATGGGCAACCGTGCCGGTCATCAACGCACTCAGTGATTGGTCGCATCCCTGCCAGGCCATGGCGGATATGATGACGATTCTTGAGCACTTCGGACGCCTGAAAGGGCTCACGCTCGCCTATGTCGGCGACGGCAACAATGTCGCACGCTCCCTGGCCGAGGCCTGTGCCAAATTCGGCCTCCGTTTCCAGATTGCCTCCCCCAAGGGATATATGCTCGACGAGAAAACCATTTCCGAGGTGGAACAAACCCGCCCGGGCACCGTTTTTCTAACAAACGACCCCCTCCAGGCCGTCCGCAATGCCGACGTCATCTATACGGACACATGGATCAGCATGGGACAGGAAGCCGAAAGGGAAAAACGCATCGCCGATTTCCAGGGCTTTCAGGTCAATGCCGACCTGCTGGCCAAGGCCCCTCCCCACGCCAGGATTATGCACTGCCTGCCTGCCTACCGCGGTTTTGAAATTACCGACGACGTCGCCGAATCGAAAAACTCCATCATCTTCGACCAGGCCGAAAACAGACTCCACTTCCAGCGCGCTCTCCTCAAAAAACTGCTCTCAAACCCAGCCGACAAATAACTCGATTTTATTTATAAGCAAAAGAACTTGTACGTTTAGAGTGTTAGGATAATAGTTCAATAAGTTTGAGAATACATAATGGACGATGAATATCCTCCAGATTATATTAAAACGCATCCCCAAGTCTTCGACAGATTCACTTTTGACTATCTGTTCAAACGTTTATTGTCCGATGGATACGACCATGAAGAGGCAAAAGATATGATATTGTACAATTGCGCATTAAGTCTTTTGGTGATCCAGGAAAGATTTGACAATGACTATTATCTGCAGATGGACGCCGATTCCGGCCTAGCGCCGGATCTTCTGAATCTTTATCTGGAAGAGCAGATAAAGAGAATCACCAATGCGGAGTGACCGAGGACTTAAAATGCACCCCCCAAAAACGATCCTTCTGGCCACGACCAATCCGGGAAAGATGGCCGAACTGACGGCAATGCTTGGGGAACTGGCCGAACAGATTCACTGGAAAACGCTGGCCGATTTTCCACACCTGCCGCCCATCCCCGAAGACGGCAGCACCTTCGCCCACAATGCCCGAAAAAAGGCCCTCGGTTATGCCCAGGCCGCAGGACTGCTAACCCTGGCCGACGACTCCGGCCTTGTTATCGATGCCCTCGCCGGCCGGCCCGGCGTGCGAAGTGCCCGTTTCGCCGAACAAATCCCTCCCAATGCCGACCGCAAAACAATCGACCGGCTCAACTGCGAAAAAGTCCTCCGCCTCCTCCAAACCGTCCCCCCCGAAAAACGAACCGCCCGTTTTGTCTGCTGCCTCTGCCTTGCCGATGACAAGCAGGTCCTGCTCGAGGCCGAAGGAACCCTCGAAGGGCGGATTATCGACAAACCAATCGGCGAAAACGGCTTCGGCTACGACCCCATTTTCTGGATACCCTCCTTAAAAAAGACCGTTGCCCAGCTGCCCCCGCACGAAAAAAACCGCATCTCCCACCGCGCACAGGCCGTCCGCAATTTCAAGGTTCTTCTCGAGGATTTCCTCCAGCACCGCGGCCCCCAGCCCCGCTGAAAACCAAAGCAAATTCCCCTCCCCTACGGCAGCACCTCAACTTGCGTCGGTCCGCGAAGCCGGTAGCGAATACCCCGCCAGCACAACGTAGTACCCACCGCTGAACTGGCCACCACCCCCAGCAGAAGAATCGAAAAAAACCAAAACAGCATCAAATCAGCCCGACTGGCCGCCCGAAGCAAAGGCCGGTCTTTCTCGAGCAGCCGCCCAATCATCCGCTGCCGAAGAAACGCACGCAGCCATTGACAGAAAGCAAACACCAGCGGCCACGCAATCAAAATCCACGACGGCTGCGGCCCGCAAAGCGTCCAAACAGCCGCCGCCGCTCCCCCCCACAGCCCCAAAACCGAAAAAAGCGAACTGAACAACCCAAAAAACCACATCTTGGGTCGATAAACACGAGTAATCAGAAACTGCCGACGTCCGAACTCCCACAATTCCTTCCAGCTGACCGACTCATACGAAGCCGACATGCACGCCGGAACAAACACAATCTTCAATCCGGCCTTTGAAACCGCAGCACTCAAAGAAAGGTCATCGCTCAGCGCAGACGACCAAATCTGCTCCAGCTGAAGTTGATAAAAAAGCTCCCTGCGAATCGCCATCGAGCCGCCCCAGGCCAGATTGAAACGGGTATTGCCGAGCAGCTGCGCAATCTTGGCATTCATACCCGACAAGGCCAGCGTCGCCCAATTATTTGTTTTCGGCACAAACCATCGATAGCCGGTTGCCGCCCCGTTTTTAGCCGTCTGGCTCTCCCGCAGCGGATGCACCAGATGACGCAGCCACTGCGGGCCGATGCAGGCATCGGAATCAGCGAAAGCAAGTACATCCGTGCTTTCATCGACCGCCCGGCAGGCATAAACAAGATTGTGAAGTTTCTGACTGCAGCCGGCCGCCTTCCCCGCCGCCAGAACACAAACCTTGCGGGCCCGCGTCTGCGGCCGATACTCCTCAATAACACGCCGAAGAACCCCATACGCCGCATCCGATTCATCTTCCACAACAAACAGAACCGTATACGGCTCGTAATCCTGCATCAAAAAAGAACGGATATTCTCCTCAAACGCATCATCCAGCCCACGACAGGGAACTATCAGCGCCGTCTCAGGAGAATACTGCCGAACCCGTTTGTATTTTTGAAGGGCATAGCGGATGTTGCTCCAGACCTGAATGGTAAAAACCACCTGGGCAGCCATCAAAATCACCGCCAGAACTTCCAACCCGCTCATTCCGCTGCACCCTTGTCAGTTTTATCAGGAATTTTCGTCTCCATTTCAGCGAGATTATGGTACACTAACCCCTGAAAATAGCAATTGTTAAGTATCGGAAAAACATGGAATCAATGCCTTTTGACATTCAGATAAAAAATCCCGCATCCGGCAGGAGCATTACCGTTCGCTGCACCGCTCTCCTTCGGGAGTTGCTCGGCAAACGGCGCACCTGCGACGGCCTCTGGGAAAACCGGCCGGTCATCGTCAAGGTCTTTACCAGCCGGCTTCGCGGACCTTTCCATCGTCGACAGGAAATCAAGGGCTTTTCTCTGCTTCGCCAGCGAGGCATACCCGCCCCCCAGGTTTTATTGGAAGGCAGGGACGCAGCGGGCAGCTTCGTCGTCGTCTTCGAGAAAATCACACCGGCAGTCAATCTGGCTGAACTTTTTGCCGAAGACACCTGCGAAGCCATTATTTCAGAAATCGGCCCCAAATGGGTTGATTTACTCGCCGCAATGCATCAAAAGGGCATCCTTCAGAAAGACCTCCATCAAGGAAATTTCCTCTGGAACGGACAAACGCTCTTCGCCCTCGATGTCGGCATGATGCGTTTCCGCCGACACCCCATACCCATCCGAACAGGCCTGCGGCAGCTGGCCCAGCTGATTAGTACGCTGCCGGAGACCTATCAGGCAGACCCGAAGCCCCTTTTGGACAGATATTGTCAGAAAAGAAACTGCCCCGCCGGCGAAAAGCAATTGGCCCGCCTTCAGCGGCTTATCGAAAAAGCCCGGCTCCAGTCGCTTCGACGCACCCTGAAAAAAACCCTGCGCACCAGCAAACGCTATTTCGCCCTGCGCGAAGGCCCGATGCAGGGAATGTTCACCCGCAAAGACTGGACGGAAGAAACAGCCCGCCAACTCGTCCGCCGCCTCGATCAACTGATGGAAGAAGGACAGATTCTCAAACGCGGCAACACCTGTTTTGTCAGTCGCGTCCGCTTCGGCACCCTCGACATCGCCGTCAAACGCTACAATCACAAAGGATGGCTCCATTCCCTTCGCCATACCCTCAAGGGCTCCCGCGCCCGACGATGCTGGCTGACCGCACACCGCCTCCAGCAGAGGAACATCCCCTCCGTCCGCCCCCTCGCCTTCATCGAACAGCGAACGCGGGGCATCCTCCGCCAGTCCTATTTCCTTTCCGCATTCGTCGAAGGGGCAAGTCTGGATAAATTTCTAAAATCACCCGCTTCTTTTGAAGAGAAACAAAAACTGTTGGAGCAAATGGAAACCCTTTTCAGCCGCCTGACCCAAAACAGAATGACTTACGGCGATCCGAAACCATCCAATTTCCTCCTCACCCCTCAAAATCAGCCCCTTATGATTGACCTGGACTCAATCCGCATACACAGATGCAAACCCCTTCTGCAAATCCAGAAGAACAGAATGGAAAAACGGTTTGTCCAGAAGATAAACAATGTTAGGAACGCATTGCATCTAAAATCAGGCTGCAGAACTGCTTCCCAATAACCTCACGATCATATTGTTTGACAAAAACTTTTCCTTTTTGACCGTAAGATTCCCGCAAAGATTTGTTCTCTATGAGCTGCTGAAGGGCCTCTTCCCACTGTGCATCCGTGGAGGCCGGCACACCGGCTCCGCTTTGCCGCAGCAGATCACTGTTGACGCCGACTGGTGAGGCCGCAACCGGCAGCCCTGCCGCAAAATACTGAAGAATCTTAAACCCGCATTTCCCTTTTGTAAACCGATTCTCTGGCAGCGGAGCCAGCCCGATATCAGCGTCGATAAGCTGCTGATTCTGAAGTTCCTCTGTCCAGAAGCATTTTTCAACCCGCATCGAATTCAGATCAATAAAAGCATCAGCAATGATACGAAGAATCGTATTGGAATATCGCCGGCCGATCCTCTCCAGCACAGGAGAAATCCGCTCAAGATAGGAAAGCGTACTTCGGCTGCCAATCCAAACCAGACGAACAAGCGGCTTTGATTTGGTTTTCTGAAGGCCGTCAAACGCCTTCACATCCAGGCCCGTAGGGACAACCCGAACATCCCGGCAGAACGGCCGTGCATGGTCGGCCAGATACTCGTTTCCTGCAAAGACCATTTTAGCCAGACGCACCGTGCGCCGAAACGGCCGGATATGAGAATTGAAGTGTTTTTCGACTTCAGAGGGACCGTACATCACCGCATCGTCAAAATCATAAAGAACCGTGCGGGCATAATGACCCAAAAGAAATGCATCCAAGACATTCAGTGTCTTTTTATGAAGCAAAACCTCATCATACTCCCTGGCCTTTTGAAACAAACGGGAACGCTGCAGATACCCCGCCGGCAGCTTCTCCACCTTCCAGGATATCCCCGCAGATGACAGATAAGGCAAATAAAGCCCGATTCGCTGACGAAAACTGGCCCGACTCGGATTGTTGGAAAGAATCAGCAGATTCACTCGTTCATCTTTCCTTTCAAACATAGTTGTCCAGATGTCTCTCGAATCCCACAGTCTGCGCAAAGACCTTTTGGAAAAGAGTTAAAGGATCACTTTCCAGGGAGCATCGTAATCACATGTTTCGATTAAATCCAGCAAGTGCTTTGCCATCTTTGTACAGTTATATTCCCGATGCGCATGCTCCATCCCCGCCTGGGCGATTTTTTCCCGTTCCGCATCATGTTTCAAATACCAGTCGGCCAGCTCAAAAAATTCCTCTTCCGTATCAAAGTACCGCAGGTGTTTGCCGTCCTCGTGGAGCAAATCAGTCTGCGGCACTCGCTTGGCCAGCACAAACGTCCCGCAGGAAAGGCAATTAATCAGCCGGTCGGAATGGTACAAAGGAACATCATTAACAATATTGATGCTCAGGGCAATTTTGGCCCCGCTGAGGGCATAAAAATAATCCAGCCCCTCCACTCGCGGGATTCCAAAGGCCCCATAAACTCGTCCGCCCGGCATTTCGGAGATCCGCTTGATCAGATCATACCGATCCCCTCTTTCACCCAGCCGCCGATGAGTAGCTTTACCGGTAAAAATCAGGTCTGTCTTCCACCGGCTGTCCACTGAATAACGATACTGAATGTCTGGATCGCAAAGATTCGGCAGGAAAGCACAAACAGGCACGCTGGCATCTTTATATGTCTGCAAAAACCGCCCGGCGCTGGTATTAACTACCATATCGCACTCCCTGCCTATCGCCAAACGCTCTGGATTCCGTTCCGGATGCGGATCTTCATCACGCCCCACAAGGTAAACACCCGGCGCCGCCTGCCGGATTTGCCGCACGGTTTCATCCGTCAGGTACTTCATACTCAGGATGAAAATTAAATCCGGCTGATAAGCACGAATCTGTTCCGCCAGAAGCCGATCGGTGCGGCGCCGGACCAGACCAGGCAGGTACCGACGTAAGCGAATCGCGGAAACAGGGTCCATCCGGCTGAGCATCATCCGATAACTGAACCGCTGAACATCGCAGCCGGCCCGAAGCAGCCCTTTCACCCACATACGCTGGGAAACATGGATGGATTTGGGCGATTCATCCTTGAAGTCTGCAATCACAAAGATTCGCTTGACTCCCAACTGAGTTATCCTTTCATAGAGCAGCAGAAACCGTAATTTCTGTCGGCAGCGGAGCAGGCATCTGCCAGCCGGGTTCCGGATCCATGGCTTTCGACAGCAAAAAGTATTTTACATACTCCCGGTAATAATGCCAGTCAGACGGATAATAGGCAATCGCTTTCCGAATCAGTTTCAAGGCCGCCGCACGATAGCCGTCCTTGGCATATTGCCGAGCCAACCCTCGATATTCCCGACTGATCTTTTTATGGGCGATCCGCCGCGGAATCAGACGATCCCCGCCAAGGCAATGATAAAAACGTTCATAGACCAATATCGGATTAGCAGACTTATTCTTGTCTTTTTGATATATCAGGCTGCTTTCGGTGTGATTTCGGATAGCATAGATGTCTTTAACAAATAAAAATCGAATCTTCATAGACAGCCGAAGAAACATATCAATATCTTCAAAAGTTTTTAGTTTCTCGTCCCACCACATGCTTTCCAAGGCTGTTTTATGAAAAAGGGATGCAGACGGATGAACTCCAGGAACCTTTATAAAGTAATTGATTGCCAGGTCACCACTCAAAAAACGTTCAGGACCAAAAGCATCCTCGATCGTTCCATCGAGATACACTTCTTTACGGTTGCAATAAGCACATCCAAAGGTTGGATGCTGACGCAATGCTTGATAGAGAGTATTTAAATACGCTGCGGGCCACTCGTCATCACTGTCTAAGAAAGCAACGTATTCCCCTTTGGCTTTAGCAAGGCCAAGGTTTCGCGCACTGGATACCCCGCCGTTCTTTTTATAGTAATAATGGATTCGCTTGTCATTCAAGGAACGGATAAACTCGGCGGTATTGTCTGTAGAACCATCGTCAACAACCAAAAGTTCCCAGTCTGGATAGGTTTGCTGCAATACACTTCGGATGGTTCGAGATAGCAAAGAGGCACGATTGTAGGTGGGAACAATTACGCTGATTGTTGAATTTTCCATCCATTTACCTTCTTTTTTCAAATACAGTCATATTGCTCAAACGCAGTATTGTATGAAAACGATTGGAGGGTACGATCGTCTCCTGAATGGCCCGAGTAACTCCCGGAAATCGTCCGCTCCCTGTATCATGGAAAATGAGAATACCCCCACGAATCAACCAGCGTTCCCACAATTGGATATCTAGTAAAACATCCTCATATCGGTGTGAACCATCAATAAATAAAAGACGAATAGGCCGATTCCAGCCATTGGCGGCATTTTGAGAGGTAGCCCGGATTGGTTCAACATACTCTCTAACTTGGTGTTCAAAAAGATTCTTCAAAAATGACTGATAGCTTTCATTCTCTTGGTACGCTGGCACAACATCGGGCTGGTGTGTATTAATATGCGGATCAATAGCAATAACCTTTTCCGGACGACCTGCCTTTTTGAGGGCCGTTGCCATACATACAGCAGATTTACCCTTAAAGGAGCCAATCTCAACAATGATACCGCTTTTCTTCTGAAAAAAAGCATAGTAAAAAAGCGTAAGAAGTTCCTTTTCGCTCAAATGTCCTTCAACCTGCATCAAATCTTCAAGTTCTTCTATGGTCAAAACTTTTTGTAGGTTCCTGCTGATTATATGGGCGTACCACCCCTGATATCTTAAAAGACGTGGAATTGCTGTTCGTTTCGGTTTGATTTCAGGGATCTTTTGCCCCATAGATTTCTCCTGCTCAAAGAGAATCATAAGTCCAGATATTCATTCACAGTATACTGAAAATTTTCACAGGCCCGTTTGTTACAGAAAACCGTGCTCGGCAGGTTAAGGGCGGCGGCCAAAGAGGCACTGCCTGAATACATCAGATAACGCCTGCCGGCAGAAGCCAGAACATTACACAAATCCTCCAGCGAACACACATCGACAGTCTTGGGACAAAACTCTTTTACAACTTTTTGCTGCAACGGATTCTTCTTAAAATACGGATAATTCACAAAACAAAAATCTCCTATCTGGTAAAGATAAGAAACACATCGTTTCTGAAACTCCTTCTCATAATACCCGTTGGCTTTACCCGATGGGCCGAAAGAGAGATCCGCTACTGTGCAGTCTCGCAGCGTTTCTCTCAGGCGGGGTGAATAATAAAGGCGAGGTGCATCACCCCCCTCAAGCCCGAAAAGCCGAACAAGATATTCGTTAAGGGTCCTGCATTCAGAATACCACGAAAGGGGCTCATTGATAAACCATCCGTATTCATCCGTAAATTCCACATAAGGATTCTGTTTCCAGATAAAATCCCAAATTTCCTGATTCCGAAAGATCGATTTGGTAGAAAGGAATACCCGGATTTGCTTTTGTTTCCGCAGCAGTTCTGGCAGAGCCGAATAAACCAAATGATCTCCCAGACCGCCGTAGATCACCTGGATAACCAATCGCCCTGATTTCTCAGCAGATTCGGCGATTTGTGAATCCGGAATGCATCGTTCCGGCAGAAATTGGCTTCTTCTGAGTTTATACCATTTTCTCTGAAGTTTAGAGTACCACGTATGCTTGGCGCGCATCTTAAAATGCTCTTTTATGACGGGCATTGTCTCACCAAAGTCTTCGTTGAATCACGGGTTCAAATACCATATCCTTCGTTCTTGCTTTCTGTTGCAAACATCTCCATCATTAGAAAACAAACCTATCAGCAATGATTTTTCTCCACAGATTGAGACACTGGAAACTCATGGATTGGACCTTTTCAAACGGAAGAACTCCCGGCCGCTATGGGTTTGAGTCGGCCGCTGCCGGGCGATGGCCTCAATATCAATCCGCCAGCCGGCACGGTACTTCTCCGCAAGAGCTTCAACAGTCAGTTCTGCACAATCATCCCACTCATTCCGCGTCGAGGTATTAACCAGATTAACCTGAATCGCCGTCGCACAGGACTTCTGAAAGGCCAGGAGGGGTCCCACTTCATCCGGATGCTGCTTGCACCACCGGCAAGCCCAGGATTCAAATGTGTTCGGATTAAAAAAATACCCGAATCGCTTATAAATCTTTCGTCTTGGCAGAAATGCACCCGCCTTTTTCATCAGCCCGCTGTTCGGCCGGAACAGCACACTCCACAGTTTGCTTCGATTTACCCTGCACTCCACAAGATGCCGCACCCGCTCTGTCGGATAGACCGTAGCGCACAACTCAAAAGGATAACAAGTATGGGAACTTTTGCCTCGTCTCCAATCCAATAAGTAGAATTCCTGCTCATCGACCCTCTGCTTCTGCGCCGCGCCGGCTTCCAGCTCCTCCTTTGCCATATCCGGACCCAGCCGAAGCGAAAAGCCAAATAAATCCTTCGCTTGGCTCAAAAATGCTTTTTCAATCAACCCCAAATCCACCCCATCAAAAAAAACGACATCATCAACCCCGAATAGTAAATACGGCGTCTGTACCTCCCGAAGAATTTGCAGCAAATCCGTATGAAAATCCCCCTCTCGGATCACCCTGCAATCCGGAAATTCCCGGAACAAAGAATGATATTGTTCACGAAACTTCTCTTCTTTCCAGACAATCAGCGTCTGAATTTTATCTTTTGGAAAATATCGAAACAAACTCTCCAAATAACCGTGCAGCTGCATCGGTCGGTTTTTCGTAAACACAATGGTGCTCAAAACAGCAGTCATTACTGATCCAATGAATCATCCCGCAGAATCGACTGCACCTGCGGCATTTTCCAGATTTTTTTCGATACACTTTTTTCTCTTCCTTCGGCTCCTGCGCCGCAGGTTGTACATCTCCGCATTCAGCACTCGTGTCGTATGGGCCAGATGCCACACATATCTTCCCAGGACGGAATCCGGCAATTCGACCGTTTGACAGCCGCGGTCAACCAGTTCAAAATACAGTTTCTTGCCGACCGACCGTCCCTTTTCCCGCTCCATTAAAAACGAAAGATTTTCCCTTTTCAATATCTCTCTCCGAGAAACAATCCCGACAAACCAGCTCCGGTGTCCTGTAATGGACCACGCAAATCGTAACATCGCCGTTGGGCTTCGCCTCGTTCATCGCTGCGGTACAATCAGCTGAGTCTCATACAGATTCCTATACGTCTGACAGCTCCCAACCAGTTGCTGATGGGTGCCCTGCCCCACAATACGGCCCCCCTCCAGAACCACAATCCGGTCCGCCGAGATGATCGTACTGAACCGGTGAGCAATCAGAAAACACGTCCGCCCCTTCATCAGCCCCTCCAGAGCCGCATGAATCTTGGCCTCGCTGTCCGCATCAATCTGGCTCATCGCCTCATCAAAAATCAAAATCGCCGGATCCTTCAGAATCGCCCGCGCAATCGCAATCCGCTGCAGCTGTCCCCCGCTCAGCCCGCTGCTGTGCTCGCCGATCATCGTATCATACCCCTCCGGCAGCTGCTCAATAAACTCATGCGCATAGGCCTTGCGGGCGGCCGCGATTATCTCCTCCCGCGAAGCGCCGATCTTCCCATACCCGATATTGTTGGCAATCGTATCCCGAAAGGTCACAATATCCTGCGTCACAAGACCAATCTGCCCCCGAAGACTTCGCAGTGTCGCTTTGCGGATATCGCAGCCGTCAATCAGAATCCGCCCGCTGTCCGGATCGTAAAAGCGGGCTATCAGATTAACCAGCGTCGATTTGCCCGACCCGTTAGGCCCCACGATAGCCACTGTCTGGCCGGCAGGCACCTCCAGACCGATCCCGTTCAGCGCCGGCACCGACGAACCCGGATAGGTAAAGACCACATCCTCAAAAACCATCTTCTCCCGCATTGGTCCCAATTCCACCGCATCCGGCTCTTCCCGTTCCAGCGGCTCATCCAGCACGGCAAAAACACGCTCCGCCGCCGCATTCGCCCGCTGCACCTCATTCCAGACATCGCTTACCTTCCGGATAGACTCCGCTGCCGTCCCCAGAAAAATCAGCAGTCCGAAAAATGTCGTCGGCTGCATCCCCTCATACTGCTTAATAACCCACGCCGCCCCCACCAGAAGCGCCGCCGAGCCCGCAATCATCCCCAGCACATCCAGCAGCGGGTTGGTCATCGCCTCAACCTGCGCAATCCGAAGCAGCTGCTTGAGAAGCGACTGATTGGTCCTTTCATAAAGCTCAACCTCATACTCCTGCCGGTTATACACCTTCACAACCCGCACCCCGCGCATCGCCTCCTGAATCCGTCCCAGCAGCTGTGCAGAAATAACCAAAGTTTTTTTAGTCGCCTTCTTAATCTTTCGCCCCAGCGCCGCAAACAGCCACAAAACCAGCGGCGCCGCCATCAGAAAAATAGCCGTCAGTTTCCAGTTAAGCCAAAAAGCACCCACAATGCACGCCGCCGCCGTCAGCGGCTCACGAAGTGTCTTCCCAAGCAAAACCTTAATGCCCCGGCAGCTTTGCGAAACATCATTAAAAATCCGGCTGGTGGTATCGCTGGTCCCCCGGCTGGAAAAAAACCCTACCGGCATATACATCGCATGGGCAAAAACCCTCTCACGCAGCCGCGTATTGGCCACCAGCACAATCCGTTCACCCAAATACTGCTGATAAAACCGCGCCATACACCGAAGAATCGTAATCACCGCCATCCCGACAATAATCAAAACAATGGCCTGCAATTTGGTTTCTTTGGTTTCCTCACGCGGCAGAAAACTCACAGGCCACTGTGCCCAATCGGCAAAAAACGGCTTCTCCGGCGCAATCACCTCCACACGCTTCACCGTCGGAACAGAAGCCGCCGATGAAAGAACCTGAATCGTAAGCGGCTCCTCCGGCGGACACGTCGCAAGTGCCTCCAGCAGTTTCCCCGAATAAACACGCTGCCCTTCCTCCACAAGATAAGGGCTCACCCCCACAATCCGGTCCTGAAGATGAAGGCCGTTTTTCTCAGCCCACGAGCCGGAATGAACGCGAGTAATCAGCAGATAATACAGCAGCGAATGCCCCTCTTCCTCCAGAAAATCCGTCCGGTCCGGCAGATAAAAATCCATCCCGTACCGCCAGTTGCAAATCTTCCGGTCCACCCATCCATGAAGCCCCTCCTCGCTCATCATCACCTTCAGAAGAGGGATAACCGTCGCAAAACTGACGGAAACCATCAGCGCAATCACCACTGACCAGAAAATCAGCTTCACCAGCTGAGGCCACTGCGGCCAGACATATTCCCAGATACGCCAAAAAGCAGACAGTCCCTTTGTCTTGCTCATTCATTTTCTCCAATGGATACAAAATCGGCAGGTTAACACAGGTGAAAAACAAGGTCAAGCACGATTACCCCACTCAACGGTTGGAGTACATCCGCTTATAATACTCCTGATATTGACCCGATACAACATGACGGAGCCACTCCGAATGGTCAAGATACCACCGAATCGTACGCGAAAGCCCCTCTTCAAACGAGACAGACGGCCTCCACTTCAACTCCGACATAATCCGGGAGGAATCAATCGCATACCGCCGATCATGACCCGGACGGTCCTTGACAAACGTAATCAGCGATTCGGGCTTGCCGAGAGTACGCAAAATCAGACGAACTACATCAATATTCTTCTTTTCATAATTGCCCCCGATATTATAGACAGTCCCGGGCTTGGCCTCCGTCAGAACCTTCCACACCGCCGTACAATGATCATACACATAAAGCCAGTCCCGAACATGCAGACCATCTCCATAAACCGGCAGCGGCTTATCCTCAAGGGCATTGTGAATCATCAGCGGAATCATCTTTTCCGGAAACTGATACGGCCCGTAATTATTCGAACACCGCGTAATATTGTATCGAAGCCCCCAACTGTGCCCAAAACTCTGAACCAGCATATCCGCCGCCGCCTTGCTGGCCGAATAAGGCGAATTGGGACGAAGCGGCGAACTTTCCGTAAATTTGCCTTCCGGCCCTAAAGAACCGTATACTTCATCCGTAGAAATCTGGATAAAACGCTCCAGTTTTTTCTCAAGCGCAATCTTAAGCAGCGCAAGCGTCCCCTTGACATTGGTCTCCAGAAAAATCCCGGGCTCTTCGAGCGAGCGGTCCACATGACTTTCGGCAGCAAAATTGATAATAGCATCAATTCCATATTTCCCTACCAATTCCTCAACAAGAGCCGCATCGCAAATATCCCCCTTCACAAATACATGGTTGGGATGGTCCTTGTACTCCCCCAGATTCTCCAGATTGCCCGCATAGGTCAACTTGTCCAGATTCACGACCCGCACATCCGGATGTTCCTCCAGCACCATCCGGACAAAATTACTGCCGATGAAACCAGCGCCGCCCGTAACCAGAATTGTCCTCATAATTGCTCCAGAAAGTCCTTCAACGGTTCCTGCCACGGTCTCATCGCCCGTCCCAGTAAAGATTCAAGTTTGCGGCAATCAAACCGACTATTGAGAGGTCTTTTCGCCGCCGAAGGAAATCCTTCGCTCCTGCACGGCTCTATCGGAACCCGCAACCCCTTCACTTCGCAGACAAAGCAGGCCATCTCATAACGCGAGGTATAACCCGCCGCCGCCGCATGAAAAATCCCCTCCGGAAACTTCGGCAGTTCCAGCAAATCAGCAAGTACCTCCGCAATCTCCGTCGTGGCTGTCGGCGAACCCACCTGATCCTCCACAACCCGAAGCACTCGACCAGACCGGGCGGCCGCAAGAATCTTCCCCGGAAAATGAATCCCCGCTCGCCCGTACGTCCATTCCACCCGCACAATACAATATCGGCAGCCCGACAAGGCCAACTCCTTTTCCCCCTCCAATTTACTCCGCCCATAGGCACTAATCGGATGGGGCAAATCCGTCTCCGCATAGGGACGCTCAAGCATACCGTCAAAAACAAAATCCGTACTGATGTGGATAACCGAAGCCCCCGCCTCCGCGGCAGCCCGCCCCACCAGCCCCGCCGCACGCCCGTTGATTTCCATCGCCGCTTCTTCCTCCTTTTCAGCCCCTTCGACATTCGTATAGGCAGCGCAGTTAATCACAACCGAACAGCCGCTTATCGCCCTTCGTAAATCCTCCTCCCTGCGAATATCCAACTCCGGCAAATCATACGCCCGAACCTCCAAATTCCGCCGACGGAGCAGCGCCGTCACATCCGTCCCCAGCATTCCTCGCGCCCCCAAAATCGCAACCGGCCCCCTGCCCCTCACGGCACAGCTCCTTCATAAACCGGCAAACGGCAAACAGGAATCTCCCGAAGCGGACACCACCGCTTGTCTTTGGCAGAAAGAATCGGCTCCTTCACAGGCCAGACAATCCCGATATCCGAATCATTCCAGCAAACGCCCCCTTCACACTCCGGATGATAAAAGTCCGTGCACTTATAAGCAAACAAAGCCGTCGGACTCAGCACACAAAACCCATGAGCAAACCCAGGCGGAATATACAGCTGATGGTGATTCTCCGAAGAAAGTTCCGCAGCCGTATAATGACCGAACGTCGGCGAACCCCGCCGGATATCTACCGCCGCATCATACACCCTCCCCTCAAGAACCTGAACAAGTTTCCCCTGCCCGTGAGGATACTGATAGTGAAGCCCCCGAAGAACGCCCTGCTGAGAAAACGACACATTGTCCTGAACAAAAGCAGGCAGCCCGATTTCTTCATAACGCTTCTGCTGCCAGCTCTCCAGAAACCACCCCCGGCTGTCGCCGGACACAGTCGGCTCAATCAAAAGAACATCGCGAATCGGCATCGGCTGAACCTTCATCGCCTCGCTTCCTCAATCATTTGCTTCAGGTAGTCGCCGTAGTGATTCTTCTGCAGCGTCGCCGCCAGCCGCAGGACCTGTTCAGCATCAATCCACCCCTGCCGATACGCAATTTCTTCCGGACAGCAAATCATCAGCCCCTGCCGCTGCTGAACCGTCTGCACAAACAAAGACGCCTGAATCATCGCATCCATCGTTCCTGTATCCAGCCACGCCAGCCCTCGCCCAAGCAGTTTCACGCAAAGCCGGTTTTTCTTCAGATAAAGATTATTCAAATCTGTAATTTCCAATTCCCCCCGCGCCGACGGACGAACTCGGCAAGCCAATTCAACCACCTGAGAATCATAAAAATAAAGCCCCACCGCCGCATAATGGGATTTAGGATGTCTGGGCTTTTCTTCCAGACTGAGCACACGCCCTTTCCGATCAAACTCAATCACTCCGTACCGCTCGGGCTCACGTACCCAATAGCCGAAAATCACCGCTCCTTCTTCCTGCGCGCCGGCCTCAGCAAGCACCTGCGTCAGGCCGTGCCCGTAAAAAATATTGTCGCCGAGAATCAGACAAGCCGGCTGGCCCCTCAGAAAATCCCGGCCAATCAGAAAGGCCTGCGCTATTCCTTCCGGCTTCGGCTGACAGGCGTACTCAATCTGAAGACCCCACTGCCGACCATTGCCGAGCAAACGCTCAAACAGCGGCAAATCCGCCGGAGTCGAAATCACCAGAATTTCCCGAATGCCGGCCAGCATCAGAACCGAAAGCGGATAATAAATCATCGGCTTGTCATAAATCGCAAGCAATTGCTTGCTGACGGCTTGCGTAATCGGATAGAGCCGGCTGCCGCTTCCCCCCGCTAACAGAATGCCTTTGCGTGCCATCGTTGCTTCCTTAATCCGTAAACCAAATCCTAAGAAAACACCACGGAGACGTCAAGATTTCTGTCTTCATCCGCCAAAAAAAAACGGGATACCCGCCGTATCCCGTCAATTGTCCTGAACACCTCATAAGAACTACAGCAGTTCGTCAAGAGCTTCTGTAATTGTATTTTTACTCACCAGCCCAACCCATTTCTTCTTCACCTCTCCATCTTTGAACAAAATCAGGGTCGGGATAGCCGTAATGCCGTGGGCAATAGCGGCCTGGCGTTCCTGATTGGTATCGACCTTGCAAATCAGGACCTTGCCGGCATATTCATCGGCAATCTCCTCAAGAACAGGCGCAAGCATCCTGCAAGGCCCGCACCACGGCGCCCAGAAATCAACCAGCACCGGCTTATCTGTCCCCTGAATAGTCGAGTCAAATTCCGCATCGGTTAATTCTATCACATTTCCTGCCATAAACGGCCCTTTCCCGTCAGCAATCTTCCCGTCCTGTTTTCGCACTTCACAGCCCGATTCTACCCCCGACCGCAAAACCTGTCAAACAGGAATTCACCCCTTCCCGTCTTCCGGTGCCTCCTCAGCCGAACCGGTCTGGCCTGTCCCAGAAAGTGGGGAAGTGGGAGAACCGCCCCCCTCAGGGTGAATCTCCTGAATGGGAATGCCGCCCCGCTTGGCGGAAGGTCTGTCTGTTTCGAATAAATCCTCCTCCATCTCCTCCGTCTCTTCCGTCTCTGTCGGCCGCCGGTCCATCACCGCCTGCGGCTGTACAGACTCCCCGTCGCTCTGATTCTGCGCCTGCGAAGAATGGCCTTCCACCTCCCGCTCCGACAAAATCGCTTTCCGCACCGCTTCTTCAGCAGGAACACGGGTCAAGGGCTTCAGATAAATCGGACTGTTTGGCTCGGCCTGCTCAGCCCACACCAGCCGATTGCGAATCAACTCCAGAAGCGCCAGAAAAAGCCCGATCAAAACCAGCCGGTTCTTGCGCCCTTCAAAAATCGACTCCATCGCCATAGCCCCTTCCGTCTGCAAACGATGAAGAATTTCAATCTGATAGAAATCAATCGGCGTATCATCGCGAATCCGCTCATAAGAACTCACCTGGCCCGTCGCCTTCAAAATCCTCCCGAAGGCCTCCAGCAGCGTCCACACGCTCACCTGCTCCAGATCAATTTCCGGCTCTTCCTTCTTTGCCAGCGATGAAAGAATCGAATCCGGACGCGTAAAGCGGAGCTGCCGTTCCTCCGCCGCCGCCGCCAGCTGATTGGCCGCATCTTTATAACGTTTGTACTCCAGCAGCTGGCCGATCAGCACAGACCGAGGGTCTGACGGATTTTCGTCCGAAGCATCCTCCGTTTCCGCCTTCGGCAGAAGCATCGCCGATTTAATCTCCAGCAGCGTAGCCGCCATCACAAGGAACTCCGCCGCCACATCCATATCGAGCACCTTGAGCATCTCAATATACTCAAGATACTGCTCGGTAATCCGCGCAATGGGAATATCATAGATATCCAGCTCTTCCTTGCGAACCAGATACAGAAGCAGGTCCAGCGGACCGGCAAAAACATCCAGATGAACCCGATATTCACTCACAAGTCCCCCTCGCCGTTCAAATCACCCGCCCTCTCCTTTTCCTCCAGCAAAGCCGACGCCCGCGCCGCATCCTCTTCAAAAACCTGCACCGCAAGAAACGGCTCAAAAACAGGATACAGCCCGCTGCTGATCGGCTCTCCAAGAATAACCGAGCGAATCCCCGCCTCTTCAAGCACCATTTGGGCCAGGTGTGCTTCCATCTCGGACGCATACCGCCCAACCGTTACCAGTTTTTGCTCTTCGTTCACAGAATCCCCTTCAGCCCCACCGCACGCCGAACGCGGTCAAGCGTCTTGCGGGCCGCCGCACCGGCCTTAGCTGCTCCCTCCATCAGCACTTTTTCCACATAATCCCGGTTCTTCTCCAACTCCTCCCGTTTCGTCCGATAGGGACGAAAATACTCAACCAGCAGCTCCGCAATCCGCTGCTTGACAGTCCCATACCCCAGCCCCCCCTTCCGGTACCTTTCCTCCCACTCTTTCAGCTCCGCCGGCTCGGCAGCCAGCCGAAGAAGAGCAAAAAGATTGCACCGCTGAGGGTCTTTCGGTTCTTCCACTGGTGTCGAATCCGTCACAATCCGCATCACCTTCTTCCGGATGCTGCTTTCCTCCTCAAAAATCTCAATCGTATTATCATAACTTTTGGACATCTTCCGCCCGTCCAAACCGGGCACAACCGCCACCGATTCAACAATATACTCTTCCGGAATGACAAAAACATCCCCGTAGGTATTATTGAATTTGATGGCGATATCCCGCGTTACCTCAATATGCTGCTTCTGGTCGGCCCCCACAGGCACCAATTGGCTGTCAAAAATCAGAATATCCGCCGCCTGAAGCACCGGATAAGCAAACAAACCATGATTGGGACTGAGCCCCTGCGAAACCTTTTCTTTATAACTCGTGCACCGATGCAGAAGCCCCATCGGAGTAATGCACGAAAGAATCCATTGCAGTTCCGTTACCGCCGGCACATCCGACTGACGCCAGAAAACCGTCTTTTCCGGATTCAGACCCAGTGCCAGATAATCCATCGCCACCGCAAACGTCCGCTCACGCAGGGCCTCCGGCTCCGGATTAGAAGTAAGAGCGTGATAATCCGCAATAAAATAGAACGCTTCATGTTCTTCCTGAAGGGCCAAATGCTGACGCATCGCACCAAAATAATTTCCAATATGAAGTTTTCCCGACGGCTGTATCCCCGACAGTATCCTCACGGCGCAAATCTCCTGAAAATCAGTTCCCTTAAAAACCCCCACACTACCAACTCCCCCCTTTTCAGTCAAGATTTCGCAAAAAAAGAGAAAGGAATGGAAAAATCCCGACAACAAAACACCGAAACCGAGACCCGCCTATCTCCAAATGGATTGAAAAAAGGCCGCCTTTCAAGTATCATAAAACAGATTCAGACAAACGAGAAAATCAGATGGACAACAGTCAGATAACCGGTACGATTTTTGACATCAAAAAATACGCCATTCACGACGGCCCAGGCATCCGGACAACCGTGTTTTTCAAGGGCTGCCCCCTTCGCTGCGCCTGGTGCCATAACCCCGAAAGCTGGGAAGTCGGCATAGAAATGATTCATCGCAACGTCCGCTGCATCCTGTGCGGCCGATGCCTCCAAATCTGCCCAAACAACGCCCTAAAGCGGGTAGGCGATAGAATACATCGAGATATAAGCCGCTGTACCGTCTGCGGAACGTGCATCGACCCCTGCCCCTCCCAGGCAATGGAACGAGTCGGCAGAAAGGTATCTGTCCGCGAGATTTTGAAAGAAATCGAGAAAGATTCTGTTTTTTACGACCAGTCAGGCGGCGGCGTAACCTTTTCCGGCGGCGAACCCCTCATGCAGCCCAACTTCCTGAAAGCCCTGCTGACCGCCTGCAAAACCATCGATTTGCACACCGCTGTCGATACCTCCTGTTTTGCAAGCCGTCAAATAATAGAATCAATTGCAGACGTAGCATCTCTGTTTTTGTGCGACATCAAACATCTCGATTCCGCAAAACATCGCCAATTTACAGGCGTGGACAATCACCTGATTCTGGATAATATTAGGTGGTTAAGCCAAAATGCCAGGCACGTCATAATCCGAATGCCCATTATCGGCGGATTCAACGACCAGCCGGAGACCATCGAAGCCCTCGGCCGTTTCGTACAAAATCTAAAAACTGTAAAACAAATCGACTTGCTGCCGTATAATAGTGGAGGGCTTGCCAAAGCCGAGCGCCTCGGCAAAACCGGCAAAATATTCAATGCCAGGCGACCCTCAGACGAACAGATGAAAGAATTTGCAAACCAGCTGCAGCAAATGGGATTTACCGTAAAAATCGGCGGGTGAAAAAATGAACGAACGAGTTGCAAAACTGCGGGCACAAAGCGTCAACACCAAACCCTATATCAGCGCCGAAAGGGCTGAACTGATTACAGACTTCTATCAAAGCGGCATCGCCATGGAGCAGTCCGCACCCATCGTCCGCGGGCTGGCCCTTCAATACATCATGAGCCGCAAATACATCTGCATCAACGACGGAGAACTCATTGTCGGCGAAAGAGGCCCCGCACCCAAAGCAACCTATACTTACCCCGAATTGTGCTGCCACACCCTCGAAGATTTTGAAATCATGGCACGCCGCAGCAAAACCTCCTTCGACGTCAGCGACGAAGTCAAAAAAATTTATACGGATAGAATCATCCCCTTCTGGAAGGGCAAAACCATGCGGGAGAAGCTCTTCGCCGCCATGAGCGAAGACTGGCATCGCGCCTTCGAAGCCGGAGTCTTTACCGAGTTTATGGAGCAGCGGGCACCCGGACACGCCATCCTCGATGACAAAATCTACCGCAAAGGCCTGCTCGACTTTCAGGATGACATCGCAGAATCCATGCGCAAACTGGACTTCCTGAACGACCCCCAGGCCTTCCGCAAACAGCAGGAACTCCAGGGAATGAAACTAGCCATTGACGCCGTCCTGACCCTCGCTCGCCGCTACGCCGAAAAAGCCGAACAGCTGGCCGCCCGGCAGACCGACCCCATCCGCAAGAAGGAACTGGAAGAAATCGCCGCCGTCTGCCGGCACGTGCCCGCCTATCCCCCCAGAACATTCCGGGAAGCCCTCCAGGCCTACTGGTTTGTCCATCTCGGCGTAGTCACAGACCTGAACGTCTGGGATTCCTACAACCCGGGCCGTCTCGATCAGCATCTGTACCCGTTTTACAAAAAAGAACTCGAAGCCGGCACACTCACCCCCCAGCAGGCACGCGAATTCCTCCAGTGCTTCTGGATTAAATTCAACAACCAGCCCGCGCCCCCCAAAGTCGGCATTACCGAAGAACAAAGCGGAACCTATACCGATTTCGCCCTCATCAACATCGGCGGCGTAGACCCCAAAACCGGACAGGATGCCGTAAACGATGTATCCTATCTCATTCTTGACGTCGTCGAAGAAATGCAGCTCGTTCAGCCCAGCTGCTGCATTCAAGTCAGCGCAAAAAATCCCGACCGCTTCCTCAAACGCGCCTGCCAGGTCATTCGCACCGGACTCGGCCAGCCCTCCATTTTCAATACGGATGTCATCATTCGGGAAATGCTCCACGACGGAAAAACCCTCTTCGACGCCCGCAGCGGAGGCCCCAGCGGCTGCGTCGAAATCAGCGCCTTTGGAAAAGAAAGCTGCACCCTCACCGGCTATTGCAACTGGCCCAAAATCTTTGAACTGGCCCTCCACAACGGACAAGACCCACGAACCGGCCTCCAGCTCGGACCCAAAACCGGCCGGCCCGAAACCTTTACCTCCTTCGAGCAGCTCCTCGACGCCTACAAAACCCAACTCAATCACTTCATCAATATCAAAATCCGCGGCAATCAGATTATCGAACGCCTCTACGCCGAGTGGATGCCATCCCCCTTCATGTCCGTACTCGTTGACGACTGCATTCAGCGGGGCAAAGATTATCACGACGGCGGCCCGCGCTACAACACAACTTATATCCAGGGTGTCGGCATCGGCACACTTACCGACGCCATGGCGGCAGTCAAATACCACGTATTCGACCGCAAAACCATGACCATGCAAACCCTCTTAAACGCCTTAAAAGCCAACTTCGGCGGTATGGAAACACTTCAAAAGCAGTTAACCCAAAGTCCGCGCTACGGCAACGACGACGACTATGCCGACTCCATCGCCGTCGATGTCTTCAACCTCTATTACGAGGCCGTCAACGGCAGACCCAACACCAAAGGCGACAAATATCGAATCAACCTGCTCCCCACCACTGTTCATATCTACTTCGGAGAAGTCACCGGCGCCCTGCCCAACGGCCGAAAAGCCGGACTGCCTGTCTCCGAAGGAATCTCACCCAGCCAGGGAGCCGATACCGAAGGCCCAACCGCCGTCCTCAAATCCGCAGGAAAACTCGACCACGCCCGAACAGGCGGCACACTCCTGAATATGAAATTCAACCCCCAGGTGCTCGAAGGCGAAGGACTCGACAAACTCGTTCAACTCGTCCGAAGTTATTTCCGCCTCGACGGACACCACGTCCAGTTCAATGTCATCAATCGCCAAACCCTGCTGGAGGCCCAGAAAAATCCCCAGCAGTACCGTCATCTGATTGTACGGGTCGCCGGATACAGCGACTATTTTGTCGAACTGGGAGAAGGACTCCAAAACGAAATCATCGCCCGAACAGAACAGACGGTGCTCTAATCAATTTCTTTTCGCCGCCTGCTCCGCATACCGGCTGATTATTTCAATAAGCCCAGCTGCTCCGGCAGCCACATCGACAGCGCAGGTATATACGAGCATATGAACAGCACGATAATCATCGCCGCATAAAAAGGCAGAATCTGCCTCATCACCTTCGTAACCGTCGTTTCGGCAATCCCGCACCCAAGGAAAAGGCAAGTCCCCACCGGCGGCGTACAAAGACCGATGCACAAATTCATAATCATGATAATCCCGAAATGAAGCGGATGAATCCCGAACGTATCCACCACCGGCAGAAAAATAGGCGTAAAAATCAGAACAGCCGGCGTCATATCCATAAATGTCCCCACCGCCAGCAGAATCAGATTGATAATCAGCAGAACCAGAATCTTATTGTGCGTCAGCCCCAGCAGTGCCGCACTGATATCCTGCGGAATCCGCTCCGCCGCAAGCACCCAGCTCATCGCCATACTCGCAGCAATCAGCAGAAACACCACAGACGTCATCACACCCCCCTGCAGCAGAATCCCGGGGATTTCCCGCCACTTCACTTCCTTATAAAAAACAACCGCCAGCAAAAACGAATACAGCACAGCCACCGCCGACGCCTCCGTCGCCGTAAACACACCCCCCAAAATTCCCCCCATCACAATCACAATCAGCAGCAGCGCCGGAATGGCCTTAAAGAAACGCTTCCAGGTCTCACTCAGCCGAACAGTTTCTCCCTTCCCGTAATTCCGCCTCCACGAAATAAGAGTGCTGGCAACCATCAGCGCCAGCCCCACCAGAATCCCCGGAATCACCCCCGCCATAAAAATCGCAGCAATCGAAACCGCACCGCCCGCCGCCAGTGAATACACAATCATCACATTGCTCGGCGGAATCAGCAAGCCGGTCGTCGCGGCCGTAATCGTCACCGACGCATTAAACTCACGGTCATACCCCCTCTTATTCATCAGCGGAATCATAAAGCCGCCCACACTCGAAACCGCCGCCGTCGCCGACCCCGAAATCGCACCAAACAGCATGCACGTAAGAATATTCACCAGCGCAAGCCCCCCGCGAAAACGCCCCACCAGGACATTGGCAAAATCAATCAGCCGCCGCGCAATCCCCCCGTGCCCCATAAACAAACCCGACAAAATAAAAAAGGGAATAGCCAGAAGCGAAAATTCGTCAATGCCTGTTATCATCTTATGAGCAACCGCAACCAATGCCGGCAAATCACCCATCGCCAGCATCGCCAGCACCGATGCAATCCCCATCGAAAAAGCCACCGGCACATTAAAAACCAGCAGCAGTACAAAACTCACAACCAGAACCTGAACCGGAAAATTCATAAATCCTCCCTTCCCGGCAGGCCCTCAGGCCGCCCCGCCGCATCCGAAGGGCCTTCGGCCGCTTCAGACTGGCTCATCAAATACGCTCTAATCCGTTCGTAAAGCCCAATGGCACCGTACAAAAGCATAAAGAAGCCGCTGATAGGCACCGCCAGATACACATACCCCATCTCTACCCCCAGTGCCGGCGACTTCTGCTGCAAATGCAGGGTCATCCGCACCAGCTCTGCTCCGCCTGCAATCATCACAAATATCGCAAACAGAACAATGCACAAAAAGGCAAATATCTCCGCCGCAATCTGACCCCGACGCGGCAGTTTCTGAACAAAATAATCAATCCCAAGATGTGCCCCCCGGCCCGTCGCCACAGCAGCCCCCAGCAGCGCAACCCAAACCAGCAGAAAAATCGCCAACTCTTCCGTCCACTTGCTCGGATTCTCAAGCACATACCGCGTAAACACCTGCCAGAGAACATCAATCACCAGCACGCCTGTGACCACCATCACAAGAACCTCCAGACAGCAGTCGAGAATTTTCTTAATCCATTGGGCCATTAGCGTACCTCCTGAATCTGTCGAATCAAATCGCCCAGTTCCGTATTTTTGTAGCGTTCCCACATCGGCCTAACGGCCTGCTGAAAAAGCGTCTTATCCGGCTCAATCACCGTCACGCCGGCGGCCTTCACCGCATTCAGCGACGCGACTTCCGCTTCCGCCCAGGCCTTCCGGTTGTAAACCACCGATTCCTCAACCGCCTCCTGCAGAATCGCCTGCTCCTGCGGCGAAAGATGATTCCACACCTCCGTGCTGATAACCAGCATATCCGGCACACGCACATGTTCGTCAAGGATGTAATATTTGCACACTTCAAAATGCCGCGAGGTCTCAAACGACGGCGGGTTGTTCTCCGCCGCATCCACAGTCCCCTGATCCAGCGCCGTGTACAGTTCCCCCCACGGAATCGGAGTCGGCGAGGCACCCATCGTCTCAATCATCTCCATCGCCATAATGCTCTGCATCACACGCACTTTCAGCCCCTTCAGGTCGTCCGGGCTGGTAATGGGCTTCTTCGCATAAAAACTCCGCGCCCCTGCATCATAATAGCACAGCCCCTTCAGGCCTTTGTCCACACCCGCCTCGAGAAGTTTTTTGCCGATCGGCCCCTGCACCACCTTCCAGAAATGCTCCGAATCGCGAAACAAATAAGGAATCCCGAAGATTTTCAACTCCGGCACAAAACTTTCCATCGGCGCCGTGGACGTCTTCGTCATCGCCATATAGCCGATTTGAAGGGCTTCAATCTGTTCTTTCTCCGTGCCCAGCTGCTCATTGGGAAAAACCTCCACAATCAGATGCCCGTCCGATTTCTCCCGAACACGCTCAGCCAGATACTCCAGCGTAAGATGAACCGGATGACGAAGATTCAGACTGTGAGCCAGCCGAAGAACCCGAACATCTCGTTCCTCCTGACAAGCCGAAATCACGTAAACGACCGTCAGATAAACCAGCGAAAGACTCGTAAAAACCAAAAGCCCTTTCTTCATCGTATCTTCACCTCGTCAGATGGAACACTCCATCCCAAAATAACGGCACGCATTGTGAAAACAAATATCCCCAATAACCTGGCCCAGCCAGTCAAAATCCGGCGGCAGCAGCCCCTGCTCCACATCCGCCGCAATTACATTGCAGAGGATTCTACGAAAATATTCGTGCCGGGGAAAGGATAAAAAACTCCGCGAATCAGTAAGCATCCCCACAAACCGGCTCATAAGCCCCATATTTGAAAGGGCCTCCAGCTGCCGTTCAATCCCGTCTTTCTGGTCAAGAAACCACCACGCCGCACCATACTGCAGTTTGCCCGGATAGGAGCCGTCCTGAAAATTCCCGATCATCGTTGCCATCAGCTCATTATCCCGCGGATTCAGATTATACAAAATCGTCTTAGGCAGCAGGTCCTGCCGGTTCAGCCGATCCAGAAAAGCCGCCAGCGGACGAGCCATATCAAAATCCCCGATTGAATCGCAGCCGCTGTCCGCCCCCAACTGCTTAAGAATCTTGCTGTTGGTGTTCCGAAGCGCCCCCAGATGCAGCTGAAGCACCCACCCCGCCCGCGCATCCATCGCCGCCAGCTCATACAGCAGCGCCGACTTGTACTGGAGACATTCGCTTTGCGTCAGCGGCTGCCCCGCCCGCAGTTTGGCAAAAGCCGCCTCCGCCTGCGACGGAGTGCACTCCGCCGCATACACCGTCTCCAGCCCGTAATCCGAAAGCCGGCAGCCGTTCGCAGCAAACTCATCATGCCGCTTCTGCAGCGCCTCAAGCAAATCAGAATAGGAACGAATCGACATCCCCGCCGCCGCCTCAAGCCGGTCCAGCCACGAATTCAGAAAAGCAGGATTTTCTGCCTGCAGCGCCTTATCCGGCCGCCACGCCGTATGAACAAAAATTTCAAAACCATCCCGCCGAATCTGCTGATGCATCTCCAGCGAGTCCACAGGGTCCTCTGTCGTGCAAACCAGCCGAACATTCATCTTCCGAAGCAGATTGCGGACGCTGAACTCCGGCGTTTTCAGCAGCTCGCTGCACGCCTCATAAATCCGCTCCCCCGTACTCGGCCCCAGCAGCATATCAATCCCGAAATACCGCTTCAACTCCAGATGCGTCCAGTGATAGAGAGGATTGCGAAGGGTGTACGGCACCGTCTGAGCCCACGCCGCAAACTTTTCATAATCCGAAGCCGACCCCGTAATCCGCTCTTCCGGAATGCCGTTGGTCCGCATCGCACGCCATTTGTAATGGTCTCCCCTCAGCCACGCCGCCGTCAGATTGTCAAAGCAGCTGTCTTCGGCAATCTGTTTGACCGGCAGATGACAGTGATAATCATAAATCGGCATCAGCTCGGCATATTCATGATACAGCCGCGAAGCCGTCTTGCTCTCCAGCAGAAAATCCTCGTGAATAAATGGTCTCATCCCCTGTTCCTTTCCCGTCTTCAGACGACATACGACGAAGAAGAGGTCTGTCCTCCCAGACCCGTCCAGTCCGTATGATAAAACTCTCCCCGAGGCCGATCCACCCGTTCATACGTATGAGCACCGAAATAATCCCGCTGCGCCTGCAGCAGATTAGCCGGCAGACGCTCGCACCGGTAGCCGTCATAAAACGACAGCGCCGCACTCATCGCAGGAACCGGGATTCCCATCTGAACAGCCGCTGTCACAACGCGCCGCCAGCTCGCCTGGGCCTTCTGAACCGCATCCGAAAAGAAAGGATCCAAAAGCAGATTGGTCAGATTGGGATTGCGGTCAAAGGCCTCTTTAATCTTCCCCAGAAAGATCGAACGGATAATGCATCCGCCGCGCCACATCAGTGCAATCCCCCCGTAGTTGAGATTCCATTTGTATTCCGCCGCCGCCGCACGCATCAGCTGATACCCCTGCGCATAACTGACAATCTTGGACGCATACAGCGCCTGCCGCAAATCATCAACCAGCTGCTGCCGATTGCCGGCAACACCCCCCTGCGGCCCCTTCAGAACCTTCGAAGCCGCCACCCGTTCTTCCTTCAGTGCCGAAAGACACCGCGCAAAAACCGCCTCCGCAATCAGCGTCAGCGGCTGCCCGCTGTCCAGAGCAGCAATCACCGTCCATTTCCCCGTACCCTTCTGACCGGCAGCGTCCAGAATCAAATCAACCACATAGTTGCCCTCTTTGTCCTTGTACGCCAGAATATTCCGCGTAATTTCAATCAGATAGGAATTTAACTCCCCCTCGTTCCACTGAGCAAAAACCTGATGCATCTGCTCATTGCTCATCCCCAGCCCGCTCTTCATCAGATGATAAGTCTCGCAAATCATCTGCATATCGCCGTATTCAATCCCGTTGTGAACCATCTTGACGAAATGGCCGGCTCCGTTTTCCCCCACCCACTCGCAGCACGGCTCGCCACGGTCGGTTTTAGCAGCAATTTTCTGAAAAATCGGCTTCACATGCGGCCAGGCCGCCGCCGAGCCGCCCGGCATAATCGAAGGCCCGCGCAAAGCCCCCTCTTCTCCTCCCGACACACCCGTGCCGATATAAAGTTTGCCCTTGCTCTCCACATACGCCGTGCGGCGCATCGTATCCTGAAAATTGCTGTTGCCGCCGTCAATGATAATATCGCCATCATCCAGGAGAGGCAGCAGCTGCTCAATAAAATCATCAACCGGCTTGCCGGCCTTGACCATCAGCATAATCTTGCGGGGCTTTTTCAGAACCCGAACCAGTTCCTCAGGCGAATGACACCCGATAATTTTCTTCCCCTTTGCCCGGCCCGCCAGAAACGCATCCACCTTTTCAACCGTCCGGTTATAGCAAGCCACTGTAAAACCCTTGCTTTCCATATTCAAAATCAGATTCTCCCCCATCACCGCCAACCCAATCACGCCGATATCTGCCTGTGCCATATCCGAACTCCTCATACTCAAAGGTTTTTAGGTTTCCCGAAAACGCTCACGAAATGCCCAAAGCCCCAGACCCGGATTGGAGATGAAAAAAACCTCCTCACCGTCAATCACATGAAAGCCGTCCTTCCGTCCGGCGGGCTGATAATGCTTCATCATCTCATCCAAATCCCCCCACGCAAACCCCACTCCCTCAATCTCCCGCCGGCTCAGACCTCCGGGACAATACCTCACCAGAAAACGCCCTTCCGAAGAGCCGTGAATCAGATGAGCCGCCGCACTCAGGTTGGCCCGCAAATCTTCATTCTCCGCCACCAGCGCAAGCACCCGCTCCGTCCCCACATACCCGTACTTTCGAATCAGCCGGTCAATCTCCGCATCCTCCCCAAACTCCCTCAGCCCCGGCGCCAGCACAATCAGTTCACCCCCGTCAGCCATCGCCATCCGCGTACGGTAAATACTCTTGTTGCCCAGCCAGGTGCTCTTGTACTCCTCCGGGTCCAGATACACCACCGCCTTCTGCAGCGGCCGCTCAAGCATCGTAAAATTAACCTCCAAAGACAGTGCCGCCGCCCGAAGAAAGCACTCCTGGTCATCCCCGATAAACAGCCCCCGCACCTGCGGCCGTCCGCCCCCGCCGTCCACAACCGTCAGCACATACACAATCGGCAGGTCCTTCAGAAAATGCTCGCTTGCATAATTCAGCACCCGACGCACCGGCGTATCCGCACGGCCCATCATCCGCTCCATTCCATAGACCGCCCCAAGAAAATGGCTCTTGTTGATGCCTTCCTGCCCGCCGGTCCCCACAAGAATATTCTTGTTGTAGTTGGCCATCCCCGTCACCTCGTGGGGCACCACCTGTCCAATCGACAAAATCAGGTCATACCCCCCTTCGACCAGCAGCCGGTCCACCTGAGCAGGCCACGCATAATCCACCTTCCCCTCACTCACCTCCTGCACAAAAGAAGCCGGCACCTCCCCCCGCGTAACAATCCCGTTTCGCCAGTCATGCACCCGAAACAGCGGCAGCGGAATCTCCCCATACATCCGTTTGATTTCATCCGGCGTCATAGGACGATGCGTCCCAATCGCCGGCAGCACATCCCGCAGCGCCGCCCCGTAATACGACCACGCCATCTGCGTCAGCAGACCCGCCTGCGAATGAAGACGAGTAATATCCGGCCCGACAGCCAGCACCCTTCGGCGAGGGCCCAGCCGCTCAAGAGCCGCCGTCAGTCCCTCTCGAAGACCTTCTTCCGAAATTGCCTCTGTCGGATTTCCGCGTGCAAAATAAAGCATAATCTTCTCCGACGTTTGCCGATTCGCTGAACCAAAAACAAAACTTCTCACACACCGCTGAAGGCGCTGAATCCGCCGTCAATAGGCACAACCACCCCCGTTACAAATCGCGAACCATCACTCAGCAGCCACCGAACCGTCCCGCACAAATCCTCCGGAGTGCCAAAACGCCCCATCGGCGTATGAGCCAGAATCGTCCGACCGCGAGCCGTCAATTCCCCCGTCTTTTCATCCGTCAGCAAAAAACGATTCTGATGCGTCAGGAAAAACCCCGGCGCAATCGCATTCACACGAATCTCAGGAGAGTAATGCTGACACATATGAACCGCCAGCCACTGCGTAAAATTGCTCACTGCCGCCTTCGCCGCCGAATAACTCACAACATTCGTCAAAGGCCGGAACGCATTCATACTCGAAATATTCAGAATAATCCCCTTCTTCTCCTGCGCAAAATACTTCCCAAAAACCTGACAAGGAAGAAAGGTCCCCATAAAATTCAACTCAAAAACCGACCGGCTCGCCTCTTCCGGAAGTTCAAAAAACGGCAGCCGCTCAGATGTCGTCGCATCCTTTTTATTCCCCCCAGCCCCATTAATCAGCACATCAATCCGACCCAGCGACTCCTTAACACGCAAAAACAGCCCCTGAATATCCTTTTTATCCAGAACATTCACCCGAACCGGCAGCGCAAAACCCCCTTTCGACTCAATCTTTCGGGCCAAATCTTCCGCCCGCCCAAGGTCATAGTCTGCAATACAGACTTTTGCTCCCCCGCTCGCCAAATCTTCCGCAATCGCCCCGCACAAAACCCCCGCGCCGCCTGTAACTACCACACACTTGCCGCTTACATCAAACCACTCGACCATCGGCCGTTCTCCTTATGTTTTTGAAGGGTTTTCAAAAGTATTGGAGCAAACAATTTTTTATGCTCATAACTTGAGATTATTTTATAACACCCACCGTCTGAAGATTCAAGTTTTTTATTATTATTTTGTATCTCCTTATTAGCAAACGACTTAAACTTCTCCCCTCAAAAGAAGGCCTTTTCACTTGAAAAAACTCAGGATTTGAGATAATATTTCTTTCTGAAGAAAGAAAGCGGACAGCCGGCAGACTCAAAACGCGGCAAAAAAGCCCCAATCGAGCATTGGAAACGCTGAAACAAGGATAATGGACAAAACGGCTATTAATTCGAGGACGGCCGGACGCCGGAACGAAAAAATTGTGCTTTCCCTCCTCGCCGGCCACGGCCCACTCTCCCAAAGCAGAATCTGCGAAATGACCAACCTCGGCAGCTCGACCGTCAGTACCATTGTCAGCCGCCTTCGCGAAAAACAATGGATTCAGGAAACCCCCCTTCCCAGCGGCAGACGCGGAGCCAAACCCGTCCTAATCCGCCTCAACCCGCAGGGCGGCCACCTCGTCGCCGTCGAAATCAACCCACACACCGTCCGCATCGGCCTCTTTAATTTCCACTGCGAACTGACCGACCAGATCTCCATCCCCATCGGCACAAACCATTCCGTTGAAAACGTCCTCCGCCTCCTCGAAATCAACATCCGCGGTTTAGTCAGCAAAGCCGATATCCAGCCGGACAAAATCCTCGGCATCGGCGTTACCTTAAGCGGCTCCATTACCCCCGACGGCATCGTCGAACTCTCCAGCCCCCTCGGCTGGAAAATGGTCCCCCTCCGCCGCCTCCTCGAAGAAAGACTCGATTGGCCCATCGAACTCTACTCAACCAAAGTCCGCCTCCTCGCCGAAATCCGCTCTCAGCCCTCTCTTCAATCCAAAAACATTATCTATTTTAACATCGCCGACGGCGTCGGCTCGACCTTTCTTATCGACGGACGCCTCATTTCAGGAGCCACACGACGCAGCGGCGAAATCGGCCACATAACTATTCTGCCCAACGGCCCTCAATGCGGCTGCGGACATCGCGGCTGCCTGGAAGCCCTCATTTCAGGCCCCGCACTTCTCAAAAAAATGCTGCTCGAAACAGCCGACCTCGGAGAAACCGATTTCCGCCGGCGACTTGCCGCCGTCCGCTCTCCCGAACAAGCCCTCGAAGAACTGGCCGAAGCCGTCCGCAGCCGGAATCCCTACGCCCTCTCCGTCCGCAACTTCATCGCCGATCATCTTTGCTATGCCGCAGCAGCCGCTGTCAACCTTTTTGACCCTGACGTCCTCATTCTGGCCGGCTATGTAAATCAGCCCTTTGCAGATTATTTCACCCAGCGGCTCTATGAGTACTTTCCCGACCATGTGTACGATTTCGCATCCCGCCATATCGAAATCCTGCCCGCCCGTGCCGGCAAAGGGGCACTCATTCAGGGAGCTGCCGCCGCACTCTTTCAAAACACAATCTCTCCCTTCTGAACAGCACCCCAAAAAACTCAGCCGGATTTTCTTGCCTTCAGAACCCCCCACGGATAAGATTCCGAACATAGGGATAGAAAACAGCAACGGCAAAAAGAAAGGAATGGCCTATGAAAAAAGTACTTGCATGTGTCGCTCTGGCCGCAGCCGCTCTCCTGCTTGGCTGCAAGTCCAATCCGGAACTGGTAACCTGCCAAAATGAAAAACAGACCCTCCAGGACGAACTGACCGCCGCTCAGAAGACCATCGAAGAGCAAAACACCAAACTGGCCTCGCTTCAGAAAAAGTATGAAGAAGTCAATCAGAAGGCCCTCGAAATTACGCGCACCTTGATGGAAAAGTCCACCAAATTCAAAAATGAATCCACTGAAAAAGAAAAGCAGATTCAGGAATTGCAAAAGCAAATTCAGGAACTCCAAACGCAGATAGCCGAACTCCGGAAAAAATTGGAGCCCGCCGCAGCACCTGCCAACCCATAATAAAACCATTTTCAGCAATCCAGGGCCGGCCTGTCTTAAGCAGCGCCGGCCTTTTTGCTGCGCAGTGTATCACCACGCCGCGCCCTCCAGTTATCAGACCTCCGGCGATTCCATCTTCTTCTTTGGCAAAGTCGAAACAAAAAAAGCCCCTCAAAATCCGCCTTCTCAGTCTTTTCTTACGCCCTTTCGCCCTTCGCAGACCCTCAAAATCAGCCCCATCCATGCTTTTGCAAAACCTCTTCCTTAAGCCCTTCCTCTCTTTGTCCGAATTGATTACCGCCAAAGTCAAAAGACTCTGGCTCGGACAAAGCCCGATAATCAAAAATCAGCAGCAGGAGTACGATTATGACGACGACAGTCACGCCGCCGGCGGCGGCCAGAAAAAACACGGCCCAGGAGGGCAAGTTTTTAACCTTTGCCCTCGGCAAAGAAGAATATGGGTTGGAGATCTTAAAAGTACGCGAAATTATCGGCTATATGAACATCACAGCCGTCCCGCGCACACCCCCATTTGTCAAGGGGGTCATCAATCTTCGCGGACAGGTGATTCCCGTAATAGACCTGCGCCTTCGTTTCGGTATGGAGCCGGCCGACATCACCGAGCAGACCTGCATCATCGTTGCTGAAATCAACCAGAACGAAAAAACATTCAACGCCGGCCTCATTGTGGACCGCGTCCAGGAAGTCCTCGACATCAACGCCGAAGATATCGAAGAATCCTCTCATCTGGGCTCGGCCGTACAGAACGACTTTATCCTCGGCATCGGAAAGATCGGCTCATCCATCAAGATTCTGCTGGACATCGACCGCGTCCTCGGCGGCGTTCATCTGAATGAAACCGCATCGGAGAATACACCCAGTTAAGGAAAACGCCAACAGGGCCGCAGTCGGCCTTAGCGCCAGGCCCTGAATTCATCAGAGGAAACCGAAGAATGCACAATAAAATGAACTTAAAAATCAAACTGCTGATGCAGGGATTATCCCTGACCCTGCTGCCCCTGCTGCTCACAGTCGCTATCGTCCTCTTCCAGAACCGACGAATGGTTCAGGCGGCGGAGCAGGAAAGCACAAAAATGGCTTATGCCGACCTCGACCATACCGCCCAGCATATTTACAACATGCTCGAAGTCGAGCAAACTTCCATTCAGGAAAACATTAATCAATCCCTCCGGCTTGCACGCGAAGTTCTTCGTCAGACCGGAGACGTTCATCTCGAGGAGCCCCCTGTCACATGGCAGGCCGTCAATCAATTCAGCCAAAGCACCCAGACCCTCCCTCTGCCCAAAATGATGGTCGGCCAAACATGGCTGGGCGCCAACACATCCATCCATACCGCTTCTCCCATTGTCGATACCGTCAAAGACCTCATGGGCGTTACCTGCACCATCTTTCAGCGAATGAATGAACAGGGAGATATGCTCCGCGTCTGCACCAACGTCCAAACCAAGGACGGCAAGCGGGCCATCGGCACATACATCCCAAAAATCCAGCCCGACGGCACACCCAATCCGGTGGTCTCCGCCCTCCTCCAGGGACAACGGTATGAAGGGCGGGCCTTTGTGGTGGACCGCTGGTATATCACCGCCTACGAGCCGATTCTGGACGTCGACAAAAAAGTCATCGGCGCCCTCTATGTCGGAATCCCGCAGGAACGATGCACCAATATCCGACAGGCCATCCTCAAAACGGCCATCGGCAAAACCGGCTATGTCTTCGTACTCGACTCCAAAGGAAACTACATTATCTCCAAAGACGGAAAACGAGACGGCGAAAATCTCTGGCAGGCCAAAGATGCCGACGAAAATTTCTTCATTCAGCAAATCTGTCAAAAAGCACTCAGCGCCGGCCCGGCGGAAATCATCGAACAGCGATACCCCTGGCAGAACCAGGGCGAACCGGCCCCACGTGAAAAAATCGCCCGCGTCATCTACTTCAAACCGTGGGATTGGGTTGTCGGTGCCAGCTCCTATTTAGACGAATTTTATGAATCATCCGATCGCATCCGTTCAATCGGTCGGCTTTCTATGATTCAAATCACTTTGCTCACAAGCGTGTGCACGGTGCTGGCCATGCTCATCTGGTTCCTGGCATCGCAAAAACTCACCAGCCGGCTCATAGCCATTGCCGAACATATTTTTACAGGAGCTCAGCAGGTTTCCGACGCCTCCGGACAGGTCGCCGCCGCCTCGCAGAATCTCGCCCAGGGAACAACCGAGCAGGCCGCCGCCATCCAGGAGACATCCTCCAGTCTGGAGGAGACCGCCGCTGCTACCAAGCAGAACGCCGACAACGCAGCCCAGGCCGCTTCCCTCGCAGCCGGCGCCAGACAGGCCGCCGACACCGGAGCAGAGGCCATGCAGAAAATGATGCAGGCCATTCAGGAAATCCACAAAAGCTCGGAACAAACCGACAAAATCATCAAAGTCATTGATGAAATCGCATTCCAGACCAATCTGCTGGCCCTCAATGCCGCTGTAGAAGCCGCTCGAGCAGGCCAGGCAGGCAAAGGGTTTGCCGTCGTAGCCGAGGAAGTCCGAAACCTTGCCATCCGCTCCGCAGAAGCCGCCGGAAAAACAGCAGAACTGATCGAACTGTCCGTAAAAAACGCCAACAACGGCGTCCAGATTTCTCAGGAGGTCAAAACCGCTCTCGACCAAATCGTCAGCGGAATCAGCAAAACCTCTGCACTGGCGGACGAAATTGCAGCGGCCTGCAAAGAACAGGCCCAGGGCATCGACCAGATTAATTCTGCTGTTTCACAGATGGACAAAATTACCCAGCAGAATGCCGCCGGGGCCGAACAGTCCGCCAGCGCCGCCGAGGAACTCGCTTTGCAGGCCCAGGCAATGAAGCAGGTTGCTGTCCAATTGCAAACCATCATCCGCGGACAGGACGCCTCGCAAAACCAGGCCGGCCCGATGAAACAAACACCGGCAGCAAACCTCCCCTTGTCCAGTCAGATTTATCATCAAATCGCAGGGGACACACAGACAGCGCCGCAGCAGCCTGCTCCGCATGCTCCGGCGGAAAAACGTTCTCTCGATAAAAACAAACAGCAGACAGCCAGAAAATAAGGAGTATCCCATGCCGAAATCGTTAATGATTGTCGATGACTCCGCTACCATGCGAAAAATCATTATGCGTACCGTCCGCATGTCCGGCCTCGAGTTTGACCGCACCGAAGAAGCTGGCAATGGCGTCGAGGCCATCGAAAAACTCAAAACAGCGCCCGTCGATATCGTCCTCTGCGACATCAACATGCCCGAAATGTCCGGCACGGAAATGGTCAAGCAGGCGCGACAGCTCCCAAACTGCAAGGATACCAAGATTATTATGGTCTCCACAGAAAGCTCACAGGAGCTCATCGACAGCATTTTGGCCGACGGCGCCAACGGCTATATCACCAAACCCTTCACCCCCGAAAGGTTCCAGGAAAAACTCGCTCCTTTTATGAGTTGACCCAGCCGATGCAAACAGAAAGGGACATTCCATGATTGAACAGAAAACCTATCACGAAACCGTACTGGACGCCGCCAAAGAAGTCTTCGAAACCATGATTTTCATGGAAATCGAACCCGCCGCCGAGACTGCCGTCGATTGGACGGCTCATTCCCTGCTGGGCACAATCACCTTCAAAGGGGATATGGAAGGATGCTTAGGCATCTCCCTCGCCGACTCCTGCGCCAAGACAATCGCACGAAACATGCTGGCCCTCGACCCCGACTCCCCCGTCTCCGACCAGGAAGTCTGCGACGCCGTAGGGGAAGTCGCCAACATGGTCATGGGCAGCATCAAACACCGCCTCCAGGACGCCTGCCCGGATATCGCCGTTTCCATCCCAACAGTCATCTCCGGCAGAGAATTAAGCAGCTCCCTCGGCGAAGGAACCGAAAAAGTCGCCGTCCCAGTCTGTCTGAACGAGGAATATACCGCCGTCTTTACGCTCCTTTATCGCAAAAAAGATTAGGAAGTCTTTCCAGGGAACCATTGGCCATGACAGCGCAAACCGCCCAAAGCATTCCGCTCGAAACTCAGCTGCCCCAGGCGAGTACCATCGCCATGCAGACATTCTGTGAAGACATCAATGGAATGCTCGGAATTTCAATCGGATGTGCCCTCTGTCAGGCAGGAGCGGCTTCACCAGACAAACTGAAGCCCTTTTTCCAGAAACTCGCCGCCGTCTATTCTGTCCAGTCAGAAGGAGTTTTATCCGGACGGTTTGACCTCATCATCGACAAAACCGCCTTGTTTCTGCTCGCCGGCCTCTTCGTTCTGCTCCCCGAAGACAAAATCAAGGAACAATGCAAACAGGGCACCCTCGAAGCAGCCGTCAAGTTAACCGATACCGTCAAAGAAATCGGCAATCTGATTGTCGGCGCCTGGGATCGCGTATACCGCGAACACCTGCCCGGCCACAAGCACCTGCTCCAGACCAATACCCAAATCACCAACCCCTGGGAAAAGCCCGCCGAAGTCTTCCCAATCCCCGCCGACGGCCTGTGCCTGCTGACGGTATGGGAGATGACCGTCGGCGATTATCCGCCGTTCCACGCCGCCGCTATCTTTCCGGCAGCCCTTTTCGAACCGCCCAAAGAAGAACCGCAAGCCGACCAGCCCCAGCCGACTCCAGACCAGCCGCAGGAGCAGCCCGCCGACCAGTCTGCCCAGCCGCAGCCCGCTGCACAAGACACACAGCCCGCTCCGCAAGACACGCCGCCTGCTCCCTCCCAGACCGCAGACGCTCCCCAGACAAACACCGCCGACCAGCAGCCGGTCTGGAACGCCATTCAGCAGCTCGTACACTCTCAGCCGGCCGCCGCTCCGCTCGATGTCGCTATCCTCAACTGCCCTGCTCAAATCATTATGAATACCAAGCCCCTCTGGCTTTCCCCCAACGACTCCGTCGAAACGGCACTCCAGCGAATGCGGCAGAACGCCGCCCGATACGCACTCATTGAAGAAAAAGATCAGATGGTCGGCATCCTCTCCCAGTCAGACATCAATGCCGCCATCAGCCCCTACTTAAGAACCCCGTTCGAAGAATACCGCAGACCGCTGGACGATGCTTCGCTCCAGATTCGCATCAAATGGTTTATGAGCCGCCCCGTCCGAACAATAACACCGGACACGCCGCTCTGGAAGGTAATGGACACAATGTACCGCTATCAGATTCGGGCACTGCCTGTTCAGGATGCCGCCGGCAGCGTGATCGGATTGATTACCGTTATGGAAATCTTTCATGCCCTGCTTCAGCCGACCGCCGCTGCCCCAACCGCCGACACGCAGAGCCAAAAAACGGACTGACCCGGAAAAACGAGCTGAAACTATGGATAAAAATTTAAATCTTACAGAACTGATTGAACAGGCCGCCGGCAAAATCCCCCTCCTGGACCCCCAGGACAGCAAAGACCTTCAGGAAATTGCCCAGGTCTTCAAACAAATCGAGTCCGCCATCAAAGAGCTCAGCGGCTGTGAAGAAGCCGGCCGCCTGCAGGGCGAAACCCTCGCCCATCTCGGCGCCGAACAGATTGAAAAACTCCTCCAGGCCGACACAGAAAACTCCGACCGCATCCTCGAAGAACTCACCCAGGCCGTCAGCCGCCTCCAAACTCTTTCTCAGTCCCTTTTCCAATCTGCCCCGACACCGACAGCGGCCCCAGCCCCGGCCTCAACGCCGACCCCCGCTCCGGCCGACGAGTTTCAGCCCATCACCATCGTCCAGGAAGATGCACCCCTCGTTCAGGACTTCATCAATGAATCCCGCGAACATATCGAATCGGCGGAAAGCGCACTGCTGACGCTCGAAAGCGACCCAACCAGCACAGAAACCCTCAACCAAATCTTCCGCGGATTCCACACCATCAAGGGAATGGCGGGCTTCCTGAACCTCACAGCCGTAAACCGCCTGGCCCACGTCGCAGAAAATCTGCTCGATCGTGCCAGAAAAGGAACCCTCACCATGGTCGGCCTTGCCGGCAATTTGGCCTTTGCAGCCATTGATATGCTCAAAACAATGCTCAAAGACCTCCAGACCGGACTGACCCAGAATACGCCCGTTCTTCCGCCGACGGACCTGACAGACCTCATCCGCCGCATCCAGGACTGCGCCGAAGGCAAGACCCCGCCTGAAACACAAGAACCCCTGCCCGATGTCCGGCAGGATGTCAAACTGGAACCGATTCTCCAGCCCGAATCATCAGCCCGAACCGCCCCGGCCGCCTCTGTTTCCGCCGACGCCGCCGGAGCCGCACGCCAGACCATCAAAGTAAGCACCAAACGGCTCGACGATTTGATCAATATGACCGGCGAACTGGCCGTCGCCCAACTGATGATTTCCGAAGAAGTAAGCAAAACCTGCCACACCGACAGCGACCTCTTCCGCAAAGTCGCCGGCCAGTCCAAAATCGTCCGCGAACTCCAGGAACTCTCCATGGCCATGCGGATGATTCCTATCCAGGGAGCGTTCCAGAAAATGGCCCGTCTGGTCCGCGATTTATCTCAAAAAGCCGCCAAACCCGTCATCTTCCAGACCGCCGGAGAAGAAACGGAATTAGACCGCACCATCGTGGACAAAATCACCGACCCCCTTATCCACATGCTCCGCAACTCAATCGACCACGGAATTGAAAGCCCCCAGGAGCGGACGCAGAAAGGGAAAAATCCCCAGGGACGCATTCGACTGGCCGCCTATCATCAGGCCGGCAGCATCGTCATCGAAATCGAAGACGACGGCCGCGGCCTCAACCGCGAAAAAATCCGTAAAAAAGCCGTCGAAAAAGGACTTGTTTCCGAACACCAGGAACTCAGCGAAGAGGAAATCTTCGGATTGATTTTCCGTCCGGGCTTCTCCACCGCCGACCAGGTCACTGACATCTCCGGCAGGGGCGTCGGAATGGACGTCGTCAAGAAAAACATCGAATCCCTCAATGGAAAAATCGAAATCCGCTCCGCCCCCGACAAGGGCACCCAGATTTCAATCCGGCTGCCCTTGACACTCGCCATCATCGACGGACAGATTATCACCATCGGCTCCCAGCGATATATCATCCCCATCAACGCCGTCATCCAAAGTCTGCGCCCCGCACCAGACCAGATTTCCACCATTCAGAATCACTCCCAGGTCGTGATAATCCGCGGACAACTTCATCCTTTGATTCCGCTTTACAAACTGTTCGGCATCGCCGGAGCCGTCCAGGAGCCCGACCAGGCCCTTCTCGTCGTTGTCGGCGAAGGAAGCAAACGCTGCTGCCTCCAGGTCGATGACCTCATCGGACAGCAGCAGGTCGTCATCAAATCCCTTCGAGGATTAGGCAAAATCAAAGGGGTCTCCGGCGGCGCCATCATGGGCGACGGACGCATCAGTCTGATTCTCGATGTACCCGGCCTGATAGAACTGGCACAGGACCCCGCCGCTTATCTATAGGAACGACTATGCAATTCCCAACCCTCCAGATTGAGCAGCCCGTCCTCACCGATGAACAGTTCGTGCGCATCTGCCGGCTGGTCTATGAGCACTGCGGCATCAATCTTCACGAGGGCAAAAAAGAACTCGTCCGCGCCCGCCTGGCCAAAATGCTTCGAAAATATCGTTTCAAAACCTATGACCAGTACATCGACTTCGTTCTCGACGACCCCACCCAGACCACCTTCTACGAAATGATTGACCAAATCAGCACCAACCTCACCAGTTTCTTCCGCGAACCCAAACATTTCGAATACCTTCGACGCCAATTCCTCCCTGCTTTAATTCAGAAAAAACAGAAAACCGGCCAACTCCGCATCCGCGCCTGGAGTGCCGGCTGTTCGTCCGGTGAAGAGCCCTACTCCATCGCCATCACCCTCCTCGAGGCCGTCCCGCTTGCCCAATCCTGGGATATCCGAATCCTCGCATCCGATATCTCCACACGAATCCTCCGAATTGCCCAGGAAGGACTTTATGAACCGCAGCGGGTCGCCAACCTCTCCGCCGAACTCAAGAGCCGCTATCTCAAACCCAAAAAGGACAAATCCACTCCTCTCCTCTACGAGGTCAGCCCGGCCCTTCGCAGCATCCTTATTTTCAAATACCTCAATCTCATGGACCCTTGGCCCTTCCGAGGCCCATTCGATTTTATCTTCTGCCGAAATGTGATGATTTATTTCGACAAGCCCACTCAGGAAAAACTTGTCCAGAGATTCCACGACGTACTCGACAACGGAGGCCTTTTCTTTACGGGCCATTCCGAATCGCTCACAGGAATCCGCCATTCGTTCCGATACATCCAGCCGACAATCTACAGGAAATGAGAATGCCGACCTCCCTGAAAAAAAATCACGTTGTTGTGCAGGTCTCCGACGCGAAAATTTCTTCCGACCCGGATTCTGTTCTGGTCACCTATTCTCTCGGCTCCTGCCTGGCCGTTGCCGTCTATGACCCGGCGGTCACCATCGGAGGCATGATTCATTATCAGCTGCCGGAATCTTCCATGGACCCCATCCGCGCACAGACAGAACCCTTTATGTTCTGCGATACCGGAATGGAGACACTATTAGCCAATCTAATCCGATACGGAGCAGACAAATACAGAATGATAGTCAAAGTCGCCGGCGGAGCCGCCATGAAAACCGGACCCCAGGGATTTGACATCGGAAAACGCAATTTCCTCGCCCTCCGAAAAGTCCTCTGGAAGCACGGACTTCTCCTCAAAGGCCACGATGTCGGCGGTGACCAGCCGCGAAACTTTTACCTCTATTTGGGGGACGGAACCGCCATCGTCAAAACCGGCGGAGTGGAAAAGGTCCTCTGAGACAAAGGAGACTGCTATGCTCGCAGCCGAACAGAAAACAACCAAAGTGCTCATCGTGGACGACTCCGCCATCGTTCGCAAGATTCTCAGCAAACAGCTCGATGCCCACCCCTCCATCGAGGTCATCGCCACAGCACCAGACCCCTACATCGCACGCGACAAAATCGTAACTCTTAATCCCGATGTGCTGATTCTCGATGTCGAAATGCCCCGAATGGACGGCGTCACATTCCTGAAAAAACTGATGAAATATCATCCCATGCCCGTCATCATCTTCAGCTCCCTGACCCCCCAGGGAAGCAAAACCGCCGTCGAAGCCCTTGCCTCAGGCGCCGTAGAAGTGCTGGCCAAACCAGGCCCCTCCTACAGCGTCGGAGATGCCTGCAAACAGCTCTGCCAGACCATTCTGGCCATTCCCAAAGGGTCTTTCCCAAAACCCGTCAGCGCACCGGCAGCACCGGCGGCACCCGCCGAATCCGCCCATCTGCTCGAAACAACCCACAAAATCATCGCCATCGGAGCATCCACCGGAGGCGTGCAGGCCCTTACCTGTGTCCTCTCCTCTCTGCCGGCCGATTCACCGGGAACCCTCGTCGTCCAGCACATGCCGGCACAATTCACCCGCTCCTTTGCCGAACGGCTCAATGAGACCTGTGCCGTACAGGTCAAAGAAGCCGCCGACGGCGACCACATCATCCCCGGACGGGTCCTCATCGCACCCGGCGGCTATCACATGGTCCTCCAGCGCTCCGGAGCCAGTTATTACGTCGCAATCAAAGACGGCCCCGCCGTCTGCCACCAGAAACCCAGCGTCGAAGTCCTCTTCAACTCCGTCGCCAAATACGCCGGCGCCAATGCCGTCGGAGCCATTCTCACCGGCATGGGCAACGACGGCGCCAAAGGACTCCTGGCCCTCAAAGAAGCCGGCGCACACACCATCGCACAGGATGAAGCCACCTGCGTCGTCTTCGGAATGCCCAGGGAAGCCATCCGGCTCAACGCCGCGGAAGCGATTGTCCCCCTCGAAAAAATCTCCGCCGCACTCATCCAGTTCGCACGCAGCTGACCGCGCAAAATATACTTGCAGACCCTTTCGGGCAATGGTATATACAAATCCCGAATTAGTCAGCAAAAGCAATCGATACGCGGGAATCTGCCGATGGCGATAGAAATTATACTGCCCAGACTCGGACGAACCATGGAACAAGCCGTCATTGTGGCCCTCCATGTACAAGTCGGTCAAAAAGTACGCAAAGGACAGGTGCTGGCCGACCTCGAAACAGACAAGGCGACCATGCAGATCGAATCCCCGGCTGCCGGCATCATCGGCGCCATTCTGACCGAACAGGGAGATGTACTCCCCGTCGAAACCCCCCTCTTTGTGCTCCTCGATGACGGACAGCCCCTCGACCCCGAACGCATCGAAACGCTCAGACAGCAGGTTCAGGCCGCCCGCGAAAGCATCCTCGAACTGACCGCCCCGGCCGCCCATACGCTCCCACTCGCCGACAGCACCACCCCCTCGACCCAAACCCGCTCGAAAAGCCATCCCATGCCCGCCACCTCCCAGGAAGCACTCGATGCCTTTCAAGCGTCCCAACCCGTCCCTGCCTCCCAATTCAAACCCGGCGCACGCATCCCCCTGACCCGCTGGCAGAAAATCATCGCCCAGAAGATGCTCACATCCAAACGGCAAATCCCATGCTTTTATCTGATTCTCCAGGCCGACGTCACCGAACTGGCCCAGGTACGTCAGAACCTCAGCCGCCAGGGAAGCCGGACCATCTCCTACAACGACTTTCTTCTCAAGGCCGCCGCCCTCTCCCTGCGGCGTTATCCCATTTTGACCGGACAACTCACAACAGACGCCATTGAACTGGCCGAACAAATCGACATCGGGTTGGCCCTGGCCGCCCGGCACGGACTTGTCGCACCCGTCCTGCGCGAGGTGGATACCCTTACGATTTTTCAGATTTCCGCCGCCGTCCAGGACTTGCTCGACAGAGCCGCCCGAAACGCCCTCGGCCCCGCCGATTTAGAAGGCGGCTGCATGACCATCACCAATCTCGGAAAATTCGGCATCGACTCCTTCATCCCCATTGTCATCCCAGGCCAGGCATCCATTCTCGGTGTCGGCTGCATCCGCGAACAATGCGTCCCCGACGGCCCCCAAATCCAAATCCGGAAAAAAATGACCCTCACCCTTTCCGTCGATCACCGTATTGTCAACGGCGCCGAGGCCGCCCAATTCCTCGACCACATCAAGAAACTCCTCGAGCACCCCAGCGAACTGATAGACACCCCCTAATCCCCGCCGCACCGTCCCTACAAAGAAGCCCCTCCAATAATCCCGAAAATCCCGCGCCGAATCATCATCACCCCAATAGCCGCCAGAATCAAACTCGCCACCTTCGATATCGCCTGAGACCCCGTTTGCCCCAAAATCCGATTCCAGAAATCAGCCGACAGCAGAATCCCAACCGCCAGCAGCAGATTCAACACAACCGCCGCCAGCGTCGCCGTCAAACCATGCACATCCACCAGCATCAGACTCGTCGTCAGAACCGCAGGCCCAACAATCAGCGGAACCCCCAAAGGAACCGCACCCAGCGTTTCCACACGCCGTGCAAACTTCGTCCCCGTCGTCATATCCAGCGTCGCAATAATGAACAGAAGAACGCCGCCGGCAACCATAAAATCAAATATCGTAATCCCAAGAAAATGAAAGATGCTCTTGCCCAGAAAGATAAAACCAACCGCAACAAACAAAGCCGTCGCAAAAGACTGCTCAACAACACGACGGCGAACATCCTTCGGAACCCCCTCCACAAGACCCAGAAATATCGGCAAAGTCCCTATCGCATCCACCGCTACAAATAACGGAACAAACACCATCCAGAAATCACGCATACACTCCCTTTCGCAATTTCCCGCCCCTCTTTTTCTCCGCTTTTTCTCTCGGCCTATAAAAAAACCTGCCCCCCTTTCGGCAGGCAGGTTGGAATCCTCGACCTCATTTCACCAGGTCTGATGCTATCCTTCGATCCGCTCAATCATAACTTGCAGATATTTCTGTCGATGCCCAATCTTTTTGCTCGAACTCTTCCGCCGCCGGAAATACATCGGGTACAGTTTCGGCCCCTTAACCACAGAGTCCTCCGCCGTCCCATCGAAACGAGCCGTCACTTTTGCACCCTCCAAATAAGGGTTGCCCAATCGAACCGAGTTCTCATCACGAACCATCAGCACCTTATCCAGCACAATTTCCTGCGCATCAGGAGCCGCATCCGTCAGTTCGATGCGAAGAACGTCTCCTTCGCTCACTTTATACTGCTTGCCGCCTTGTTCAATAATCGCGTACATCGTCTTCCTTCTCACTGCTAAGATTTCAACAAATTCCATGGATTCACTTCAAGAGGCGAGTATTGTAGGGCTTGCATCTCCATTTGTAAAGTTTTTTTTGCCGGATTTAACAAAATTACAACCCCTTATAAATTAACCACTTAGAAACACTCCAGCACCCAGTCCCCTCTTCTCTTTCCCTCGCTTTTATCTCGCATTGCTTTTTTTGACGATATTCTTATGATAAGGAAAACAACGTTTATAACCGGAGAATAAAATGGAACTTGCTGTCATCAATGAAAAACTGCTGCCTTTGACCGAAGTGCCGCTGGACAAACTCGACCGCGGACTTTTCTTCGGAGACGGCGTCTATGAAGTGCTTCGAAGTTATCAGGGACGGCTCTTTGCCTTTGAAGAACATTTAGCCAGATTCGAAAAAAGTGCCGCCGAAATCCGACTTTCCCCGCTCAATATCACCCAAATACGCAATCGCGTCCTCGACGCCTTCCGCCAGGCCGGCCTTCAAAACGCCAAAATCTATTTCCACCTCACCCGCGGCTGCCAGCTCCGCGACCATCTCCCCGCCCCCAACCTCAAACCCTCGTTCTTCCTCACCGTCCAGGAATTGCGGGACAACCCCCAGAAAAAACTGGCCGGCGTCCGCGTCTGCACTCACCCCGACTTGCGATGGAAACGCTGCGACATCAAATCCCTCAACCTGCTGCCCAACGTCCTCGCACGGATTGAAGCCGACCGCAAAGGCTGCGAAGAAGCCATCCTCGTCAACGACAAAAACCTCATCACCGAAGGAGCCGGCTCGACCTTCTTCGCCGTCAACGGCCGCGAAAAAACCCTCCACACACACCCCCTCGGCCCGGAAATCCTCCCATCCATCACACGCTCCGTCGTCCTGCAAATCGCACGCGATGCAGGCCTGACCCCCGTAGAAAAGGCCCTCACCCCCCAGCAGGCCGCCCAGATGGATGAACTCTTCATGGCCCTGACCACCAAAGACATCCAGCCCATCATTCAGTTTGACGGCAGACCCGTCGGAAACGGCCGCCCAGGCCCCTGCACACTTGCCCTCATCAAAAAGTTTCAGGAGTACGTACTCGCCCGACTCTCCACCCCCTGAACATTCACCCCCCCGCCCGCCGCATATCGCAAAAAAACTTGCCTTAACCCGGCCGGCTTTTTACACGGCTCCGCTGGAAAACACACTGAAAAAGAAGGATTCAGACGGAAAGGAACACTCATGTCTCGCGGCCAGTCACTGATACGCCAGTGGAACCTCCTCAAAATCCTTCAGTCCTTCCATTTCGGCATCTCCGCCGACGAACTGGCACACCGCCTCGAGTGCAGCAAACGTCAGGTACTCCGCGACCTCAAAATCCTTTGTGAACTCGGCTTCCCCATCACCTTCGAAGAACGCCTCTTTGGCAAACGTTTCTGGAAACTCCACAGCCGCTTCATCGAAACCGGCCAAATGCTCTTCTCCCCCACCGAACTAATCAGTCTCTACCTCAGCCAGAAACTCCTGTCCCCCCTCTCCGGCACTCTCTTCGGCGAAGGCATAGCAACCCTCATGGACAAAATCAAAGCTATGCTCTCCCCACGCACCCTCGATTATTTCGCCACCCTCGAACAGCACCTCCTCGTCAAAACCACCGCACTGAACACCTACGCCGCCCACGACAAAATCATACGCCTCCTCGCCCGCGCCGTTCAGGATTCACACATCATCCGCCTTCGCTATCGCTCCACCCGCTCCAGCGAACCTTACGAAACCCTCTATCACCCCTACGGCATGGTCTTTTTCGACGGCGATTTATACTGCATCGGCTGGATGGAACGATACGAAGAAATCCGTACCCTCAAAATCAGCAGAATCCTATCCGCAGAACCAACCGGACACACTTTCCAGCGGCCCCCCGATTTCTCCCTCGTTCGTCACACACAGGACAGTTTCGGCATCTTCTCAAAGCCCCCCAACCCCCGCCAAATCCGAATCCAACTCGACGGCTGGGCCGCCGCCAACGTCCGCGAAACACGACGACATCCATCCCAAACCATTATCCGCGACACGGGCGATACCCTCATCGTCCAGTTTGAAATAACACCCACTGATGAACTGCTCCGCTGGATCCTCAGCTTCGGCAGCCGTGCCAAAGTCCTTTCCCCGCCCTCCCTCATCCGCCAGGTCAAAAATGAAATCAAACAGATGACACACAGGTACGAACGCCGGCAAGAAAAACAAAAAAACTGAAAAATTTTTTCACCCTCCTCCCCCTCAATTCTTCGGTTCCCCGCCCCGCCCGATATACAAAACATAGTACGCCTGACCGCTCCTGTCAGACCCCGCCCCTCCTCCGCCGTCCTAAGGATACGACCAACCCTGTCAGACCACCCTCGTACACTATTTTTGTACGGCGGCCAAACTCGTTCGCCGCCAGAAAAAACAAAAGGCAAGGCGGAGGAGGGCAATAGACGGGTGCAGAGAAAAGCCGGCAATCGAGGGGAGAAATGCGGCAGAAGGGCTTTTAGCCAAAAGCCCCCGATTCTCTGCACAGCGGGGGCATTCCGGCATGGTGCCGAAACCCCCGCACCGTCATTACCCCAACAAAACCCCCCAAAAACCCTTGCCAAATCACCCAAATTGTGTATGATTTCCCTTAAAATAATAGGATGAAAGGAGGTTTTTATGCTCGAAAACAATCCCACCAATGTCAGTGCGGCCTTCGAGATGTTGCTGGAAGAAATGGAAGCGGAGATTGATTTTATCAATACAGTGGGCGCGAAGGCCTTTGAAAATCGCGATTATGACCGCGCCCGAGAGACCCTCGAACACGCTGGCAGACTGACCGCCTTCCGCGACAAAATTTCTTCCCTGAAAAAGGAATGGGAATCCTTAACCCAGATCGAAATGGATCAGGAGGAAATGGAGGCAGCCCGCATCCAGCGACGAAATCACGGCCGTCTCCAGAGGGGAATGCGCACACCCGAAGAAGCATATCGCATACCGATTTTAGAGGTCCTAACCGAAATGGGCGGCTCCGGCCCAGTAGCAGAGGTACTGGATTGCGTCGGCAGAAAAATGCAAGAAATACTCAAGCCGTATGATTTTGAACCGCTGACCTCTGATCCAAGGAATCTTCGCTGGCGCAACGCAGCCCAATGGGCACGAAATCGCCTGATGAGCGAAGGGCTCCTGAAAAACGACAGCCCTCGCGGCATTTGGGAAATTTCAGAAAAAGGAAGGCAATTTCTGCAAAGCAAAAAAGACAGCGCCAATCCCTGAGAAAATCCCATTACGTGCTCTCACTCGCCCGTTCCATTACCTATCCAAGATCAACCATTGGCACGGTCGGCCTGCAAAAGTAGCGAGTATCTGTATAACCAAGCTTCTTTACGAACATTTTTACAGAACTTGCTGACAGGGGTCAATCGGTCGTTTCCCGCCATTTCGGCTCAACTGCTGGCAAACTGTTTTTTCTGTGGCAGCCGTACGCATTCTTTCCTTTCGGGCCGCAGGTGACCGCTCCACCGGCCGCCCCTTCGGCGATGCCGACTGGATGCAAAAAACCGCCCGGAAATTACTACCGGAGTCATCTGGAATCGCCGCTGCTTCATCTGACAAACAATAGTATTCTGTTTGATAGTCGGCTGTAAGGTATTGTCCAGCATTTTTTCTTTCGCCAAATGTAATGAGTCTTCGAATGTTGCCATAGGCGTTTTGCCGTAACAATATCTTATTTGTTCCCTTCTATTTTTTGATGTCTTTTCAAAGCAGCCGTTTCGCCGCTATTATACCCAACCTCAACCCCCTCCGGCAAGCCATTTCCCCCATTTTTTACTTACTTTTCATCCAAAACCCAAAACCAGACCCGCTTCCTCGACTATTCCCCTTTTTACTCTTAATTCTTTCCAAAACCGCGGCTCCGCCTGCCTGCCAAAAAAGTTTGATAATTACCAAACATTTCCTTGATTTCAAAAACATTTATGGTATAATACCCGCTTGACTGACGAAGGAGCAGACATCCGGCCCAAAGGAGCCGCAAGGTATAGGAACTAAAGGAATTAAAATGGGCAGCAGAAGGAGCAAAACCCGACAGCGCTTATCCGCCTCAAACTCCCTCCATTTCCCCCATCGTTTCCGGCTTTCCCCCTCCACTTCCTCTCCATTGCCCCCTCTCAGCCCTTCCTCTCTGACTCAGAAATCCCCCTCTCAATTAAATTCTCCGCACCTGCCCCCGCAACCCCTCAACCCTTTCCCTCTGGCTCAAGGATCCCCGTCTCCATTGAATTACCAACCCCTGCCTCCACAACCCCTCAACCCTTCCCCTCTGGCTCAAGAATCCCCGTCTCCATTGAATTCTCAGCAATTCCCCCCAAACCCCCTCAGCAGCCCTTTTTGTCTGGCTCAAAAATGCGCGCCGACGCCTCCGCAGGTCCAAAATCCGGCTTTAAAATGCGCGCGGCCGTTTTCAGGTGGCTTTAAAATGCGCGCCGCCTGCGCGCCGCGGTGCGCAAATTTCCCCAAAAACCCCATTTTCAGCCCAAAAACCAACAAAACAGCAATTTTTGACAACACCCCCCGCCCCCCCCAACTCCCCGCTTCCGAAGACCGCCCGCCGGTTATTTCTTGACGAAGGGGAAGGGGCTTTTGTAAAATAAATGTGTGTGGGGAACAGTTTGGCCTATGTGAAATTTTTAGCTCTTTATTGGGGGTATGAACCCCATCCAGATGGGGACCATTGGTTTGTCTGACTCAAATTGTTTGATCTGAACGAAAAAGATGTATTTTGTAAAGATCGAGGTGTGAATGAATCAAACCGCACGTGCATCCCTCTTTGTATCGATTTTTTTGTCATTTTTCGCTGCCCAGCACACTTGGGCCGATAGAATCACTGGTCCGACATTCCAGCGGTGGGGGCAGGAAATTCTTACTCAAATTCAAAACCGGTATGGCCGGGGAGATGGCCTTTACCGCAATTCCCTGACCGCAACCTGGCCTGATTATGTGTGGGGTCAAGGCGTTATACTGCGTGCCCTCGCTGCTGCTGCAAAGGTTGATTCTGCCTATCTCCAGAGGGCCGAACAGCTGGTGGAGCAATTGCGTCTGCACTACTGGTGCACGCAGAATCAAACCAGCGGATTTAATTCCTCCTACGGCGGCTGTGGTGACCGCTACTATGATGATAATGCCTGGCTTGCACTGGCTTTGCTGGACCTGTACGAACTGACTGGAAACTCCAAGTATCTCGGATGGGCACAGGAGACTGTCGTTTTCTGTATGAGCGGTGAAAATGACCCCGCCGATTCCCCTAACGGCGGGATTCGCTGGCATGAATCAGATACCGGCGGAGCCAGTGTGTGCTCCACAGCCCCGACAATTCTGGCCAACCTGATTCTGTATCAGAAAACCGCAATCGAGCACTACAAGACGGATGGGCAGAGGTTGTATTCCTGGATTATGAACTCCAACCTTCGGTATGACACCGGCCTTTTCCATGAAACCAACCAGGGGGCCCTTGGCTATCAGACGGCGGTAATGACCCAAGCCGCCGTCCGTCTTTACCAGATCACGGGCAGCGAAACTTATCTTGCCGAGGCGGAACGTATGGCCGCCGCGATGGAACATGTCTTTATCAACCGAACAACACAGGCCCTCACCCAGCACGGTAAATGGGGCGGCCATGATATGACCAATGCCTATGCGGATTTGTACGAATCGGACGGCAATTCCCGCTGGCTCGATACGGCCGCCGGCTATCTGGAGTTTCTGTATGTCAATTGCATAGACCCTTCCAATGGATTGTATCCGGCGGTGTGGAATGATACCAGCCGCATCAGTTCCGCCGACATGATTGACAATGCTTCGGTTGCACTGGCCTATTGGAGAATGGCTTCCACTCCCGGCGGCACAACCCCCCATACGTGGTTCGCCGAAAGACTCATAGGCCGGTGGATGCTGGATGAAACCAGCGGGACGCTCGCCGCTGACTCCAGCGGTTTCGGCTGTCATGGCACGCTTTGCGGAGATTCCTTTGCATTTGAGCAGAATGCCGCAGCAGGTCCATGGAATGGGGCACTGCTGTTCGATGGTGTTGATGATTATATCGACTTGCCTGATGGATTTGCCAATTTCAGGGGGGGCATGACTGTCTCTGTCTGGGCTTATCCTACGGCGGTCAAAAATTGGGCCCGTTTCCTCGATTTTGGCAATGGCCAGTACAATAACAATATTGTTTTTGGCCGATATGGCAATTCCAACGACCTGTTCTTTGAGGGATATGACGGAACCGCCAGCGGCGGCCAGGTGCGTGCAACTGGTGCGATTGTACTTCACCAGTGGCAAATGTTCACCGCTACCTTGGATGCTTCCGGCAATGTTCTTCTCTACAAAGACGGTGTGCAGATTGCATCCGGCACTACTGCTGTGCCCTCCAACATCCAGCGGGTGAACAACTACATAGGTCGAAGCAACTGGTCGGCGGATGCCTATTTTGAAGGCCGCTTGGATGATGTGAGAATCTGTAATTATGCCCTTACCCCTGAGGAAGTGCAGCTGCTGTACAGAACGGGCGGTCAGGCGGAAAACCCTGCTCCGCCGACCCAAACCATGGGGACTACTGATGTGATTAGTCTTGAATGGACGGCCGGCTCTCTGGCTGCTGCTCATCTTCTTTATCTGGGAACGGAGCAAATCGCGGTCCTGAATGCCGCACCCGCTTCGCCGGAATACAAAGGCCGCCAGACCAGCACGCTCTTCAGACCCTCGCTCGTGCAGGACACTGCCTATTATTGGCGGGTGGATGAAGAAACAGCCGAACAGGATATTGCCCCTGGTCGTCTTTGGACATTTACTACGGCCCCTTATCCAACGCAGGGGCTGTTTGTTCATTACCCGATGGACTCCGCGTTCATCAGCGGAAGTACTCTGCTGGATTCATCTCCCTCACAGAACCATGCGTTGCTGGTTGGCCCTGTGAGTACTGCCGGACTGATGGCGGATGCCCTGAGCTTTGACGGTGTAGATGATTATGTGCGGCTGCCGGAGGGCTTTGCCGACTTTACCGGCGGCATGACCGTCAACGTCTGGGTGTATCCCACGGCGGCGGGCTTTTGGGCTCGTTTTCTGGATTTGGGCTGCGGTTCAGCCAGCAACAATATTGTCTTTGCACGGCAAGACACATCAAACACCTTATCCTTCGAAGCATACAACGGCTCGGTCAGCGGTGGGAAAGCGACGGCTTCTGGGACCATTGCGCTGAATCAGTGGCAAATGCTTACCGCCGTTCTGGATGCTTCCGGTTATGTAAAACTGTTCAAGAATGGAACTGAGATTGCTGCCGGCAAGACAGCCGTGCCGCCCATTGTAAACCGTACTCGAAATTACATCGGCAAAAGCAACTGGTCGGGGGATGCTTATTTTCGCGGCAGCATGGACGATTTGGCTCTTTGGAGCCGCCCCTTGTCCAATGCTGAAATCGCCCGCCTTTACGCACGAGGTTTGACGGGACGGTCTGTGGCTGACGGCCGCGGTGTGGACAGCCCGACGGCTTACTGGTCGTTTAATGAGGCCGCCGGAACAACGACTGCTGATGCCTCTGGAAACGGCCGTAACGGCGTGCTGGTTAATATGGACTTTGCAGCGCGGACTGCCGGCAAACAATGCGGCGGTTTGTTTTTTGATGGGGTTGATGACTATGTGGAGGTTGCCGGGTACAAAGGCGTTCTTGGACCTGCCAGCCGTACTTGTACCGCCTGGGTCAAAACCACTGCGGCCCGGCAGGTATGCATCCTCAGCTGGGGGAGCGAAAATTCCGGGCAAAAGTGGTTTTTCCGTGTAGAAGCTGACGGAACCGTCAGCGTTGGTGTCTGGGGCGGGTACGTTCGGACAACATCGACCTCGACTGTTAATGACGGCCGGTGGCACCATGCGGCGGCGGTTTTCGCCAATGATGGAAGCCCGGATATCAGTGAGATTCGGCTGTATGTTGACGGCATTTTGCAAGCGGCCCTTTCGAGCAATGAACAAACTGTCAATACGGCAGCGGGGCAGAACGTGATGATCGGCGCTTTTAAGAATGCCGCCGCCGCAACCACGGGTTTCTTCGAGGGATATCTGGACGAGGTACGCATTTACGACCGCAGTCTGAGTGATGAGGATATTTTTTCTCTGTATCGCCGGCACGCCTTAATCAGTGATTTTACGAAGGATGGCATTGTTGACCTTGAGGATTTGGCTATTTTTGGGGAAACATGGCTGGACAGCCGGACCTGCGAGGGCGACCTTACCTGCGACTGCCAAGTCAATCTCGACGATTTGAGTGTTCTGGCCAGGGAATGGCTGGAGGGGTAGGTTAAAAAGTTCGAGCCCATGTTTTTGTTCTCCATCGAGGGGGGGTGTTGTCAAAAATTGCTGTTTTGTGGGTTTTTGGGCTGGAAATGGGGTTTTTGGGGAAATTTGCGCACCGCGGCGCGCAGGCGGCGCGCATTTTAAAGCCATTTAAAAACGGCCGTGCGCATTTTAAAGCCGGATTTTGGACCTGCGGAGGCGTCGGCGCGCATTTTTGAGCCAGTTGAAAAGGGCTGCTGAGGGGGTTTGGGGGAAATTGCTGAGAATTCAATTGAGATGCAGATTTTTGAACCAGTTGGAAAGGATTGAGGAGCAATTGGTGATAATTCAATGGAGACGGGGATTCTTGAGCCAGAGGGGAAGGGTTGAGGGGATTTGGGGGCAGGGGTTGGTAATTCAATGGAGAGGCGGATTGGGGGGCCAGGCGGGAATGGCTGAGAGGGGGCAATGGAGAGGAAGTGGAGGGGAAAAGCCGGAAACAATGGGGGAAATAGAGGGGCTTTGAAGGGAACTGCTGATAATCTAATGGAGGCGCGGATTTTTGAGCCATCGGCTGGGGCTGCTTTTCGTTTTCGAGGTCGTGATGGATTTTGACCAGCTCCATGCCGGCCTGACGGACAATGCCGTATTTGCCGTTGTGGGCGGCTGCCTGCATTGGTCTGGTTCCTCCGTTGAGTGATCGGCTCTCTACTTTGGGGCGGGGGTGCGGGAAC
>CALMLO010000031.1 GCA_937868095.1 uncultured Phycisphaerales bacterium | reverse complement strand
AAAGCCGACCGTGCCGCAACTGCACCTGGTCATCGGTCAGAATAGAAAACTCAGCAGGGCCTTCCAGCACAACCGCACTGCCGTTATCGAACTGAATCGAAGCCATTCCCTCCCGCAGCCACAGGGGTTGGGATTGGGTACTCAGCCGCATCCCCTCATGAAAAGCTGCCGAATCCCATCGGGCATTCAGCGTACCGGTCAAGGTGGCTACTTCCCTACCCAGGTCAGGAGGAATCAGCAACGCGTAAGTAATCAGGAACACCAGCGCCGCCGTGGACAAAAGCAGAGCATAAAGGGACAACTTGCTGACCCCTTTTCGGCCCGCAGAATTAGCTGGCCTTGAAGGAGCCGCAGTAGGTTTTCCGACCGGCCTTTCAACCTCCACCGCCTCAGCTTTCTGTTCAAACTCGGACAGGGCCAGCCACAGCGATGTCTCCAGAACCGGTGAAACCGTCTCTTGCGGCAGGTCGGCAACCGAAATATCTCCCGGCTGAATCAGCGCAGAATACTGCATCATGTATTCCACATAATAATTCAGCGCGGCCGGGTCTTCCCGCAGCCGCTGGGCCAGCTGCTTTTTCTGCTCAGGAGTAATGACTCCCTCGAGCATCAGGAAAATCAGCTCGCTGAGCTGGTATTCTGCGGCAATATCCTTCTTCATCGAAATCCCCACTGATGAATCGTTTGATTGACGCAGCGATGCAGAACCGTATGAATGCGAGCCAGGGCCTTATACAACCCCTGTACCGGCCGCTCAATCCGTTCGGCCAGTTCCGTAATCTTCAGCCCCTGCTCATACCGAATCTCAATCAATTTCTTGTCTCGTTTATCCAGTTTCTTCAGGCATTCCTGCAATGCACTGACTCGAATTTTCATCTCATCCATTTTCCGATGATAACAATCCGAAATCTCCATCAGCAGCGACTCATCAAAAACCTCTTCGCTGCGGCTTTTTGCTCGGAAGTATGCCAAAATCTTAAAACGAGCTATTTTAATGCCCCACGCCCCAAAATTCGTCCCGGGCTCAAATTCATCAAAACGTTCCCACATCAGCGTCATCGTTTCCTGCATGATGTCATCCGCATCCGGGCAATTGCGGACCATGGAAAGAATATATCCATAAATCACCTTCTGACTGTTCATCAGAAGCTTAAAAAACTCATCGCTTCGGGACACATTTTGCTTCTGGTTATCCATAAAAACCTATAAAAACCCTTATGAAATGCGGACAATTCTTCCCATTCCTTAAATTATTCCTCTATTTTAAAAAATTGGAGGGTGAAACTTGAAAAAAAACTTCAATAAACTCCCGCCAAGAGAAAAAGAGACATAAAAAATCGATTAGGAGGAAGAAAAGGGCATAGGGGACATTCAAGGGCTTGAATGTCCCCTAATTTTTATTGAGTTGCGGGCTGAAAAAACTTTTTCTCAAAAGCAAAGAGGATTTTCCGGATCGCTGCAAGCAAGCCATTGCCTGAGGAACACAATCAAATCCTCCAGGTCAATCATTCCATCAGCGGTTAAATCCGTCTCTTCGGTGGGGTCTGGAATCTTGAAGTAAGATTGTCCCTCCGCTAAGTACAAAATTGCTGCGGCATCCAAAGCCCTGTCGTAAATACGCACTTCGTCGATGTTGCCTATCCAGTTTCTGGTTGATGTGCTGCTTACACGGCTTCCTATATAGACAGAGTCGGTAGTCGTATTGACGGCGCCTGCTTCAGTTTCCGCATCCAGCCGGCCGTCAATATAAAGAAGAACCTTGCCGCCGGTATAAACACCGGCCAAATGATGCCATTGTCCATCCAAAACAGGGGTTATTCCGTTGGCCTGATATTCCCCGCCGCCGGCTTTGTTGAAGTGAAAGGAAATAGAATTGGTTTCATTATTGCGCATCAATCGCCAGGCGTTAAGACCCTTGGTTACGACGGATGCCCACGCATGGGTCAGTCCGCTGCTTCGAATCCACACGGAAACCGTGGCACCCTGCGAAAGATGAAGGGCCGTGCTGTTTCGACAACTCAGATAACTTGTCCCGGCTGCACCATTGAAATAGACCGATTGGCCGCAATGGCCGAGGTCAAAAACCGGGCTGCCCCCCGATACAGCATCATAGCCATGCCCGGAGGCATCCGCATAGGTGCCGTCCAGCGGCCAGTAGGCAGCCAGATGTTCCGTGCCCGGCTCTGCGGGAATGATGTTTTCGCGGTAATCATCCATCCACTGCTGGGCCAGTTTCTGCAAGTCCAGCAGATTCACCAGACAATCGGGCTGCCCATCCGGGCCGCTGAAATCAGAAGCATATCCGCAATTCAGCGACCGCAGCAAGGCACAATCCACATTCAGATTGGTATAAAACTTCACCTCATAAAAACTGGTCCATGCCGGATACGGCCCTGTATTGCCGCCTCCGGTGATGCGGATATACCGGGCCGTTACATCCGGAATATCGAACATCTCCATATCCCGCGTAGTGCCGCTGTTTTGGCCGCCTGTAAGCACCGCTGTCCAATTGACCTGATCTTCCGACGCCTCCACATCAAAATAATAAAAACGCTGCTCGCCCAGATAAAACGCAATGCCCACTTTTTCAACCGTGCGGAGCGCACCAAAGTCAAAAAGAATCCATGGATAGTTATCCCCCGCCCAGCGAGTAGCCAAATTGCCGTCAGCAGCATTCTCAGGAGGATTGGCCGTCTCATAATGACTGGCAGAAACCGAGGCGACAGAAATTGTGTTTTCAATCTCAAACTGCCATGTGCAGACATCGGTGTATTCCCGGCCGTCCCGCATCCCCACCGCCCGAATTTCATTATCTCCCAGCTGCAAATGAACGGCCTGCTCCCACAAGAAGATATGATCGCTGCCGGTGCGAAGCCCCTGCGAAACACCATTGACAAAAAGTTCAACCGTCGGACAGTTGGAATACACCTTTACATACTGCGGACAGGAGGTTCTCGGCGTAAATCGCCGGCTGGTGATATAAACCACCGGCTCACTGCTCCAGTTGGCTTTGTACCAATAAAAGACATCCTTTTTCAGGGTGCGGTCTCGTGTAATCATTCCCTTGTCATTGAGGCCGGGCTGGCCGCCTTCATTGCGGCTGTCCACAGCAAAATCAAATCCATTCCAGATGGTCTTGCACCACAAAAACGGCCGTTCCTTCATCGCCTTCCAATGCACTTCATGAAGAGTGCATTGATACTCTTCCGGATGCCACGCCCCTCCCGGCGAAGGCCAGGCGGCATATTCCTCGTGGTGGTAGGGATTGGCCCCCGCCCCGTATTCTGTAATTCCGATTTCATCCGTCGAGCGGCTCGAATGGATGCTGTCGGCCCACGTCGCAAAATAAGAGGCCGGCGTGCTGCCGTACCAGCCGTAATAGCGGTTGTAGGCAAGCAAATCCGTAACATAGGACCAGGCCGCCGTATCAGAGGTGTTGTTGTGGGCTGCCGCCGTCAGGCGGGTCGGGTCTTCTGCCTTAGCCAAATCATGAAGCTGCTGAATAACCGTCTCCGAGCCGCTGGTAGTCAGTTCATTATAGAGCAGCCAGAAGCAGACAGACGGATGATTGAAGTTCTGTCGAATTAGTTCCCGCAGCTGGTCTTTGCAGTTCTCGATAAACTCGTCCGTAAACACCACGCCATTCACAATCGGAATTTCTGTAGAGAGCACAATCCCCATCTCATCCGCCAGGTCATAAACCTTCTGCGCATGCTGATAGTGGCTGAGACGAATCCAATTGCAGCCCATTTCCGCCATCAGTTCCATATCCTGCACGCGGTCCTGGTCGCTGATGGCCCTCCCTTTGTCCGTACGGTCTTCATGCATGGCCACGCCATGCAGGTCCAGATACTGTCCATTCAGAAAGAACCCCTGGTTTACATCCACGGAAAAATAGCGGAAGCCCAGCGGCTGACGGACGGAATCCGCAACCGTTCCATCTATTTCCACCTCGGTGAGCACAGAATACAAATAGGGGTCGCTTGGTCCGTTCCACAAATGCGGATTTGCAATCTGGGTGTTCAGCAGGATGGTCTGCGTCGTCCCGCCGGCGATGGCCTGTTCGGTCTCAAGCGTATCAACAAGCGCATCGTCTGCATCATAAATCTTCGCCCGCACCACCGCCGTACGGCTGTCCGCTCCGGCATTTCGAACAAGCACCTTCACTTCCAAATCAGCAGAGGTCGAACTCACCTGCGTCGGCTTCAAATAGACGCCGCTGGAGGCATAATCGAGCAGCGTGATATGAACCGGCTCAGTCAGAACCAGCCGTACCGGCCGGCATATACCCCCATACTGATTAAAATCACCCGACAGCGGGGCAATGGACAGCGAACTTGAATTATCCGCCCGCACCGCAACTACATTTTCCGCGCCGAACCGCACCAGGTCCGTAATATCAAAACAGAATGCCGCATACGCACCCGAATGCGTTCCTGCCGGCAGGCCGTTGCAGTACACCTGCGCCTTTTTGCCGACCGACTCAAAAAACAGATAAACCCGTTTGCCCGCATCCGCCGCGGAAAGGGTAAAGTGCTTGCGATACCACGCCGGCCCGCGGTAATAATTGCTGCCGCCGTCCTGCGCATCCAGAGCATTATAGGTATGCGGAACAGACACCGCCTCCCAGCCGGAATCATCAAAAGCCGACTGTTCAGCACCGGATGCCTCAGCCCGGTAAAACCGCCACTGGTCATTCAGCGGCACTTCCAGACGCTGAGCACTGCTCAAACCCGCGCCGATTATCCCGATACCCAACAAGACGCTGCCGATGAACAATCGCCGTTTTCTGTGTACGTTCACGTGCTCTTCTTTCTTTGCATAAAAGATTTTTATTGGCCGGCGGCCGGATAAAGACCTTCGGCAAGCCAGTAATCCATCATCCCGACAATATCTTCCAAATCCACAACACAATCCCAGTTCAAATCCAGCGACTCCGGATACGGATACATACAGTGAGCCGTCTGTTCAAACAAGGCCTGAATTTCTGCCTCACTAAGGGCATAGTCATAGATTCGGATTTCGTCCATCGCTCCCTGATAATAGGCATCCGATGACCAGTTGCTTCGTCCGATGTAATTTTTCGTCCGCTGCACGCCCCACGGCCATGTCGAGGTGCCGGTCTGGATTACCTGTCCGTTCTTGTAAATCTTGACAGAGCCGGACGTATTGATAGTCGCCGCAAAAAACTGCCAGCGATTCAGTTCAATCGCATTGGAGGCCGTAACCGTTCCGTCGGAGGTATCTTTGCCGTAAACCTTAAACAGCAGATGATTGCTGGTGCCGGAACGAGCCAGAATAATATTGTTCGCCGCTTCACCATTGCCCAAATCAATAAAGCGGGCATAGTTCTTCACCGCAGTCGGCCTGGTCCACAGAGCCACTGTAAATCCGTTGTCAAACTCATCAAAGCCGGCCGGCAGTTCGATATAATCATCCACCCCGTCAAACATCAGCGCCGTACCCAGATTGCCGTTGACCCGCCCGCTGTCAAAGGAAAGCCCGCCCTTCAGTTGTCCGTGCATCCCCTTTCCGCTTGAATCAAAAGCCGTTGTGCCGCTGATTTCGTCCAGTGTCCATCGCCCAATCATTTCCTTGACCGTATCCTGAATGCGCTGCCAGACGCGGACCCAGTCAATCTTCATCTGAACCGAACTGTTGGTCGGCGCCGGCCAAGTGGACGCGTCCGGATGCTGCCAGACCTCGCCGCTCCAGTCGCCGCCGACATAATAATCCAGAATCAGATACATACTGCCGAAATCGTTTGACGGCGCAAAATCATTCAGACTGCGGACATAACTGTCATCAAAATAATAAGCCACATACCACGGACGCCAGTCCAAAGCATAGGTATGAAAACCAGCCGACAGATTGCTGCTGCGCCAGTGCGTGGCCATGTTGGACTGGCTGTCGCCGTAGTGAATATTGGTAATATAGCGATACCGCTGGTTGTTGTCGCCTTCAACATTATACAAAGGATACTCTACTACATCAAACTCAGGCGGCCAGCCGTCTGTGAGCATCCAGAAATTGGCCCACGAGCCCCGTGCTCCGGGCATCTTCATCCGCACCTCCGCATAGCCGTACTTAAAGCGGAACTTGCTGTAGCCGGTCGAAATCGCTCCCGACGTAAATGAATGCCCCGCATACGACTCGGCCTTGGCTGTAATTGTCAGACACCCGTCGCCGACGGTCACGTTTTCATCCCGATTGTAGGCATCGCCCTTATAATCCCTTGTCCAGGGATGCTGGCTGATCCATTTGGTGCGATCCAGCGAAGTCCCTTCAAATTCATCATCGAAAATCAGTTTCCAGCTGTAGCCCGACCCGTCGGGCGGAGCGGCCTGCAGCACCACCCCCGCGGCAATCATGAAAAACACCGGAAAAATCCTGTTTGACATCGACGCACTCCTCTGATTGGTTTTGTTTACGGCCATAAACTGCTTCTAAGCCAGGCCAGAACAAAAGCCGCCAAATCTTCCATATCAATTACCCCATCCAGAACCAAATCCGCCGCACGGGGCTGTTCAATAATCCGCAAAGGTCCAAGACCGGCCAGATACCGGATATGCTCTTCCGTCAGCGGCACCGTATAAATGCGGACCTCATCAATCCAGCCCGTCCACGTTCGATCCCTCAGGCGGTCCGCACGGCCTCCTATATAGACAGGGTCTGCGTTGGTATTCACGGCTGTCGGAGTCGGACAGGAGGCATCCAGTTTTCCATCCGCATACAAGGCAATTTGACTGCCGTCATAAACAGCCGCCAGATGATGCCACTGGTTATCCACAACAGAGGTGGTTCCGTTGGCCTGATATTCACCTCCGCCGGCACGATTAAAATGGAACGAAACGGCATTGCTGAAATTATTGCGCATCAGCCGCCACGAAGTAAACCCTTTCGTCACCACCGAAGCGTATTGGCAGCTCAAGCCCCCGCTTTTCACCCATGCACTGATGCTTCCGCCCTGCTGAAGTGCAATGGAGCTGCTGTTTTGACAGTTCAGATAGCTGGCGCCGTCAAAAAAAACACACTGCCCGCTGCGGCCTTCTGCAAAAACAGGATTTCCGCCGGCTGCCGCATCATAGCCATGCCCTGTAACGTCCTCAAAAGTCCCTTCCATCGGCCAATAAGCCAGCAGGTTGGCCGTACCCGGGTCAACCGGCCTGATGGTCAGACCATAATCTTCCATCCAGCCGGCCGCCATCATCGCCAAATCTTCAAAGTCCACCAGGCAGCTGCCGTTCAAATCCTCTTTGGCGGCTGTGCATTGCTTCGGCAGCAGCCGGATATTATCAACTCGGATTGTCCCCTCCCCGCCCGCAGAAGATGCCGACGGCGAGCCGACACCAAGCGTCATTTTCCTGATTTGCGTACAGTCAATTCCGGCAAAATCACCCAGAGGAAAGCCGAGTTCCATCCACATCGCCGTGCGCACCACATTGGGGTCTGTCAGCGACTGGACCGCCGAACGCCCCTGTTCATCTTCCAGCCGAACATAAATAGTATCAGCCGCATTGGCCGCATTCCCGCGGACTAATATGGACAAATACTCTGCGCCGTGCAAGGTAAAGTCTTTGGCCTCGGCAAACACACGCAGCGTCTCTGAACGATACGGCGGCTGGCTGTTGCCGTAGGTCATCTGAAGGAAGTTGTCGCCGAAATCCCCCAGCGAAATCCGGCAGCCCGTCCCATTCGCCGTTCCATCAGTCCACTGTGCCTTCATCTGCTCATCGGTTTGATAGGCCTCAAATAAATCAAGTGTTGTCGGCTCTTTGCTGAGGATATACTTCTGCACTTCGCTGCCGGCCAGCAGATAGGCCCCCACCCCAAACACATCGGTTGTGTTCGCTGTCGTCGCCGTCGGACCGGCCCCGACCGGCTGCACCCATCCGAGCAGTCCGCTGGGCTGGACAGCAGTCTTCAGGGCCTCCCAGCCGGCTTCCACCGCCGGCCGGTAAGTCTGCTCATCCAGAAAACCATTGTTGATGCCCCAGGCCAGTCCATAGGTGAAAAAGCCCGTGCCGCTGGTTTCCGGATTGTTATAATGTTCAGGACTGAGCAGGTCCGAATACCAGAAGCCGTCCGGCTGCTGAAGCGAAATCACCCTGGCCGCCATTTCCTGCAGCAGCGTGATATAACGGGAGCGAAGAGGATCATCCAGCGGCAGATACTGCAGCACGCGCGCCGTGCCCGCCAGCACCCAGCCGTTGCCCCGCGACCAGAAAACCTTTTTCCCATTATACCGCTCATTAAAATAAGTGATATCGCGGAAGAACAAATGCTCCTGCGTATCATACAGACACGACTGAGTTTGTTCCCACATCCTATGCACCAGCTCAGCATAGCGGCTGCCGCCGAGGGCACGGTCCAGACGCACAAATGCCGGCGGCGCCATAAACAGGGCATCACACCACCACCATACATCATTGCCGCCGGCTACATTGCAGTAAAAATCCCGCGGATCATCGACCATCATATCCGCCACATACTTGAAATGCGCATACCGGACCGGCTCCGGCTCATCCAGCAGATACAATTCAAGATACGTCTGCGCACAGGCCTGATTGTCCGCATGGCGGGAATCCGAGGCCATCCGCCAGTTGTATTGCTGGGCCCACTGACGGCTCTTGTTCAGATAGGTTTCGTCTTTAGAGACCTCATAAAGGGCCATCATTCCGGCGAATAAAGCGCCGCGTTCCCAGCTTACGGAACTGTTCCACGTGCTTTGCGTCAGCTGCCAATCGGCGACTTTTTTCATCCACGAAAGGTACGAATTGGACAGTTGGGAGGCAGGCCGAACTTGCGGACCTTCGGCAAACAAAAAAGCGGAAAAAGCAGATGAAAAAACGAAAATGCTGACTGACTGCAAATACCGAGAAAAGAATTTCATAAATACCCCCAGCCGATGCTCTGGACTCCCGCACAGGGAAGGAACCGGAACCCCGCAAGGGGCTCCGGTTCGCTGTTTCATTTTAAACGGTTCAGGAACAAGCGGCTACGGATACAATCCTTCCGCCAGCCAGTTCTGTGCAAAGGCAGCAAAGTCCGCCAAATCAACCCGGCAGTAGGACGTTCCTGTATTGTCAAAATTGTAAGCGCTGCCTTCAAACGATTTATTGATGCAGGGCTTGATGCCGGTCAAAGTGAAGTATTCCGCAGCGATAGTATCTGCATCCACCACATAGTTATAAACCCGCAGGTTGTCCACCGCACCAGCCAGGAAGTTGAGCAGATTGGTGCGGTCCGATGAATTGCGGCTGGCTCCAAGCAGAACCCCTCGCTGCCAGGGCAAAAACCGGGCCGAGGTGCCTGCGGCAGCGGAAGCTGCCTCCTGGCCGTCCACATACACCCGAAGCGTGTCCCCTTGCGACCAGGTTGCACCAATCAGATGCCACTGGCCGTTATACATCCCAAAGCCGGGACGATCCGGACGCCCTTCGGCAGTTGCAATTTCCTGATACTCGCCGGCCGCTCCTTCGCCCCGCACATTCAGTCGGGCATTGGGAGCCGTATTCAGCGAAAGGCCGAAACCGGTCGTGGAACCGTCATTGTAATTGAGCAGCACGGTTCCTGCCGCCGTCGGCCGGACCCAGCACAAAATCGTGCCTTCATCCAAACCGCCGCCGAGGCCGTTGCTCAGCGGTCCTGCCTTCGGATAGGCCTCTTTGCCGAAATCCACGTACTGGCCGGCTCCATCCAACACAACATAATAGCCGTCAATCGGTTCCGCATTGGCAAACGTCGGCTTAGCCGCCGGATTATTCGGGTCGTTATAGTTCATTCCAACGCCGTCATTGTCTTCCACATCATCGGCAAAACTGTTTTCAAATCGATACTGAGCCACCAGACGGGCAACCTTCAGCCATACCACATTGCTGTACACATCCGCACTGCTTCCGCCGCCGGACACAGTAGCGTTATTCCAGACCCGAACGTAGTAGTATCCCTGATTCGACACGGAGACCTCCGCAATCGTCAGTGTCGGCGAATCCTCACCAACCGGCGTATCGTTGCCGATTTGGTCATCCGCAGAAAAATACCACTGATAATGGGCCGGTGTAGTGGAAACAACTTCTACAGCGAAAGCCGGAGAGGCCGGGCTGCCCAGCGGCACTGTCTTCTGGACCGGCTGGGTCTGAATGACCGGAACGCTCGGAACCGTCTCAAAACTCCAAATCATTCCGAACAGATTATTCGGATCCCCCGGCGAAAAGACGCCGCCCTGGCCGTTATCCAACCCTTCTTCAACCATCCAGAAATACTTGCCGCCGGAATTCAGCTTCGGGCTGGGTACAAACTCTGCATCCGTCTGTTCAGGCGTCAGCTGTTCAACGCTGCCGGCATAGTAAAGATTCGGGTCAGCAAAGATGGTTTGATCTTTGGAAAGATAGACATAATGCTTTTTAATGGCTGGATTGACCGGATAAACCCCTGCCGGATCGACGCCGGCCTTCCACTTCAGCACCAAATCCACCTTGCCGGTATTGCTGTCAGGCGTTCCCGCCATAATTGCTCCGTTGGCCGGCTCCGGGAAATGCGCTTTCAGCAGCAAATCCTGCGGCACACTCAGTGACTCTCCCGGCATAATGCTGATGTCATCGACATAGACTTTCAAAGAAGCGTTGTTATTCTGTGCCCGCCAGTAAAGACGGTCCAGCGATGAAGTCGTCGCTGTGCGGAAAGCAAAGGTGCTCTGTGTGCCCTGATAGAGCAGCAGATCGTTTGCTGTGGCATCCTGCACATCCGTCTTCAAATAAAGTTTCATTGTATCAGCGGCATTATTCACCACCACCCACAGGCAGTACCACGTATTCGCCGTCAGGGTCTTCAGGGCCCGATAGCTGCCGCCGTCACGAGCATCCAGACTCCCATTGGTCCAGCGGAACTGAACTCGAAAAGACCCCCAATCGGTTCCGCCGGTCGGAGGCGTATCCAGATCAGTCAGTCCAAACGACTGGTCTGTATTGCCGTTGGTACGAAACCGCAAAAACAGGGTTTTGGTCTCTCCATCCTGGATAGAGGCCTCCGAACTCAGAATACAATAGGCCCCCGTCTGATTGCCTCCTTGGGAAATGCTCATTACCTGATTGAACGGATTATCAGGGTCTATCTCAATAATTGCATCATTATCGGTCGTGTTGGCTTTCCAGGCGGTTGTTACATTATCCACAGGCCCCAAGGTATATCCATCAAAGTTATCCACCAGGACGGCCTGCGAATACACCGCCAAAGCCAAAAACAAAAAAATAATGAATCCTTTTCTCATGCTTTTCCCCTTTCTTAGAAAATTACAATTATCGGACGAAAACTGATAGAGCATATCCAAACGGTTTTTCACTCAAACATGCTCTTCTTCGGCATTTTTGAAGGTCCTTTTGACCACAGCCAACTCTTCCCCTCTAAGAAAAAACTTTGTTTTCCTTATCTCTCTATCCGACAGTCGGCTTTTTTTACCTAAAATCACATTTTTTACTCCAATTTACCCAAAAAAACGCCAAAAACGCTTAAAAGACGACGAGACAACCAGTTCCTTGCTTTCCTATTTTAACAGAAGCAGACAATCAAAGGCGATTTTCTGGAGAACAAAAGAAGACAGAATGGCCCTGCATTGCCGATTTTAAAACCGGCAAGGGCTTAAGAAAGCAGGAATTGCCCCCCTACTGGGTAGAAAAAGAAGCGCTGCCTGCGGTCAAACCTGACCCAGAGGCCGTCACAGTAATCTGGCCGGGTGTTTCCAAAACCCGAATCAGGCCGGCCGCAATTCCCCCTTCGGCACGAATGGAGGCCGGCGAAACCAGTTCCGCAGGTCCGGACACCGAAAAAGTTACCGTTTTGTTCGATTCCGTCACCGCCGGCGTTCCGTTGACATCCAGAATCGAGGCATAAACAAACACCAATTCCGAACCGTCGGCGGGAACATCCGTTGTATCAAACCGCACCGACAGCGACCGCCCCGCTGCCGGCGTGCGAACCGTATGCTCGGCGGCAACCTGTCCACCAATAAGCCCTTCCGCCCGCAGCGTGCCCGATGTCCGCGTCAGCCCGGAGAAGGTAAACGGCGGATGCGGCAGATTTGTGCCCTCATCCGGCCCCTGTTCCCCCCGAAGCACATTGTTCACATACAAACGCACCCGCTCACAATTGCTGTACACCGTTACAACGGTCGGCGAGGAGGACTGCCAATAATTGGCAATATAAACCATCGGCCCGCTGTCCACACCGTCAAGAATAAGGTCTGCGTCCCGCTGGCTCTTCCAGAAATAATAGGAAAACTTCGGCAGCCGATAAATATCAAACACCCCCGACGGATAGGGCCCGTAATCAATTCCCACCCACAGCCCATCGCCGCACAGCGAAGTCATTGCAAGATTCTGGCTGTATCCATCCCCATGATTGGCCGCCTGGGCGAGCATTGCCGCCTCACCCCACGCATATTTGTCGTTCACATTGCCGCGGTGCACATCGCTGGCGCAGCCGTCCCCGCCGTATTCCCAATGTCCATATTCACTAATCACCAGCGGTTTGCTTCCGCCGTAAGTTCGTGCCCCGGCCGTTGGTGTGGCAATAAAAATATCGTAAGCCCAGTCAAACAGCCATCCGCTCACATAAGAGCCGGGATATTCCGCATGCCCGATTTGAACCGCATTGGAGGCATACTGCCAATCAAAACCTGTCTCATTCAGCGACAGTTCCCAGGCAATCACACACGGCCGGTTCCGATCCCTCCGAATCATCTCCCGCATTGTCTGGTAGGAGTGATTGCAAAACGTTTCCCCTCCGACATACTGAAATCCCGGAATCGCATTCATCACCAGAATCCCCAGTTCATCGCAGGCATCCATAAAAGCCGGGTCCTGGGGATAATGAGAGGTGCGGACATAATCGAAGCCCGCTTCCTTAAGTTTCCGGGCATCCTGCCGCTGGCCGCTATTGCCCATCGCATATCCGACAAACGGATAATCCTGCAGCCGGTTGGCACCGCGAAAGCGAAACGGCCGGCCGTTTATCCGGAACCCGCCGGCCTTGCTGAACGAAATGCTCCGGATGCCGATTCGGGTCTGCTGGCTATCCGCCGGCCGGCTGCCGTCATACACTTCCGTATAAAGGGTATAAAGATAGGGAGAATACGGATGCCACAAATGCGGCGACGGCACCGCCATCGTCTGTGTGAAGGAAAAGGCCGCTCCGGCGGCAATCGTCTGGCTCGAAACCGCCTGCGCGCACACACAATTCTCACGGTCCACCAGAAACGTCTTGAGAGTGCAGGTACGCGGTGTGCTGTACTCATTTTTCACCTCCGTCTTAACCCGCACCTGTGCCGAAGTTTCGCTGACCGACGGATACGTCACAAAAATCCCGCCGCCCGCCTGCGTATTCGCATAGACGGCATCGGTAACATAAAGTTTATCCGTCAAATGCAGCCATACATCCCGATACAGCCCGCCCCAGTTGAACCAGTCGGCGTTGCCGATCGGCACATCCGGATTGTCCGTATTATCCACCTTGACTGCGATGACATTTTCGCCGCCGTAAATCACCTGTTCGGTCAAATCATAAAGAAAAGGCAGATAGCCGCCGTAATGAGTCGAAAGTTTAGTCCCGTTAATCCATACATCGGTAACGGTATTAGCCCCTTCAAATTCAAGAAAGACCTTGCCGCCCTGGGCTCCGCTGTCCATCGTGAATCGCTTGCGGTACCAGCTGACCCCCTCATAACTGTAAGTCGGCCAGGCCGGACGCAGCGCGTCCGGACCTGTCTGGCCGTTGAGAGGCGGGTTGTGCGGCAGACGCACCGATGTCCAGCTGCTGTCGTCATAAGAAGGATTGCCCGCCGCATCCCCCGCAACCTCGCCCTTATAAAATTTCCATCCCAGATTGAACGAAATCCGCTGCCGACGGCTGTCCAGCGGTTCATAGAAAGACAAAGCGGGCTCATCAAGCCAGTGAGAAGCAAAAAACGCCAAATCTCCTATTCCGACATACCCATCACGGTCTAAATCAAATTGCTCCTCAAAATCCGCCTGTCCGTCAACCGTCTGCCAGACACAGGCCAGAAGCCCCAAATCATCCAGTTTGATTTGCCCGTCTGCATCAAAATCCGCTGTTATAACTCCTGCAAACACACAGGTTCCCAGCACCCAACCCCCTATTGCTGCCGCTGCCCATCTAAGCAAACCCTTCATCAGAAACCCCCGACAAAAAATCTTCTCTTATTTTGGAGAGCATTCAAGCACAATCTGTTCAATTTCAACGGCGTGGGAATCATTGACGGCCTGCGGAAACAGCCGCCCGCCGATGGATATCTGCACCGCCTCCAGCCGGCTCCAATCCACCGGCCCGCCCCCGCTTCGATCCGGCTGGTCCCAATAATCCAGCCCTACGGTCGGATACGGCCGCGGCAGCCAGCTCGCCGTTGCCGGTTCCAAACGACTCAAGGCAATCTCCTGCTCCTGCCATTGCGTTGTCAAAGGAACCCGTACACCGCGCACCCAGCCGTCCTGCCCGATAAGCAGCAGTTCCATCGCGCCGGTAGCAGGCCGACCCGCCCGTGCCCGCAGCCGAACCCTGTCAAACCGCTTCAAATCCTCCCGACGCGGCCCGATGCGTTCATCAAACATCAGACGCAGCGAGACATCCTGCGGCGCCGGACGAAACGTCGGAACCTCCACCCGCAGCGCCGTCCCCTCCGCCGACATCCCCCTCGTCAACTTGTGCGAAAAACCAACCCGATGTTCGCGATTGGGAAAAATCAGCCGTTCGCTGTCCGCCGCCGCATCCAGCAAAACAAACGCCGAGTCCGGCTGGACAACCGGCACTTGCCACAACAGCGGCCCAGGCCGCAGGAGAATCTTCTCTATCTCAAATCCGTGAGCAAGCCCTTCCGTTCCCGGAAACAGCCACGCCCCAAAGGTCAGCCGTGCCGTCCTCAAATTCGCAATGCACGTATCCTTCAGCAGAATCTCCGCCTGTCCTTTGCGTCCATCCAGCCAAAGCAGCCGGCGCTCCTGCATCCCGTAGCAGTCCGTTAAGGTAATTTCCAGACGGTCCGTCTGCTCCGCAAGTGCACGCCCCTGGAAAACCAGCGTTACATCTTCATAGACTTCTTTTTCAAAAAACGGCGACTCAGCAGGTGCCGCCGGCAAACGCAGCGGTATTTCCAAACTCACCGAGCCGTTCGGCTCAAAGCCCGCCGTCTGTACCCGCAAAACACGGCGGCCGTCACTGTCCGCCGGTTCCGCTTTGGCCTGCCGCGTAAACCACTGCTCCAGAGCCGGCGGCTCCGGCGCCGCCGAGGCATCATAAACCACCATCGGCTGCGCTTCCGCCTTCATCGGAGTCGTCGGCGGGCCAACCCGTCGAGCCGGAAAGGTGAGCGCCTGCCCCTCCTGCTCGACACTGACCGCATATTCCATGATTCCCGCCCGCACTTGCAAGCCATCAATTCGGCCTTCATAATCGAAAGGCCCTGTTTTCTGCATTAGGACCTTCTGAAAATCCTCCTGCCCCGCGCGGCGCCACCACAGAATCACTTCCTGCGGCTCCGCCGGAGAGACAATCCGCGCCCGCACGGCAAAAGAGCGTCCTTCCGCAACCTCGCGGGGCGGAATAGGCCGCACCATTGTCGGAACGTTCTCCTCTTTTGGAAGCACATAGGCAGCGGCATGCGGCTGCGCCTGCTTTTTATCTTCAGCCGTAATGACCCCTTTCTTCAGAACATAAAAGCCGGGAAGAATCTGAATGGTACCCTGCCGGCTGCTCCCTTCCAGCGACTGCTCAGCCGAAACACTCGCAAAAGAAAAAGCCGTGCCCAAATCCGGCAGGGAAATCTTCATAGCCCGCTGCCGTTTCAGCAGACAAGCAGCCAGCCGGCCCCGGCTCGGCCGCCCAAAGGGGTCCCGAATCCAGACCGCATCCGGATACACTTCCAGATACCACAACCCTTCCGCCTGCTTTTCAAGAAAATAGGCCCCCGTCCCCTCGTATTCCGCAATGGGTGAACTCCCGCATCCAGCCGTACGCTCCAGCATCTGCGGCTTGGGAGGAACAGTGCGGGTCGTATTGGAATAAAAGAAATTCCGCTCATCGGCCAGCTCGCTCAAATCTTCTTCATAACTGACCCGAACCGGCCCAAAACGCTCCGACTCTGTCGAACTTTGACCTTGAGGCAGCCGGCGAAACGCCTCCGCGGCAATCAGCAGACTGACCGCCTTGCCGGGCGTATAAAGCAGATTGAGAAAATGAGTCTGATATTCAAGATTTCGAGAGGCCAGCGCCACCGGGTCATACGAAAACATTGCTGCAAACTGGCCGCCGCCGCTGCGAAAAGCCCGGGCTATCGCCGGATACAGATAGGAACCGGCCACATCCGCCGCATCGAACTCATAGACGGCCTTGGGCTTGTTCTTCAGGGCCGGGTCAAACAGCAGCCGATACGACTCCACTCGCGGCAGAAAATTGCTCTCAAGCGTAAAGCCGCTCACCAGCCCCGTCGGATACCACCCGAAGGTCGCACCATCGGCCTGCGAATCCCGCACCGCCGGCGCAATAGCCATATCCTGACTGACATTGAAGAAAATCATCTTCCGGCAGCCGGTATCCCGAATGGACTTTACCAACGCATCAATATACTCAACCGGCCGATGCGCCGGATGATGATGCGGCTCATTGACCGGCTCAATTATCACAATCGCCGGCTCGTCCTTGTAAGCCCGGCCGGTATAACGGTTGACATGGTTGACAATCCCCGCCAGATAGCGCTGCTGAGCCGCAATTGCCTCCGGATTCAGCCCCAGTTCCTGTTTGGGATAAAACCGCGGAAATCCCTGCCATGAATTGGTCTCCTCGGGCTCCGGCCAGACGGGACTGTAAAGAGTAATGGGCGTCAGCAGAATGAACAATCCCTTTTGCTCCGCCTGCGCAATCACATAATCGAGCAAATCCAGATGTTCATTATCAATCAGATTGCCCTGGCGGTCGCTGTTTTCCCAATCGCCCCAGAAACTCAGCCGCAGCCCATCCAGCCCCAGCCGTGCGATATGAGTCAAATCCGCTTCTGCGGTTTTTTTGCGGTCGGCTCCGACATAGCCGGCCGCCTTATAACTGTAGCCCGACGGCAGGCAGTAATTGACCCCGAACAGTGCAACTTCCTGCCGGCTGTCCTGCCAGCGCAGCACTCCTTCCGCATCTGCATACACGGCACGCTTGTCAGCGGCTTTAAGTTCAGCCGCCCCCAGCAGCCCGACAGCCGCACTCATCAGCCAAACCGCCGCCCCGATTGTCCGGCCTTTTCCGCTCATCAATGCTGATTCTACCATCCTAAACGGCCTTCCTCCTCAAAAAAATATCCCCCTGCTCAGAAGGAAACCTTCGCTTCAGAAATGAAACCGGCCCCCCGCACGTCTGTCTTCGGCTTAATAATCCGGATAACCCTGCATCCACTCCGGCCATGAGTGGGTTCGACTGTTGTCCCATTTGGGATGCCATTTCAGCCGCCACAGTTCTTTCATTCCAACCTTGCGGGCCTGCCCATCCACAAACAGCCAGTTCGGCCCGCCGCGGTGCCGGTCCAGACAGTAAGTGCTCAAGCCGCCGCTGTTATAGGCATTTTTGCCGGCCTCTGCGCCGCGGGCCGGCGGCGGGGCATCCGTATCCAGAGCATTGGCCCCCTCCCACATCCCCCCGCCCATCAGCGGTACAGCCGAAGGCACGCGAAGCTGGCTGATTTTGCGCCAGTAATAATCCCGCCACGCCGGAGCAATGTTGTAAGTGCCCGGCACGCCGACATCCAGCGGATTATGCGCCCACCCGTTAACCGAATAACTGCCGTATTGACCATACTCACCCCAGTACGGCACGGCAATGCCGTTATAGCCGTACCGCCCCCACGCTGTAAATTCATCGGGCACCTGACCCGGCACGGTATCCAGAAACCGCTTCGCCCTCGGGCAGACCCGAAGTTCATCTACATTCTGATAATAGGCCAGCAAATCCGTCATCCACATCTTTCCGCCGTTCCAGCCCACCGGCAGACTCGAATCATAATCCTGCGCATAGAGCGAATACAAAATGCCCCACTGCTTCAGCGTAGAAAGACAAACCACCGCCTGAGACTGCTCCTTTGCCTTGCGAAGACTCGGCATCAGAATTGCCAGCAGAAGACTCACGATCGCAATCACCACCAGCAGTTCAATCAGGGTAAAGCCCTGCCGTTTTTCGGGGTTTTCAGCCGTCATTTTTTTGCCCATCCGTTTTATGTTTTCATTCAGAAAGAAAGGGCCGCCATGGCGGCCCTTTCCTTTTCCAACAATTAGGGATACACCGCCTCCTGCAGCCATCGGCTTACTGTCAATGCCAGATCCTCTAAATCAATCACATCATCGCCGGTAACATCCGCCGGCTCCAGCAGCGGCTGACGCATCGGGCTGGAAACCACACCGCCCGCCTCCGCCAGCCAAAGCACCTCTTCCGGCGAGAGGGCGTAGTCATAAACGCGGAAATCATCAATCCAGCCGTCCACAAAACCGCCGGCTCCGCCAGACCACCGCCACGCCCCGATGGTGAAGAATCCCTCCGCATCATCAATCGCCGGTGAATACGTACTGCCGGCCGTCGCCTCAGCCGCAAGCCGACCATTCTGGTAAATCCGCATCACCCCCGCCGACGCACTCTTAACAAAGGCATAATGCACCCATTGATCCTGCGGATGAGAGGGATTGGTGTACATATCACCAGTCGAATAGTGTCGGCTGCCGGTCCAAATCAGCGTATCCCCGCCGGCCTTATACTCAAACTTGCCCGTTGCATTCATCCAGTTGCCCAGCACCGCTCCATCCAGTCCAATCTGGAACAGTTCGCTGTCGGCATCGGCCTGACCTGGGTCTTTCATCCAAAGTGAGATGGTGGATTCTGCCCCCAGCGCCTGCGCCGGATTGTCCGCAGAAGGATAATTCGGGTCTCCGATGTTGGCCGCCTCTGCGGGCACCTGGATGTAGGCACTGTTGCCCAGATACAGACAGTTGGAACCGTCAAAACCGCTCTCGGCACCGCCCCAGACCTCATTCGGTTCAGCCGCCGGCACAATCGTGCCGTCGTAGCCGAAACCCGACAAGTCCGTCACCTTTGTGCCGCTGCCGTCCTCAAACGCATACCACAGCACCGGACCTCGCGAAGGCGCCTGGGCACTGACCAGGGTTCCCTCCGCCAGCCAGGTGCGTGCTATCTCGACAAAATCATAAACATCGACCACGCAATCCTGATTGACATCCTCCGGCCTATAGCCCCGCAGACACATCGGAACGCTCAAACGAAGATTATCCGCCAAAATCGCTCCCGAACCGCCCGGCAGGGAATCAGCCGGTGTTCCGACACCGATAATAATGCGGCTGACCGCTGTCAGGTCCACCCCTCGTTCTGCAAAGGCCTGCAAATCAATCGGCCAGAAATGAAACCATTCATACGCCGGCTGCTGATTCAGTTCCCGCATATCCGGATACTCCACCGTTCCGCGCTGGGCACCGCCGTTGGATTCGAGCGTTACATAGACCGAATCGGTCATATTGTCGCAGCCCTTGATATCCAGCGTAAGCAGCGCATTTCCGCCGCGTGTCCAATCGGTCGAACAGCCAAACAGAGCCGCATCCGCCGACACCTCCGTTCGATACGGCGCTGTTGTATTGTCGTAAGCAATCTCCATCGCCCCGCCGCTGAGGGCGGCCCCGCCGCCCCAGACGCTCTGCAAACTTTCAGCCGTCTCATATCCGAACAAATCCAAATCCGTAAACAGACTGATGGTAAACTGCCAGACACCATCGCCCTTGACAACGCCGCCGGCAGTAGTCTCATCAACACGCCAGTAATAGGTCCGGCCCTTCACCAGCGAGCTGAGCGGCAGCACCCAATTCGGGTCTGTCAGCGGCACCGTCCCGAGAAATTCCGGGTCGGATGTGGATGCCTGCGCCACCGCTTCGGCACTGGTTCCCAGATACACATAATGCTCACCGCTCGCCTCTTCCGCCGCCTTCCAGCGCAGCGTCGGTCCATATCCGCATCGAGCCGGGTCTTCCCATGGAATCGTTCCAGGATTCGGAGGATAGAGGCATTCCGCATAAGTCGAGCCGGCATAACTAAGCGAAATATTGTCCCAATACAGTCCCTTCAGCCAGTCCGAGCCGCGCAGTACCAGTGCGGCCTGTCCGGCCCCTGCCGGCACAGCAAAATCATGACTGTACGGCGTCCAGACCGTCGGCACCGGATATTGGTTGTCCGCAAAAATCACAAATTCATCATAAGCCAAATCGGCCCCGTTCGGTTCTCGAAAGGTGATTTCCACCGTGGCATCTCCCCAGTTGTTTGTAGAATACCAACGGGTAATAATCACGCAGCTGAAATGCAGCACCGAAATCGAATTCGGCTCAAAGGAAACCGTCTGTCCCAGTTCGACCCCCGGCCACTCCTCTTCGCTCGGAAACATCACGAAACAGGGACTTCCATCATAAGTAAACGAAGTTTCAATTCCATACCACGCCCCTGTTCCGTCCGCATAGACATACCATCCATCCGGCACCCCATCCGTCACACTGTTCAGATTGCCGTTGACCAGCAGTTCAACCGCCCCTGCCTGTCCGGCGCAAAGCATAGCCAGCACCCAAAGCCGTATGTTGTATTGTTTCAACCTCATAACTCACCTCCCAAAGGCAACCGCATTTCTTAAAAATCCTGCCGGAAAAACAGGGGCCTGCATCGACAGCCCCGCTTTTTCTGCTCTCTGCACTTCTTCACCGCAGAAGCGTTTTTGTCTCAGAATGTCGGCCGCGGCTTCTCCGGAAGCCGCAGCCGACAATCAAATTAAGAGTACTTCTAAAACCGTCCCCGGGACAGGAACAAGCCGCCCAAACCCAGCACCAGCAAACTGGCCGGCTCGGGCACAATGCTTATATTGTCCATATACAGTGTACCCCAGCCGCCCATCGAAACTTTCACTTCCATATTGGCCGCACCTGCCGGTGTCGTAAAACTCTGCGCAAACGTCAGCCACTCGCCTGAATTCGGCGGGTTCAGCAGAGAAATCCACTGGTAATCCAGATAATTCCAATCCGCATCCCAGTACTTCAGATTGATTCCGCCGCCGGCCCACTCCGTGGCATTGTACACCAGACTGAGCACATACTCTTTTTCCGCTTCACAGGCAAAGGATTGCCCCATTTCCTGCCAGCTGCCGTCCGTTGCCGACCACATCTTTACATTGGGCGTGCCGTCATACGTATAGTCGGTTTCAATCGCAATCGACTGATTGGCCGTATCCGGCACCCACGTCCACCAGCCGCTCAAGTCGCCCGTGTTGAAATCACCGTTGGTCACCAGATTCGCCACGACTACTCCGCTCATCACCCACCCGACAGCCAGCATCAAAATCATTCGTTTCATCATCGTTCACACCTCCTCATTCAAACTTGTTTCCACTTATTGTTCCAACAGCACACTTCACATTGCGATTATCAACCGGCTGCAAAGCCGGCTTTTCCACTTCAATCTTCCATTGTCAATTCGAGACTCGGCTGAACAAAAACCGCCCAGTCCGCTCCGAGACTGTCCCCGCTGTCCATCACCGCCAGTGTCAAAAACCGCTGCCTCGGCTGAATGGGAATCTCCAGAAGCGCCGGCTGAGAAAACCGCGACAGCGCCCGCCCCTCATAAACCGCTCGTCCGTCCGCCAGCACAACAAAATCCGCCAGGGTATTGCCGTAAATGCCCGCCCGAACAGTCTCGTCGGCGGCCACAGCACACACCGCCCGAAACGCCCGAAGCCGACAGCCCGGTACGGCCCGCCGCAAGGCATCCAAATCAAAGGTAATTCCGCCGCTGCCGTAGAACCCTATCGCCGGCTGAATGCCGGCTGACGGCCCATCCTGCTGCACCATCCGGAAATATTCTTCAGGCCTGTTCTGCTCCACATATACGTTGTACACACCGCCGAACCCGGCGCCGCTGCCGAAGACGGCTTCTTCAAATTGCAGTCCTGTTGAACTGATAATCCCTCCGCCGGCCGCGCTCCGGCCCGGTACAAAGACCCCGTCAATCCAGGGATGCTCCGCCGTTTTCACAAAGGCCGCCGAACGGCTTTTCTCCATTCGTCCTTCCTGAAGCGAAACCACCCGACCTGTCTCCACACCCCACCCCAGCCCTGCACGACCGCCGCCAAAACCCGTGCCGCCGCCGACCGCATCGGCCAAATCCACCCGCTGGCCGCGCCAAACCAGACCGGCCTGCGAGGAAATCTGCCGCGCAAATAAATGCTCCTGAAGCCGAATATCCTGCATCCGGGCATCCGGCTCCACTCGCTTGGCCGCCCCCTCCGTCAAAATCGTGCTCAGCCGGGCCGCCCCTTTGGCGCCGCCTGCTATCAGAGACGCCTTGCCCTTGACCATGTGCACCTCCGCACCGCCCAGCCCGCTCACCCTCACCCCGAACTCTGTCCCCAAATCAATCACTCTCATCGTCGGGGCAGCCACGGCAAATCCTATCGCCGATGCCGGACAGTACACATACACCTGCCCATACGACAGCCCCAACTCTTCAGCCCCCTTCACCTCAAATCGCGCCGGCCCCTCCACCAGCACCTGGGCACCATCTTCATACACCAGCCGAACATATCCTTCCTTAAGAACCAGCGGCCCGCTGCCGGGCTGCAGCAGCCCATCCGGCTCACGCTCCTGGCCCCGCTGCGGTTCCCAAACCGCCCGCAGAGAATCAGTAATCCGGGCTGCCGGCTCTTCGGCCCCGACCGGATGAAGTTCAAGATACAGCAGCAAAATCAGCATCGCCGCCAGCGCCCCCGCCGCCGCAATCAGCGAAAAACGGCTTGTCTGCTTGCGGCTCCGCACGGCTGCTTTCGGCTCCAGCGGCGCCGGCTTCTCTTCCGGCACAATCTCCACCGCAGGCGCCGTCTTTTCATATTCTCCCATCTCTGCCAGAAAATGCGCATCTTCCGGAGACGGACTCAGCATCGTCTCCGCATACCACGACTCCGCACGCCACATCAGCAGAGCCGAATTCATCACCTGTTCCAGATACTGCCGCGCTGCCTCCGGGTCCGACTGAATCCGCTGCTCCAGCCGGGCAAACTGGGCCGGAGCAATCTCCCCTTCGAGGGCCTCCACAATCAGAAGACCCAGCTCAAATTCATCCCGTGTAAACCCGCTCATGATTTCCCCCTTTCCGCTTCCAGCTGCGTATTCACGCAATGCCGCAGAAAAAGGTGAATCCGGTTAAACCCCCGATAGAGACTGTACACCGAACGCCCCACCTGCTGAGCAATCTCCTTGATTTTCATCCCCTGCTCATATCGTCGATAAACCAGCGCCCGGTCGGCCGGCTCCAGTTTTTTCAGGCACTCTTCCAACACCCCGATTCGCTGGTCGATTCCCGAAACCTGCCGGCAGGCCTGCTCAAAAAGCATATCCATCGTCTGGCTGGAAAACTGAACCCGGCTCCGACGCTGCGTCTTGCGGATATTGTTCAGTTCGTACCGTGCAATCTGAAGAGCCCACGCCAGAAAACTCGTTCCCGGCTCAAAGTCCCCAAACCGCCGGCACATAATCATCACCACCTGCTGAAACAAATCCTCCGCATCAGCATAGTTGGGCACCATCGCCAGAATAAAGCCGTATATCCGCTTTTGATGAAGCAGAAGAAGACGCACAAACTCTTCATTCTGCGACTGACCGTTCTCAGATGGAGCCGAAGATTCCATACCCACATTATCCTTCATTTAAAATACATCTCCTTCAAGATAATGTACAGCGCCCCTCTTTTTAGCGCGCAATTATGCTCCAACCCTCAAAAAACCGCCTTTTTTAACATTTTTATGCCCAATAGCAGACTTTACAGACCTATACCACCTTTTTCTGGTAAATTAAGCATCCATCTTCGTCCGAACGAACAGGGGACGCTTCGAGGAAACGTTTAGGTGATGAAGAAACACAAAGGGGAACCTGCGCTTTGTCCGGTGTCCGGCACGTTCAGCCATTGCCAAAAACCAAAAAAGCCCGCCCTTGGGCTGCTCAATTATAAGCGTCTGGATCGGTGGAGATGTTAAAACCAGATGGAGCGCAACGGATAAACATTCATCATCTCAATCAGCGTATCGCCGCCCTCACTGACAAACTCCAGGGTTTTCGGCTGCTCCGCCATATCCACCCCCATCGGCATATAGATTCGGCCGCCGTTGGCAAAGATTTCGATACTCATCCGATCCGCCAGAATCTCCAGACGAATGGTGCCGTTCTCCGGCGCCAGCGGCGCGGTCTTGCCCAAGCATGTCAACTGCTGCGAAGAAACATGATAAGAAACCGGAACCGTACGGATGACAAACCGGAAGGACCGAGCACCCTGCGGACGCAAAACAGTTTTGATATGAAAGAGTTCACCCGTCAGAACGGAAAGCGGATTCTCCCCGGGATGAACCCTAAGATTAGACCAGCTTCGCGGCTGCTGATGAAGATTTGCAATTTCCTCAACAGGATTGGCAACCATCCGGATGCCCTCGGCTGTTGGACGCAGCGACAGCACGACCGGGAACAGAGCCATCTGGTTAAACGGCATACCCGGCATATCGACTCGTCCCCAGGCCATTTGGATGCGTCGGCCGTCGGAGGGGGGTATGTTGTTGAATGTCTGAGATGCATAGAAGCAGTTGCCGTATTCGAACTTGATAAGTTCCCCATCGGCGGTGAACCGCCTGCCGTCAAACTGACCAATCTTGTAGTCGCCGCTGGCCCCATAGACAACCCATTTTGTATTGGCAGGGTTGCCGTCCACGGGTAATTCAAACATCTCCGGACATTCAAAAAATCCATCAATATCACTTTGCTTTTGCCATGTCTTCAAATCAGAGGAGGTAAAAATAGACAGGGTCGAACCATCCATCCAAAGAACCATAATCCACTTGCCCGTTCCCTCGTGCCAGAAGACCTTCGGATCCCGGTTGCTGCCGATGATGTGGCCAAGCACAGGATTATGGGCATATTTCGTCCACGTATGTCCGCTGTCACGGCTGAAGGCCATAGACTGCGTAAACGGCTTTCCTGCCGACCATGAATTGGTTCCGCCGGCCGACGTATAGAAAGCCGCGATAATCTGTTCGCTGCCCGTCTGCAAACCGGCGGTATTGTCCTGATCTGCCACCGCCGAGCCGGAATAAATCGTACCCAACGCATCAGGATGGAGGGCATCCCCCCATTCCTGCCAATGCACCAGATCCGTGCTGACGGCATGCCCCCACGTCATGTTCCCCCAACCCCACCCGTACGGATTATGCTGAAAAAACAGATGATATTGTCCGCCGCAGAAGACAAGACCATTGACGTCATTCATCCATCCCCGCCGGGCGGTAAAATGAATCTGCGGACGCCGTTTTTCCTGATAGAGGGTTTCCTCACCCGGAAAGGTATCCGCCTGGTTCACAGCGTCAAATCCTGTTTGCCAGTCTGAAGAATACCGGTCAATCTGAAGCGTCGCCTGCCGGCCCGAAAACTCCCTTATATCCAGATAAACCCAGAAATCCGCTTCCGCCGGAGCCAGTTCAATCTCAAATTCACGCACTTTCTCCCCTTCAGCAAAAAGATTGATTCGACGCTTGGATGCACCGTTTTTCACCGGAAAGATGAGATATTTTTTGCTCAGCGTGAATGCCCGTTCTTTATTAAAAACCGTCTCGCGTTTTTTATAACTCTGAACAATGTGATCAACATTAATATGACCCCACCCGCCGGTATGCAAATCCGCAATCTGAATCTGCGCCTTCTTCCCCAAAAACTCACGCACATCCCAGGACTGCCAGTCAAGATGTTCACTGCCGCCGGGTTCGGTATTCGGCCCCGTTGTCGTCCGCACAACCTGACCGTCGACCAGCAGATTGATGCAGGTCTGCCCCGCGTATCCGCCTCCGCCTATCAGAAAGTTGATATACGGACGCTTGATTTCAAACGGCGGAGAAGTCAGCGTTCCGGTGGAGCCGTCCCCTCCATAAAAGGTATTAACCAAGCCATGCCCCAAATAACCGGTAACCTCCATCTGGCCGGGCAAAGTGCCCCGCGCAGGACCAGGGCCAAACGCCTCGCCGACTGCCTGCCAATCACCATAATCACTGCCTTCAAAGTCGGCAATCAGGATATCTGCCCTCGGCTCCAACCGGAAAGATTCATAAGCAAGCACTCTGGCGACGGCAGGATACACCAAAATCACCATCCACAAGAGCCGTTGTCTCATAAGTTTAGTCATCGCTGTTCCCGTCTGATTCCTGGTTCGACCTTCGGCACACTCCCTAAAAGAAGCATTCGCAGCAGCGGCCTCCGGCGTTGTGCCATTCGCCGAAGGGTAATTATACATGTTACCTCCTCAACAGCCCTGAAAAAACTCAGCCGAAGGACAGACGCGGTCTTGTAAAAAGCAGGGTGCTCACTATAATGATAGTCTTATCGTGAAGGATAACAAGCAATGAAGATACAGGGAGTTTTGTTAAGAAGTGCCGTTGTAGCAGCCCTGGGAGGCCTGTTGTTCGGCTTTGACACAGCCGTCATTTCCGGTGCCGAAAAAACCCTCGAGCGGAATTATCAGCGTCAATACGAATCAATCGCCCGCTACTTCGGCCGTCCTGAACTGCTGAACAGCCGGAACGAAAAAGACCTTCCGATTCTTCAAAGAACCTCCTTCTGGCACGGCACAGTAGTTGCCAGTGCCCTCATCGGCACGGTAATCGGCTCTCTGCTGTTCGGCAAGCCGGCCGATCGATACGGCCGACGCTTCATTCTGAAACTGCTCGGCATTCTTTATTTCGTGTCGGCTGTTGGCAGTGCTTTGGCCTGGGAGATGTTCTCCTTCAGTATTTTCCGGTTTATCGGCGGCTTGGCCGTTGGCGGCACCTCTGTCATTTCCCCTATGTACATCGCCGAAATTTCCCCAGCCCGCGTACGCGGCAGGTTGGTGGCAATTACCCAGTTCAACATCGTCTTGGGCATTCTCCTGGCCTACCTGTCAAACTGGATAATCAGCATGCAAAACTTAGGAGAGTGGGAATGGCGTTGGATGTTCGGAGTCGAGGCCATTCCGGCAGCGCTATTTTTTGTTCTGTTATTCTTTACCCCGCGCAGTCCGCGCTGGCTGGTGGGACAAGGGCTGCTTGAGGAGGCCCGCGCTGTCCTGAGCCAGGTCGGTACGGATACCGGCAATGTGGAAGAAGAACTCCAGTTGATTCAACGGTCTTTACGCGAAGACACAAAAAGTCTCCAGGAGCCGTTTTTTCGCCGCAAGTACCTCAAGCCGATTATGCTGGCGGTCATGATAGCCATGTTCAACCAGTTATCCGGCATCAATGCGCTGATTTATTATACCAAGCGGATTTTCGAAATGGCTGGAGCCGAAAGCACCTCTGCCTTGGCCCAGTCCGTCATCATTGGTTTTACAAACTTGATTTTTACCATGGCGGCCATGCTCGTCATTGACCATTTCGGCCGTAAAAAACTGATGCTCATCGGCTCAATCGGCTATATTCTCAGTCTCAGCGTCGTAACCTGGGGGTTTTTTTCGGGTACAGGCGGGAAAATGATCCTGATCGGCTTTATTGGTTTTATCGCCGCCCATGCTTTTGGACAAGGCGCGGTCATCTGGGTTTTCATTAGTGAAATATTCCCCAACGCCCTGCGGGCACGAGGCCAGGCCCTGGGCAGCTTTACTCACTGGATTATGGCGGCCCTCATCTCCCTCACATTCCCGATGTTTGCTGAGCAGCTCGGCTGGCGGATTTTCGCAATCTACGGGCTCTGCATGGTCGGACAACTCCTCTGGGTCTTGCTGGTCATGCCGGAAACAAAAGGCATCCCGCTGGAGGAGATTCAGAAAAAACTGGGCATCGAATAACGAATAAAGGGACCCTTCAGCTCTTTCACCAACCTTTTTCCACGCCCCCGAACAGCGGATGTCTGTAATGGCGGCTTGTTGGGAGGCGACACAACGGTGCTTGTATCGTACATAAAGCTCGCTTGCCGTCCGCCATATACCAGGAATTGAACTTCAAAAAAGCCACTGACGTGCCAGCTCAGCCAAATCGTAAATGTTCACATAACAATCCGGCTTTCCTTCAGGCCCGCTGATATCGCCGGGCAATGTCAGGCCGGCCTCGATCAGATCCCCGCACGTACTCAGCTGTTTGTTGAATAAGACAGCATCAGCCACGACATACCCATCCGTGCCGGCATTAGAAATGACCACGGAACCGGTTCCCTCCGAAAAAATATAACTGCCCAGCTTGTTCCACCGACCTCCGTTGGTGCGCTGATCAACCGTATAGTATGACTGTCCGTTGTCGTGATGGACTGACACCGGCACATGGGCCGCACGGTTACTATGTTCGGTCCAGCAGATAAATACATCGTAACATCCCGAAGAAGGGACTCCAAGACAAAAGGTGACAGACTTTTCGCCTTTGGCGGTGTTGTCATCGTGCAGATAATTTTCGCCCACATAGCCGGCAACGCTGCTGCTGGGGGGCCAATCGCCGGTGATAACCACCCGAGAGGACTGTTCTTCCGAATCGATGAGGATACCGTCGGCCTCATCCAAAAACGACCCCCACACCAGACACTGGCCGCGCTGTTCAAGCTTGGCCTGAAGCTGCTGGATATCCACCGATTGCAGGTCAATGCCGCCGGCATCGATGGCCTGAGCAATCGCCACCGCCGAGGACTGTCCCAAAATCATAAATACCGGCTCCATTCGCACCGACCCATAGGCAATGTGAGAGGCCGATACACACACCGGTACCGCCAGATTGGAACACTCGCCGCGGCGCGGCACAATCGCGCGATACGACAACCGATAAGGCTGACCGCCGCCGATCTGCACATCGCCTTCATTTTTGACAAACCCATCAGCAGTCACAAAGCGTGCACAGTTATGCGAATCCATCCCATAGGAAGCCAGTCCCACCGAATCCCGCACACGCGTCCGCCCGAAAAAGTCATGCTCGGTAATCACATAATCTGAGAGCATTCGGCGCGCCTCTCGGATATACAACTGAGGCGGCCAGTTGCCAAACTCCTCAAATTCATCGGCAGCCAGTCCCCAGTCCCGCATCCGGGACTGAATGGAAGGAGCCACCTGCCCGATGACCGGATCATTGGCAACAAACCACCAGTACCCTTGAATATAATCAATATGTCTTTGGTAAATCGCCTCACGGGTCTGATAATTGCCTTCGGGCCAATCATAATTCTGCCCAATAAAATCCGTCGAAACAGCCCCATGATTGTTCGTATCAGTCTTACCGTTCGGAATACGATCAAACTTCTGAAAAAAATTATCAAACTGTGTCCCAAAGCCGGCCGCCAAATAACGTTCCAAAAGGACATACCACGAACGGTTGTAATTTGCCGGCTTGGGAAAAGGAACACGATTGCCGGCGACATCCGTCATACATATCCGAAAATTGTACGCCTGAATACGATGATCGCCTTGCCCCTGAACAGGGATTTCGGTTTCAATGCCCGGCAGCAGACCGCTGGTCGGATCGCCTTCGACGACATACGGACTGACATTCCGCAGAAACTGATGTTTTTCAAAGACCTGCCGGCCGTTATAAGTCTCGTTGTAAACGGAATTGCTTTCGCGCCCAGTTGTATAGGACACACCAGCCGCGGCCATCAAATCGCCTTCATAGGTGGCGTCAATAAAATAATCCGCCCGCACCCTCAGACCGTTTTCCGTGGCGATGCTTATGATGCGATGATTCGCCATTTCGACACCTTCGGTGCGATCCAGAAATGCCTTGAAATAGACCTCGACGCCGGCCTCAGCAACCATTTCCTCGAATACCGCCAGCGCAGCCGACGGCTCAAACGTCCAGCGTATAGGCATATCGTATTTTGCACCAACACGCTCATAAAATTCACGGGCAATGCCCTGAACGGCATCCTTGGCACCAAAGTCCGTCCAGCCCAGCCCGCTTGCGGTCAAGCCGCCCAGCCGAACACCTGGATGGACAATGACCAAATCAATTCCCAACCGCTTTAATTCGAGAGCCGCCGCGATGCCGGCCGAGGTGCCGCCATAAATGCAGACCTGTGTGGTAACAACCTTGTCCAGATTTTCTTCAGGCGGGAAATAATAGTGAAGCAGTCCATCGGCACAAGCCGAAGAGCCGAACACAAAAATCCCCAAACAAACCAGTACTCCCCCTCCAATACTTTTACGCAAGCAATTCCATATACGCATTACAAACCTTTCAACATTATTCACGGCGGGCGTATTCCCAAACAAATACGCCCGCCCTATTGTTCTGCTTTTTCGTCGCCAACACCGAACTTTCAGTCCAGAGCCAATCTCTGCGGCGAGGTTGTCCCAGCGAACCGCCCAGCCCCCGCAAAGCAAGCATCGTCAGTTCGGGCACAACGCTCGCATCCCTGCACTCATTTCCCGGCTTGAAAGTACATTAACATATTCCAATTTCGCCAGGGCAGCGCTTAATTCAGCGGGGGCGTACAGCCCTCGCCCTCCGGGTCATTGCACATCAGCCAGCTTGACGCTATGACCGTCAAATCGTAAAGATCAATATAGCAATCCGGTTTGCCTTCCGGTCCGCTGATATCGGCGGTAAGGTAAGGATTAAGGTAGCGGCCGGTTCCTGTGTTATAGACCAGCAAATCATCGCATTTCGGCTCATTGACGGTAATGACGATTTCGTCATAAATGTCGCCTTCCAGCCCGGCAAGGCCGTCATTGATAGTCAGACGAAGAGTATAAACACCAGCCCGAGTAAAGGCAGCGCTGGTATTAACAGCCGTTTGTTCGCCAAAGATGACAAACTCTGCCAGCTCCGGCTCCACTACCGACCAAAACGCTGAAATCGTATTCCCATGGTTCAATTCAATAACTTCAGCAGCCAATTCAACAGTGTCGTTAAACTGCTTGACCAGATAAGTAGGGATGGTGGGATCGATCTGAACGCGGGGCGGGACATTAATGCCCATTCGTACAAGCTCACGAATTTGCTCAACATCAAGGGCGTAACTATACACACGCACATCATCGGCCGTACCGACCAGAAAATGATTTCTGTCGCGTCGCCCGCCAATCGAAAGTTCAGACTCGGTGCTTATCCGGATCAAGTCGTATCCTTCGACGCTTGCCTCTTCGATACCGTCCACATAAAGCACGGCTCGACAGCCGTCAAACGTCCCGGCCAGATGATGCCAGTATCCGTCGAGGATGCTGCTCTTGCTGGTCAGCCAGACCTGCACATCGTCCATTTGCAATACAAATTCCGCGTAGGGGGTATTTTCAGCTTTTCGCAGAACCCAGTTAAACGGCGAAAATCGACCGACCAGTGTGCGGTAGCCTCCGCTTTTTGGATCGGCCTTAAGCCAGCCGGCGGCGGTCATTTCCCAACGCAGCGATCGCAGATTAGGATCCTGCTCGGCCACGTCGTTGACATCGACAATTTCGTGACCGAAGAATTCAAGCGCGCCATGGCCAACCCAGCCCGATACCCATTGGGGCAAATTTGGTTCTGAAACACCAACAAGAAAACCGTCATCAGCCGCAACATTGCCTGCAGCAGGATCCAGCATATCAGCTGCCGCCGTCCCAGCCATTTCTTCGAATCCCCAATGTCCCAGCAGCACGTCATCGATTGCCGGGTTTTTGACGCGAATGTTAATCATCCCTTCGCCGGTTAATCCCCGTTTATCCGTAACCGTCAGCTTAAAAACATACTCGCCGCGCCCGCCGTTAAAAAATACCTTCGCATTCAAATCATTGGCCGTTTCACCGGCAAGCGTACTGAACGAAACCGCCGGCCCGCTCACCTGAGCCCATTCGACAATCAGCTCTTCGTTGGGAGTGTCGGTATTGCTGACAACAGGACTTAGAGTCAAACTGTTGTTAGGAAGCTCGACTGTTGTATTCAACCCCGCCTCAACGACCGGCAGGAAAGGATTGCGGGGATATACGAACACATTGTCAATCAGGATTTGATTAGGACCTCGACTTAAGTCAAAATTTATAAATGTTGCATCTACTTGTCGCTGATAATGATTCAAGCCGGTTTGATTCAGCAGCACAAGTCCCGTGTTCAAATCAATAACCGTCAGCTCATACTCACCAAGCCAGATTCCCTCGATAACAACACGATACGGGTGAATCACATTGGCGGCAAAATTACTGGCTAACATTATGCCGGACGAGTCAATTGTTACCCAGGATGTTCCATTGTAGATATACAACGTGTTGGTTCGGTAGTACATATTAAATACCGACGTCGTACCTCCTGCTGTTAAATTGAGATTCCAGTCGCGCCCGCTTCCGGCGGATTGAAAGGCAATATCAAACGTCACATAAAAATTCCCGCCGGCAACAAGGGGATTTGAAAAACTCTGCCTGAAATAGTAAACATTTGAGTCTCCTGAAACCGCCGTCAGCAGTACCGACGAAGTGCCGTTGAGCAGCGTTGACGAAGCCAGAGCTGCCGAGCCGCCCTTTGACCAGTAATTCGGCAACCCATCCGTCCATTGTTCAAAATCGCCGTTCAGCACCAGAGACACCGGCTGTGCCTGCACCATAGCCGGAATAAACGCAAGTGCCAGCATTATATTTATTGTGTGTTTCATAATCAGACCTCCGAATTAAAATTGTTCATTGATTTGTTTTCATCCCTTTATGGACGTGTTTGAAGTCCCAGCACCGGCTCGCCGAAAAAACATCGATCCGAATGGATCGGGTCACTTTCTCCTAACTCTTGATGATCCGTCGTGACAAGCGTCAGAAAATGGTCCGTCGGAGCAATGGGAATATACACCCTTTGAGAAAAACCCGCCATCGTTCCGGTTATATGCGCTCGCACCTGACCGTCTATCAGTACCCAGAAATCTGCACTGGCCCGCGTGTGTTGCTGATCTGCAATTGCGCACAGCGCTTCAAAATACTCAATCTCTACACACCGCAGATCATTTCGTATTGCATCCAGATCGAAGGTAATTCCCATATTGGCGTGCATGGAAATCGCCGGCTGACACGGATAACCATAAGCCGTATCGTGGACCGCCAGGGTGCCTCCCTCCGAATCATACACCTTGTTTAGAACGGTAATCTCCTTTCGAAAACGTCCCGATGTGGGAGGACAGTCGGTAAACAATGTTCCTTTGGAACTGATCTCCACCGGGCCGCCGCTGCCGTCTGGAACAAATACGCCGTCGACATATTTCAAGGCGTCAATCCGGTGGTAAGTCCCTGAACCCAAACGAACGGTTTGCCCGCGATTCACATAGACCGCCGCATTTCCATTGCTCGGATCAATCACGCGGTATGGATCGCCCGTCCCGAAACCATTACCCCCACAGACAACATCCGCCAAACTGACTTGCTTTTGCCCTCGCCAAACCAGCCCTGTTTGAGAATCAATTGCTTTGGCGAACATGTCCTCCGACAGCTGAATCGGCCGAACTTCCTCTTTTTTAATTCCAAACCCATAGGCCCGCCCGGCCGGAACATCCAACAGCCGCTCTTGCTGATTAGCCAGAGCCGCAATCAGAACAGTTTTGCCCTCAAAAACATGAAGTTCGCTATCCCCTTGGAGATCGGTATAGACGCCGAACTGAGTCCCCAAATCTATAATCTTTGATTTCCGCGTCTGAACGGTAAATCCGTTTGCCACATCAGCCGCATTAACAAAAACCCGTCCATAGTTCATCGACAATTCATCGGAGTTTCGAAACCGGAACTCCGCCGGCGCTTCCAGAATAAACTCAACCCCATTGTCCGTACGGACCTTGATAAATCCCTTGCTCAGCTGAATCGGCTCATCTTCCGTCATCAGCCGAACCCCTTTTTGAGGAGCATAGGGAAGAGACCATTTGGCCTCAATGCTGTCCATCAGGGCGGCCACCTCAATGCCTGTCTGTTTTCCAGACACAAAAAAAGCATAGGCAAGCAGCATCAGCAGCGCGGCCGAAGAGAAAACCAAAGCATACAGTGAAAGTTTGCTTACCGCAGGACGCTGCTGAATCCTCGCCTTGGCTGTCTCGTTTTTCTCCCCTTTGACCTCGGGTTTTTCAAGGATCACGGCTGTCGCTGTCTGTTCATTTTCAGCCAGGGCATCCAGCAAAGCACTCACCCGTTCCGCCTCAGGAGCAGCCGCCTCCTGAATCTCCTCTACCCCCGTCAGCGTCACCAGCAAATCCAAATAATACGCACGAGCCAGCGGCTCGGAACGAAGCAGACTTTGCAGCCGAGAAAACTCCTCCGCCGTAACCGCGTTATCCATGACGCGGACTACCAAATCACTGAGTTCTACCAGCAGTTTATCCTCAGGAGTCATAAGCCGCCCCCATTCCCAGATGGTATCTCATGCACTTGACAAGTTTGGCATGAATCCGGCTGACCGCTCGATAAACACTTTGCTTGGAAATACCAACCTGAAGAGCCATCTTTTTGAAGGAAAAATCAAGATGATACCGCATTCTCAACAGATGAATTTCTTTATCCGAAAGGGCCTTGATGCAGTTCTTCATCACCTCAAGCCGGTCCGCCAGGTTATCCGTCTGACGGCTCTCGGAGGCAATTACCCTTAAAAGGTCTTCATCGAACTGGAGTTTGGCGGACTTGTTCTTCTTCAGATAATTCATCACCTTATAGCGGGCGACAGACCGGCCCCACGCGGTAAAATCAGTCCCTGCCTGAAACTCGTCAAACTTGCTCCACATCAAAACCAACGTATCCTGAAGCAAATCATCTGCATCCGAGGGATAAATAACCAAACTCAAAATATAAAGATAAATCTTTCGCTGGCTTGCCAAAACCAGACTCATAAAAAGCTTGGTCTTTTCCGTTTCTTCATTATGTGGATACAAACCATCCATTTATCCCAATCTCCGCTATTCTTTTATTTCTCCAACCATTCAAACGTCACCTATGAATAAAAAAAGAAGTTTTTTAAATACCGCCAAAACAGGGCAATCTAGGTCTATAAAATCCGCTGTAAGCGCATAAAAATCCCCCCCAAGGGGAGTTCCAAAGAGGAGAATAGGAAGAACGTCGGCCGTACAAGATAAATATAGCCCGCGGCTGCCGGCTTCCTTCGCCCCAGCCGCTTGAACTGCTATGACGATGAACAACCCTACGGAGACAGGAGGAGCGATTCAGAGAGTGGGATTTCGCTTCGAAGCAGTTTTCCCGCACACCCGGCCAAACGCAGGTAATAATCGCTGGGCAGCCCTTCATAGGTCAGAAACGCAGATTCCCCAACAGGGGGATTGTTTGTACATTTGTAGATAGCCGTTGCCTCATCAACTTCATCAAACATGGCGACATAAATCATTTCGGCCCCCGCCTTTTTTGCAGCGAAAATTTGGGTCCAGAAAAATTGCCCCTTGCATCTCGGAATCTGATTCAGAGGTCCCCCATGCATGTTATGCCAGCTGAAGCCGGGAAAAACAACCGGAACATACTCTATCTGATGATTCTCGCACCATAGAATATCCTCTCTCCAGACAGAAGCCAGGATGCGATGCACTTCCTCGCAATCCTTGACTCGGCCGACTGTCCAGGGACTTATCAAATCAGCCATTTGCAAAATCCGATGAAGGTCTTTGTCCTTTACCGCATCCGCCCCCTGCTCCCGCCAGTAAGTTGGCACTCCCAGCATCACAGAAAACTTCCCATATTGAGGGTCTGTTTTCAGAAACCGGATCAATCGTTCACAGTCTTTGAGGTCATATTGCCTTCTGTCTCCAAAGCCCACCCCCCAGACGGCAATCAGGGGTTTCCCGCGATGATGCAGATACGCTTTGTCCGCCGGGTCATCAAACAGACGCATCTTGTCCGCCAGCAATCGAACATCATTCAGAATGTGCTCAAATTGGCTGCTTCGCATTCCTGATAAATCATACATAAGGGCATAAGCGCGTCCATATCGATTGGCGGCCGCTCGGCAGTTTGCCAAAACAATGTTGACATTGCTGAATTCCATGGGCTTGAAAGTCTGGGCGGCAAACCGCTGCACAAAAACACCATCAATTCCGGATTCCTTCATCCATCGAAAGTGAAGATCCGCCACAGCCGGGTCCATACTGCTGTAAACATAAGCAGTCTCTCCGTTCGCATGACGAAACAAAGTCGGCACCCTCGAACGGCTGTCATACTCCGACATATCCGGCCATAAATCAATTTTGCATCTGCCGGGGCAGAACTCCGTGGCCGGTGCCGACGTCGGCAGCCCCCAGTGAAACCAGCCCATCGCCGAGCCGTCGCCGGGACAGGTAAACCACCCCTGATAGCCGCACATCACTTTGCCCGACAGAGTGGACACATCCACCTCAGGATGGCAAGGGCCTTCAAACGGTTTCATTGTATTTTGAATAACCTGTTCATAGGAAAGCGTGAACTCTTCAACTTGAGCCCGGCAAACACAACTCACAACAGCCCCCATGCTTAGCCCAATCCAAAATACTTTGCTGAAAACCCGTTTTTCCATGATGAATCTTGCCATTTTTTGCCCGCCTGCTGTCAAAAAGAAAAGGAACATTTCCTGCGAAGTTATGGAACTCGAAGATTCCCGATACTGGTAACATTCGATGTATTGACCGGCATCTGAGAAGGGCTGGTGCGGATTATATTGCCGATAAATGCCGCTCTCGCCGTCGGCTCAATCTGAAGAAAAACATTGACATAATCGGTCACATTCCCGCCCAGATTCCGCACATTCGCTTCATTTCGAATATCAAATGCCGCTGTTTCAGCGTTTCGGGCAATATGAAACAGTTGAAGTTCCAAATCGCCCCCGCCGGCCAGCACACTGCGGTCATTGGTGCCCCAGCAGCAGGTACTGAACATGCGGAAGGTATCCTCCAGAGCCGCGCTGGTTTCAAGATAACGGCCGATAGTCTGGTTGACGGTAACAATCTGTGAATTAATCATATTCAGGCCATTCTCTCCAACATCGTCGATTTGCAGCGAACGAGTGCATTGATCAACCCCCATCCCCATGCAATGCCCCGACGGCCCGACATCCCCTTCTTTGATAAGATGAACACCATACATCCCGCCAAACACAAAATTCTGATGAAGAATTTCTCCCGACATATTGCCGAAGAGATAGGGCCGCCCCTGCGCCCACACCACCTGATAAACACCGTCCAAATCCCCGCTGTCCGGAATGCTGTCATAAAGAAATCGCTGATGAGCATAAGAAGACGGATTGAACTGGCAGTTGTGAATCTGACCATCCTGCGAACCTCCGCCGACATAAATCCCCGTCTTCAGGGCCGTTCCCAGAACATAGTCCACATAATGCCGGTCGCACCGATAAGTCGCCAGGTCAATCAGTTGATACGGGATGGTTGCGGCCACATTCAGAATATAAATATCAGAACCCAGACCGCGAATCATAAACGGATACGGCGTCAACCCGTAATTCGGCGGATTTCCCGGCTCAATGATTTGCCCGGCATGATGAATAGTCAAGCCGCGAATGCCGGCATGGGGCTGGATTTGGATAAACGGCGTTCCGTTTTCCTCATTTTTCCCATGATACGTATTCAGAACGCTGCCGCGCCCGCTCGTACTGTGAGCCAGGTCAAAAACGCCGCGCAGTTCCACCCCCGTCGGAACCGTCAGCGTCCCGTCCAGTCGGTAATCCCCTCCCGGCACAAAAACAATGCCGCCGCCGTTGGCCCCTGCATCCGCCAGCGCCGCCTGAAACGCAGATGTATCATCCGTCACCCCATCTGCCTTGGCATGATAAGGAAACTCGGTAACGACAAACAAATTCCGTTTGGCTGCTGTAAACGGACCCGACGGTTTTTTGAAATCGTAGGCCGGGAGGGGACTGACCGCCAGAGGTGCGTGATCGATATTCACAGGATAAGAGGTGTTATCAGCAATTTGAGGGGCTCGGCTGAAACGATTGCCCAGAATGGAAGCGCCGCGGACACCGCTGTTCAGGATAATGTGCTCGCCGCTTGCGCTGTCAAAATCACTATGAAGAACGGACAGATAACCCCCATCCATCCGCAGCGGGCCGTTCGGCATCTGACAGCTCATCATAAGAACCCGAGCCGAACCCCGATTATGCAGGGAATAATTCGTTCCGTTGATCCTGCACGTATGAAACAGCAGGGCCTGATTGGCCGCCGACCCTATTTCCACACCAACCTCAGCACCCTGAATAGCAAAGCGGGTAAACATAAACCCCGCATAGGAACTGTTCACAATGCGGATGCCGGTTTTGCAGTTTCGCAGAGTAAACCCGTAACATTGGCCGTTGGGAGTAGTGGCCGAATCATTGCGCGAAGGCCAGAGTTTCAGCCCTTCACCGTACCCATCAATCGTTACATAGGCCGCGTATGACCAGTCAATGCGCCCGAAGGTAATGCCGGTGCCGTTCTCATAAATCCACGGCCGATGCTGCTCCGAGACGGGAGCGTTGGGAAGACCGGAATTTTTCCAGTAATCCGGTGAAAAATGAACCGTTTCAATCCGTCCGACATCAGCCAAACAGTCAAACTCAATGCCCGTTTTCAGCGGCGTTCCATAAATGCCGCGAAGAAAGGGGCTGGCGGTAATTTCCGTGCTGTAGCAGCTGAAGCCGATATAGGCATTGACAAACGTCACGTTTTCAACCGTCTGGTTGCTGCCGGATACCCGCCGAATAGCAGGCGGATACGGTTGAATATCATTAGCAACCTGCTCCGGATACCAGATTGCAATTCCCTTAATCCCTGCACAATTGCTCATAGACAGAAAAGCATCGCCGCTCTCACTGCCGCGTCCCGCATAGGCCATCAGGATAGTTCCCTGAACAGGCCCGTCAGGCGTCGGCGGCGCCCAGTCTCCCCGAAGCGTAACCCGCGAGGGAATCGTCAGAGTCCCGCTGACTTTATAAAGCCCGGCAGGCAGATACAAAGCCCCACCGCCCAAATTGCTGATGGAAACCAGCGCGGATTGAATGGCCGCCGTCACATCGGTCACCCCGTCGGCAGCAATCCCGAAATCTTCCGCATAATGAGGCGTCACAATCCAGTCATCCGTGGGAAAGACCGTCGAGGCAATATGCCAGCGCGTCCGAATCCCGGCCAGCCAGTTCTTGGAAAGCACACGAAAATCCCGCATATCAATTTTGCACCACTCATCCAAATTCGCCGGATTCCCGCAGTTGGGATACAGCCACTCCCGCGCCAGAAACCGCAAATCGTAAAGGTCCACATCCTGATCGTCATCCAGATCGCCTGCAGCAGGCGCGATCGCCTTGACCGTCGTTTTTCCGGGATGGGTCACATTGTAATCAAACACAATTTTCCCGTACCCGCCGTAAGCCGTCAGCCGGCCGGCCGCTGTTTCCGTCTGAATCTGAGCAGTAATATCCCCCGATTTGATAAAAACACCTTGGGTAATATCCAGCGAGCCGGCACCGCCGTTGTTGGCCAGTTCCCAGTTTCCAAACACATTCAGCGTGCCGCCATTCAGCTGGTAATGTCCGCGGCCATGATCAAATCCCGGACCGCAAACCCCATAGATATTGACGGTACCGCCGTTTTGCGTCAGGCGGGCACCGAAAGAATCGTTATAATTATGCGACCAGGGCCCAATGAACAGATGGCTCATACAATTCAGCGTTCCTCCATCAATCACCATATTGGCGCCCGGATTGCTGTAAGACAGAATAGCCCAATCGGTAACCGTCAGCCGGCCGCCGCTTACAATCCGAAGCGGTTTAGACTGGTCCAGATGAAGGTTGTCAATCGTCGGGCCGTCATAATCAAGGATGCATTCGTCCCAATTATCCAGAAAATACGCCTTATAAGTATCCGTTGCACCCGGCTTGAGACTGTCAGGCACATCATGGTTGTTCCAGTTGGCCGCTGTGGACCAAAGAACGCCGCTGGTCGGCCTCCAAAAACAGCCGATTTGTGCCTGCGAGATGCCAACCGCTCCCAGAAGAACCGCCGCCAAAATTGCCTTTTTCATAAATTCAGGCCTCCGCTTCGCTGTCTGCTGAAAATTTCTCTCATTCAATTGCTCAACCAGCTTTCTGCCAATACGGCCAGGTCTCCCAAATCCACCTGATTGCTCAAGTCCAAATCCGCCCCGCCGCAATGCTCCCGCGACAAGCAGTCCGTCTGCCGCCACCAGTTCACCAGTTCGGCCAAATCCAGCAAATTGATCAACCCATCCTGAACAATATCCGGATTCAATACACCATCCGCAGAAACTGTAAATGATTCTGTCAGTCGAATATCAAATGAGGAGCTGCCGACCTGCACCTCGTACAACCCCGGCTCAACCGCAAACGCATCGCTGTTCACATCAAAGTAAGCCGATTCCCGGATAGGGATTCGAAATGTCAGCTTCCCTTTCTGCCCTGCCTCCAGAGGAATCCGCTGAAATGCCTTGAGGGTCTTAAGAGGACGAAGGATAGAGGGATTCACTTTTCGCAGGTAAACCTGAACAACTTCATCTCCGCTTCGCATTCCGGTATTTTCTATCTCCACGCACACAGTCAAGTCCCCCTGCTCGCTTGCTTCCTTCGGCAGCACCTTCAGCTCCTGATAGGCAAAGGTTGTATAACTCAGGCCGTGCCCGAAGGGATAAAGAACCTCGCCGGAAAAATACTGGTAAGTGCGGCCGCCATGGATGATGTCGTAATCCTCCATATCCGGCAGTTCGTCCACTGACCGGTAAAATGTTACCGGCAATTTGCCGCCCGGATTGACATCGCCGAAGAGAACATCAGCAAGGGCCGTGCCGGCGGCCTGCCCGTTGTACCACGTCTCCAGAATGGCCGGACAGTTGGCCTGCGCCCATGGAATAGAAACGGGATTTCCGTTGACCAGAACAACAATAGTTCGCGGATTGGCATGCGTGACCCGCTCAATCAGTTCCTCCTGAAAGCCGGGCAAGTCGAGAGTATCCATATCCTTGCCTTCATGAGCCGTCGAAGTATCGGTCCCTACCACCAGAACGGCAACTTCATGCGAAGCAGCCAGCGCTTCCGCTGCGTCCATCTGTTCCTGATAAAAATCCCACTGAAATTTTGCAGCGGCGGCTCCGCCGTTTTCATAATACTCAATCCGTACATCATATTCCCGCCCCGCCTCCAGCAGAATAGCCGCTTTTACTGTCCGCTCCGCATGGTCGCCCCAGTTATCAATCAGCAAAGCCCCATCCAGATACAAACGCGAACCGTCATCCGAGGTCAGGGACAGCATGTACAGCCGCGTAAGCGGCGGCACCAGCTTCCCCGTCCACCGAACGGAAAAACCGTCAGGCACAATCCGCTCCGCATCAGGCGAGCCCGATTCCCAATTGAAATTTACGCCGGCATCAATCCGCGTCAATGCCGGAGAGCCGGACCGGTTCATGTTGTTAAAATATTCTCCCTTCAGACCGCCGCGCACAGCAGAGCTGGCCGCAATCAGATAATCAGATGGGATGGCGATAATTTCAGGAGTCTGGCTAATCTCACATGCAGGCGTATAATCGACGGCAATCCCGTAGCCGGCCGTTTTCTCCCGAATGCCCCTCAGCGGAGAAACAGGGTCCGATGCCATCCCGCTGTACCCGCCGAAAATGATTTTATCTGCATTCGGCCCGATGACCGCAATGGACCGCACGGTATGAATATCCAGCGGCAGAAGCCCATCATTTTTCAGCAGAACAATCGACCGTTGAGCCGCTTTCAGAGCCGCCTGCCGATGAGCCGGCCCATCAAGCAGATTAACATCTATGCTGTTATAGGGAACCAGCGGCGGCGGCTCAAAATGACCCAGTTTCAAGCGGGCCAGCAGAACACGCCAGGCCGCCCGGTCAATCGCCGCCTCCTCCACCTTCCCCTCCAGAACCGCCTGCACCAGATTGGCCTGGTACATCGTGCCGCAGTTCAGATCGCAGCCCGCAGAGATGCCCAGAACAGCGGCTTCTTGTCCGGAGGCCGCATAAAAGTGACCGTTGTAAATATCCTCGATAGCATCACAATCAGAAACCACATAGCCGCCAAAGCCCCACTCTTCTCGAAGCACCTCCTGCAGCAGCCAGGAGTTCGCACAGGCCGGAACCCCATTTACCCGATTGTAGGCACACATCACAGAAAAGGCCCCCGCCTCCTGCACCGCAGCCCGAAAAGCCGGAAGATACAATTCTCGCAGATTCCGCATATCCACATCAGAGGAACCCGTATGGCGCGTCGCCTCAACATTGTTGGCAATATAATGTTTCGGAGAAGAGACCGTTTTCAGATAGACCGGATCATCTCCCTGCATCCCTTTCACAAAGGACACCGCAAAACGGGACAACAAAAACGGATCTTCACTATAACTTTCCTCAAACCGCCCCCAGCGGGGGTCGCGATTGAGATTAATCGTCGGAGACCAGTAGGTCAGCCCCTTATTGTGGAGCAGATTCTTAATCCGCGCCTCCGTCGATATGACGGTAGCCGCTTCATGGACAAGTTCCGGCTCCCACGTGCTGCCCAAGGCAATCACCTGCGGAAAAACCGTCGCAATGCCTGGGCCTGTCACTCCATGCAGGGCTTCATTGGCCCAGATGTAAGAAGGAATCCCAAGCCGGCTGATGGCCGGCGACCCTTCATCCAGCAGAGAAACCTTTTCAGAAAGGGTCAGCAGTTCGACCAGTCGCGCCGCCCGCTCTTCAAAATTCGGCTTGCCCGCCTCAATCCAGGACACCAGCGTACTGCCCGTACCGCTCTGGTTCTCGTCATCCGTAGCCGTGCACCGCAGAACATAAACACCCGGAGAAGAAAACGCAACCTGAGTTGTCGCCGCATCAGGATGGCTGAAAACCACCTCTGGCTCGGCGCACGACCACAAAATCTGTCCGTAATCAACACCAAGTTCACCCAGATGATTTGGATCATCATCATAAATAGCCGCCGTCATCGTAATCGACGCATTCTCCTGCCACAGAAGATTCCGCATAACGCCGGCATCTACTGTCGGCGGACGGTTCAGCAGAACAGGAATTGCGGTAATAACCGTTTTCCCCGCATAGGTCTGGCCGTAGTCAACCATCACCGTTCCTGACCCATGGTAAGCAGTAATGGCCCCCTTGGAAATAAGTCTTGCGATACGGTCCGTCTGGTCCCCGTTGACGATGACCTCCCCTTCCCGAATATCCATCACAGAATTGCCGCTAATGGTCTGGTCGGTCCAGTTGGCCAGCGTCAGAGTACCGCTGTTGATGTACATATAGCCGGTGCCCCCGTCCCAGCCCAATCCCAACTGATGGCCCACATGGATGGTTCCGCCGTTGAGAATAGTAGTCCCCGCATCACCGACGGCATGACCGGTCCAAAAATGCTCCAGACAATTCAGCGTTCCCCCCGCCTCCACAATGACCGTGCCTGCTGAACTGCCGCTGCCCATTCCGTTCCCGCACCAGTCGGTCGAGGTCAGTACTCCCCCATTGACAATAATCAGCCGGCCGGTTCCATTGCTGCCGACGCTGAAGTTTTCCACCTGCTCCGCTGTATTCACAATACAGGGTTTGCTAACATCAGAAATCCAGGCGAAATCCCCTGCTGTCGGCTTGCTTGCTTCCAGCCAGTTTACACTTTGACTCCAGTACCGCTCACTGGTTACAGGAGCCCAATGCCGATGGGCTGCATACAGAACCGAAGCCGAACAAAAGAACAGACACCCCCATGCTAATTTCCAAAACCTGCCCCGCCCATCCAGCGGCCTTCCATACCCGCACGCGTCCGATTCTGTTTTCAGAATATTGTCTCTTTGTTCAAACATGCCCTTCCCACATGACTTTCCTGCGGCTTCCCTGCAGAAATAATCTTCTACAGAGACTGGAGACTTCTGCCCCCAGTCTCTGTAGAGACGGAGGTGTTCCTATTTTATTGCTTTTCTCTCCCGAAGCAGGCATAGAACCGCCCAAACCGAACAGCACCCTCGCCGCCGGTTCGGGCACCCGTTTTCAGGGCGCCCGAACCGCCTGCTTTATAAAGGAGAGGTCTTCCTTACTCGGCTTTATCGAACAATCGGACCTGTCAGGTTATAATCCACCAGCCAGTCACTCGCCACTTCTGCAAGGTCTTCCAGGTCAATCACGCAATCAGCCACCAGGTCTGTACTGTAAACCGTACCCGTTCCATTCCGCCGTGCCGCCGCGCAGGAATCCGCATACACATCAAGAATGGTCGTATCCCTCACCACCGGATTAAACCCGTCATCGGCCGTCAAAGTCAGTGTGTAGGTGCCCTCCGCCGCTGCCGTAACCACCGGGTCTTCAACATGGTTATCTGAGAAAGAAACCATCCCGTCATCCGGCTCAATCGTCCAGGTAAGCATTGGGATGTTTTCATCCGTTACCGTCGCATTCAGCTGCGCCGGCTGACCCACCCAGGTAATAAAACCGCTGCCGGCATCCACTTTCGGAGGCAGATTGGCCGTCGCTTCAAATGTAAAGACATCCCCCTCGTGATAAGCGCCGTTGTTGGTATCCACCCGCCAGTAATAAGTCCCGGGTGCAGAGATAGTGAGCACCGTCGAGGAGCGCGCCTGTCCGGTCACATCCAGCGTCGCCGCAACACTCATCGCCTCCGGATCTGTTCCAATCAGAATCTCCACAGAAACCGACTCCCCAGGCATATTCGGTTCCCAGTTGTTCCATTCAAATGTCACATCCCCGATCGGAATAATCTCGTCAATATCCGGTGCCGGCTGCATCGGGTGAACGGCCGTAAGAATCGTCTGGTTGTTTGCGGCATCCCACGTAAAGACCACATTGTTGATAATATCATTCTGCGCATTATTTACATCGCCGCCTTCGACATTGATCTTCTTGTCGAATTTTGCATCCTTATACCCCGTAATGCGTCCATCCCGAGCACATACACCGGGATCGCAGGGATTGGTCAGGTCCAGCCGCCAATATCGAATAATCACGGTTCCTTTTTCGATATCCAAATTCATGTTTCCCCGAATGGACTGACTATTGTTCCAATTCATCAGATGCAGCAGACCGCCGTTTTTCACCTGACAGTAGCCGCTCGTCGTCGTTTTGCCGTCAAAATTCATCCCAAACATCTCATGAACAACAACCGTTCCGCCGTCAACAACCAATCCGCCGGAGGCATTATCGTTGTGAGCAATCCACAAATGATCCAAACAATCTAACAGGGCGCCTTCATGAACAACAATCCCGGCTCCCTGCCCGCTGAAACCGCAGCCGGTCCAGATTTTGCCGCCGTCCGGCTTGTAGCCGGCATACATTTCAGCCCCAGCCAGCAGATGCAGAATCCCGGGATTAACGCCGCCGTCGCCAACTACCAAATGCCCCACCATCTTTCTTGTGGCCAGATAGCAGTCTTTGGCATTATTATTGAAAAATTGTACCTTATAATAGTCGGCATCACCCAGCTCGTTATTAGGGCCGCCTTCAGGCACAGATCCGCCGGCCCAGTTGTTCGGATCCGTCCACCAGGCATAGGGAATATTGGGATCATTATGCGGATTTGCCGCAGGATTCCAGTTTCTCGACAACTCCGCCCCCTGCACCAGACCCGCAATGGCAGCGGCCGCCATCACTGCACACCACATCCTCTTGTTCATGGCTCAATCTCCTTTCAGAATAAGATATTTTGACTATCAGTCAGTTAACGATCCCTCCGATACAATCCTCACACCACAACTCGTTTCCGCTTCTGTCATTCGCCGCAATCTTTTCCTGCCGGTAATCCCAATAAGGTGATTGCCTCTTACCGCCTGGGAACATACGCCCGCTGCATATACCGGATATCCTCCCCGCTTTCATTCGGTCTCGGTACCGTATGGATAACCCGCCCCGCTTCTGCGTTTTCAATCGTTGTCCCATCCCTCCAGTTGTGCATCTCGGCATGAGCATCCGCAAACCCCAGGGTCCCGCGCTCATAATGCCAGATAGCAATAGGATCCACCCACGTTGGATTGTTCGCATAGTTCATCAGCCACGAACCCATAATCCACCCGCGTTCATCGACATTTTCCAGAAAGACAACTTTGCCGCCCGGATTAACCAAATCGCTGGTCTTCTTGGCTACTTTGTCAACAACCCCCGTTCGGTACAGTTCTTCGCCATTCATCATTCCGGTAATGGAATAGCTGTTCCACCACGACTTGGTCGTTGCATACTCCGTCGAGGCAAACATAACAGAACTTTTGTCGCCGGGGCAGTGATACACATCAAAGGTATTCAGATAGTCAAACAGGGCACCCCGTCGAATCCCAATCAGTTCATACTCTCGCCTGACATCGGCAGGTTCCCCCCTATAAACACCGGCTTCCGTCTGAGGATAGTGAACCCAGAAACGATGCGTCGGATCAGGAACAGATGTGCGAGGAACATGACCGTGAACAATCTCACCATCATGGTCAGCAGAATAACTCTGCCAGGCAACCGCCAATTGACGAATGTTAGACAAGCAGACCGCGCCGGCGGCTTGCTGTTTGACGCGACGAAGGGCAGGCACAAGGACGGACAAAAGCAGGGCAATAATAGCAATGACAACAAGCAATTCAATTAACGTAAATGCGGTTTCCTTTTTCATGGTACCTCCTTAAGCAAGAACTCGCATCCTAAGAACTGTCGGATTGAACGTACCTCGAACCATCTTGAACGGCTTGTCAGCAAAGAGCTCTATGATGGGCTTTATTATAGCCCTTCCTTTGGAATTTGCAAAGACAAAAAATAATAAAATGAAAAAATTATTTCTATATTGTAAATACAATCTGGACGAAAAAACAACTTTTATACATCCTAATATCACCATAACCATCTATCCTATAATAACTTAAAAATCAGACAACCGGCATCCTGCCGAAGACCGCCCACCTCCGAAATACGAATATTTACCATTGACATTTTTCTGTCTCTGCCGGAGAGGAAAGGAATTTCTTTTATTTTTTTGCCGGTTCATCCGCGACCTCGCCCTCAAACACCGGCTCCCGCAAATGCCGCAGCCAAATGACATATAAGCCCAGCAGGGAAATTACAAAGATTCCAAAGGTAATCAGAAAGGCCCGATAACTTTTAATCAGCAGTTGCATCGGCAGCAAAAACAGCGTAATTTGCCAGCACAGCGCAAACGGCAGAGCCGACACATCACGAATATGCTCCTTCGTCATCCTGGACCGTACCTCCGGATGGAGCGTGCCGGCCAGCGGCTTCCAGAAACCGAACGGTCGCGTCGTTCGATAAAAATGCTTCAGCACATCCGGTGCTGTCGGCTCCGTCAGATACGTCCCCAGAATGGTCCCGGCCAGCCCGATACCCAGCGTAACAAAAAACAGCGACACCGGATTATTGAAGAACTGAACCAGAAAGGGACTCAGGTCCGAACCGTAAACCTGCACCACTCGTATCAAAATCGCCCCCACCAAACCGGTAATGGTTCCGATCGCAAAACCCCCGCCGTTAAAACGCCACCAGTAAAAACGCAGCGTATTGGGAACCACCAGCCCCCCGCCGAGCGCCATGATAAACCAGTCCCAGATATCGTTGATGTTTTTGACGGAATAGGCAAACAGAAAACTAAGCACAACAAAAACAAGACCAAAGGCCCAGCTGATACGAATGAGTTCCCGATTGGACGCCGTCGGCCGAACATAGGCCTGATAAATATCCTTCGTAAAGAAGCCCGTCGTCCAGTTCAAGAACGAGCCGAATGTGGACAGCGACGCCGCAATCAGTGCCACCAAAATCAGCCCGCGAAACCCCCGCGGAATGCCGTATAAAACAACAGCCGGCAGAATCCGCTCCGGATCAACGGTCCCTTCATAACTGAGCAGATGAAGACTCGATTGCCAGTTCCTCCCCAAAAGTTCGCTCATCTGACCGGCCAGGGCAGGCGAATAGGCATCCGGGGAATGAATAATGCCGGAAATCGTATCCGCCCACCGGCTTTTATCAAGGGGGCCTACATAGCTCTTAATCAGCACCGCCGCATCCTGAAGCACTTCCTGATTGGGAAATGTTTCTTTGACCAGAAACAATCCGAGTATCGCAAACCCCATCATCATCGGCCAGCGAAACATCATCAGACTGGTCCACAAAAACGTCAGTTTCCCGCATTCCTTATCGTCTTTGGCCCCGAAATAACGCGGCTCCCCTCCAGCCCCCATCCCGTAAAAGACATTCCGGAATAGATAAAAAACAGCAACCATAAATAAAAAACTGTACTGTTCATACCCTTTCGGCATCGGCGTTTTCCAGCTGCACGCCGAGGTCATCCACGCGCTTTGACCGGTAACCTCGTAAGCCAGCGCCGAGAGCTGCTCGGCACCTGGATTCTTCAGATACGCAATTACAGAAATCACAATCACAGCAGCAAGAATGATTCCCGACTGAAACAAATCCGTATAGACAACGCCGTAAAAACCCGCTGTTAAGATATACAGGGTCGCAACGCCGATCATCAGAACAGCGCACACCTGAGGAGAAAACGGCAGAAACATCGCCACAAACAAGCCCGTCCCCTTAATCAGATAGGTAACCATCGCAATATTGCTGACAATGGCTGCAATCGCACCGGCCATGCGCGCAAACTGTCCGCCCGCTGTATTGCCGAATCGATAAATCATCCATTCCGCGTTCGTAATGCAGCCGGACCGGCGGTGCCATTTCCCGCTCCACAGCATCATAACCGCCAGAACCAGCACCGCTCCTCCGCGAAATTCCACAAACAGCCCCCGAGGCCCTATCATATACAAAAAGGAGACAATAACCATCGTGCCGGTCAAATCCAGAAAACTGGCCATCCCCGACACCCCCAGAGCCCACCACGGCAGCTGACGACCCCCCAAAAAATAATCCTCTACGCTGGCCGACGCCTTTCGCCGAAGAACCAGCCCCAGGCCGACCAAAAATGCAAAATAACAAACCATCACGGCATAATCAGTCGTTCCCAGGTACTTCGCCATGTCCATCCCCCTTTCATTTCACAGAGGATATTGCTTTCGGACGTTCAGCCGGCCAAAAATTCAATCGTCACTATCTTTTTGGGAGGCACTGGAACGCGGCAGGAACCATCTTTGTCCAGGGGCAGTTCTTTTTCCGGAATTTCTTCCAGCGACACCTGCCGGGCCTGCTTCCAGATTCGCCTCTCACGGTTCACAGGAAGAAGCATATGATTTTGAAGACGCTGAACAGGACTTTGAGCAATCGAAACCGGTTCACAGCCGCCGTTCAAACAAATCGACGCATTCACGGTCTTGTCAAATGGATTAAAAACGCGAACAATCCAGCCCTTTCCCTTTTCACTGCGTTTGACCGCACTGACATGAAGCCGCTCCGGACTAACCTTCAAAAAAGATTTGCAAATCGGCTCTTTCCCCCCGTCCGTCGGAGCCGTCTGAGCCAGAACCAGAGGAAGCGTAAACTGCTCGGACGCCTTCCAGATATCCGCATCCGCCCACGTCCCCCGATGCGGCAGAACCGCATAGCGAAACCGATGCCTCCCCAAACACTGAGAACTTTTGTCCGCCTTGCTGTAATCCGTCATTTCCTGCGTTACGCATATCCGCAGCGGAAAACTGCGAAGCAGTGTCAGACGAAGCTCCGGAGCGGCCTCCTGCGTGGCCTCGTAGGCCTTCAAACCTTCGTTCAGTATCGCCAGACCCATCTTGCCGTCCGTAATATCCAAAAATGAATTCATGGGCTGCTCCGTCTGGGGCCGTTCCAGATACGTCTCAGAATCCGGCAGCACAACAGACCGCTCCAGCACATCAAACTGGCCCTGCACATAGACCTTGGACGAGCAAATCCCCGCAGGGAAAACAACCTGTAAATAATGGTCTTCTGCGGTGTTGTCAAGGTCGGTCACAATTTCAACCCATCGCTGGCCTTTCCGCAGGGTAACCGTATTGCAGATCGGCATATTTTTTCGCCGGCTGCTGCGCGCCTTGTCGTCTTCAGTCCTGCTTTCCGGCACAGACCAGTTCCACCGAACCTGAAAACTGGCCTCCAGCGGATTATCCTGAATCAGGATAACCTCCGCCTGCTCAGAGAGGGTAGTGAAAACCGATGGGTTTTCCACATCGCTGTGCTCCCACGGATTGCCGACTTCAGCCGTATCCCGGAAATAGCCCATGTTTTCATAAACCTTGCCGGTTTGCTTATCCGTTACGGTCAGTGTCCCATTCGAGCCGATAACCACCCGCAGATGCTCATTTTCCATCGCGTTGGGACCGCTCACCAGAGAAGCCCGACTCTTCACAGCCGCACGCTCAGCCGGACGCACAAAGAAAATTCGATATCCCATCGGCGGGATCTCTTTCAGATGAACCCGAGCATAATACAGACGCGTTTCAAACATATTGGCGGTGTCATTGGGAGACTGAACAACCTGAAAATGTTTCTCCTCACAGCCGACAGTATGAATTTCCATCTTCTCCCCGCGCTCATTCACAATTTCAATGCCTTCCGGCTTCCAGTCCCGCGGAACATCCAAATGAACCGTAACCGTTTCCTCCCGCGCAAAGGACGCAGGATTATAAACCAGCAGAACCATATCTTCCGCACTGTGCTCCGAATAATCAAGGGTGCCGGCGATATCCAGCAGCGCCCGTTCCGCCACGCAGCCGGCAATCTCCCGGACCTGACGATACCGAAACTGCATATCCAGACCGACAATTTCCCGACTGCAGCCGCCGATAGAGTCATGACCATGATTCTGAAGAAGCCAGTTATATGCCTGCTCCAGAAAGCCGGCGGGATACTCCGCTCCGAGCATCGAGGCAAAAACCGCCAGCGGCTCGGCATACTGCATCAAAGCCCGCTCAGATTGAAAATTTTCAATCTTCAAATCCATTCTGGCAGACACAATCCAGCCGAATAGCGGACTGGTCGATTCAGAGTCCGAACAATACCGCATCTCCCCACGGACTACCGGCAGGGATTCATCCACCTGCTCCAGGATTTGCTCCTGAAAATCCTCAAAAGTGCTGTGAAAGACCTCCGCCACCCCTTCAAGGGCCTGATTGCAATCCCGAATCATGCGGACCTCCCGGATATCCGGACACGAAGAATCATGCCCGCAGGACCAGAACCGATGAAGCGTGGACCAGTCATTGTTTTGCTCCTCAAGGGCCTTTTTGGCACTCTCCGGTATATTTTCCGCAAAGTAATTGTATTTCTGCCGGGAATACTGCGCATCAAAATCCGAGTAAAGTTCCCCGACAAACTTAAAAGGACCGCTCTCGCAGTTCCAGGGCACCACACGCTGATTAACATCCTTCAGATTCCAGTACCCCGGACGCTGAATGACATACCACACATTGTAGCGGGGCCGCCGCCCCAGACGCGAAGCCGCAATGCGGCTGCCGTCCGCTCCCTCCCACAGAAACTCCGAGCGGGGAGCAACCTTCGTATTCACCCCACGATAAAAAGCCGCAAACTCAATCCCGAATCCTTTATAAATCTGAGGCATCTGAGATATCTGACCCCACGAAAACGGAGAATAGCCGGTCTTGCTCACATACCCGAACTGATTGGCAATTTTATGCCCCAGCAGAAGATTGCGAATCAGCGACTCCCCCGAAACAGAAAATTCATCCGGAAGACAAAACCACGGACCAATCAGCAGTTTCTTGGTCTTCACCAGCGTTACCAAACGCTCCCTTTTTTCAGGCCGAATCTCCAGATAGTCCTGCAGGGGAACTGTCTGAGAATCCAGATGAAAGGATTTAAACTCCGGTTCCTTCTCAAAAATATCCAGAAGCATATCCATCATATGCACCAGCATATGCCGGGTTCGCTGCATAGAATATCGCCATTCCCGATCCCAGTGGGTATTGGAAATGAAATGGCACTGAATCAGATGCTTAGCAGAGACGCGCCCCTCTCTCTTCTTGGCAGGGGCGGATGCGTCATCGTTCTGTATTTTCATTTTCATGAGAACGCCTTTCGTTCATTCAAAGAAGGTGCAGTATTTCCTGAAAGGTAGCACAGCAGTGATCGCACAATCCCTCTGCCCCGCTTTCCGCCAGATTGCCGCCGGCAAATCCAATCACCGGAAAGCCGGCCAGCCGAATGGAACAAATACCGGCGCCGCTGTCTTCGATACCCACCACATGAGCACGCTCTTGCGATGGAATCCCAAGACCCACCCGGCACACTTCCGCATAAAGCCACGGATGCGGCTTCGGCGACAATTCCCCCAGCGTCCCTACAGCCCCTTTCCGCAAAGGAAATCCGGCCGTAATAATCGCATCATAAAAATCACGCGGATCCCCCAGCCCCATAGACTGAAACGCCGAAAGAATTTCCGGCCACGCCTTTTCATAAAGCCCCGACGTCACCAGCGCAATCTTGATTTTCCGACCCTTTAACTCCAGCAAAAACTCCTTCAGACCGGCGGACGGCTTAAACGCATCAGTACGCCCCCGCCCGTTCAGAATCTCCTGCATCTGAAAATGAGTGTGCTGAAAATACAGTTCGCGGGCCTCTTCTACAGTCTTTTCAGGACAATATTTCCGAATACAGTACTCCAGATGCTCCGAAACACTATGGCCCGACACATAAGGCAAATCCGCATTTTCCAACTCAAAAGAGGGGTTTCCAAGCAGACTGGCCGTCGTAAGCTGAATAATCCAAATCCAAAATTCTTCGCTGCGGACGCTGGTTCCGTCCAAATCCATCAAGACGGCTTTAGTCGGCTTTTTCCTGTCAACTCGACAGATTGGATAATAAGCCGGATAGCCCAGGGCGGAATGAACATAAGCCAGCACATGCTTGCGGAAAAAAACAAACTCAACTTTTCGGTCTCTGGTTCCCAAAATCGACTGAACACCTTCAGCACCTGCATGAAATCGCCCATCTCCCGTTTGAGACAGGCAGACAAAATCTTCCGGCCGGGCATGGGGGCCCAGATGCCTCAAAAGCGATTCTCCACCCCTTTTTTCAGTCAATTCCATCGGCCGACACCTTTGGAAAATCCCTGTTAACCATCCTGTGCAGCATCATTCTACTGTTTACATTCTAATTGATTTGTAAATTAGATGTCAAGACAATTATTCCATTTCTCAGGTTTTTAATAGCAAATTTCCCCAACATACAGACACTGCGGCATTTTCCAGCAGTCCTCCTTCCCCGAACAAAGTCGAAAAATAAATCTACATAAGCCAATGTATTCTATGGACTTATAGACAATTATGAACCCGCAAACCCAATACCTTCTCAATAAGTCTCTCAAAAAACCAAAAAGAAACCAAAGCAGTCACAAACAATTATTGATTTCAAATCTTATCTTGGTATAATCTATATGTAATAAGTTTGTATTTACATTACATAGCCCGGATTTTAGGACAGATTCTATAAATCCTGATAAGGAGACAGCCGGCAATGAAGAAAAACACACACGCCCCCGCAATAGTTCCGCTCATGATTCCGCTGCTGCTTGTCTCAGCAGCACAAGCGAAAAACCCGTTTATCACCCACATGTACACCGCCGACCCGTCGGCACACGTCTGGTCAGACGGTAGACTCTATGTGTACGCCTCCCACGACATCGCTCCGCCGCGGGGGTGCGATTTGATGGACCAATATCATGTCTTTTCAACAGACGATATGGTCCACTGGCTCGATCACGGAGAAATTCTTAGTTCCAAAGATGTCCCCTGGGGACGCCCCGAAGGCGGCTTCATGTGGGCCCCCGATTGCGCTTATAAAGACGGCATTTATTACTTCTACTTCCCTCACCCCAGCGGCACGGACTGGAACAAAACATGGAAAATCGGTGTGGCCACCAGCACCAAACCCGCCTCCGACTTTAAAGTGCAGGGTTATATTCCAGGATTGGAACCCTTGATTGACCCCTGCGTGTTTATCGACGAAGACGGCCAGGCCTATTTTTACTATGGCGGCGGAGGAATATGCAAAGGCGGCAAACTGAAAAACAACATGATGGAAATCGACGGCGAAATGAAGGAAATGCAAGGGCTGGTAGATTTCCACGAGGCCGCATGGGTGCACAAGAGAAAGGGTATTTATTACTTATCCTACTCGGACAATCATGATGAAAACGGAAAACATAACCGGCTGTGCTATGCCGTCAGCGACAATCCCCTCGGCCCGTGGAAATATCAGGGCATCTACATGGACCCGACGGACAGCTATACCAACCACGGTTCGATTGTGGAATACAAAGGCCAGTGGTACGCCTTTTATCACAATAGCGCCCTGTCCGGCCATGACTGGCTGAGATCCATTTGCGTGGACAAGTTATATTACAACGAGGACGGCACCATCCAAAAAGTCATCCAGACAACAGGCCAAACCGACGACAACCAATAAAAATCAAGTCGGTTCCTGCTGATTTCCCACGGCTTTGGATTGAACCGAATGGCGCCGGATGAGCCATCCCGCCCATCCCTTCCGTTCAACCCCGCCTCCGGCAAAACCGCTCCCCAAAGCCCCCTCTCTTCCAATCAAACAGCCCGCCAGAGCCGGAAAACACACGCCACCCCCCCTCGCCCCGCTGTCTCCTTAAATCGCCCGGCCAATCCCAAACCAGGCCGCCCGCAAATCCAATCCTATTTTTTTAAGCGGCTTCCGCACGATTCCCGAATGATTAACTCCGTACTCACCATGATATGCCGGGCCGGTATGTCAGGATGATGAATCCGATCCACCATCGTCCGGATGGCCTCATACGCCAAGGCCGCAGGATTCTGCCGAATCGTAGTCAGAGACACCGGCAGACTTTCATTGATTGGCAAATCGTCAAAACCTACCACACGCACATCCTGCGGCACCCGGATGCCTTCCGAGTGAAAGCAGGCAATTAAGTCCGCCGCCGTTGTATCATTTACACAGACAAACGCCTCCGTTTTCGCCCCTCTCACCAAATCCAGAAGTCTTTCCCTTTCCGGACAGGCGGGCTTGCTGAGCAGACTCCGGCTGTCAAACTGGTGCAGACGCTGCTTCTCCGGCTGGATTTGATGTTCTTCGAGCGCCAGGCGATATCCGTCATATCGATCTTCAATGGCCGTTGTCATGGCCGTTCCGCACACAAAATCAATCTTCCTGCACCCCAGTTCAATCAGATGACTGGTCAGAATCAAAGAGGCCTGCCGGTTATTGATTCCCACAATATCAAATTGACTGCGGTGGTGACTGTCCGTCAAATCCCGATCCAGCAGAACCAGCGCAATCCCCGCCTTATTGAACTGTTCGGCAATGCTTTCGTTCAGAGAATTATTGCTCGATAATTCAAGAGGGGTAAAAAAGACCCCCGCCACATGAGAACTGAGCAGCCGTTTGCAAATGGCCTGAGCCCGTTCAATATAATTCAAATCATTGTTGACAGGAATATCATTTAACAAAAGCGAATAGCCGGCCTGACTGGCATTTTTAAGCAATTCCGGTATCATAATCCCGAAGATGGTGCTGCTGGTTGTTTGAACCGGCCGCATCTGCCAATGAACCAGAAGCCCCAGCGTCTGATTGCTGGGCTTTGTGCTCTGCTTCACAAAGGTGCCCTGACCCTGCCTGCGGACAATCAGCCCTTTTTGCTGCAGGTCCCGCATCGCCCTGCCGATGGTAGGACGGGAAGCATTGAACATTTCCACAAGCTCATTTTCGGTCGGGAGTTTTTCGCCCGGCTTGTAAACTCCCTTGATAATATCATTACAGAGCTTGTCGTAAATTTCTTTATGTTTGATGGATCGTTCTGAATGGCTATGTTTCATTGGATGCTGGCCTGCGTAAAAAGGTGATAAAATCTTTACCGTATTCTATCGCATGACCTCCTTTTGAATAATAAAACAATGATGCCGGCAAAATGATGATTTGGAAACCGCCGCTGCCCCGGCCGCCGCAAGGGTCCCGAAGGCCTTCTGCCCCCCGTAGAGAACATCCGACCCTCTTTCATTTCACTTTTCAAAGAACAACGCTTCCCAACTCGGCCACGCGGAGCACAGAATCAATATATAAGGAGCCGCCGCCCAATGTCAAGATAGAAAAAGGGTTCTTCCAGAGCAAATCCCTCGCCTTATTCCCCGCCCCCGGCATAGAACATCACCGCCGACCTGTCCAAGGAGTCATGCCCGCAGCAGAAGTTTACCCAAGCCGCCCCGAGGCGATAGCCCATTATCAGCACCCCATCAATAGTATTGCCGAACACAAACATCCGTCCGTCCGTCTCCACACCGCCGGAAACGAGCGTCTGGACCGCCACCCGCTGGTCGTTATCAAGGTATCGTGTTGGCTTTTCAGTCCTGTCCACTGCGTTCAATCTTTTTGCTGGTCAGATAAAGTATCTGACCCTGTTTCATTTTCTCGTGATGTTATCCAAATGGACGGACTACTAAATGGACGATGATGATGACATATCTCCTCCAGGGACATAAGTTTGCCTTCCATTGATTCAGGAGTCTCTAATTTATCAGCCATCCAGTCACGTGGAGCATTCGGCGGATTTGTCCAAAATCTAAAAACCTTATTATCTTCTGTTTTAAATAAAACTACCAAATCCCATCCTCCGTCGGTCCATTCTGTGGCATCTACAATTAATTTGATTTGGTCGTCATCGGGATCTCGAGCAGCATAAGTAATTCGATCTCTCGGATAGGGGTGACCATATCCATTGTTCTTCTTCGAAAACGATTTTTGGAAAATAACACAAACATAAAGGTTCACTAAAAGAATTGCCAATAATATCAAAATAATAATATTCTTACGCATTTTTCATCAAATCCTTTAATAATTCAATTGGTAATTCTAAACGATTTTGCACTCATTTAGTGACATTTTGAGCCAATAATTCAAAGAGATCCTCGTTTCTATGATTATATCGGAATTCCATTTCTTTCAAGTACAAAGGAAACTTTTCCTTCGAGACGCCATGAAACTTGGCCAGCCGCTGTTTGGCACGCCGTTTCGCTCCAAAATGCCGAATACAGGCACTTTACAGGCGGCTCCACGACCTCGTTTGCCCTTGCGTCGGCCGCAGCCACGGCCGGCAATTTACGGATGAAATTTTCAGTCTCAACTTATGAAAGAAGCCATATTTAGCCGCCGACGAATATTTGCACCGTGCGGGGATATCGAACTTAAGGAACCGCCATTCGTGACTGCCCCTAGTTTCCGCAAACCGTTGGAGTTTTTGTGGTCCGTAAAAATACTGAAAAGATGGTTTGCATATTATCTATCTTTTCACTCGCATTCGTATATATGACAGAATTACCCATAAAAGACCATAAGGAATAATTCCCAAGCCCGTAGTAAATAGAACATCAAGAGGACTTGGACAAAATGAACTAATAGTACTTGCAGAGAGATATAATAAGGGGAAAAAAATAGCTGTGATCCACCTGTGCCATCCTTCCCAAAGTCCCCAATACTGGGAGGGCCCGTAGAAAGTAAAAACTGACCACATAATGAGAAGAACTAAGCCCAAACTCAATCCTAAAATAAACTTCTTAATTGCTAAATGCATAGACCAACCATTCCCTTTATTTCAATATCAAATATTAGAGTGCCTTTTAGTTCGCAACGATTACGCAACATTTTTTCTGTAAATTCTCTTTTTGTTTGAATTGACGGTAGTGTCCACGTTCTCCTTTTCCGCATTCATGGTCAGGTACCGTTTTCCGGCGATCCAGTCTTCGCTGATCTCCATTTCAATGGCACTAACC
>CALMLO010000030.1 GCA_937868095.1 uncultured Phycisphaerales bacterium | reverse complement strand
GGTTTGGAACCGAGGTAGATCGCAATGGCTGTTAACCGCTAGGTCGCAGGTTCGCGAGAACTGGAAAGGGCCGGGACATTGTGCCGTATTTCGCGAAGGAGACCAGGACTATCTGGTTTTTCATGCCTACCACGGCCAAACCGGAAAATCCGAATTAAAAATCTCCACAATGGAATGGAAAGACGGCTGGCCTATCGTCGCCCCCCTGCCTTAAGTCCAAAGGCAGCATCCGCCGGAACCAGGCCAATAAAAAAGCCATCTCTTCATTGAGATGGCTTTTTACGGCGGCGGGATCCATCCCGACAAAACAAAACGGACTCTTTTAACGACGGCGACGCAGCGACACCAGACCTCCCAAACTCAGCACCAGCAGACTGGCCGGTTCTGGAACCCCTACAAGAATAACATCATCAACAAAAAGGGCCCCCGTACCCCAATAGGTCTTGTCATAGCCGACTGTAATGTGTTCAACATTCTCAAGATTCATTCCAGTGACCGTATAAGCGGAAAAATCCATCTCCCAGACAATCCCATTAGGCCATCCTGTACCGCTGGCTGTTACATCACCCGGGTAGCTGGCTCCGAAAACCTTCTGTCCCCAGCAATCATACATGCTCAGAAAGACATCTCCTCCCGTGCCTCCCAACGTCCCCCACGGGGCTACTCCATCACTATAAGGAATAGCAAAGGTCATCTTAATCTGGAAGTAGCCCGGATAGGTAAGGTTCACTCCGTGAACATTGTGCACCGCCCCCGGCAAAGCAAGCTTCGTCTGAGCATAATACGGCGAGCTCGAGCTGTTTTGAAGCAGCATACACTGGCCGTTCAGTATCGTCTCCAGAGTTTCACTGGTCAGATTGGAGTTTTGATTGACCACCCAGACAGTTCGCAGGGCAGCACTGTCAGCATACCCTTCGAAGTCATCCACCACCGTCTCAAAAACAGCATTCGCCAGCCCGACAAAACTAAACAGCATCATTCCAATCACATACTTCTTCATCTTCTTTCCTCCAAAAAAGGTTACTAAACGATTAAGGACTCTTAACCTGCACACTCCACACGGCAAAATCCGCCAGATTCACAATCCCATCATTATTCAAATCGGCTATACAATCCGGTCCTTCCTGAAGCCAGAAACCGCTTAAAACCTCCAAATCAGCCAGATTTACTGCACTGTCAGCGGATAAATCTCCCGGAGGGAATTGACGGGAGGCCATTCCGAGAATTTGAGCCGGCGGCAGCACTCCTTTCCAAATCGTAAACTCATCTAATTTCCCAACAAAACGCAGCGGCGCCTGGTCCGGAATCGTCGGCAGAATCGAAACCAGATTGTCAGCCGTTCGAAAACCGCCGGTATAATATCGCCCTTGAGGATTAAAAGAGGCAATCCGTGTGCCGTTTTTGTAGATTTTTAAGGCCTCCCCCGCCGTAGAGGCGCCCTGCTCCTGCCAGAGATCATGCGAATAAGTAAGCGTAATCATCTGCCATACCCCTGCATCATAGGGCACATTTGAATAAGTGGGAATCATCGTCGTGCTGTAAAAACTGATCCCTTTGCCCCATCCCCAATTGCCGATGCTCCGGCCGTTGCCGTTCTTCGACCAGCTGTTTGCACCAAAGGCCGCCAGGGCCAAGGCATGATAGTCTCCGCCCGCAGAGAGATTGTGTTCCGGACAGACCCATAAATTCATCGACCAATCCTCCTCCGCCCCCAAAGACAGATTGACTCCCCCCGTCAACTCAATCAGCAAATCCGTTCCATCCAAAACAAGGGCCTGTCCGAACCGCCCTCGGCCAAAGCCGAATCCCCCCAGAGTCTTTGTGGCATGGTTCCCCCAGCCGCTGCTGTCTTTCAACGTTCCTTCAAACTTCCATTCAAGAACTTTCTGAGGCGGATTATCTGAAAACTCAAAAGCCAACCCCAAGGCCGTATCAGACGGAAGCGTCAGCAAAATCTCATTCGGTTCTGTTAAGGCAAAACAACTCTCTCCATTGCCGATTCCTTCTGCCGAATAGGAAAAAGCACAAACCAATTCCTTCCGTCGGGAACTGTCCAGACGCACAGTTTTGCTTTGAACAAAATCAGTCCCATTAACAGCTGCCAAAACAAGACCTGACGCATGCTTCAAAGCAGCACAATAAATCCCCTCTTCTTCCTGCGGAGCAGCGGCCAGAACCTCAGAGCCCGGCGGCACAAGATCCGCCAAAACTTTGAGAGCGCAATAAGCGGGACGTTTGACGCTGCCCTCTGCGGGCCGACGCTGAAGCCCCCAGCCCGAATCCGACCAACTTTGGTCGGATGCCTCCCACAAAAGCAAGGCAGAGGCCCCTCCATTAAGCAGCGAAAGGGTATTTTCAAACACCCGGATGGCAAAGGGAACTGTATCCGAAGCGGAAAAAGTATAGTTTGACGCCGGCGACGGATAAGAAATGCCGTGAAAGGTGCTGCTGCCTGACATATATTCCGTTATGAAAATTGGTTTCATTCCTGTTTCATCTTTCAGACGAACAGCCGAAAAAAACGGCTGCCATTTCTGTCGGAGCAGTTTCGGTTCACACCCTTGATAAAATGTTTCATCCCATGCATGAGTCGAAAAAGCTCCTAACGAAGCAACAGCCGCCTCATCAAGCGCTCCTATCCATTGCATCCCGCCGCCATCATGGTCCAGATAAGCCAAACCCGGCCCGACAATCTGGATCTGTTCCATTCCTCGCACATCCAGTTCCTGCCTAACCCGTTTGAGCACATCGTTGTATTGCTCCGGCGGCACCCGACAGTTCCATGTTCCTTCCGGCTCATTAAACAGCTCAATATAAGCGGGCTGAATTCCATACGAACGCAAATACGCCAGCTGCGCCCCCCATAACAAGGCCGCATCCTGGTGATGTTCCGGTTTCAATCTTCCCAACACAGTCCGCCAGGCCCGAGGATAATGAAATTGAACAAATACAGATGCAATTCCCAACTGGCTGAGCATGCTGCACGTGCTCTGCATCGCATTCAATCGCGCTGTTCCATAATGAGCCGCTGCATACTGATCAAAAGAGGAACGAAGTCCATCGGAGGGAGGAGCGTCCGCAATATCCGCCCAATTCGGCGTCGCCTCCAGACGCACATAGCGGATATTCAGGGAAGTTAAAAGCGTCCGAACAGACTCATCACCAGCCCAGATTTGAACCCCCAGCCCATCAAAACGATGGGAAACGTTGTCGGCATGAAAGGAAAGATCGGCCCCTGGGCTCGAACACACTGTCCAGCACCAAAGAGAAAAAGCCTTCCACACTGCATTCCGACAATTCATTTTCCCTCCTCCGTCCCAACCAATTCAATCGACCTTACTTGCCGTAATAATAGAATGTCCAGCGGCGCCCGGAGTAACTATTGTCTGCAATCTCCGCAAAATCCTTTGGCTCCCGTCCGGCATGGCCATCCACCCAGCTGATCATCCCAATGCCGTAGATATCCGAGGACCGCTTCAAATGCCAACGTGTCTGAAACCAAAAGCGAGGATCGGCCTGAATTTCTTCCGGCGGCTTGGTGGGATCAAAAAACCATCTGGCAACGTAATAATACTCATGATCAATAAAATAGGAGGTCCCGGCGGGATTCCTGATCGTAGTCATCTTCGTTGAACCGTGTTTATCCCAATAAAGGTTATTGGGCCCGCCCCATCCGCCGCTGCCTTGTGCATCACACGGCCCCGGTAAAATACCAGGGCTTGCACCGAAACAAAAAATCATGTAGCCGTTTGCCGCATAGGTAAAGGTCTCTTCATGCCCTTCCGTCCTATAATCCTCGCTCATCGCATAAAATTTTACATTGTTAGCAGTAGGACAAGTAAGGGAGTCCCCCTTTCTGCTGATGGAAGAATCTAAATACGGCATAAGCGTAACAGCCGAATTATCCTCGAAAGTACCGTCTCTGCGAGCAGTGAGAGAATCCCTCCACCATTTGCCTGCAATAGACCAGCCGTTATTCTCCTGGGACCAAAGGTTTGCGGCCAGCACCAGAGACTTTTCATTTGTAACACAGACTGCCATGCGAGCCAACTCCCTCCCTTTGAATAAGGAGGGAACCACAATCGACATCAGCATCGCAATAATGGCAATTACAACCAGCAATTCAATAAGTGTGAAGGCCTTTTTCCGCTGCATTTTACCTCTCCTGTGATGATGAGATTTTCGAAAACAGAGCGATATCCAATATCGGCCTGCTTTCTGCTTTTTTACTCTATCCCAAACATCCACTCCTCCACCAGAACAAACAAATCCTCCAGATCAACCTTACAGTCCTTGTTCACATCTGCTGCCGGCAGTCCGGAACAGACGGGATAACGAACAAACATAAGCTCATCTATATCAATCCGTCCTGAACGTTCGTCGCTTCGATCACTGCTGCCGGTGCCGATCAAAAGAAATCGAACCGCCTTTACGTTGTCTTCGTCCGCCGTGCCCTCTCCGTAGGGACCCAGTAGCGAATTGGGGTCTACAACCCACCGAGCCCACTGGCCGGCCGGCTCGCTGACACTTCCATCTCCTACAATCCATTGTTCCGCCTGTACCTCCATATCGGACCCCACAAACTTCAGAAACAGCAGGTCTTCCGGCGTGTTTTCAGCATACCGATAAAGCCAGAGAGAAATTTCATCATATCCCGATAAATCCTTCGTTTCACCCAGGTCAAAAATTATTGACGTGTAGTTATTGGGATCTGTCGGAGATGTTGCCGGCAGCACATAATCCCATCGAAGAGCCGCATTGCCTGCATACGCATTGCTGGTTTGGCTGATAGTTCCGGTGCCGCTGTATCGGCTGCTTGCATAAACGCTCCAGTTGTCCAGCGAATTTTCCATGTCATCTGCTGCAATTTGCACTCCTGGATCCACAACCTGGTCTTCCAGCCACCTCTCGCTCAGAAAAGCAGCATCCTCCAAATCGACTTGCAAATCATTTGTAAAATTGCTCCGCGCAGCCAGGGCTTGAATCTGGGCGGCAGTCAAAGCCCCATTCCAAATCTTTACCTCATCCACATAAGCGGGCTGCCATTCCCCAAGGTAACCTCCTTCCTTCCAGTTGTAGCCGATAGATGTACTCAAGGCCCTTGTTTTATGAGAGCTCCACACATAGGGCACACTAGCCAATGGTTGACCATCGACATAAAGGGAAGCTGCAGCGGCTTCCCCGTCCGCCACCACAGCCACATGATGCCAGTTCTGGCCATCCAGGTAAGCAGAGGCATCCGCCTTAATCACAAACAAAGTATTTTCATCTCTCTCTTTGCTGATGGCCTGAAGCTCACTGTTGTTGGCACGAATCTGAAGTTGGGTCCCTTTGCTCAGACTCCCGCCCGGATTGCTTATTTGTTTTTCGCTGTAAAAAGCGCTCCAATAGGGCTGCTCACCTGATTTCAGCCAAAAACTTACCGTATAATTGACCGGCTGAGATACACAGAAAGGCAGATTAACGGCTTGTTCGCCATCAAACATAAGCGACTCTCCGCGGAATCCCTCCGCAAGCCAGTTGGACAGGGGTTCGGAATAGCCGTGCAGCGTCCCGTGATAGTTCAGCCCCGAATGATCCGGCATCAGCATGCCGGCAGGGTCCTCCATCTTATAGTACGCCACTTGCCGTACAGTTGGGATTTCAGCCGGAACATCCGGAAGAATAAGGTTCTGAATTTCCTCCGGAGTCAAAACACCCCGCCAGACCGTAAACTCGTCAAATCGACCGATGAAAAAGTTTGTGCTTTCCCAAGGGTAAGTAGAAACCCTCACCTCGCCGGGAGCATCCAAAAAGGTTTGGTTTCTCATCGCAATCAGATATCCATTTTTATATAGGCGGACAATTCGGCCGTCATAGGTCGTTGTGAGCATTTGCCACTGGTTGACATCCCAGGGAATCATGCTGGACGTATAGACCGTAGTCGCGGATGTCCTTCCGACAAAAGTGATTCCCCCGCCGTAATCTGCATAACCGGAAGAATAAACGGCTCTGGAGTTTTTTCCGCTGTCCGGCTTCTCCCCCAAACTCCACAGAATCCGCCAGTCCAGCGGATTCTGTGTTGGATAAACCCAGATGTTAACGCTCCAGGTGTCCCCGGCAAGCACAGGCAGCAAATCCGTGCTGATTCCCGTTCGATAGGCCGAAACGGTCCCATCGGAAACAAAGGCCTGCCCGCTGACACCAGCGATGTAAGCCGGCGTTCCAATCGCAAAACCATCCAGACCGTTTCCGCTGCTGTCCGTTAAATCACCATCAAATTTCCACTCAAGAACCTTCTGTGCCCCCAACGCAGTCCCGCAAAGAAAACCTATCCCTAAACAGACTCGGCCGACCGCTTTCACCAGACTCTTCATTTTCTTTCTCCTTTTCCCTCTCCAATCTCCTATTTTCCGGCATCTTTTTTATGAATCATTTTGTGGTTTTCGCTGGAGGTGCAGCTGTCGAGTTTCGCACAATCAGATCGCAGCTGACGCGAATAATAGTCGAAGCGGGGCTGGTAACTTCTTTTTTGATCCGCCGAACAATTGCCTGGCCTGCACACTTACCTACTTCAATACCGTTCTGACGAACCGTAGTCAGAGGCGGACGCATCTGACGGGAAAAATCCAAATCCGAAAAACCGACAATAGACAACTCCTCAGGAATTCGAACCCCTAAATCGGCGGCGGCCAGGTAAAGGTCGTAAGCAAGGTGGTCTGTCTCAGCAAAAAGTGCGGTCGGACGGTCTTTCATCCGAAGAATTTCTTTGGCCAGATCAATAACATCGGCCCGCTCCTCCGACATATGCCAAACCCGGTATTGAACATCAGGGGCCATCGTATGCAGCGCAAATTCAAAATAACGCTGCCGCCGCAACTGCCAGCTGCGGGCATCTTTTTCAAATTCAGTAACGCACCCGATATTCCGGTGTCCTAATTTCAGCAGATGTTCGGCTACCAGACGCCCGCCCAATTCTTCATCCGTCTGTACCGAATCGGCCAGACGGCAGTCTTCTAACGCATGGTCAACTACGACCAGCGGAATGCCGCGCTCAATCAGTTCCCGGAAATAATCCTTATAAGCCGACGCAAAATCCGGCCAGACAAGTATCCCCTCAACCCGGCGGTCCACCAGTTTATGAATCTGCTCAAGCCCCTGCCCGTTGTCAGCGAAGTGTTCTCCATCACCAACCCATAGGGTAATCGGCATATAGTCGGCTTCAGTTAGGGCCTGATGAATCCCTGTTAAAACATTTGTCCAATAGGAGTCAAAAGGCGGTATCAAAACTCCAATAGTTCGGGTTTTGCCGGTTTGGATGCTTTGAACAAGAAGATTCTGCCTCCATCCAAGTTTTTTGGCCACTTCCAGAACTCGCTGCCGAGTCTCTTCGGCAAAACGTCCATTCCCATTCCGAAGAATAATCGAAGCCGTTGCCATGGAAACACCGGCGGCGGAAGCAATATCTTTCAGCTGCGGCAAAGATGTCTTTTTCATTTCCTTAGTTCCTCACAAAAACCAAGATGACTAAAGTACTTTATCATATTTCAAATAAATGTCAATGGTTTTTTGATTTTTTAAGAAATTTTCCTGAAAATTCTTGCGTTTTTTATTTCTATTGACTCGGAAAACCATCGTTTTTTTCTGCACTTCAATGACCTCCGTAAATTAGAAAGAAAACAGATTTATATCATAAGATATTATATATCAAGAACTTATATAAACAGAAATCTCTTGCCATTCAGCGGAACAGCAGATTTCCGCCAATTTCGGCCCCTAAGTTTTTTATTATTTTCAGAAAAACCGGAAAATTGTATTTTGATTTTCAAAAAAATATTTTACAATACGCTGATAAAGTACTTTACTACCACTTAAAACAACTTCTGCCTTGGGAGACCTTAGATGAAAAGTCGGTTTTGCCCCTGTCTTGCAGACAATATTATTCCTATCTCCACAATAGCATTGTCTGCTTCGCCAATAGACGAATCCTTCCTATACAATAGAAGAGATGGAAACGCCAACAATGCAGACATATTTGATTGCGATTGTCCTGATAATAGTTCACGAATAGATTGGTTTGCTCCCGCTTGTCTCCAGAAAACACTTTCAGGCCTTAATAATAAACTATCAATTATTCTGCCCGCTTTGAAGAAGAGGAGGTTTGAATGCACTATCTGACCGCTTTGGATTACACACTGATCGGACTGTATTTTCTGGCTTTAATCGCCTTAGGAGTTTTTCTTCAAAAACGTGCTTCCAGCTCTATGGAAGAGTATTTTTTGGCAGGGAAATCCCTTCCCTGGTGGGCCATCGGTATCTCCGGCATGAGCTGGTCACTCGATATGACCGGTACAATGCTGATCACTTCCTTGCTGTTCCTGCTCGGACCACGAGGACTTTTTCTCGAATTTCGCGGCGGTGTTCCTCTCGGCTTAGTCTTTGTGATGGCCTGGACCGGAAAATGGCACCGCCGAAGCAATTGTATGACTGGAGCCGAATGGCAGGCTTATCGTTTTGGAACAGATCTGGGCGGGCACGCTTCCCGGATTCTGTCAGCCGTCGCCGGCATCGTCTTTACCATCGGGATGCTGGCTTACCTGGTCAAAGGTTCCGGCCTTTTTGTCTCAACTTTTATCCCGCAGCTGTCTCCTGCTGCGGCTTCCCTGATTCTAGTTCTTGTAACAACATTCTACACAGTAACTTCGGGCTTCTACGGCGTGGTCTATAGCGATATCCTTCAGGCCTTTCTGATTCTGGTCGGCGCAGTTCTGGTCATTGTAATCGCTGTTTCAAAAATCGAAAGCAGCGCAGAATTATCCCAACTGGCCCTTGAAGTGACCGGAAGCCCAGACTGGATGACATCTTTCCCGCAAATCAAGACATTCATGCCGGCCGGCTATGAAATGTATGAATGCTTTCTGATGTTCACCGTCTTTCTGCTTTTACGCAATATTATCATCGGATTGGGAACCGGCAATACACCGCAGTATTTCGCTGCTCGAAGCGACAAGGAGTGCGGAAAAATCGCCTGTCTCTGGTCTGCTCTGCTGACCTTTCGCTGGCCCATGATGATAGGCTATGCTATTCTCGGCCTTTTCCTTGTCAAACAGATGTTTCCCGGGGCCGATCAGCTCTCTGCCGCCGCAGAGCAAATTCATCTTGCCTTGCCCAATCTTTCCAAGGCCCAGTGGCCTGACATCCTTTCCGACATTGCCAACACGCCGGCAATCCACCCTCCCCAACTTTCCCAAAATCTTGAAGCCATTCTTGGAAAGGATTGGAGAGTCCATTTGCCTTATATCAGTTATGAAGGCACCGTACTGGCGGAAAAGATATTACCGGCTGCCTTGCTGTATATGATTCCGGCCGGTCTCCGAGGGCTGATTTTAGTGAGTCTCCTGGCCGCCAGCATGTCCACATTTGATTCCACCGTCAATATGGCAACAGCAATGTTCACACGGGATATCTATCAGGCCTATCTCCGGCCGCGGGCAGCCATACGGGAACTCCTTTGGGTCAGCTATCTCTTTACGGTTCTGATGGTGGCTGCCGGCTTTGTGATGGGCTATTACGCCAAAAGCATAAACGATGTGTGGGGATGGATTACCATGGGACTTTTGTCCGGATTGGCCATACCCGGCGTTCTCCGACTCTACTGGTGGAGATTCAATGGAGCCGGATTTGCCATCGGCACATTCTGCGGAATGGCTGCCGCTGTTCTTCAGCGAATCTTCTGGCCGGACTGGACAGAACAGACCCAATTTATCGTACTTACGCTTGTCTCGCTCATCTTCACCATAGCGGGAACCTATATTGCCAGCCCAACCAGCAAAAAGACGCTTGAATATTTTTACTCCACTACAAAACCCTTCGGATTTTGGAGACCCTTTTCCAAACGCCTTTCACCGGATATCAAAAAACGACTTCAGCGTGAACACAGAAACGACATACTATCCCTCCCTTTTATTTTTCTTGGAATGGTCTGTCTTTATTTACTCCCGATGCAGCTGATAATTGGCACTTTTAAGGCCTTTGTCATCACCTTTTTTCTGTTTCTCGTGGGCGTTGCCGGCATTTACCTGTTCTGGTATAAGAATAATAGTGATTTACCCGACATACTCCCTCTTGAGGAGAAACAATAGACATGAAGCCCGAGCATCTTCTGAAGACCGTTCTGCTCCTCTCATTCTTTGGGATAAACTTCTCTGAGGGACATCCAAGCCGGAATTATCCCATTGGCATTCTCGGGGATTGCCCCGCTGCCGAACAGTCTCTTCAAAAGGCCGGCTATTCTCTGTCAGAAATAACCTGGGACGATTTTCTGAACGGCTCTGTATCTGTTCAGCGGTTTTCCTGTCTGCTTTTTGCACAGAGCCGCCGATTTCCTTATGCAGCACGCCAATGCCTCCTGCAATATCTCAAATCGGGCGGAGATCTCATTATCCTTTCCGGGCCGGCCTTCGAAATTCCTGTTTATCCCTATGGCGGCGGATGGTACAGCCAAGAGGAACTTCTGCCGCGATTAGCTGCCGATGCGGAGGACAGACGGATATCTGTCGATTTCGCCAATGAAGACCCTCAGCGATGGACTCGCGATGCTGACAATCTCAATCTGCCCAGCACCCTGACCAAAAAAGAGGAAAAGGGCCTTTTTTATTTTCAGGCCGATATTCAGCACTTTTCCCGCTGGGATACTTTTCGCGGTCCTTTCCGCTCCTCGCCAGGCCACAATGTGCTCTGGCTGAAGGCCAAGGGCTCGGACAATCTTCGACAAATGGTGGTGGAAATCCGCGAAGACGACGGAAGCCGCTGGGTGGCCGTTGCCAACCTGCCTCACCAATGGCAGGAAATCGCACTTCTCCAGACGGATTTTCAATTTCTTTCAGACGGCTCTCCGCACGGACGAGGAGGGCCGGAAGATTGCCTTGCAATCGAAAAAGCGGCTTGGCTTCAATTTGGAATGTCCTATGACTTCTCCCCCCACGCAGCCGTCGACTATCAAATCTGCATTCAGCAGGCCGGTACGGCAAAAATTGAACTGCCGGACGGCTTCGGCAAACCCCTTTTTGAAAAAGTGCTGCCTGTTTTCTCGATTCAGCCGTTTCATCAATATACAGACGCCGTGTCTGTCCGTCCGGTCCCCTCTCAGCCCTTCACCGCCGGTCAGACGGCAATGAAAATGCCGCTGAAAGGCACCTCCGCTATCGGCTTTCCCTATGTGAATGAATCCAAATATATTGGAATCTTGGAAGTGTTGGATTCAATTGATCGGCCGAGAGGATTTGCTGCCGGCATTCTGCTGCATTACGGGGGACCTTACAAAGGGGGTCAATGGCTGCTGTTCGGTGTCCAGAACGAATTATTCTATCAGACCGAATTCTTCACAGAATGTTTGCTTCAAATCGTCGAGAAAATGCAGGAACCATCTCTGCTCAAACAATTGGCCCAAGCGGAAATCGACGCAAGATCCAAGCGGCAGCCGCGTCCGAAAAGCCGTCTGCAGCCCATCCGCCGCAGCACAGACGGAAAACATCTGGTCTATACAGACGGAAGCCCTTTTTTCATGCTGGGTGTCAACTATATCGGCTCATTCGACTGCAAAACCACTCATGCCTCTTCCAATTTTTTCTATGATAAATGGGAAACGGATTTCCGCAAGGCCCGCGATGCCGGCATCAACTGCATCCGTCTCTGGATTGAAGGCCTCGACGGCGACAAGGCAAAACTGGACAGTATCCTTTATTTGGCCGACAAATACGGCATTTATTTGCTCCTTCATCCCACAGCCCACCCCGCAGAAAACGGCGAAGAACTTACTGAACTGTTCACAAAACTGGCGGAGCTTGCTGCGGAAGAGCCGGCCGTTCTTGGTTATGACTTAATGAATGAGCCCTACATCACCACCGTCGGTTCTATTCGGATCGGGGGCCGTCCCAGTGCAATTATCCGCCACGACCCTTACAACACCTACATCGCAAAAGGCCTTTACGATCTCGATTGGGTCAACAGCAGGGTTCAGCATGGCAGCACCTGGCCGCCGCTCAGCAGCTGGTCTAAAGACGCCCAAGCCCAGGCCCTCTTAGCCGCCTATAATATTCTGTCCCAATACAGCTCCCGCTGCATCGCACCCAGAGACTATTCGTCTCTCTACGGCATCAGCGGTCCCCTCCCCATTACCGAAGAGCTCGCTCCCTTTTTCGGGGCTGTCAACCAAACCTTTGCAGACTGGCTCAATCTTCATATCCCCGCCATCCGCTCCAGGCACCCATCGGCCCTGATCACCGTTGGATACAACACCATCCTCACCGCTCTGCCCGCCAATCAGCAATTGGATTTTGTCAGCCATCATCTCTATCAGCCCCCCACTTCTTTTGAAGATAGCCAGAAGGCCGTTACAACCTTCGATCGTCTTCAAAAACTCTGGCCTGATAAACCAATCACGCTTGGTGAATTCGGCATCAGCTGCGGCACACAACTGCCGGATGGCTCCACCATGGACATCTACAATGCCGCCGTCAATGAAATACTGATCTGGCTTTATGCCTGGGTCAATGGCTTTGATGGAGCCATGTCCTGGATGATCTCCGACTGGCCGGTTGCTCTCATGGATTACTCCGCACCATGGATCTCCAAAAATCGCCGGTCCTATGAAGCCGGTTTCGGAATGTATTTTTATGACGGCACAGAAACAGGACAGGCCAAACCCATTGTCGGAGCCGTTCAAACGCTGCGGCAATACCTGGACCTTTGCCCGCCTTCAAAAGGAAACTTGCGTTTGGTTCCCTCCCCAGAGTTGCAGAGCGGCTGCGGGTATCTCTATCACAATCAAAATGCCCTCTTTGTCGGCGCCAAAACCTTCCAAAATGAACACCTTCGCTTCCACTCTCCTCAGGCGGCTAATCTTTTTCTCTACTGGAACGGAAAGGAAATGAGAATCCTTTCGACTGCGGATGGGGAACTGTCCATCCAAAACTCTTTTCTGCAATCAATTCTCGGCGCAGGTCCGTGGAAGTTCCGCGGCCGCGTGAAAACACCCCGGCAGACTGAAACAGGTTGGCTTTTGAATTTATTCGAAAATCAACCTTGCTGGTTTATCACGCAATAATCCCTATGACAACAGGAGTCCATTCCATGAAATTAGTACGTTGGAAACACAATCCTATCCTCAAACCAAATCCCCAAAATCAATGGGAAAACTTTGTAACAACCAATCCTGGCGCTTGGTATGATGCCGAAGAAGGACAAATCAAACTTCTTTATCGAGCTGCCGGCGATGAAGAAGCCCATATCATCCGCTTCGGGCTGGCTGTCAGTCCAAATGGCTATGATTTCACACGAGTTAGTGAACAGCCGGTTTTTGCACCCAGTATCGACGGCTTTGACGCCGGCTGTGTTGAAGACCCCCGGATTGTCAAAATCGGCGATTATTACTACATCACCTACGCCGCCCGCTTCTACCCCCCGGGACGATACTGGATGGCCGCCGACAAGCCGAAGGTCTGGAGACAAAGCCCGCCTGAATTCCCTTACCTTCTCCGCGAAAATGCCGCAGTTTCCGGTCTGGCTGTCACAAAAGATTTCAAAACATGGATTCGTGCAGGCCGCATTACCAACCCCCTTGTAGATGACAGGGATGTCATCCTCTTTCCTGAAAAAGTCAACGGAAAATTTGTCATGCTTCACCGTCCGATGAATTGGGCCGGCCCCCAATACAAAACGGCCCATCCTGCAATCTGGATTTCCTTCTCAGAAGATCTTCTCCATTGGCCGCAAAGCACCCTCCTGGCGGCAGCCCGGCAGGATTGGGAAACCAAAATCGGCGGCAACACCCCTCCCATCCGTACACCCTACGGCTGGTTGACGCTTTATCACGCGGTTGGTCCCGACCGATACTACCGCCTTGGCGCTTTCCTGCTGGACCTGGAGAATCCGGCCATAGTTACCCATCGGACAAAGGATTGGATTTTTCAACCCGAAGAATGGTATGAAATCGAAGGATGCTATGACGGCGGCGGCGTCGTCTTCCCATGCGGCAAGGTTGTCATCAGAGATACCCTTTTTGTCTACTACGGGGCTGCCGACAAATACATCGGTCTGGCCACATGCAAACTGGATGAACTGCTTGATTACCTTCTGGATTGTCCGGCAAACTGAACTCCTCCCCATTGTCCAGACAAAAAACGTTCTTTAAGGCGGATTTATCGCCTTGTTTCACGCTGCCGGCATGGAACAGAACAGCCCGCCCGTTCCGCCGCTTCTTCTTCACAAATGCGCCTTCCCCGCCATCCATACTCGATGAATCCTTCCCCTGTCCAATTTTAGGGACACGCTCATCCGCTTTAGGGGGATACAATGTTTCCTGCCCATCCCAAAAATTATTAAGAATTATATTAACACGAGTCTATCTTTTTGATAATCATAAGTATATTTATTTTTGGATCTGCTCACTGAGCTTTCATGACCAAATCAACCACCACACTGACCAGTATTACCGCTCCCATGACTGAGGTATTGAGCGAACTGGGAATTCCGAGCAAATTAACCAAATTTTGTAAAACCTGAAGTAACGCAGTTCCAATCACAATTCCGATAATCGTGCCTTCGCCCCCTCGCAGGGAACAGCCGCCCAGCACAGCGGCGGCAATGGCATATAGCTCATAGAAACTACCATGCGAAGAAGGGGCAATTGGTGATAATTCAATGGAGATGCGGGGTTTTGAGCCAGAGGGGAAGGGATGAGAGGGGTTGGGGGAGACTGCTGATAATTCAATGGAGGCGCGGATTTTGGAACCATCGGCTGGGGCGGCTTTTCATTTTCGAGGTCGTGATGGATTTTGACTAGGTCCATGCCGGCCTGACGGACGATGTCGTATTCGCCGTTGTGGGCGGCTGCCTGCATTGGTCTGGTTCCTCCGTTGAGTGATCGGCTCTCTACTTTGGGGCGGGGGTGCGGGAATGGGCTGAAAATGCGGGGGATTTGGGAGTTGGCGGCGGCTGGAAGTGCTGGAAAGAGAGGGGGTAAGAATTTTTTGATACGGGGGGATTTGAGGGGTCGGGGGTGTTGCGGAAATTGGTTGAGTTCGACCGTCTGGGTCGAGAATAAATGAAGGGGAAAAGTGAAGAGGGAAAAGTGAAGAGTGAAGAGGGGAATAGTCGAGGAAGCGGATCTGGTTTTTGGGTTTGGGTGAAAAATTAAGCGAAAAATGGGGGAATGGCTTGCCAGCCGAAATCGGCGAGGTATAATAGCGGCGAAACGGCTGCTTTGAAAAGACATCAAAAAATAGAAGGGAA
>CALMLO010000029.1 GCA_937868095.1 uncultured Phycisphaerales bacterium | reverse complement strand
AAAGAACCGCCATAAACCCATCATACACAATTTTGAGCACAAAAGACAGCCGGCAGTCCGGAATTATCTCACATGAACCGTTAGAACCTCCGACTCAAAACCATCAGCCGCCGCTGTCAGATGGATATCGCCGGCATCCCCCATAGGACGAAGAATGGCCAGGCACCGGCCGTGGAATGTTTTGCACACCGGCGCCCGAAAGCTGGCCGGTTTATTCGGAGCACCGCTCGCCTGTGCGGCAAGTTCTCCGACCCCGCTGACCGAAAAGTGCACGGAAATTTCTGCGGTCGGCACACGCTGGCCGTTCGCATCAACCACTTCAACAGTTACATAAGCAAGGTCATTCCGCTCCGCACGGATGGTTGTTCGGTCGGCGCTCAGTTTCAATTTCTTCGGAACACCGCTGGTCCTTAGAGTAGTCCGTGCAGCAATTTTCCCGCCATTCAATCCAAGAGCACACAACTCGCCCGGCGCGTAGGGCACATCGAATCTGACCGTCAGTTTTTCCGATGCAGAAACAGGTTTTTCGCCGATGATTTTTCCGTTAAGGACAAGCCGCACCCGCTCGCAACGCGAATAAACCGACACTTGCAGCGGTTTGCCCTCTTGCCCCGGCCAGGTCCAGCTTTGCAATTCATCGGGCCAGCCCCACCAGCTGATGACCTCCGTCAGCCCATCTGGAATCGGCGAATGGACAAACATTTCGATCGGACTGCGCCGCCAGACAACATCCCGATAAAAGGATTGCGGCTTTTTGAAACCGCAGATATCCAAATCGCCGCACCACGCATTGAACCACGGCCACGACATAAAAAAACTATCCTCCTGATTGCTCAGCAAACTGTGAGCCAGTCCCGCCTCCCCAAGATAGTCCATCGCCGACCAGACGAAATCGCCGATCACATACGGATGTTTCTCGACAAGAGACCAGTACTCAAAGGCATCCTTCGGAAAGGATTCAGTGCCCAAAATCACGCGCTCCGGATGGCGGGCATGGTCGGATTCGTATTTGTCCGCCAGATAGTTATAGCCGGCTGCATCCAGGTAAAGAAAGGCGGGCTCAGAAAGTCTGTCCCAGTTCCGGCTGACGTTGCCCCAGTCAGTGCTGATCGCCTGCGTAATCGGCCGTGTAGCATCATGCAGCAGAACCGTCTCCCGCAAACGCTTTTGCGTAGATTCAGCACGGAATTGCTCAGGAATTTCATTCCCGATCGACCACAGAATAACCGATGGATGATTCCGGTCGCGACGCACCATCGAGGCAATGTCGCGTTCAGCCCAGGCCTTGAAAAAACGGTGATAATCCTGCAGGTTGCCCTCTTTCGGCTCATTCCATTGGTCGAACGCTTCATCAATTACCAGCATGCCCAGACGATCGCATGCGTCGAGAAATGCAGAGGAAGGGGGGTTATGGCTGCTGCGAACCGCATTAAATCCGTTCGCCTTCAGCAATTCCGCACGTCGCTGCTCGGCGCGGTCAATCGCCGCCGCACCAAGCGGACCGTTATCATGGTGCAGGCAGCCGCCCTTCAGCAGAAGCGGTTCACCATTAAGCCGAAACCCCCGTTCGGCATCCATCTCGATTTCCCGAATACCAAATGGAACACAAACAATATCACAAATTTTACCGTTGGCGATGACTTCGACTTTCGCTGTATACAGATTCGGCCGCTCCGGCGACCAGAGTTTTGGTGAAGCCATCTCGATGCGCTGCTCAGCCAAACGCATTTCATGCGAAGACAGCCCCAGTTTGTCTTCAGCCGTATGGAGGACTTTGCCTCTGTCGCTGAGCACATGGACGCGGACGCACACCTCCGCTTGCGAATCCGTGCTATTGCAAACTTCGCTGGCAATGCACACCACGGCCCTCTCTTTGGAGACTTCCGGCGTCGTAACAAACACACCCCATGTCGGCACATAAATCAGTTCATTTATCACCAGCCGTACATGGCGATAAATACCCGAACCGGAATACCACCGGCTGTTTCTGCCTTCGTTCCGCACACGCACAGCCAGGACGTTTTCCTCCCCGGCCGGATTTAAATAATCAGTCAGGTCAAATTCAAAACTTGTGTAGCCATGGGGATGTTCGCCAAGCCGATGACCGTTGATCCACACCTCGGCATTCATGTAAACACCATCAAACAGCACCGCCGCTCGTTTGTTGATTTCGTTGATTGTAAAATGTTTGCGATACCAGCCGATGCCCCCGACAGTATATCCTGTAAAGTGGCCGCCCGCGCTTTCACCAGGATCAAACGGACCAATCCGCACGGATTTAGTCCCGGCCCGATAGATGCCGCCGGAACCGCTGCCGTCGAAAACGCGAACCGCCAGAACATCAGAACCATCACCGCGCACCAGCAATGCAGGAATGCGATATCGCCGCTCAACATTCCACGCCGTCTGATAATCCGGCGGAAACGACCCCGTCCCCCCGATGCGGTTTCCGTTCAGCCACACCTCGTCCACATCGTCAATGCGGCCCAGCAGCAAATCAAAATCCCTCCCTTGGCACTCAGCCGGAATATCAATCCGCCGCCGGAACCATCCGTAAACATTATCCTCTGTGTAATTGGAATGATGCTCCCACGTATCCGGCAATGCTGCTTCCTGCCAATCGCTGTCATCCAGTTCACGCTCTTTCCAGCGTGCATCATCTCCAGGATGGAACCGCCATCGCCCCGAAACGGCCTCGAGTTCAGGAACGGCATCTTCCTTTGGCGGCAGGTCCTCAATACTCCAGTCATGCGGCAGCTCAAGTTTGCGCCACGACGAATCATCAAACTCCGGCCGTTTCGCACCCGGCGCATCCCCCCTTAGAAAAAGCCAGTCCGAATCAAACAGCGGCTCATCGAAAGCATAGCCGTATTCAGCCGCGGCGGTCGATTCGGCGCAGGAAAGTCTCTCGCATCCCCCCAGAAGAAAGACTATCACCCCCACACACCCGCTCCAGCACACCGTTCTTTTCAAGGTCGTCATTGCTATCCCCTTTTTTGGGCTATTTTGGATGGTTAGAATTTCTACCCACTATCATACCTGAACGGGGTTCCCATGGGAAGTTCTGGAAAAAGAGGAAAACTCAGAACAGTCGGCTGCCCCCCGTTTGTTCCCTTCTATTTTTCGATGTCTTTTCCAAAGCAGCCGTTTCGCCGTTATTATACCCAACCAACCCCCTCCGGCAAGCCGCATCCCCCCGTTTTCTGCTTATTTTTTACCCAATTTTTTACTCCGCCCCCAAAACCATGCCCCTTTCCTCTCCAACCCCGCCGCCCCCGGCGGTGGCAGGTAAGGCAAGAACCATGACCAGAAAAAGAACTCTCAGAAAATGTGCGAAAGATTCTTGACACTACCGGGGCTTTTCGCTCCAGTATACCCGAAAACAATTCCACCTTAAACACCTGTCCAGTTTTTGGGGACACGCTCAGTCATTCAAGATATTTCATCCGTGGAATGGCACGACATAGGTTATATTTCCTCCAGATTTTACTGTTTCTATCTGTTTTTTAGTATCTTTGCTAAAATCATATTTTCTGTGTATGTTTGCACTGTGGATAATTAGGACATCCCCAAAATAATCCTCGCGTTCCATTTCTCTGCACCAAAACAATATTACACTTCGGACACCTTGGACGGAGATCATTTAAATATTGTGTGGATTCATTAAATAATAGATGCAATTTTGTAGAAGGTCTTGTCATTGCCACATAGAGATTTTTGTTATTAAATGAACCCGCATCAACAATGATCGCATACTCACATTCTAAGCCTTTTAGCAATAAAGTACGAGATATGCATCTTTTCGGAATTCGTCTACCGAGATATTTATACCGTGATCGTATTTCCCATACTGCACTTTCGAGATTTTTATAGTTGCCTGCAATTATCTCCCGAAGTGCATTGTTCATTTCTGTCCAGAGCTGATATCTTGATAATGTTGGCTGATACGAAGATAAAATATACTGATATAAATCATGGATAGATACATAAGAGGCATCCTCAATAACTTTTGTCGAATATTCGACGAATTCAATTTTTCTTTTTATTTGAAATCGATGTTTTCCTGACTGGATAGCTCGAACTATATCTTTACAATCTTGTTTAATTCCCGTTAAACATATCTCTGCAAATTTTAATACATTTATCAATCGAGCAATACCTACAGTAGTGTCTATTGATGCTGCATATTTGCAGATTTCTTCTGATGTTATGGGTTCTATTGATTTGTATCGGTTTTGCATTTGACTAGCAAGATGGTGAGATTTGTCGGGAATATTAGTTGCAGTTATAACATATGTTTGAAAATCTTCATCTAAAGCGGCTAATAATACATTTTTTGTTTTTATAGCTGAAAATTCCTCACAGAAGCAACCTAAATCCTCCAGATCTCTTGATATATTGATAGAACTATTTTGTAACAGTTTATGCCGAACTTCTTGTAACAGCCATTCACCCAATTTGAGATTGGTATTTTTCCATCTCCAAGGTTCTGTTAAATCATCAAGTCGATTAAAATTTGGAAAGACATCTCTGTTCCATTCTACAATCTGATTAGTCCCAAAACTAAAGATATCCTGAAGAGGATCCCCGACAATTCTACAGGGAAGTAAATTTGCTAATTCCATTATTAATTGGTGCTGTCCAATTGTACAATCCTGATACTCATCAACATATACTCCTGCATACGTGTTTCGAAATATCTGCTTAGCCAAAGGCAACTCGAAAAAACGTTTAGCAGACTCGATAACATTATCATAGTCTTTACTTGTCTTTGGAGTATTTGTCTGTAGCCCACATATTTTAGGATATGATGATGCATATCTTAAAGCAAATGAATGAATGGTTTCAACATGAAACATAGAGGTAGAAATATTGTATTTTCGAAACCTCGCTTTAAGACTATCCGCTCCTGCATGTGTATGGGTAAGAATTAATTGTTTACCAGTACAGCAACCAACAGACTGAACAATCAATTCTGTTTTCCCACATCCTGCCGGAGCAACAACAACTGCCCTTAGCTGTTTTGCGAAATTTTCTGGAGAGTTGGTTCTATCCAATGACCCATCCTTTGAGTTCTTCTAATTTTTTATAGAAATCGGTCGTCTGCATCTGGGTGTAAACCTTTTGAAAAATATAGTTTCCAAGTAATTCACCTCGTGAAACGGTTTTAAACCACTCTTTATCATCTATGACAGATGCATCATATATTGCGTTACGAAGCGAAGTCTCATCTGTAAACGTTGCTATATGGTTGATGTCAGTTAATTTGTTTTGACTTAGTTTACTATTTATGGAGGAGATTAATGACTCTTTAGTTTTACCAGTTGCTGTCATAGCTACTTCTACGATTTCCTTCAATGAATTTTTGTCAGGTACATCGTGAATAATTCTATTCTCAGTGCAAATAGAATCATCCCATCTAATGACTTTAATACCAGCCCTCAATAATTCGTCTTCTGCTACTAACCATTCGCTAACTTTATCTGAATCGATAAATAAGCATACATCGTAACCGTGATCCTTAAGATGTTTTGCTCTTTTTGTGGCATCGGTTCCTTTTCCATCAACAATATTAACTTTTTTAAGGGCATAAGATATATTCGTAGGCGATAGAATATTATTTTCAAAAGAACGTAATATGCCAACTTCGGTTGCACCTTCACAAACTATCACCCTTGGAGACAAAAAAGCGTCAGGAACAGACCTGACTGTTCCCTGTGCCTCTGGATTTACTTTAGTAACAGTAGTTATTAAATTTTCATTTCGAACAATAAATAAAGGCTTTGCTCCTAATTCCTCTAAAACAGCAGGAGAATGAGTAGTCATAATTATTTGACCATTAGCAGTATGAGCTTGTTCAATAAGTTTTCGAATCAGATATTTTGTCCTATGTGGTTCCAATGCTTGTTCTACTTCATCTATCAATAATACTGCACCATCTTTGATACATTGTAATTGAGATCCGATAGCTATAATTCTTTTACTGCCTAAACCCATCCTCCGAACAGGTACTTTATCATTATGTAATGATAGTATCGCTGAATTTGCTCTAAGTGATTTAGGATCAATGTCTGCCTTAAGTTGCCCTAAATTGAGACCTAAACTTATTGCTCCTTTTTTTACAGACTCGACACTTTCTTGAATGTCTTTCATATGATTAAGGTTGATGTTAGTTCTCAATTGTCTGTTATTGATCTTTGAAAAGTTAAATAAACGAGCGTATTCCTGCCGATAATAGGGGT
>CALMLO010000028.1 GCA_937868095.1 uncultured Phycisphaerales bacterium | reverse complement strand
ACAGCGGCCGGACGGCTGCCCTGCTCAGGACCGCATTTGGTTCCGGCTGTTTCGGTATCCCTGACTTCACCGCTCTTTCAGTTTTTCTTTCCAATACTTGATTTGTGCCCTCGTATTTTCAGGGCCGCCGGCACCCAGCGTTCGATAGCTGCGGCAAACGCCGGCCGGCTGAAGCACCTGGTAAACATCTTTCTGAATTTTCGGACAGACCGACTGCATCTGCTCCAGCGGCAAATCCGCCAGTTTGGTTTTGCCTTCCTTTTCGCACAGGGCTACCAGCGTGCCGACAATGCCGTGGGCCTCCCGAAACGGCACTTGCAGACCCACCAAATATTCCGCCAGCGCCGTCGCATCCAGAAAGCCCTTGTCCAATCCTTCGGCAATCCGCTCCGTCTGGAAAGATGTATGCTCCACAATCGCGCGGGCCATCTGCACAGAGGCCTCGGTCGTATCCGCCGCCTGAAAGACGTGGACTTTGTCTTCCTGCAAGTCGCGATTGTACGTCATGGGCTGGGCCTTCAGAATCGTAAGCATGGCGATCAGTGCTCCATAGACGGAGCCGGTCTTGCCCCGAATCAGTTCGAGCATATCGGGATTGCGTTTCTGCGGCATCATGCTGGAGGAGGTGCAGTAGGCATCGTCAATCCGAACAAAGCCGAATTCCGTCGTCGCAAACAGAATCCAGTCCTCCGCCAGCCGCGACAAATGAGCGGCAATCAGCGAACAGCAGAAAAGAAACTCCGCGCAGAAATCCCGATCCGAGACCGCATCCAGACTGTTATAGGTGATGTCCGCAAAGCCGAGCTGACGTGCCGTCATCATTCTATCGAGGGGCAGGGTTGAGCCGGCAACGGCCCCGCTGCCGAGCGGACAGACATTCAGACGCAGACGGCAGTCTTTCAATCGGCTCCAGTCCCGCGCCAGCATCTCCACAAAACTCAGCAGATACGCCCCAATCGTTACCGGCTGTGCCCGCTGAAGATGGGTATATGCCGGCATGATCGCCTCTGCATACAGTTCGGCCTGCTTGACCAAAGCCCGCTGCAGCTGACTTATACAGGACTGAAGCAGTTCAATTTCATCCCGCATCCACAGCCGCAGATCGGCGGCCACCTGGTCATTGCGGCTGCGTCCGGTATGGAGTTTTTTGCCGGGTTCTCCGATGCGTTCAATCAGGGCTGCTTCAATCGCCATGTGAATATCTTCCTGCCGCTTGTCAAAGACAAAACGGCCTGCTTCAATCTCCTCGGCAATTTCAAGCAGTCCTTTTTTGATTGCGCTGAATTCGGCCCTGGTAATCAGTCCCACCGCCGCCAGCATCTCGGCATGAACAATCGAGCCGGCAATATCATGCTTATAAAGACGCCGGTCCCAGGACAGCGACTGAACAAAATCGACCGCCCGTTCATCAGGGGCGCCTGCCAGCCGCTTTTCCCAGCTTTTTTCGCCGTGTGCCATCTTTGCTCTCCGATTGAATTGCGAATTACCGCCGACACTGCGTCCATCATAGAGACAAGCCGAAAAACTGTCAATCAGGGAGTTGCCCCGGTTTCTGTTCGGCCTGGGAAGACGACGGGATGCCCTCGCGTTCCTCTTTGGGTCGGGTTTTCCAGCGCCGGTGAATCCACCAGTACTGGGTGGGGTCTTTGCGGATGAAGGCCTCGAGGGCGCTGGTGTATTCCTGCGCCAGCCAGCGAAGGGGGTCTTCCTTGTCTTTCCACTCCTCGGGCAGAATAATGCGGCTGCATTCCATCTCGAAAAGAAAACGGTTTCCGACGCGCCGCGCCCCGCCGACCACAATCGGCAGATTGTAATGAATCGCCAGCAGAGGAATACTTTTGTAGGAGCTGGCCTTGCGTCCGAAGAAATCCACGAAAATCCCCTTGCGGCCGGCATCCTGATCAGCAATAAAGCCGATGGTTGCCCCCTCCCGCACCAGCTGCTCCATCTGTTCGGAAGCGCCGAATTTATCGATAATCTTCTGCCCATGCCGCTGGCGAATGCTGTAGAGATAGCGGTTGATGTAGGGATTATCGAGGGGCCGGGCAATGCTGTACACATTAAAGCCCCACTGGCCGAGCATATAGCCGATAATTTCAAAATTGCCGTAGTGGCCCGTTGCCATCAGCAGGCCCTTCTTTTCCTGCATCATCCATTTGACTCGTTCGATGTTCACAAGGCGGGCATACTCGCGCCACTGCTCCTTTTTCACCAGACGCGGGGTAAAAAATATATCCATCACAAGCATCACCAGATGCTCAAAGGAACGCCGGCCCACCTCTTCATGCCATTGGGAATCTTTTTCGGGATAAGCAGCCCGCAGATTCTCGAGGGCCCGGGTGCGTCCGCGGGGGTAATGCCGCCACATCTGCCGACCGAGAAAACAGGCCAGCCGAAGGTTCCATTCTATCGGAAACAGCCCCAGAATAAAAAGCAGCCCTCGCAGGGCTGCATAGCCCAGCCAGTCCAGAAAGGGATTTCGTGTCTTTTTTTTCTTTTTAGGCCGCTGAAGCATCATTGTTTGCTTTCCGTATAAACTCCTGACAGAATTGTGGTTTTATTATTCAAACAAATCCCCCCTTGTCAAGAAGCGACTGTTGACACCCTGCGGCCCCGCCTCTATAATTTTTGCTCAAAGAACTTTTTGAAGGGATTTTTTATGGATATGGATAATCATATGACGCCGGAGCCGCCGATATCGCAGCCCTCGGCGCCGCAGCCGATTCCGACCGCTATTCCAATGGGGCCGGGCTTTGCCAAACCGCCCCGCAAAAAAGGCATCGGCTGGAAGATTTTCTGGGGTGTTGTACTGACACTGTCCATCATAGCCAACCTTGTGCTTTTGATGTCGCTGTTCGGGATGGCTGCCTTGATTTCCCGTACTACCTTCACCAGCACTGAAAAACAGTTTGAAGAAGCCGTTCTGGTCGAGGGTCCTCACTATCAAACGCTGGCGGTTATCAATCTGGAGGATATCATCGACGAAAGCATGAGCGAGCGAATCCGAAAGCAGCTCGAGCAGGCCTCCAAGGACAGTTCTGTCCGCGGGGTTATCATCCGCGTTGTCAGTCCGGGCGGCTACCTCTCCCCCAGCGACCGGATTTACAACGAAATTAAGCGGTTCCGCGAACAAACCGGCAAGCCGGCTGTGGCCTTTATGCAGACGGTGGCTGCTTCGGGCGGCTACTATACGTCGGTGGCCTGCGACAAAATTATCGCTGAGCCGACGGTGATTACCGGCTCCATCGGTGTGATTATGAGCCATCTGGTTATTGAGGACTTGCTCAAGGAGAAGCTCGGCATCGAGCCGGTTGTCATCAAAAGCGGCGAAAAAAAGGACTGGCCCAGCATGTTCAGCCGGACAACGGACGAGCAGGCGGCCTACCTGAAAGACAAACTTATCCGGCCCGCCTTTGAGCGGTTTCTTCAGGTTGTCTATGAGGGGCGGCGCGATGTTCTGACTCCGGAAGAAGTGCGGCAGCTGGCCGACGGCAGCATTTATCCGGCGTCGGAAGCCCTTGAAAAACATTTGATCGACCAAATCGGCTATCTGAACGACGCCATCGCCGCGACCGAACAGCTGGCCGGCATTCAGGGGTGCCGCGTTATTGAATACCGTGAGCGTTTCGGTCTTTGGGATATCCTGAGCGTCCGGAACAATACCGCCTTGAAACTGGATAGAGCCGCTTTGCAGCAATGGACTGCGCCTCAGCTGATGTATCTATGGGACGGCCGGTAAGGAAAGACAATCAAAGAAGTTGTCAATCCGCCGGCGGCAGGTTCAGGCGAATCAGTTCAATAAACTCCTCCGGGCCGACTACGCGAACCTTTGGATCCAGCTGCTGAATTGTCTCGTAAATATCATCCAGCCCTTTGCTCCAGGCATGGACGGTGACAAAGGTGTACCCTTGCGGCGAAGAGGGGTCTTTGGGAAGTGCGTTGATGCTTGCGGCCAGCTGCTGGGGGTTCGAACGCACGTTCTCGTAAAAGGCGTCGCTTCGGAAATCGAAACGGGCTGTAACCAGCGGTTTGTCCCCCACCTGCAAAATCCGCCCGCTGTGCAGCGCATAGGCCTTGTATTCAAGATAAAAGAACCCTTGAATGGACGCCAGTTCGGCAAACGGGCGAATCACCTGAGCATATTCTTCCGTCAGTTTCTTCTCCGGCTCCAGCCGGTCAATCAGCAGCAGCGTGCGCAAATCGGCCCGTTTGAGATAAGTATCCAGCCGGTCGGCATGCTCCTGCATCGCGGGAAAATGACTCGGATAAAAATAACCCAATCCGCAATACCCCACAAATCCATCTGTTTCGCCGGCCGCCTGGTACCACATGTCCACGCCCCCCGGGGAGAGTTCCACCAGCGAAGGAGCCATTCCCCAGCCCATCGGAAATTGCCCGCGGTGCGGGTTTTGATAAAACTTGCGCTGGGAAAAAAAGGAACGGGTGCCGATTTCGGTCAATATATTGTCCATATCGCTGAGGATAAACGTAACATAATGAACCCCTTCTTCTTTCGCGGGCTGCCGGCGAAGGGCCTTCTGCACGAAACGGTGTTCCTTCAAAACCGGCCCCAGTGAAGCATGAACGGACAGATTGACCATCCAATCGGAAGGAATCTGAAACAACCCCTCTTCCGAATGCTGGCGAATTGCAACCCCCTCATCCGATGAAACCGGCGACTGCCATCCATACACCGGTGAACAGGGAACCAGCTGCCGATACACTCGACGGCAATAGCCCTCGTCCGGATACCACCAGTCCAGTGCCCTCAGCGCAGGTCCCCAATCCCGCAAAAACGGTGCGCTTGGATGCTGCCGTTTATAGGGAGTATGCACAATAATCGCCTCGTGATTCAACTGCGGCCAAAAGTTTTCATACACCCAGCGGCAATCCCGGCCCCGCACATCCAGGGCCATCGTATAGCCGGCTTTCTCGAAGACCTCCGCCAGTTCCTTATCAGCCGCCGCCGCATCCAGCAGACCTGCCGCTGTGGTTGCCGCACTCAACGAGGGCTTGTCCTGCAAATCATACAAAACATAGCGGCCGCTTGTGCCCGACTGAACGGCACGAATCAGCCCTGAAAAATCCTCCGCATAGGTCCGGTCAAACTCAATCTGGTAATTCGATGTCAGATAGTCCGAAAACGCAGGATCCCCCATATCAATCCAGATGCAGGAGCCGGCCCTTCTTGCCGAAACTCCCTGAAGCGTCTGAACGGCAATAAACTGGCTGTCCGGCGTGCGGGGGCCTTTCTGGAAAACATAAAGCCGCTGACCCGGGCGGAGGGGCTGAATCTGCCCATACAGAGGGCTTCGTTCTGCCGGCGCAGACGGTTGGACTGCGTCCTTTTCTTCCGCGGGGGAAAGTCCCAGTCCTATTCCCCAAAGAAGGGCTGCTGCTCCAATAAGATTCATTGCAACTCCGGTTAAATTTCGTCCAATTTTAAAATCTCAGGGTGTTCCTCGTACACTTTCACAACGAACTCGCCGAAGAGGGTGTTGGCCCAGGCGAACCAATGCCGGGAAAAATCATTCGGATTGTCCTTATGAAAGGACTCATGCATAAATCCGGTGCCGGCATCCGTGGTCTTGAGCAGATGCAGACAAAAGCGAATTTCCTTTGCATCGCGACTGGTCAGGCCGCGAAGAATAATGCCCATCGGCCAGATATGGTTTTTGCCGGTATGCGGGCTTCCAAGCCCTTGAGCGGCCCGGCCTTCGAGATACCATGGATTGTACCGGCTGAGTACAAAATCCCGAGTCCGCCGATACATCGCATCCTGGGGCCGATGAACTCCCAGATAAGCCAGCGAAAGCAGACTGGGGACGTTGGAATCATCCAGAAACAATCGATTGCCGAAGCCGTCGGCCTCATAGGCATAGATTTTTCCAAAATGAAGATGGCGGGCCGTTCCCCACTCTTTGACGGCCTTTTCCACTTCTTCGGCCAGACGAAGGCATTCCTCCGCAAACGCCGCATCGTGCAGCCCCTGGCGATAGATTTCCGCCAGTTGCCGAAGGGACTGAACGGCAAAAAGGTTGGAGGGAATCAGATACGGCAGAATGGTTGCATCGTCGGAGGGACGAAACATCGAACAAATCATTCCGACGGGCCGGGCCGGCTGGCCGGTTCCTTCAAACACCGGCGCATCAGTCATCCGCGATGTAGTACGGCTGAAACGATAAGGGCTGGTGCCGTCCTTGCGCTGCTCCGTTCTGAATGTGGCTGCAATCAGCCGCATCGCCCGATCCCAGTCCGCATCAAAACAGGACAAATCTCCCGTCTGACGGTAGTAGCCGTAAGCCAGCCGAATCACATAGCAGAGAGAATCCACCTCCCACTTTCGCTCGTGAACCCCCGGCGCCGGGGCGGGACGGTCGCTTTGCCATTCTGAAGGACGGTTCTTGTCTTTATAAAAGGCATTGGCATACGGGTCCAGCAGGACACATTGGGCCTGCCGGGCAATCAGCCCCTGAATCAATTGCCGCAGTTTGGAGTCCTTGCTAATCAGCGGCATATACGGCCAAACCTGACAGGTGGAATCCCGCAGCCACATCGCATCAATATCGCCGGTGATGATGAAGGTATCGGGCTTGCCGTTGACAATTTCAAAATCCACCGTCGTATCCAGTGTGTTCGGATAGCAGTTTTCAAACATCCAGGCCAGTTTAGGATCCCGGACAGATGCCTTGACCTGTCTGATGGTTTCTTCGACCGCCTCGCTGACAAATGTCCGCTTTTCGAGGGGCGGACGCCGGCAGACAAACTCTTCGGCAGCCCAGGCAGGAGAAAGCAGACCGCACAGAATCAATCCGATTCCAGCGGTTCGTGCAAACAGTCCGTTTTTGCATAAAAGATAACGCATTTTCTTTTCCCTTCGTTTTTGTTAGCGGCTGTCCATTTGACTGAGCGCAAAAGCATACGCCCCTACCGAAACAGCCCGGCTGGTTTCCAGAACAGAAAGTCCAAGCCCGATTCGCTTCATTGAATCATACGGAACGGTTCGTCGGGAGCGCGGGACGCAGATGGTTTTGACCTGACCGGCCAAAAACAGTTTCCGCTCCTGCTCATTCTCCAAATCAAAACATCGCTGAATAAGCCGGGAGAATTTCTTGCCGCTGTAACTTTCGAGGGTGCCGTTCATTTCCGCCAGCACCGCTCCGATAAACAGCGGATAGGCCGCCGACAGTCCGCCGCCGATGACAACCAAGCCGTCCAGCAGAGTAATTGCATTCGCCAGAGCATCTCCCAGCACTTCGCCCAATTCCGCAAAAGCACCGAGAGCCGCCTGACGATTTCCCTGCCGCTGTCCGGTTCCGATTTCATAAATTTCTTTCGGGCTGGGGACTTCTTCCAAAGTCAGCCCCGCCAGCCGGGCATAGGAGCCCCGGACGGCACGAATACTGACGCCTTCCTCTGCAAAACTATAGGGGCGGCGTTTGTTGCGGGTAATCCAGATTTCGCCGGCGGCTGAGTTGTCGCCAATATACAGCCGTCCGTCCGCCACCAGCCCTCCGCCAAAACCCGTTCCAATCGTTACGCCGAAAAGTTTTGAATACCGTTTGGCGGAGCCGGCCTCTTCCAGCATTCGATTGACCTTTGGAAGAAAGCCGGCGATTGCCTCTCCGTAGGCGAACAAATCCCCGTCATTGTTAATAAACACGGGCAATTGAAACTGCTCTTCAAGAAAATCCTTCAGAGCTACACCTCCCCCAAAGGCGGGCAGGTTTCCGACATTGTCGATAATCCCATTCGGATAATCCGCCGGTCCAGGAAATGCGAAACTGATTGCCGCCGGCTTTTTCTCCAGTCGGCTCATCACCTGCCGAAACCCGCTCACCAGCGTATCCAAACTCTTGTCAAGGTCGTTCGGATGCGCCTGCAATCGCACCGGTTCGGCAATTTCCTTTAATCCCTGCATGGCCGAAAAGACAAAATTTGTGCCGCCGGCATCCAAAGTCAAAACTGTTCTTGCATCGTTTTCCAATGTCGCCATATCATTCCTTTCGTTCGCCATCAGGCCTTTTCGGGGGAAATCATTCCCTTTTTGGTCTCTTTTCGCAGCGAGAGCACAAACAAATAAAGAAAACAGACCACCGGCACCAAAAACGCGCTCTTTCCCCATCCTAAATCGACCAGTTTGCCCATCAGCAAGGGAATCACCGCCCCGCCGGCAATCGCCATACACATCAAACCGCTCAGTTCACTGCTGTGTTTGGGGTCTTCTTCCACTGTGATGGAAAACAGCATCGGCCAAATATTGGCATAGCCCAGGCCGGCTGCAAGCACTCCCAAAGGCCCCAGCAGCCCATTGCCGAACATCAGAATTGCGCCTCCCAGAAGGCCTAAAACAGCGGAAATGGTAAAAAACATACGGGGCGTAATCCAATGCAGCACCACAGGGCCCAGCAGCCGCCCTGCCGTCAGCATCAGAAAGAAGAAAGCCGGACCGAATTTGGAGGCCAGTTCCTGCCGCACCCCCATTTCCTCCAGAAGCGGCAGCAAAAACCGTCCTAAACACGCCTCCGCCCCTACATAAAGAAAAATCCCTAAAACCGCCAGGGCAAATACCGGCTTGCCGAGCAAGGCAAGACTGGAATGGATGCTGGGGGGAACTTCTGCTTTTGTTTCGGATACCTTCAGGGTTGCCGTCCAGACAAAAGTAATCACCATCAGGATAAAGAAGATTGGGAAAACAGCCCGCCAGCCCATCTGGTTAAAAAGGATAATTCCCGACACGGCCGTCACCAAGTAGGAAGACACAGTGCTGCCGACTCCCTTGAAACCCTGGGCCAGACTCAGATTGCGGCTGTAGCGGCCGGGGGCGCTGACATCCCGCATAATCGGATTGCCGGCCACCTGAAGAAACGTCGTCCCAATCCCCAGCACAAAGATACAGCCAAGCAAAAAGACAAAGCCGGGCTCCCACAAACAGGGAATCAGCATCGCGGCGGCATTGAGCCCCAGCCCCAGCAGCAGCAGGTTTTTCTTTCCGATTTTGCCTGCCAGAAGCCCGCCGGGAACGCTGAATACGGCAAAGGCAATAAAGACAAAAAAGGAAAGCAATGTCGAGACGGTGCTGCTCAGCTGGTAATTCTTGCGAACGGCCTCCGAGAGCGGCCCCATTGCATCGGCCACCCCCATTACGAAAAAAGCAAGTAAAATCGGTCCCGTTTTGGTCTTCATAGTTTTCCGCTTCCTTACAAATAAGAGTTCAGGAAATATTTTTTAATCCCTTTTACGGCTTTTCACGAGACATCGAATAGGGCGCATCCTCCGGGCGGCTGCCCCATTTCAGATTGGGTTCGGAACCCATCTTCAATTCCAGCCGACCCCCTTTGAAGATATCGGAATGATTCAGATAGGTCCGGCTATAGCGGCGTCCGTTCAGTTTGGCCGACTGAATATACCGATTTTCCGACGAACTGCCGACCGCCTTAATTTCAAAACTCTTGCCGTTCTGCAGGTGAATCACGGCCCGCTCAAACAGCGGCGAACCGAGGACATACTGCTCCGTGCCGGGACAAACCGGATAAAACCCCAGTGCCGAAAAAACATACCAGGCGGAGGTCTGTCCATTATCCTCATCGCCGCACAGGCCGTCCGGCGTCGGATGATAGAGCCGATCCATCACCTCGCGCGCCCATTTCTGCGTTTTCCACGGCTGCCCCGCATAGGCATACAAGTAAATCATGTGCTGAATCGGCTGATTTCCATGGGCATACTGTCCCAAGTTCATCACAATCATCTCGATGATTTCATGAATGGGGAATCCATAATAGGAACAATCATACTTCGGAGGGCTGTCAAACACCGCATCCATCTTGGCGACAAACGCCTCAGGGCCGCCCATCAAATCAATCAGCCCCTGCGGGTCGTGAAAGACCGACCATGTATAATGCCAGGCGCAGCCCTCCGTAAAATCACCACCCCATTTTTCCGGAAGAAAAGGACTGGACCAGCTGCCGTCTTTTTTGCGGCCGCGCATAAAGTTCGTGGAGGGGTCAAAAATATTTCGATAGAACTGTGCCCTTTTCTGAAAACGTTCAATCTCCTCCTGCGGGCGATTCAGCGCCTGAGCCAGTTTCCAAATCGTAAAATCATCATAACTGTATTCGAGCGTGCGGGCGGCACTTTCGCGGATGCCCACATCACAGGGAACATAGCCCAGTTCATTGTAATAGGATACGCCCAGTCGGCCTAAAGAAGAAAGAGGGCCGGCATTCTCCGTATTCTTCAAAATGGCTTCGTACAGCGTCTCGATATCATAGCCGCGTATGCCTTTCAGATAGGAATCAGCGATAATCGCCGCCGAATGCGAGCCGATCATACAATCGCGATGGCCGGGGCTGGCCCACTCCGGAAGCCAGCCGCTTTCACGATAGGTATTGGCCAGACCTTCCATCATCAGGGCGTTCTCCTGCGGGTGAAGCAGCGTTGTCAAAGGAAAAGCCGCCCGAAAGGTATCCCAAAAACCATTGTCCGTGTACATCGGCCCGGGCAGAACCTTGCCGTTGTAAGGGCTGTAATGGACCCGCTGTCCTTCGGCATTTATTTCCGTCAAATCCCTTGGAAACAGGAGTGTGCGGTAGAGGGCTGTATAAAAGTTGCGCCGCTGGATTTCTGTGCCGCCCTGGACTTCAATCTGTCCCAGCTTCCGATTCCAGATTTCCTCGGCCTTGCGGCAGGTCTGAGCAAACGTATCGTCGCCCAGTTCACTGCGGAGATTCAGGCGGGCCTGTTCAACACTGATAAAGGAGGAGGCCGCTTTCAGGTGAATCGTCTGTCCTCGGCGCGTTTGAAATCGAACGGCCGCTCCGACATGCTCGCCTTCCTGTTCGACAACCGGCTGAAATGCTCCCTTGTTCCACGTCAGCATCTCCTCGAAATCCCGGTCAAAGACCACCGCAAAATAATTGGCAAAATTGTCCGGCACGCCGCCGCTGTTGTTGCGGCAAAAACCGACAATCATCCGCTCTTCCGGCAGAATCTTCACCCAGGACCCTTTGTGAAAGGCATCCAGCACAATATAGAACGCATCGGACTGAGGGCAGGTAAACCGGAACTGAACCGCCCGCTGAAGGGCCGTCATCTCCACGGTTGTATCAGAGTCGCCCAGATACACGCGGTAATAATAGGGCTTGGATATTTCGGTCTTATGGGAAAACCACGAGGCCCGTTTTTCCTCATCAAAAACGGCCTGTCCCTCCACGGGCATCAGTGAAAACGCGCCGTAATCGTTAATCCATGGGCTTGGCTGGTGCGTCTGGCGGAATCCGCAAATCTTACGGGCATCATACTGATAAATCCAGCCGTTGCCCATCTTGTTTGTCTGCGGCGTCCAAAAGTTCATCCCCCAGGGCACGCCGAGGGCCGGATAGGTATTGCCGGTCGAAAAGTCAAAGGAAGAATCCGTCCCCACCAGCGGATTGACCCATTCAGCCGGTTGTTTGCCGGCCGCCAAAACGAATCCCGCCATCCCCAGCAGGACTGCTCCGAACATTCCATTCATTTTTCTGCTGCGTGTCATCGCATACTCCCTACCTGTCAAGATTGTTTTGATTTTGAGAAGCGTCCGCAAGAACCCAATATGCCCTCGCTGCAGCCGCCGGATAAAGAAGATTCCATCGTTCCAGCGTCTCCCGACAGACATAATCCCAGCGTTTGGCGTAGCGTCCCTGGCTGTCCCGGACATTCTGATGAACATAGTGCATTGCTTTTTGGGCCCTCTGAAGCCACTGGGGCCGGCCGGAAGCGGCCGACAGTTCAACCCACGCCTCAACCAGCGTAAATGCAAACATCGACTCACAGCGGATAGCCCCGGAAGATTCATCAAACCAGCGGCTGCGGCAGGCCTCTGCAAGCCGAAGCGCCTTGTCCAGATAATCTTTCCGGCCGGTGAGGCGATACAAAAGCACGCGGCAGCGAAGCGGCATCGCCGAATTGTAAGACCATTTTCGGCGATGAAGCCGCCCATCCCGACCGATACTGTCAAAAAACAAACCGTCCTCGTCCTCGAGCGTTTTCTCCAGCCACTCCAAAAGGGCTTGTGCGGTTTTCAGAAAGGACTCTTTGCCGGTCAGTTCATAATACCGCAGGCATGCATACGCCGTTGGCGCTGTAGAACAAGTGTTTTTCGTGCCGGCCGGTTCGACAGGACTTGTTTGACGCCACCAGATGCCGCCTTCTTTATCAAGACCGCTCAAGCAAAAATTGAGGGCGGCCCCTGCCTGTTCGAGATAGTCCGGCCTGCCGCAGGCGACATAGGCATCCATCAGCCCCATCGCCAGCCAGGCATTGTCATCATAATATCGTTCAATGTGTTCCCGCGGCGAAGGCAGACAATCATATCCGCCCAGGCCGTTTTCCATCACCCAGTATGACTGGAGAAACTCAACCAGATTTGCCAGCGGCTGCCGGTAAGAGGGGTCGAGCTGGGCTGCTTTGGCATAGGCCTGCAGAAGAATGGCATGTCCCCAGGCAAACGCCGCATTTTTTCTGCGGTGATCTTCATAATAGCCGCCCCCTGCCGGCATTCGAAAATCCCGCTCAATCGCCGCCAGCGTCTCCCGTCCCCACTGAGCAAAGGGATTCTGTGCTTCCGTCTGCTGACCGAACGCCGAAGCCGGTCCCAGAAAACAGACCAAGAGCAGGAATCCTCTCCAGCGTTTGACGGGCTCTTTTGTTCTCCTGACAGTCATTTCGGCAAATCCTTTTGCAGTTCGGCAGCCCTTCAATCAATCTTCCATTCGAGAATGCCGCCGGAAAAGCCGTCCTGCAGGCGGACTTCCAGACGCAAGGCCGCCGTTTGAATGGGTGCAAACTCAACAGAACTCCAGCCATCGCGAACAACCGGATAGGTGCCGGAATAGGGAACGGGTTTCCAGCCGGAAGGGGTTTTGTACAGCAGCCGCCAGGAAGCGGGAACTCGGCAGCGTCCTACGCCGGTATCATCAAACCAGTAAACCTCAACCTTGCGGATTTCCTTCGGCGAGGGGAACTCATACTGCACCCATTCGACAGTGCCGCAATGATCCCACCAGGTAAAGCGGGGAATCGTTAAATCCCCGGAGCCGCTGGGAATCATCTGGTCACAGAGTGCCGACAAATCATCATGCACATGGGAAGCACGGGCCGCATACAGCGGGGGCTTGGGCAGTTTCTCCGGCTCCCATTCTTTGGCCTGCGGACCGTCGCCGATAACCGGAAATGCGGAAATGCGAAGTCGGGCAGCCCCCATCGGCACGAGGGTTACCGTCTCTGTCGGCTCGGCGGAGCGAACCGGACTATCCTGCAGCGGTGCACAAAGTCCGAATCGATCCAGCGTCCAGTGAGCAATCTTTCTGGCTTTGGTCTTCAGTTCCAGCGGCACGGAGGCAAGGGTGAAGGGGAAATTATCGGCAGGCCACGGCTTTCGCAGCAGTTCAAAGCCACTCTCCGGCGCATCTTCCTCCAGCACCAGCCCGTAATTCCAAGGCGAATCGGGGAAAATTTCATACGCAGGCCATTGTGTTCGATCCAAACTCTCCTGCCACTTTGAATCCCCCAGCGCCGTTTCGGCGCTATCCGCGCGGACATATCGTTCCTGAATCTTGAGGGAAAATGCCAGCGGCCCGTAATAGACCGTGGCGCTGTTATGATTGGCCGTCCAGCGATGAACACGCAGACGCATAGGAAGTGTAAGCGTCAGGCGGTCCTTATCCTGCCAGGTGCGTTCGAGGCGGATATAACCGCCGCCCGGACGGGGCTGGAAACGGATTGGCTGACCGTTCAGATGCAGCGAGGCGTCCTGACACCAGGCCGGCACCCGAAGATACAGCGGAAAAGCCGTCGGCTTAGGAACCCCCACAACCAGCCGAATCTCTTCTTCAAACGGATAGCGAGTATCCTCGTCAATCGATACCTCTGTGCCGTCGGCAACCCGCAGACGCACACGGCAGGCCGCATACAGAGCCGCACAGGCCCCGCCGTCCGGCGAGGCATACCAAAGACTTCGGGCATAATTGGGCCAGCCGTGAGAATGATTATGCTGACAGCAGCGGTGGCTGAGCGGATTCATCACCAGAAACGGCCCGCTGTTGTCCACTCCCGGGTGATGGTCCAAACGGTCGCTGACGGCCAGGTTCGGGGCTGTCAGATACCGCAACGCCCGGAAATCCGGCATCACCGCCGCCGGATACATATTCAGTGCCGCCTCTTCACAGTGATCCGCCCAGAAAGGATCCCCCGAAATGCGCATCATCATCTCATCCGAAAACATCTGCTCCACAATCCCGCAGGTCTCGATGCACTGGCGGGGGTCATCATAGCCGGGCCGGCAGTTCTCATCGCCCCCGAACATCCCTCCGGGCACCTGGCCGTACCGGTTTCGCACCTCCCAAAAATTCTTGTAAGCAAACTCCAAATCTTTCGGGCTTCCGCTGAGCAGATAATAAACAGCCGGCTCCCGAAAGCCCTGGGCGATGTTCACATTGTGCCAGTTGGGCAAATCGTTTTCCATCCGCCAGTCGGCCGTGCAGCGATGAATTTTCTTCGCCAGTTCAAGCAGCCAGGGTTCAGCCGTCCGATTGTACAGCCAGTACACACTAAAAAGATTTTCTCCGCCCCGCATCCGCTGCCAGTAGCCGGTTAAAAACTGTTTCTCGGGAACCTTTAACTGGTACTGAAAATAGCGGCGCATCAGTTCCAGCACCCGCTGTTCCCCGGTGTGCTCATAATAGGACTGGAGACAGAAAAGCATAATCATATTGCCCCAGTAGTCGCGGGAGCCGTCCTCAAAGCGCTGGTCCGGGCCGAAATCCCCATTTTGCCGCTGGCTCTTCAGCACTCCTTCCATCCAGAACCGCACCTCTTCCATCATTGCCGGCTCCTGAAGCAGGTACGCCAGTTCCTGGTATCCTCTCAGCCAGTAAGGCACCTCTTCCCAGCCCCATTTTCCTTTGCCGTCGGGGCTGAGCCAGGCGTTGTCGTTTTTCTGAAGCCAGGCACTGATTTGCCCCAGGTGTCCGGTCATTCCATCCCGCTGGCGGCACAGAAACTCCCGCAGCCAGCCCCTGGGTTCAATTGAGCCGGCCGGCAGTTCCAGAAAGAAAACCGGCTGGAGCGGAGCACGGCTGCCGATGTAGTGAGGATTGGTTTTTGAAATATCCGGCCGCTCAACCATTTGCACCGATTCTTCTCCGACAGCAGCCCATCCCAGGCAACCCCCAAAGACAGCGGCTGCCAACCAGACTGCGATATCCTTACCGCTCATGGCCTATCTCCGTTTCTGCAGAGTTAATTCTGTTCCTTCACCGTTGCCAAACCGACATCGATGTACTGACCGCCGGTGGTTTGATGACAGTGAACAGCCAGACTATTGGGGCCTTTCCGCAGGGCGCGGCGTGCTTCCTCCGACAGCGGGACCGGCTCATACGAAGCGGTATAGCCGCGGAGCCGGGCCGCCAATACGCCGTTGATATAAACTTCGGCATCCTCGTCATGATGAATCAGCAGATGCAGTTCGTCAGGGGGAATTTGCTCCAGTTGAAACGTCCGCCGCATCCAGATATCCGCTGTATTCCAGCGTGTTCCGATCCGCGCACCCGGCGTCTGGGGCATGCCGAATCCTCCGCCTCCTCTTTTCCAGCCGGCGCCGGCCGCATCAAAACGCACCTGCATCCAATCGGCAGACGGTTTTTCAAAAGTATAGTACCACAGTTGCGGGGTATCTAAAGAAGTCGGCACAATCTCCTTGATGATGGGCGGTTTGGGCAGCGGCGCCCAGGTGCCCCGAACCGCCGGAGCACGGCTGACCCACTTTGTCCAGACCTGCGGCTGAGTCATCAGACGAATAAAGACCCCGCCGACTACAGGCCGGGCCTGAAAGCCCCGCTGCCTGGCATTATGCGTCCAGTACCAGTCCGACATCGGCACCCGGTCCGGCGTCTCATTGAGAAACCGAACAATCGGGGCGACCAGGGCTTCAAAATCATCCTGTCTGCCGGTCAGACAGGCCGTCCAGGTAATCCAGTCCAGTTTGGTATATTGGCTTCGACTGTCCAGCGGCAGACCGTAGGTGTTCTGAACCCTGTGGTAAAATGCCATTTCTTTTTCGACTACGGACGAGGGGAATAAATTCAATTTCAGCACACGGTCCCAAATCAGATTGTATTTCTGGCTCCAGGTGCCGGGCTTGTCAAATGCCAGCCGGTAATGATCGCCGTCGTCAGCCATCTGCATCCACTGGCGAACATATTCCTCCGCCGTTTGCCGATACAAGGCCGCCGTGTCTTTCCGGCCCATCTGGTCGGCCAGTTTGGCATAGGCCCCCAGCGCGGTGACGGCCTTCGCAGACAGATTGACATTGTGTGCCAGATGGCCCGCAAAATCATCCGTACAGAGCTGGTTTTCCGGGTCCAGCCCTTTGGCTTTCAGGTACTCAGCCCAGCGGCTGAGGATATCCCAATATTGACGGGCAAAGTCGATATCGCCTTCCGCTTCCGTCACAGCCGCTGAGAGAAGAATCATATTGCCGCACTCTTCGACCGGCATCTGATTTTCTTCGGAGCGTTCGCCGCCGCCGTACGCCTGTCCCGACGCATGCGGATAGGTTCCGATATCATGCGGGGCAAACGGGAATTTCCATCGTTCGGAACGGCCGTATTCAAGAATCGGCACAAACGAGGCCTTTGCCAGCGTCGGATTCAGCAGAAGCACCTGAGGAGCAAAAGGATAAGAAATATCCACCGTTGCCATGCAGCCGTTGCTGAAGCACTCTTTGCTGAACATCAGGGGCATTCCTTTGCTGTCAGCGGTAATCTTGTTCGCTCCAAAGGCCTGGCGATAAGCCAAGGACGCAATCGCCGCATAGTCGGCTCCGCCGGCCTGGTACAAATCCTCAATCAAGGCCGCATCGAACTGCTCGCATCGGCGGGCGATTTGGTCATACTGCTCCTGCGATTCCGTCAGAAGATGCTCAATCGTTTTGCCGTTTCGCTTCCAATAGGCCGGCAGTTTGCGGCCGAAATACAGAATCGAAACAATATCATCATAAGCCAGCATCAGGCGGCCGCTTTGGGGATTTTGAGAACGAACGGAACCCAGGTCAATCTGCATCGCCATCACAGGAGCCCCATCGCGTACGGCCCGCGGCATCTGCTCATCCATCGCCGTCGGCAGCACTCCCCTGGCCGCAAACATTCCCCGGCAGTCTTCGGCCGAGGCAATCACAGAATGAACGGACGGCTGGTCGGAAGCCGCTATATACAAATAGCCCCAGTCAATCCGCACATCGTCTCCCTTGCGGCCCAGCACATTCTGCTCCCTGGAGCCGGCCTTAAGAACCTTCAGTCCCTGCACAGACGGCACCGACCAAACTACTTCCTGAGCCGGTTCATCGACCACCAATTCCATCCCTGCATCCAAATACACCGAAACCTGATGGGGCTGGTTATCCGTCGCCGTGCAGGTCCAAACAACATACACAACAGGACGGCTGAGCAAATCAATATCCTCCGGCAGAGCCGCCTGCAGGAAGCACATCTCCACACGAACCTGCGGACTCTCAAAGGTGTACAACGTGCGGGTCGGAAACACCCGAAGGCCTGTCTGCGTCAGCACAGGCAAATCGGCCGGCTGCCCGCCCATCAGACGATAGGTCTTTCCGTCAATCCGAATCAGCGAGGTAAGCGGATAGGGCTTTCCGGTCCAATGCCGGGTGTGCTCCCCATAAAGCGTATCCGAAGCCGACCAGACGCTGAAATAAGGGTCGCAGGCCACCAGCGGCACAGACGGCGGACGCAAAGGTGTCATCTTCTCCGCCGCGGAGGACGCAGCCGCCAGACAAAGTCCCAATACAGCGGCTGCCCACAACAGCCCCGTAATCCTGAAGAGCCCGACTCCTTTTCGCTTTTCAGTGTTCTTCCAAACCATTCTTGTCTCCCTACAGTTGCTGTTTGCTGATTTGCTCTAATCCGTCATAAAATCAATCGTTTTTCTACAGCATTCCAGACCAGTCAGACGCCAGCATCGCCAAATCGCCAAAATCGACCCGGCAGTCCCAATTCAGGTCTGCATACGGGTAGCCCCACGAGCCGCATTCATCCGCCGTCTGAACTGTTTCCAGAGCGATTCCCACATCAATAAACTGTCCGCCGGTCGCCTGATGACAATGGACAGCCATCAGATTGCTTTGGCCCGGCTTGAGGGCGGAACGTGCCGCCGCCGACATGGGAATATAAACATAACTGGTGGTATAATTGCTCACCGAAACTGCCGGCACACCGTTCAGATATACCTGCGCATCCTCATCATGGTGAATGCGAAGAACCAGATTGTCCCGCTGCTGCTCGCTCAGCGGCGGCAGGACAAAGGTCCTTCGGAGCCAGATATCCGAGGTATTCCAGACAGTTCCCACCACAGCGCCCGGCGTCCCGGACGTCCCAAATCCGCCCGGACCTTCGGCCCAGCCGGAATCATCAAAGCCATTATCCATCCATTCCGATGACGGCTGACTGGTCGTATAACGCCAGGTCTGGGCCGTTCCTTCCGAGGTCGGAACTATACTTTCAAACGAACGATTCATCGCATTCGAGCGGCGAATGGCGGCTGCATCCGCCTTCACAACCTTGCGGTCATAGGTAATCAAGCCGTTGATTTCCACTTCGACATCGGTAATCTGAGTATAAACACCGGCACTCAAGCCCACCTCATCGCGCAAGCCGGCCAGCTGCTGAAGATAAGCATCATAAAGCTGAGCCAGTTCTTCTCCCGTGCTGACCATTGTATAGCCCCACGAATTGGGATTCCACATGTGGCCCGGAACACGCATTCCGATCCCGCCGAATTCGCCGCACACACTGGCGCGCGTGTCCGTCGGAGCAACTCCGCCGGGCGCCGGATAACTGTGCTTGTCAATCAGATGGCCGACCGGATAATCCGTCCAGCCGCTTGCACAGGAAACCAGACGCGACGGATCCTGCGCCATCACTTTCTGGGTCAGCCGAACGGTGTCATACTGGCCCCACCCTTCATTGAAGACAACCCACAGAATAATCGAGGGGTGATTGCCCAGTTCGTCAACCATCTGCTCCAGTTCCCACTCAAACTGAGTCCGCTGTTCGGCGGAAGAATCCATTCGCATACTCGGCATATCCTGCCAGACCAGCAGTCCCAGGCGATCCGCCCAGTAATACCAGCGGGCCGGCTCAATTTTCACGTGCTTTCGCACCATGTTAAAGCCGAAGGTCTTCATCATATCCAAATCCCACTTGAGGGCCTCATCGGTCGGAGCCGTATAAAGCCCATCCGGCCACCATCCCTGGTCAAGCGGGCCGATTTGAAAGACAAACTTGCCATTCAGCAGAAGCCGCTGAACTCCGTTGACTTTTCCGATTGCAATCTTGCGCATCCCAAAATAACTCTGAACTTCGTCGAGAACCTCAGCACCCCGTTTGACGCGAACCTTCAAATCATAAAGATAAGGGTCATCCGGCGACCACAGCCGGGGATTGCGCAACCGCAGCTTCAGTTCCTCGCCCGCCGCTCCGCTGACCTGGCCGGCCGGCTCCGTTCCCGCATAGGCAATCGCTTCGACAGTCAGACCCTGCGAGGACCCAGAAACCAGTCCCTGAATGCGGACAAGCTGATTATCCACATCCGGCGTAATCCGAATCTTTTCCATGTGCGCCTCCGGCACCGGCTCCAGCCACACCGTCTGCCAGATGCCTGTAACAGCCGTGTACCAGATGCCGCTCGGATTCAAATCCTGCTTGCCGCAGGCAATGGCCTGGCTGTTCGTCGGGTCATACACCCGAACAATCAACTCCTGCGGGCCGCTCGACTTCAAATAAGAAGTAATATCATACGAAAAGGGATCATAGCCCCCTTTGTGCACACCAACACTGGTGCCGTTCACATACACCTCGGACTCCCAGTCCACAGCGTCAAAGTGCAGGAGAATCCTTCGTCCCTGCCAGGCGGCCGGCACCTCAAACGTGCGCCGGTACCACAAACGCTCCGAATGCTGCATCACACCGGAGATGGCGGATTCCACCGGAAACGGAACCAGAATCTCGCCGGAAAGCGTCTGCCCTGCAGGAACGGACTCTCCCGCCGAGCCCGGCTGATATTGCCAGAGCCCGTTCAGGTTCAGCCAGTCCGAGCGTACCATCTGCGGACGCGGGTACTCCGGCAGCGGCGCCGCCGGATTCACCTTCTCTGCCCACGGAGTCATCAGCGGGGCCTGCTGAAGAGACCAGCCGAACAACTCCGTTCCCAGTCCAACCATCAAACCAACAATCAACAGCCGTTCAATTGAAAATCCTTTCATAGCACATCCTTTCTTCTTGTTATTGGCAGTCAGGTTTATCGTCCGCTTCGATCACTGCATCCGCTTTGGGAGGGCAGCGTGCACTCGAGCCATTCTTCCGCCAGAAAAACCAAATCGTCCATATCAATCACGCAGTCAAGAGTAAAATCAGAATCCGCATATCCCCACGCACCGCACTCATCATCCAGCACCATCACAAAAACCGGCTCAACGTTCAGACCATCATAGGCCGGATCTTCCGCACTTTCAACCGTCACGGCCAGAGCAATCTGCTGGACGTCGTTTTCCAATTCGTCATCATCCACAGCCGTAATATGCACCACCTGCGGCACATTCCAGTCAGCCGGCGTGAATGTCAAAACTGTCGGCTCCAGCAGAATCTGGCCTCGCTGCTGCTCTTCTGCGATATGAATCGTCACAGCACCGGCGGGCGGATTCTTCAGAGTGAAGTATAAGTCGCCTTCTCCATTGTCTTCTGCGACGGCTAAATCGGTCGGCTCAGCAAGAATGCCCGCATAAAGAACCTCATAAAACAAAAACTCGCTTACGTCCAGGGCCCGGCTGCTGATGCGGACTTCATCGATATGCCCGTAAAACCGGTCTGTATGACGTCCCTTATGCAATCCGCGGGCTACCGACCATCCGCCGCCGTGCCAGTCCGTACCCGTTGAACTGTCCGCCGCCAGCCGCGTATCAGGACTGCCGGATGCGGAAATCTGCGTTTGCGCAGCCAGCTGATAGCCCAATTTTGACTCTGGTTCGTTCAAATACAGCCGCAGCCAATCGCCATCGCAAACCGCCGCTATATGATACCAGCGGCCGTTTCCGTCATAACGAATCAAGGCCGGCGCCGAAACCGCCTCGTGCCAGTATCCCGACACATCTGCAAACTTGATCGCCACACTGTCATCGGGCAGAATCTGAAAATACAAGGCCGCTAAGTCGCTGTCATTGGAAGCCACCCCCATGCCGTCGCGTCCGACCAGGGTTCGATATCCGCTGCCGCTCGGCTTAAACGATGCTTCTATCGTAAACGCAAACGGTGTCCACTTCTCGATATCAATCACAACACTGGAGGCCTCCGCTGAATCCGTAAAAAGACCGGGAAAAGAATCTTCATTCTGAAGACTGAAGAGGTTTTGTTCCTGAATCTGCGGGACAACCTCCGCCGGCACGTCTGTTCGATAAATATGGCCGGCAAAGGTATCCGACCAGGCCGACAAATGATTGCCGTTTCCGGAACAGTCTAAAATTGCCGGATAAAACCGGCCGTTCGCAAGACCGCCATGGGGAACCCGCGCATCCGCCGGCCCCTCCTCAAATCGCCAATAGGCCGCGACGCCGGGCATTTGAGCACTGCACAGAAAATCCGACGGCTCCAGGGCTGTCCGGCTGATTTTCACCTCGTCGATATAGCCATAGGCCCGATCTGTATGACCGCCGTCATACAGGCCCCGCCCAACCGACCAGTCGCCTGCATCCCAATCGCTGCCGTCTCCGGCCCCCGCCGTCAATGCCGTGTCGGGGCTGCCGCCGGCCGTTAAGTCTGTTTGTGCAATCAGACGATACGCCGTATCTGCTCCAAGTTCCATCAGATACAGCGAGAGCGTCCGCCCGTCACTGACTCCCGCTATCGCATACCACGGAACGCCAGCCCCATCCGGATTCGACGAAAAATCAAATCCCGTAAAAATGTTCTCCTCCGAGACCGCCTGATGCCAGTACCCCGATACATCACAGAACTTAAACGCCAGCCCATTGTTCGGAATCGCCTGAAGATACAGCGCTGACAGGGCCGCATTCGGATTGTCTCCTGCTGTGTTGGTTCCATAACTGTCCCGGCCTATAATCGTTCGATAGCCGCCGTTTTCCAGTTTGACTATCGCCTCCACCGTAAAGGCCGCCGGGCTGAGTTCCTGAAGCCCATCCGCTGAACACCACATCGCAGGCCCGCCGCCGCTGTTCTTTACGCTCAACTGATTGACGGCACCGGTCAGCGGAATCCTGGCAGTCCCTACTTCAGAACGGTAATTATACCCCCCGCCGCCTCCCGTCTGCCAAACACTCAGATGGTTGCCGCTGCCGGAGACATCCGGAATGTCGGGATAATATACACCGTTCGGCCCCGTATGTACGACGGCACTGCCGGGGGTGCCTTCTTCGAAACGCCAATAAGCGGCTGCACCGGCGTGCTCCTGCACGGCCGGAGCCGGCTGAGGAGTTCCTCGTGTAGCCGCGCCATGGAGAACCCCCTGCCCATCAAACCACATTGGGTCCAGGCAAATAAAACGTCTCCAGTCAATATCGGTACCTTCCTTTTGATGATACAGATGCCATAAATTGCCTCTTGCATCTCGAATAACAGCCCCATGACCGGGTCCGTACACCCCATTGCCGCTGGCGACAATAGGATTGCCGGCATACTTGGTGAAAGGCCCCATCGGACTGGAAGCCGTGGCGTAGCCGACCGCATAATAGGGCGAATCCGCCCCGCTGCCGGAATAGAGCAAATAGTAAACTCCGTTATGCTTAATCATCCAGGGCCCTTCGGTCACCTGGCCCCACTGCATTTCCCACGATTGCGACGGATAGAGAATCACCTGCCGGGTTCCGGCCAGCTGAGTGGGGCTGGACATCGGCTGAACATAAATATGCCCAATATCCGTGAAATACAGATAAAAACTGCCATTATCATCCTTAAACAAATGAGCATCAATAAACCCATTCAGCAAAATGCCCTGGTTCACAAAAGGCCCTTCCGGATGCTCCGCAACAGCCACGCCAATCTTGAAATCCTGGGTATAATACAGATAAAACTTGCCGTCGTCCGGATGGTAGAAGACATCCGGCGCCCAGACATTGATCCCGCCTGGTTCAAACACCTTCGGCCCCTTGCGCCAATGAACCAAATCATGGGAAATATAGACATGATAACTTGTGTTGTCGCCGGTGGGATAGAGATAATAAAGACCTTCATAATAGATTACGGTCGGGTCAGCCGGCCCGATTTCAGGAATAATCGGATTGGTATAAGAGACCGCCGCCTGCAAGCCGCCCCCGAAAACCATTCCAAACCAAAGCAGTCCAATCCACAGGTTTGCTCTCTGTCTTCGATGCATAATGATTCTCCCATTCAAACGCTTGCTGTCCGAGGGTCTCGAACCTTTCTTCCTCAAGCGGCTCTGTTCTCCCAGCCGCCCAAGTCCGCAGGGAAAGTTCATCCTCGACACCCCCCAGTTTTTGAAAAACATTATTTACAACAGGAGAAGCAGATGAAGGCCTTCCCCTCCATCCGCTTCTCCCTTGACTACAGAATCCGTTTAATCAACACTAATTACAAACAATCCGGATACAATCCGCAATTGAGCCAATTGACAGCCAATTCCGCCACATCACCCAGATTCACTCGGCAGTCGCCGTTCAGGTCATACTTTGAATCAGGCCGAGCGGAGGACACACAAACCGATTCGCCGGTAACGGCGTGATAAATTTCCGCAACCTGATACTCCGACAGCGGATAATTGTATAACTTGACCTCATCAATCTGACCGGCAAAGAAGTGCAGATTCGTCTGCAGCGAGCCGATTCGAAGCACCTGCGGCTCATCCTTCGTGCCCAGCGGGGCTATGGCAGAGCCCTCCAGAGCACCGTCCACATAGACGCGGATTTCACCGGTCAGGTAATCTCTTGTCGCAACGCAGTAATGCCACTGATTGTCATTAATGATGCTTGCGGACTGCGCCGTTGCATAGGAACCATCGATATTGCCGACGCCAAAGCTGAAGACGCTGCCCCGCAGAGCAGTGCCGAAATCGTTGTGGTTATAGCTGGCAATCTCTCCATCAACCAGACCGATGCCGTCAAACCAGCCGTTTCCGACTCCGCCGACGATGTTGGTCTTCACCCACAGTTCAATGGTCATGCCGTTCTGAATAGTGCGAGGGATTTCGACCGCTTCATCAATGCCGTTCAGCTGAATGGACTGCCCCTGAATTCCAGATGCAAAGGTAAAGGGCAGATTCGGATCAGACTTGATCGGCGTGCCATGATAGCCGTTGGCCGAATCATTCAGATTGTTTTCAAAAGCATACCAGGCCATCAGCCGCTTAATCTCCAAAAAGGCAGGGGCCGAGGTGACCTTAAATGGACTGTCGTTGCCGACTACACAATAGTAAAATCCTTCATCGTCCGCAGAGACATTGGTCAGCATAAGCGTTGGGCTGCCGGAACTGACCTGAACATCATCATCCGGTGTCGAATTGGACCGATCCTGGGACTTATACCAGGTGTACACCGCCGGGCTGATGCTGATATCTTCGACTTCAAAAACTGCTGTTCCGCCGGCATCCACCAGAGCTCCTACGGGACTCTTCGCAATCTCAGGCGCAGTATAAATCGACTCAAACGTCCAGATTCCGCCGATTGAATTATTCGGGTCCACATTCTCCAGCGAACTGGCGCCCGGTACAAAGGTCTGCTCACAACCTTCCACAACAGCCACTACCGCCCATCGATATACCTTATCAAATTCCAAGGCAGTCTGATAGGAACAATCCGGATTATCGCCGGGATCCTCGTTTGTGGAACCCACATAATACAGATTCGGATCTTCAGAGCCCATCTCGCCGATAAAGATATGCTGATTGGTCACAGCCGGATTGACTTGATAGGTCGAATCCAAATCCGGGTCCCGCGGTGCTTTCCATTTGAAGGTTGCATGAACCACTTTGTTCACCAAATCAGACGTCAGTTCCACAGAGGAATCATAGGCAGCAGAGCCCATCAAAAGAGAATCCGAGGTCAGAGCACAATCCGAAATTCGCACCTCGTCGATATAGCCGTAGGCCCGGTCCGCATGACCGCCGTTATATAGTCCCCGTCCCACCGACCAGTCGCCTGCATCCCAATCGCCGCCGTCTCCGGCTCCCACCGTCAATGCCGTGTTCGGGCTGCCGCTGGCAGTCAAGTCTTTCTGTGCAATCAGACGATACTTCGAATCTACCCCAAGTTCCATCAGATACAGCGAAAGCGTCCGGCCGTCACTGACCCCTGCTATCGCATACCACGGAACGTCAACCCCGTTCGGATTCGTTGGAAAATCAAATCCCGTAAAAACGTGCTCCTCCGAGATCGCCTGGTGCCAGTACCCCGATACATCACAGAACTTAAACGCCAGGCCATTGTTCGGAATCGCCTGAAGATACAGCGCCGCCAGATCCCCATTCGGACCTTCTCCCGCGGTGTTCGTCCCCCTGCTGTCCCGGCCTACAATCGTCCGATAGCCGCCGTTTTCCAGTTTGACTATCACTTCCACAGTAAAGGCCGCCGGGCTGAGATACTGAAGCCCATCTGCCGAACACCACATCGCAGGGCCGCCGCCGGCGTTTTTGACACTCCGCTGGTTGGACTCGCCGGTCAGCCGAATCCTGGTGGTCCCTACCTCCGAACGATAATTGTAGCCGCCGCCGTCTCCTGTCTGCCAAACACTCAGATGGTTGCCGTTGCCGGAGACATCCGGAATATCGGGATAATAAACCCCATTATTCCCCGTATGCACTACGGGGCTGCCGGGGGTGCCTCCTTCAAACCGCCAATAGGCAACCGTGTTCGCCAGAGCCGGCATACTCACCAGACACAAAACTGCCGCAATGACAATACCTTTTTTCATATCTCTCTCCTAAATGAATAATAAAATAATGAGTTTTCCTTCGGATTAGTGACTCTTCCTTCGCAATCCGAGACATACAGAACCCAAAGCCGCAATCAGCAGACTGGCCGGTTCCGGAATCAGAAATTCACCCACGGACAATGCCGAATCCGAAATCCAAATTTCATCGAGGAACCCGTAAGCCCGGTCCACATGGCCTCCATTGTAAAGGCCGCGTCCAACAGACCAATTGCCAGCATCCCAATCGCCGCCGTCTCCGGCTCCCGCCGTCAGCGCTGTGTTCGGGCTGCCGCTGGCGGTCATGTCCGTCTGGGCAATCAGCTGCCAGCCGGCCTCGGAACCGATTTCGAGCAGATACAGCGAAAGAGTCGAGCCGTCGCTGACCGCCGCCATGCTGTACCAGGGTACACCTACACCCTCAGGATTCGTCGGATAATCAAATCCCGTAAAGATATTCTCGGCTGAGATGGCCTCGTGCCAATACCCTGACACATCACAGAACTTAATCGCCAGCGCATTGTTCGGAATCGCCTGAAAATACAGTGCCGCCAGTGCCGCTTCCGTCTTCGCTCCGGCGGTGTTCGTCCCGTAGCTGTCCCGCCCTACCATCGTTCGATGGCCGCCGTTTTCGAGTTTGAAAGTGGCTTCAATCGTAAAAGCCGAAGGGGTGATATACCGAATCGCATCTTCGGAGCTGGTAAACATTGCCGGATAGCCGCCGGTATTTTTTACCGAAAACTGATTCACCTGGCCGGTTTGAGGAATAGGCGAAATCCCAACTTCACTTCGATAGGCATATCCAGCCCATCCTTCCGCCCATACCGACAGCCCATAGCCATTGCCGGAACTGTCTGCCGTTCCCTCATAATAGACGCCGGCCGGCATACCGCCATGGGAAACCGGAGCTCCCGCCGGCCCTTCCTCGAACCGCCAATACGCAACGGTAGAGGCCTGTGCCGACAACCCTGCTGCAAACACAAACAACATCATCAACCCAATTCCAACTTTGCTTTTCATCGCTACTTTCCTCCACAAAAAAATTTTCTCTTTTCTCCATCCTCCCTGCTTCCGTCACACACACCTCACAAACTTATCTGCCAAGCGGGCTTTTCCCTGCCCCCTTAGAATTCCAGTTTTGGCTCTCCAAAAACACACCAGTCCGAATCCGTAGCCCGTGCTCCCGGCTGTTCGGGATGGTCCTCATCTCCTCCATCGGTCGAAACCAACGTCAGGAAACGGTCTGTTTCCGAAAGGGCGACTTGTATCGGAACCACGTTGGAGGCATCCTGAAGCCGCGTTCGGAACCGTACTTCTCCATCCACCAGCACCCATATTTCCGCGTTGGGAGTCCTTCGAATGTCCGAGCCGATGCCGACATCGCTCGTAAACCGGCGAATATGAAGTCCCTGCGGCAAATCCTGCCGGATTGCCTGCAAGTCAAAGGTAATTCCAAGATTAGCATGCATAAAAATAGCAGGATACTCCGGCGTTCCGAACGGACGGCCGCCCAGCAGACAGGTCGCAACTCCATCCAGCGACAGCGGCACTTCCCGGGCAGAGCCGTTGACAACTTCAACATAGAAAATGTTGTTGGTCGGCGGACATTCCCGGAAGAGATGGCCCTGGCTGCTGACCACCTGCGGCTTGCTCCCATCCGGCACAAAAATCCCGTCAATATACCGTTCCGAAGGCAGCGTCCGGTATTCCCCTGGTCCCTGGCGGTCTTCACCCCGATAGCCCCCGCGCTTGCCCGTGAGCGGATCGATAGCCGTTTCCACAAGCCCCGTCCCCCATCCATTGCCTCCGCCGACCAAATCGGCCAGACTGAAGGTCTTCTGTCCGCGCCAGATGACATTGGCTTTGGAATTAATCTGACGGACAAACCGGGACTCCTCGCACGGAATCTCTGCTGCTTCCGAGGACATCTTCGAAACCCGCCAGGCTGAACCGGCTTGGGCTTCCAGACTGACCTTCCGCTGCTTATCCCCTGCCAGCAGGCGGGTGAGCCCCTTGTTTACGTGAAGTTCGGTGGTGCCGTTAAAATCCACCTGCACACCGAACTGAGTGCCCAAATCCACCACCGTGGCCGTCGGCGTCACAACCGAAAAGCCCAGCGCCTCCTGCGGCACAATCGAATAGAGACGGCCGTATCCCAGTTTAATCCGGTCTTCGGAAACAATTTCAAACTCAGCCGGCCCTTCTATTGTAACCGCCGCGTTATTGTCAAACTTCAAGGCGGCAATCCCTCCTCGAAGACAGAATGTCCGATGGGTCGCCAGCCGATTTCCCGATTTCATCGTCCCTTCCGCGTCCGCCCACTTGGCCTGCCAGCTGTCCTGCAGCGTTGCCACCTCAATGCCACGCCTCAGCGAAACCAAATGAGCATAGGCCACCAGCAGGACAATAGCCGCCGACGAAACAATCAGGGTATAAATGGACAACCTGCTCACCCGTCTTGGAGAGGCCGGCACCGCGGCCTTGGGCTCCTCAGGTTCCCTTGTCAGAACAGGACGCGGAACCGGAATCTCCGGAGCCGTCTTTTCATCGGTTGCCAGGGCCTGCCACAAATCGGCGCTTAACAGATTGTCCGAGCCGTCGCGGCCGTCTGCCGTTTCCAGACGGGACTCTTCGCAGATTTTTACAGCTGTATAGTTTTTGACAAACTCCCAATAGGCCTCGACAGCACCGGGCTGGCCGAACCAGCGTTCCAACTCCGCCAGCCCTGCATCGTTCAGGTCCCCTTCAATCAGCCGCAGCAGGAGTTCGTATTTCTGATATGGTTTTGGCGTGTCCTGATTCATAGCATCTCGCCGGCAAGTTTGCGTTCAATACACAACCTCAAAGAGTGAAGAATCCGCGATAAACTTTTGTAAAGCGAATCGGCCGAGCGGCCGGTATGCTGCGAAAGCAGTTTGACCGGAATATTCTCGTGAAAGCGAAACGAAATCAGCTTCCGATCCACATCCTTCAGAGACTTCAGACAGGATTTCAGCGCCGAGACCCGCTGGGGAATATCATCCGTCCCTCCTTCGGAGACTCGAATAATCTGCTCGTAAACAGAATCCGAAAAGAGTTTTCGCGAACGTTTGTTGGCCCGCAGATATTCAAGCAGTTTGTTGCGGGCAATCCCCAACGCCCACGCCGAAAAGGGTTTTCCCTCCTGATAGGTATCAAACCGCTCCCACAAAATCACACTGGTCTCCTGAAACAGTTCCTCGGCATCATTGCGGTTGTGAACCACGGACAGGATAAAAGCAAACAGTTTGTTCTGAATGCCTGCATACAGCCGCAAAAACCGAGCATGCTCAGTGCCATTCGTGTTCATTTAGAAACACTTCCCATCCGAGGCAATTTGTTTCCAAAATCTGCGGCGTCCGCTTTGCCGGTCCGTTTCTTCAAACCTATCTCCTTGCACACACAAAGCAAAACAGCCGGATTACCACCAGAAATACATTCCGGATGTCTCAACCCGGGGATTCATCCGGGCGAAACTCCGCCAGTCCACATGCCCATCCGCATAAGCCGTATTGGCTCCTTCCGGCAAAAGCCCTGCGTTGTTCCGCTGGCGGGAAAAATGGTTGGTGCTGTCCCGCAAGTTTCCCCCGCTCAGATCATCAATCGTTCCTTCGGTAAGTTCATCAAACTTGCATGACTGCCTCTGCGTGCCGTTGCTGATCACAGCATCCGTTGTCATAATCTTGGCACTGGCATTGGTCAGGTCGGAAAGTTTGCGAATCCACTTGGCCTGTTCCCGAGGATTGATTAAGTAGGCCGGCAACGCAGACGTCCCATCCGAATTGATTTTATCAAACATATAAATATAGGGGAGAACCCGATAATTTCTCTTCAGATCATCCGTTGTCATCCTGCTTTCGTCCCGAAGAGGAACCGGGTTTGGATAGGTTCCGCTGAGCAGACTGAATTGCCAGACGCGGGCATCATCATACTGCTTGAGTTTATTGGCCGGGCAGAAAAAGGTCTTGTTGTCATCAAAGCCGGCATAATGAGCCAGCTGGTTGGTAGCCCAAAAACTCATATCCCACAGCCACGGCAGCCCCTGCGAGGAGGGAACATAATTATCGTTGTCGCTGGCATACAGCAGTGTTCCCAGGGCCTGCTGCTTGAGATTGTTGGCACACTGCATGCGCTGGGCATAAATCTTGGCCCGGCTCAGCGCCGGAATCAGCACAGCCAGCAAAAGGGAAATAATGGCGATCACCACCAGCAATTCAATCAGGGTAAAACCCTTGTGCTCACGAATTTTTACCGGTGCAGAAAACCTTTTTTTCATTTACTTGTTCCTTTCTTTATATTTGGCGCTTTATTGTGGAGCATCCGCATCCACAAAATCCTTAATGGACAGATATTTTTACTCCCCTTCCTCTATTATTTGAAGTTCGGCGTGGAAATTGGAAGGTGTTTTTTGGAAAAATATGTTCTTGTCAGCATAACTATCCACAAAAAAAGAACTTACAGAACTCTATTTCCAAAAATATTATTTGTATTCAGACATTATACACCTTTTTATGGAAAATACAACTATCCACTTTTAATCTTCCTATTTTTACAAAAAAACAAAAAACCAACGGTTATAATATAGGGAAGAATTTGAAACAATTGAGGGTTAAACCTTAGGAAACTAATCCAATATGTCAGCTGGCGAAAACGAAAACAGAAATCTGCAAAAAGAAGACATCTTTTTTCGATATTATGCCCAAAGTCAGGCAGAGATTTATACTTATATTCTCACCATGGTCCCCAACTCCGTCGATGCCGAAGACATTTTCCAGGAGGCATCCTCTTTAATGTGGCGCAAATTCGAAGATTTTAAACTCGGCTCCAGTTTTATTGCCTGGGGCTGCAAAATTGCCTATTTTCTCATTCTCGAACATCGCAGAAAAACCGCTCGCTGTCCTTTGCGTTTCTCCTCAGAAACGCTCAAACTTCTCTCGGAAACGTATGCAGCCAATCAGTCCGCCAAACCCCTGCGGGCAGAAGCGCTGAAAGACTGTCTGAAAAAATTATCCGAAAAAGAACGGCTCCTCGTGAATCTTCGCTATCATCAGGCCCTGCCCGTTAAACAAATCGCTCTCCAATGGGGCAAATCCATCGAACTGGTTTATAAAACTCTCGCAAAAGTGCATTATTTTCTGTTCGAATGTGTTCAGCGGAACATCTCGGCGGAGCAATCCTGATGGAATCGATACGGGAACAGTTTGAAATCTGCCGTACCATCATGCGAATGCTGGACGGCTCCCTCTCTCCGGAGGATTTTGAGGCCTTTGAAAAGCAGCTCCAGAACCGGCCGGACACGCGAACCCTCTATCTGGCAGTGATTGAAACCTGCGCCCAGTTGGAGAAATCCCCCAATATGCTGAAATGGGAGCTGGCCGAAGAGTCCGAGGAAGGCCCGCTCAGGCAGGAACTATGGCTTTCCCTGGCCAAAATGGAACAGTGCTCCCCGGCCGTCAAAATCGAAGAAGAACCTGCACCGCAGCCGTCCCCGACGCCGGTGCCGCTCTCCAAAAAGCCCCCTGTCTTTCGCAAAAGCAGTCTGATGCCGATGTTCGCCTCTCTGGCGGCCGCACTGCTGCTGTTTCTCTACACGCACTGGATGCCGATGCGGGACACCCAGTACGGGCAAATCCTCGAAACCTACAAGGCCGTTTTCGCCGACGAAATGGACAACGAGGGCTCCGGAAAAATTCTCGGACGGCAAATCCTCCGGCTCGAACAAGGACTCATCCGAATCCGCACTGATCGCGGCTCTCTGGTTCTGCTCGAAGGCCCCTCTGAGTTTCGGCTCGAAAACGACAACCAGCTCTTTCTGATTCAGGGGAAATTAACCGCCGAAGTCCCCCCCAGCGGTCACGGATTTACAGTCCGCACCCCCTCGGCCTGCATCATTGATTACGGTACCAAATTCGGCGTTGCCATGGATCAGTATGCCGAAACTGAAGCGCATGTCCTCGAAGGAACCGTCGAAATGCATCTTGGCTCGGATGTTCGTTCCTCTCAGAAAAATCTCCGCCTAACGGCCTTTCAGGCCGCCTCGGCATCCGGACAAACCCTCACCCCCATTCCGGCCAGACCGGAGGAGTTTATCTATCGGCTTCCCTCGGCGTTTGAATCCTGCGTAGAAGCACTTCAGCCGATTCTTGATTTCCGCCTCAAAGAAAAACTCCCTCAGACTTTCTGCGAAATAACCGGCAAAGCAGGGCTTCAGATTCATCTATCGCCGAATCAGGAAGTTGTCGAAGGCCCGTTCCTTCAGCAGGGTATCCGTTCCTTTGCCCTGCGAATGACGCCGGGCCAATCTGTGCGGGTTTTGAATGTTTGGCCGATTTTCCAAAACAGCTCCGGCGACTACACTGTCTCCTGCTGGCTGCGGCTGGATTCCATCGAACCGCAGCTCATCTGGGCCCATCTGACTGCTCAAAGTACATCCAACGGTCCGGAAAATACCTATTACCGCATCCTGAAAATCAGCGAAGAGGGAAAACTCGAACACATGGCTTATTATCCCGATCGTCAGGGCGATTCACGCAAGGTCAATGCCATCAGCAGTCCAGAACCGCTCCAGGCGGGCCAATGGTACTGGATTGCCGTCACACACGCCCAGGGCAGCCGAAAATGCCTGTACCTGAACGGCCGTCTCTGTGCCCAATCGGAACGTCCGCAGGATACTCCGCTCGAACGCTATCTTCGTCTGTCTTTCGGACAGACCCTCAAAGAACTCGAGCCGGGATTTTCCGGCGCCATTGGCGAAATCGCCTTTTTTGACCGGGCCTTTTCTGAAAAAGATATTCGGAATCTTTATGAAACAGCGTTGAAAAAATAAAAATGTTCTTGGAGAAAAACACATCAAAAACCAATTCAGGAGGTCAAATCAGATGAAAACCATGCTCCAATTTTTCTTAATTCTGTCGCTGCTGGCTGCCCCCGTCTGGGCGGCTGTCCCGGCTCAGGTTCTTTTCAGCGACACCTTTGACCGGCCCAACAACACCGACATTGATGCCTCTTCGGCAGGAATGAGCGGTCCCCTGGCGCCGATGATTTATCAGGAAGTGTGGGAGGGCTCCGGGCTGGCCACGTCGATTCAGATTCTCTCTAACCAGCTGAATATCGCTATGGGCCCTGGAATGAGCAGTCTTTTCCTTGATCACAACTTCATCGACAATGCAATTCTTGAGGCGGACGGCTTTTCCGTTTCGCTCACTGTTGTTTCGATTACCAGTGCCGATGACCAGCCCAACCGCTTTGCCGGCTTCGGCGTCGGCAATACTCGAGACGAAGCCATGGCTGCCAAGGATTCTTTCGATTCCCTCACGCCCTTCCGGCCCAACATCGCGCGGGCCAACCAGGGCATCGGCGTCTCCGACTTTTTTGCGGACATCGCCTTGGACCAGAACCTGCGCATCTGGAGCAACGGCAATCTGCTTCAGACGATCCCTGTCGGGGCCGCCGCCGGGACCATACGGGTGGATTTCCTGACAGACGATTTCAATGCCGGCAGCACCGTCAAAGCCGTTGTCTATTTCAATGGAACGCTTGTTACCACGCAATCCTTTACCTGGGATCATACCAATGCCAACTACATCGGCATCAGCGGACGCACCCCTGCCGCCGGCATCTTCCTGGACAACCTGGTGATCTCCACTGTTTATGAAGACAGAGCCAACCAGCCCTATCCTGCCGATGGTGAAAAGATGGTACTGCCGACCTCGCTGGTTCTTCACTGGAACAAAGGCAAAGACAGCAGCGGCAATCCGAATCCGGCCATCATCAGGCATTATCTCTACATCGCGCATACCGAACCCAACTTTGCTTCGGTTTCTCCCATCATCGTGCCGGATACCCCTGATCCGGTCTCGTACGGCCTCTATTCCTTCAGCAGAGACAAGGTCTATTACTGGCGCGTCGATGAAAGCATCCTGGTCGGCGGCACGCCCTCCGGCCCCCATGACCCCAATACCATCACCGGCTGGGTCTGGTCGTTTGATACATACACATTCCCCATCATCACCCGCCAGCCGACCATAGCCGTTGCGGATATTGGAGCCGCAGCCCAGATGGAATGCCAATTTACCAGTGCGACAGAACCTTCCATCCGATGGTTTAAAACAGCAGACCCGGACCAGGAGCTCTCCGCCGGCGGCAGAATCTCCATCGAGCTGACGCCGCTTGGCCAAACCCAGTATCGTTCTCTGCTTACCATCAGTGACATTCAGATTGCTGATGAGGGGATCTATTACTGCCTGGTGGAAAACTCCAGCGGCTCTGAAAACGCCGTCGCTTCCGCAACCGCGGCCATCGGCGTTCGCCGTCTGGTGGGGCACTGGACCCTCGATGCCGCCGATTACCAGAACGGCCTTTATCTCGACAGCAGCTCCGAAGGCCGTCACGGCGAGCCCAATCTGCCGCCTGCGGCTGGTTCCTTCGTAAACGGCGTTGACCCGGCTGAAACCGGACAGGGCCTCGATCTTACCGTCCAGCCCCTGGCCGCAGCCGAAATCGGACGCTGGAATCCTTATGAATTCACCGGCCAGATGACCCTGTCTCTCTGGGCCAAATGGAACGGCATCAACGGGGCGTATCAAGGCCTGATAACCAAACGGGAATTTGACAACGACAACCTCACCAGCTGGTATTGGGAATTTTCACCGGAAGGCAACATCAATTTCTCCACCAATTACACCCAGGCCGCTACAACCCCCGCCCCAGCGGCAGGACAATGGGCCCATCTGGCGGTTACGGTTGGACCGCAGGGAGCCGTTCTCTATGTCAACGGCGTCCGGAAAGCGTCCAACGCCACCTTAACGCCCGTCCGCACCGATGCCCCAATCTTTATCGGTTCCAACAACCGCAAATCCGGTATTTTGGTGGCCCCATTCAACGGCACTCTCGATGACGTCCGCATCTACAACTATGCAATGACTCCTGCCGAAATCGTGGACGTGTACTACGATGTGCTCGAAATCCCGATCTGCCTGAATCTGAACCAGGCAGACCTGTCCTTCGACATCGCCGGAGGCGGACCTGACGGCGATCAGCCGGACTGCGTAATCAATCTTGCTGATTTTGCCGTCTTTATGCAGCATTGGCTTGAATGCGGATTGTATCCTCAATCCGATTGCAACTAACACCATAAACCAGCAGCAATCCCGGGGAAGGGGGACAACCCCCTTCCCCATTTGGGGGACTCACACGTATGAAACAGTTATTCTTCTTTTGTCTGGCAGCCGTCAGCGTATTTCTGCCGGCTTATTCACAGGCCGACGTCCTTTTTCTCGACACCTTTGACCGTCCCGACAACACCGATATAGACGCCTCCTCGGCAGGAATGAGCGGCTTGCTGGCCCCTCTGACCTATCAGGAAGTGTGGGAGGGCTCCGGCCTGCCTACCTCGATTCAGATTCTCTCCAACCAGCTGAATATCGCTATGGGTCCGGGAATGAGCAGTCTTTTCCTTGACCACAACTTCATCGACAATGAAATCCTTGAGGCGGACGGCTTTTCCGTTTCGCTCACTGTTGTTTCGATTACCAGTGCCGATGACCAGCCCAACCGCTTTGCCGGCTTCGGTGTCGGCAACACTCGAGACGAAGCCATGGCCGCCCAGGATTCTTTCGATTCCCTCACGCCCTTCCGGCCCAACACCGCGCGGGCCAACCAGGGCGTCGGCGTTTCCGATTTCTTTGTGGACATCGCTTTAGACCAGAACCTGCGCATCTGGAGCAACGGCAATCTGCTTCAGACGATTCCTGTCGGGGCTTCCGCCGGCACAATCACGGTGGATTTTCTTGTATCGGACTTTAACGCCTCCAGCCCCGTCGCAGCCGTTGTCTATTTCGATGGAATCCAGCAAACGATTCAGTCTTTTACCTGGGAGCATACCGGCGCCAACTACATCGGCATCAGCGGACGCACCCCCGCCGCCGGCATCTTTCTGGACAATCTGCAGATTACCACTTTTACCCACCCCTTAGGAATCATTCTCGTCAACCAGACTGAAGGAACTACCCAGGTCAGAGAAGGCAGTGCTTCCGATGAACTGACCATTTCCATCACTTCCAGCCCGATGGAATATCCGCTTACAATCACCCTCACCGACAAACTCAATCCGGCTCAGGTCATCATCTCTCCCTCAGAGGTCGTGTTTACCGCGGAAAACTGGATGACCCCCCAGACGATCACCATCACGGCTATCGACGACAGCGACATGGAGCGTGCTGTTCACGAGACCGCGATTGCCCTGACCGTTTCCACCGACCCCGCCTCGCTCTATTTCAACTACGCATTATCGGATATCCCTGTCCAAATTGAGGAAAACGACTGCGGCAGCTGGGGCTTTAATCCCGCCGATTTCAATCTGGACTGCCAGGTAAACTTAGAAGATTTTGCCTTTTTCGTTTCAGAATGGATTGCCTGCAGCTGGCCGAATCCGGAATGTCAGGATTTTCGACCCCAATAAAAGACGCTGAACTTGACTTTCTGAAACGAAAATGGAAGATAGGAGTTCTGTAATGAGTCATTCAATGAAAATCGATCGTCGCACTTTGCTTCAGCAAGGATGTTTGGGAGCGGCCGGGCTGCTCTTAAATCGGCTGGCTCCTTCGCTGTATGCCGCATCGTCTTCGCCCCGCCGACCCAATCTGCTGATTGTCCTGGCCGACCAACTGGGGCTGAATCACTGCGGCTATGCCTCTTACTGGAACGGCACCCATTATACCGGCCAAGCCCATACCCCCAATCTCGACCGGTTTGCCGCCCAGGGGGCCAACTTCGTCAACACCGTCTCCAATACCCCCGTCTGCTCGGCCTTTCGGGCAACCCTGATGACCGGCAAATACACCACCAGCCATGGAATGGTCATTAACGAATTGCGGCTCAATCCCTATCAGGATTGTTTGGGGCACTGCCTGACCCGTGCCGGCTACAACACCGCCTACATCGGCAAATGGCATCTTTACGCCAATGTGCTCGGCGATCATTACAATCCGGACAATTCCTTTGTCCCCCGCGGTGTGCATCGGCTCGGCTTTAACGGCTTCTGGGCCGCTTACAATTTCCACCACGACTACTACAACACCTATTACCATACCGAGTCCAAAGACAAAATCTTTTATGGTCCCGGCGTTTATGAGCCGGATGCCCAAACCGACCTGGCCATTCAATGGCTCAAATGCAGAGCCGCCGAATCCTCCCATCCGTTTGCCATGGTTCTTTCCTGGGGTACCCCGCACGATCCCTGGTCCAACGACAATGTTCCTGAGGAATATCGGGCAATGTTTGCCAACACCTCGCTGCCCAATCCGCCCAATTACAAGCCCTCCAACGACCCCTATGCGGACGCATGGGCACGCCTGTCCGATTCAGAAAGGGCCTCTTTAGAAAGCTGGAGGCGAAACTATTATGCGATGACCGCCAATCTCGACTGGAACTTCGGACGTCTGATGCAGTTTCTCGAAGCCGGCGGGCTGGCCGAAAATACCATCGTCGTCTTTTCCTCCGACCACGGAGAAATGTTCGGCTCGCAGGGCCGCCGTGCCAAAAACATCTTTTACGAAGAAGCAGCCCGCATCCCGTTTCTTATCCGCTGGCCCGGACAGATTCCGGCAGGGCTGACTTCCGATGTCTGCCTGTCCGCTGTTGATTTTACCCCGACTTTCCTCGGACTGCTGGGCTTGCCGATTCCCTCACGGATGGAAGGGATGAACTTGTCCCATCTGGCCCTGGGCCAATCCGGCCCCCAGCCGGATGCCGTCCTTATGCAGGGAACGGGAGCCACCGCCTCCTGGGATACCGGACACGAATGGCGGGCCGTCCGAACCAAACAATATACCTATGCAAAATACCGCATCACCAGCACCGATGCCCCCCAGGAACTGCTGTTTGACAACCAGGCCGACCCCTGCCAGATGACCAATCTTGCGGCCAACCCTCAATACCAGGACACTCTCCAGCAGCTTCGCGGCAAACTTGCCGAAAAAATGGCCGCCGTCAGCGACACATTCGAAGCCGTTACCTATTATCGCGACCACTGGACGGACGGCAACCGCGTCATTCTGCGGGGGGCTCGAGGATAAACGCCCCATGAGCCGCCCTTTTACATTGCTCATTAAGCCGGCAGGTCCGGATTGCAATCTGGCCTGCCGGTACTGTTTTTACACAACCAAAAAAGACCTCTTTGCCGGCTCGCCCCTCCGGATGAATGACGCCGTCCTCGAATGCCTCTGCCGAAGTTATCTTCAGCTGCGGTTTCCTGTCAGTGTCTTTGCCTGGCAGGGAGGCGAGCCCACGCTGATGGGGCTGGATTTCTATCAAAAAGCCGTCCGTCTGCAGAAACAGTTTGCCGCCCCAGGCCAGAGTGTTCACAATGCCCTGCAAACCAACGGCATCCTGCTGAATGATTCTATGTGCCGCTTTTTGGCCGATGAAAACTTCTTGCTGGGCATCAGTCTGGACGGCCCGGAGGAAATCCACGATTACTACCGGAAAGACTATGCCGGCCGCGGAACCTATGCACGGGTGATGGCGGCCGTCGACCGCTGCCGGAAAGCCGGCGTCGAGTTCAATATTCTTGTTCTCCTCAATGACCGCAATGTCGAAAGCCCCGATATCCTGTTCGATTTCCTGACCAGCCAGGACTTTCGCTATCTTCAGTTCATCCCCTGCCTTGAAGCGGACAGCGGCAACCCCGCCCAGCCGGCCCCCTGGAGTATTTCCCCCGAACAGTACGGCCGCTTCCTCTGCCGTCTCTTCGACCGCTGGTTCGACGGCTGGACCGAAAAACTCAGCATTCGAACCTTCGACAGCATCCTGTCTGTGCTTTCAAACGGCCCGCCTCTCGAATGCACCTTCGCCCGTACCTGCAGCGAGTATGTAGTCATCGAACACAACGGAGACGTATTCTGCTGTGACTTCTTTGTTGCGCCGCAAACCCGTCTGGGCAGCATCCTCGATACGCCGCTGGAACAGCTGGCGGCCGGCCCGCAGAAGCAGAACTTTAACCGGCAAAAACGCACCATTGCCAATTCCTGTCTGGTTTGCCGCTTTCTTGACATTTGCGGCGGCGGCTGCGTGAAAGACCGTATTGTCCTTACCGGCAACCCCGCCGCACCCAGCTGTTTCTGCAAAAGTTATAAAATGTTCTTTGAACACTCCCTGCCGCGATTTCAAACTCTGGCTGCCTCGCTCGCCTCCAAAAAGAAATTCATCCGCCCATCCTTCGCTTAAACGGTGCGGCCGGCGGCAAGCGCACCCTTGCCGCTTCACACCGAAAACCGTTGTCATAAAAACCAAACCTTTTATAATGGCGCCAAAAAACATTGGACGAGAAATGAAAAATCTGCTCAAACAACTGATTGCCTCCGCTCCCACACTCGACAACGGCGAACGGAAAGCCGCCGAGGTCCTTGGCAACTATTTCCATTCGCATCAGCTGCCGGTGCAGATTGACAGCTGGAATCAAAACCGCGCCAACATCACTGTCCGCCTGCCGTCCAGCCGACGCAAGCCCGGTCTGCTGTTGGCGGGCCATCTGGATGTCGTGCCGGCCCAGCCGTCTCCATGGAGCACCGACCCCTTCAGCGGCATCGAACAGGACGGCTGCATCACAGGACGCGGTGCCGTCGATATGCTCGGCGGGCTGGCCGCCGCTGCGGCCGCCATCGTCCAAATTGCCTCCGAAGGCATCCCCCTGCAAGGGGATGTGATTCTGACTGCCACAGCCGGCGAAGAAACCGACAGCTGCGGAGCAAACCGATTCGTCCAGACCGCCGCCCAAACCATCGGCCCTCTGTTCGGTATTCTGGTGCCGGAACCGACAAACCTGGAAATCTTCACAGCCCATCGCGGCCTTCTTTGGCTGCAAATCACTGCCCGCGGGCGCAGTGCGCACGGCTCCATGCCTCACCTGGGCATCAATGCCATTGAAAAAATGACCCCCCTGCTCAACCGCCTGTTCGCATGGTCAATCCCCCAGCCGCCTCATCCTCAATTAGGCAATTGCACAATGAGCATCAATCAGATTCACGGCGGCACCGCAGCCAACATCGTCCCCGATGTCTGCCGAATCGAACTGGACATCCGAACCCTGCCGGACCAATCGCAGGAACAGGTAATTCATCACATTCAGACCTTTCTCGATGAACAAAAATCCAAAGACCCGGATTTCCTTGCCGAACTGTCAGTCCTTCGCCGCTGTCCAGCCCTCGAAACCGCTGCCGGCAGTCCCTTCCTTCAAGCCGTCTGCCGTGCCCTCGGCACCGACCGGACGACAACGGCCCCCTTTACGACCGATGCACCCTATTTTCGCCCTCTTTGTCCGGATGTTCTGATACTCGGCCCCGGCAGCCCCGCCTCCTGCCACAAGCCGGACGAATCAATCAAAATATCAGATTTGCTGACTGCCAAAGAAATGTATCTGAAAATAATCCGCTCCATTCTCCAATAAAAAAGGCGAGGGCTGAAGTTCCCTCGCCTTTGAACAGACATCAATTCAGAAACTCTATTTTGCTGATTGCTCCGCCGGCTGGTATTGCCGCTTGGGGGGTTTCACCACCAGCCCCTGCCGAATCGCTTTGGCACTGACAACAATCCGACAGACTTTTCCGTCCACAACCGCCCGAACCTTCTGAGTATTGGGCTTAAATTTCCGCTTGGTGATGCCGGTCACCTTCTTGCCGACGCCGCCCAGATACTTGGCCTTGCCGCGGCGGGCGATACTGCGCCCGGTACTCGTTTTCTTGCCCAAAAAGAAACATTCTCTTGCCATGGTCAAACTCCCGTAAATCTTATCTCCCGCCGACAGGGCGGCATACTTGTCCTCTGAACATTCTCCGTAAAGGCAAATCAATATAGGGGTTTTCCTCGTTTTTGCAAGTTTTTTTTGCTTTTTTCCCAAAAAAATCCCCTCCAGCGTCTCAAAACTCTTTTCACTTGATTTCCCCCGCAGATTTTTTACCCTTGGCTGAATGCAAAACAGCGATTCCCAACAGCCCAAACGAGTCCTGATTACCGGCTGCTCCAGCGGCTTCGGCCTGCTGACCGCCGTCGGAGCCGCCCGCCAGGGGTTCGAGGTCGTCGCCACCATGCGAAATCTCGATAAGGCAGGTCCGCTTCGCCAAGCCCTCGAAAAAGCAGGCGTGGCGGCAAGAATCGAACAATTAGATATAACAGAGCCGCAATCTATTGAAAGGATCGTTCAGGAAGTCTCCCCTATTGACATCCTTATCAATAACGCGGGTATCCTCATCGCTGGGTCGTTTCTCGACCTTACCGAGCAGGAATCAGATAAAATATTCCAAACCAACTACTTCGGCCCCGTCCGGCTCACACGAGCCGTCGTCCCGCAGATGATTCAGCGAAGAAGCGGCAGAATCATCAATATCGCCTCTCTGGCCGGCCTCATCGGCCATCCCTTCAACTTTGCCTATGCGGCCAGCAAACACGCCCTCATCGGATTCACCCAATCCATTCGCGTAGAACTGGCCCCCTTCGGCATCGATGTTGTCTCCGTCGAACCCGGCTACCACAAAACCGAAATCATTGGTGCCAACGCCAACCAGGCGGAGCATTTTTACGATCGAAGCAGCCCGATGTTTGAATGGAACCGCGGCTTTTTGAAAGCAATGTTTGAAGAAATTCTCCCCATCGCCGGCGATCCGAAGAAAGTCGCAGACCTGCTCGTCCGGCTCCTCCAATGCGAAAAAACCAAAGCCCATTATATCATTGGAAAAGATGCCGTCTTCGCTATGGTCTGCAAACACCTCGGGCTCTCCGGCTGGCTGGAAAAGCAAATCATCCGAAAAATCCGCAAATACCGCCGGCTCGAAAACAAACGGGAACAGGAAAAGAAAAACCGACGAAAACAAAAACAAAACCCAAATTAACCCCCACCCTTGTCTCTAAAGGCGGACCATTGACAAAGTGAGGATTTTCGTGTAACGGAGTCTCGGATTATCCGAGAAAGCAGATGAAAAAGGCAAGGTTTCCGGAAGAACGGATTTGTCCGCAAGGTTGGAGCGACTCACCCGGCCGTTCCAGCCGTGTTTCACAGGTGCAGGAAATACGGCATTTTCAAACAGAACATTTATCGTAAGGAGGACCGATGAGTTATCGCCCCGCAGAAAGCCGATATGACACGATGAATTATCAACGCTGCGGACGAAGCGGTCTGCGGCTGCCTGCCCTGTCGCTGGGGCTTTGGCACAACTTCGGAGATGTGGACGATTTCCCAACCGCCCGCCGGATGATTCTGACCGCCTTCGACAACGGCATCACCCACTTCGATTTGGCCAACAACTACGGCCCTCCGCCTGGTTCAGCCGAATGCAATTTCGGGAAAATCCTCAAAGAAGACCTGGCCGGCTGGCGGGACGAACTGATTATCTCCACAAAAGCGGGCTACAGGATGTGGCCGGGCCCCTACGGCGACGGCGGCTCCCGCAAATACCTGCTCGCCAGTCTGGAACAATCCCTCCGCCGGATGGGGCTTGATTATGCGGACATCTTCTACTCCCATCGTCCCGACCCCAACACGCCTCTCGAAGAGACCTGTGCCGCCCTCGACCAGATTCTCCGGCAGGGCAAGGCCCTCTATGTTGGTCTGTCCAACTATCCGGCAGAGCAGACTCGAAAGGCCTTTGAACTGCTGCAAACCTGCGGCCATCATCTTCTCATTCATCAGCCCAAATATTCCATGCTCGTGCGGGACATCGAAACCAATGGTCTTCTCGATACCCTTGCCGACCTCGGCGTCGGCTGCATCGCCTTCTGTCCGCTGGCCCAGGGGCTGCTGACCAGCAAATATCTCCAGCAAATCCCGCCGGATTCCCGTGCGGCCAAGCCCCACGGTTTTTTGAAAAAAGAACAGATTACCGACGCCCTGCGGAAGAAACTTCTCACGCTCAATCAACTGGCCGCCCAGCGCGGACAAACACTGGCACAGATGGCCCTCGCCTGGGTCCTTCGAGATTCCCGCATCACCTCCGCCCTGATTGGTGCCAGCCGGCCGGAACAGATTCTCGAAAATCTCAAAGCCCTCGACGCCCCCTCTTTCACTCAGGATGAACTGGCTCGCATCGACTCCATTCTGAAAGATTCTTAACGGCTGAGCATCCCCCAGTGCTTGAAAACTCAGGAGCGAATCAACTTCTGCTCTTTCGCATCCGTTGTGCCGATGATTCTCAGAAACCGCCTCAGCACCTTTCGTTCCAGCCGGCGCATCGCCGCCGGCTCTGTCCCCTGGAGGGGAATCTGCCCGCCGGCATAACTCGGATGCCCGCCGCCGGTGCCCTTGCGGCCGACGACACGCCGGATGACCTTATCGGCCCGCAGCGATTCCTCGCTGGTACGAATCGAAATCAAAAGCCGCCCCTCCAGAAAACCATAACAGAGAGCCCAGCCGGCTTCATCATCCCGCACCAGCAAATCAGCAATCTCGCCGGTCATATCCGGATTTTCCACCGCCCCCAAACTGGTCACAATCGCCGGCCCAAACACTCTTGCATTGCGCAGGCCGTCGCTGAGCATCTGAAAATAATTCCGTTCCACCCGCCCTCGCTGAATCGCCGCCAGCATCCGCTGATTTGCCAGCGGATAAACCGCCGTCACCGCATCGATATCCGCCCTGGTTGCATCCCGCCCCAAATCCTGCGTATCCGAACGTATCGCATAAAGGATAGCCGTGGCCAGCATACTGTCAATCTCAACCCCCGCCACCTGAAGATACTCATAAAGAATTGTCGCCGTCGCCCCATATCGGCTGCGAATATCCGTAAACCGGCAATGCCGCGTTCGATGGCGGCACTTGTGATGGTCAATCACAATATCCGGTTCCATCTCCGCCGGCAGCGAATTATTCCCCGTCCACGGCTGCGTATCGACCATCGCAATCAAATCATAAGCGGAAAAATCAATTTCCGAACAAGGGCGAAGATTCACCGACAAATACCGAACCAAAGCCCGATTCTCCGCCCGCCCAATCCGCCCTCCATACGTCAGAGAACACTGAATATTCGCCAGCGTATTCGCCAGCTTCCGAAGCGCCAGAGCAGACCCGATCGAATCCGGGTCCGGATTGTCCTGAAGCACAATCAAAAGCGTCTGATTGCCCTTGAAAACCTCCTGAAGTTGAGCAAGTTTTTTGCGTGTTTCTCGGATGGCTGATGGCTGAAGAGTCATCAAGACCCGCACTTTCGCAAATCGGAAACCAGTGCCTGAACCTTTTTCCTGCCCTGCAGAACAGGCCGACCGTTTTTCCATGCCCCCAATTGAATAGTGCCATCCGGCTCAATTCGCAGAAAATTATTCCGCAGCCCTACCCAGCAGCCGCTGTTGTAATACCAGCCGTTGAACACCCCCGCCTGATGGGTATGGCCGGCCACAAGAACATCATAGCCGTTCTCAAGACGGTCCCTCTGGTACAAAGCCAGAATCCCCGTTTCGCGGCTCGGGTCCTGCGCGGGGGTTAATGAGTCCGTCATTCGCTGCTGAAGCGGCTGCTTTTGATTCTTTGCCAGCCAATGAACCGAATTATTCCACATCCACATAAAGCTCCGCCCCATCCCCAGCAGGGTTTTTTCACTCAACCCCCCTGCCGACAGCAGCGGCGAACCTTTGCAGTCTTCAATCATTCCGCACAAAATCGCCAGAACTCGTCCCCAACGCGGCCTGCCGTCACGGTGAAACGGCTCCAGCTCATGCCCATGAAGAAACTTGAACCGCTTGGAACCAATCGTCCGCTCAAATGGCCGGCTCATCCGCTCAAAAAACGGATGTGCCAAAAGACCGGTTCCAATCAAATCCTCCAAATCCGAATCATGATTGCCCACCACAAACACCGCCCCCATCCGGGCAAACCGATCCAGAAAATTCATCCGCCGGACAATCACCCGCCCCACATTGGCCTGCCAGAAATCAAACAAATCCCCCAAAATAAACAATTCTCCCTCCTCTTTCTCCACATGGTCCAAAAACCGACTAAACTGCTCGGCTTTGTGGTCCACCGCAAAATTGTCCCGCGGCCCCCCATCCCCCATATGCAAATCACTCACAACAAAAATGCGTCTTTCGTTTCCCATAGATTTCCTCAAAAATAATAAAATACTTATTATACCATAAAACAAAATCGATTTCCACCCTTCTCCTCGGCAAATCAAGACCCCCAAAATTACTGTTTTATATACGACGCCGGAGCCGTTTGGTTGGGGGTTCCCCGCTGTCTCCCGAAAGAAAAAAATCCCCGCCATTTAGCTCGAAATTCTTTATTCTTTACGAGCCATTCTTGCTCTCTCTTACGGCAAGCCGGCAAAAAACAGATAGACGCCCCCCCTGCACAGCAAATTTATCTATCCGATGATTGACTTTATGGAATCCAAACACCCAGACGGCGGCTAATCCAGCCGAATCCCCCGCTGATACAGCCAGTTCTTCAAATCGCTTAATTCCGTCTCAAAGATTTCATGATCATAAATTTCCTCCAGCTGCTGAACTCGCTGGGCCAGGTCGGGCTGCTGCTGAACCAACTCCCCCACCCGCCGTTCAAACTCATCGCTGAGCGAACGCAAATCATCACAGGACAGATGCAGTTCCAGCAAGCCGGACATGTACCGTACAGCCGCCTCGACCGCCCGCGGATTATACCCCTGCAGATACGCTGGAATCTCCGCCGTCAGCACTACCATATCAATATCGGTTTTGGATGCCCTCACAGTCAGATAAGACACAAAACTGGCAGGCCCTTCATACCGGTTCATCCGAATCCCGACACGCTCCAGATTGGCCCGCAGAGCCGGCTGCGAAACTGACGCGGTAAACTTCGGCTCGCGGCTGTGGGGCGTCAACCCCGCTACCCCTCCCACAAAGTAAATCTGCCGAACATTAAACTGCTCGCACAGATGAAAAATACAATCTGCAAAACCTTCCCAGTGAAGGTTCGGCTCTTGGCCTGAAAACAGAATCAGATTATGCTTCGTATCCGCAAAAAAACTGTTGGTCGGAAAGGAAAAATCTTCAATCAATCCTTCGTGGATTTTTACACGGGGCCGGAACAAACCGGCTAATTCGGCAGGAGCCGGCACCTGAAACAGATAAAAGGGCTCCGGATCAATCGAGGCAAACGGAACCGCCGCAAGATTCACCCGCAGGTAATCCACCAGACCCGTAGATACTTCGCCTCCATCCATCCACCCGTCGAACCCCATTACCAGCGTCGCCCCCGTCAGGGTCGGATTATGATACACACGAAGTCTTTCAGTGCTCATAGTCTGTCCTCATCTTCTGTCTGATATTGTACCAGTCCGTCCTGAAATCGCCAGCGGAAATCCGTTCTATGCCCGTGCCCGATATTTTTGAAGAAACTGCCGTATCGAATCAAAAGCAAACCGCTCCGGCTGAATCTCTTCAGGCCTTAGAAACAAAACCTGCCGGATTTCCGCCTCTTTCTTCTGCAAGGGCGAGAAATCCGAAACTTTGCAGACAAACGCCAGGTCCTCCGTGGCATAAAGAACCCCCTTGTACAAATAACGATTCGGCGCCGAACCAAAATACCTCTCATCTTCCACCTGAAGCCCCAATTCCTCCATCACCTCGCGTCGAAGGGCCTCTTCAGCCGTCTCGCCCGGGTCCACAAACCCGCCCGGCAAATCAAGCATTCCCTCTTTGGGTTTGCACGCCCGAACAACCGCCAGCAGCCGGCCCTGCTCATCTTCAATCAGGGCCGCCACCGCCGCCGCCACATTCAGATAAAACTCCAGCCCGCACTCCGTACAGACAAAGGCACTTTTTTTGTGCACCTTCAGCGCCCGCGCGCTGCACAGCGGACAATATTGAAAAACATTGCGGTTCTCGTATGAAATCATCCATTCCATAAACCGGACGCCTTCGAAGAATAATTTACAATCCAAAACCGGCAATCACAGCCCCGCATCGCGGGCAGGCGCCGTCTTCAATCACATTGCTTTTTACCGTATAGCCCTCTCGCTCAATCAGCAGTGCTCCGCAGTTATAGCAGTATGTCGATTCCGCACGAACCCCGGGCAGATTGCCGATGTACACATACCGCAGACCTGCCTGACGGCCAATTTCATAAGCCCGCTCCAGCGTCTTCGGCGGGGTGGGAGGAATATCCTCCATTTGATACTGCGGATAAAAACGGCTTATATGCCACGGAACATCAACAGACGCCTCTTCCGCGATAAAATCGGCAATCGCTTTCAATTCATCTTCCGAATCATTCCAGCCCGGGACTACCAGCGTTGTAATCTCCATCCAAATCTCCGTCTGATGAGCAATCGTCCGAATCGTCTCCTTAACCGGTTCCAGCCGCGCCTTGCACAACGTACGATAGAACTCCTCGCGAAAGGCCTTCAGGTCAATATTGATTCCATCCAGCCACGGACGGACAAACTCAATCGCCTCCCGACTCAAATAACCGTTGCTCACAAACACATTGGCCAGTCCCATCTGCTTGGTCAGCTGAGCGGTGTCGGCACACAATTCCATAAAAATGGTCGGCTCGGTATAGGTATAAGCAACACTGGAGCAGCGGCTTCGTACAGCCGCATCCACAATCGCCTTAGGGGAATAAAAGGCCCCTTCAATGGCATCCGAGTACGGCATCTGGCTGATTTGCCAGTTCTGACAGAACACACACTGGAAATTGCATCCGGGCGCCGCAATGGAGAAACTCCTCGAGCCCGGCTGAAAATGAAACAGCGGCTTTTTTTCTATCGGGTCCGGATTGGCCGCACAAAGTTTGCCGTAGTTGAGGGAAACAAGCACTCCTCCAATGTTTTTCCGTACCCGACAGCGGCCTGTCTGCCCTGAAGCAATCCGGCATCGCCACGCACACAATTGACACTGAACGCTCCCATCCGGCCCTGCCTCCCACAGCACCGCCCGTTTGTACTCTTCTTCATGCTGGTACATAATCCCGCCGCTTTCCAGGGTTTCATTCGAACGCAGTTTATTGTAGGGAATTTTCCGGAGAATGCAATCGGGAATTTCCGCATCGCTCTCACGAATCCGTCCGGGCAAACTCCCAAAGCACCTTGATGGGATGAAGGGTTTGCCGGCCGGTTAAATGCTCAATCTGCATCGCGCAGGCCGAACATTCCGTCAAGACAATGTCCGGATTAACCGCTGCAATCTTCTTCTTTAAAACTTCACCCACGGCCTCCGCCAGCGAATGGTGTTTGGCCTGCATTCCCGCAGTGCCCGCCAGCCCGCAGCAGCCGCTGTTGAGAGAAATCGTCTTCAGCCCCAGCCGTTCCAGCAGGTCGGGTGTAGAAGACTCCTGCCGCAGTGCCTGCAAATGACACGGGGCATGATAAGCATACCGAATCTTTCTGCACTCATCTCTCAGACGCAATCCCCTCCAGCCCCTTTGCTCAAGGAGCTGCCGCACATAAGCCATCAGTTCCAAGGTATGTTCCGACACCAAGCGGGCCTCCGGCGAATCCGCCAGATAGCGCATCTCCTCCTTCAGACACAGAGCCGCCGTCGGCTCTGAACAAACCACCTTCCAGCCGTCTCGAACCAGCGGGGCCAACTGCCGCAGGTTATACTCCGCATCCCGGCGGGCAGCTCGAAGATTGCCGTACACATACGCCGCCGCCGGCACCGGCCGCTGCCGCGGAACAGCAACCTGCACCCCCATTTTTTCCAGAAACCCAACCACCGCAAAACCGAGTGAATGGTCATTCCAGTTGGCAAAACTATCCGCAAAATACGCCGCTTTTTCCAAACCGCTCTCCACGGGTCTCTGCCGCTGAAAACGCCGGGCCTTTCGGACAAAACTGCCGCGTTCAAATCTCGGAAACGGACGATGACAGTCCAGGCCAACCGTCTTTTCAAGCAGCCGGCGGAAAATCGGCAAACCCAGGACCCAATTGCTCAGCGGAGCAAACGCACTGCCCAACGCACTCAGATAACGATTGTACGACAGCAGCCATTCCTCAACCGGCAAGCCGCTCTTTCGGACAATCTGAGCCCTCGCCTCAATAATCAGTTTGGACACATCCACGCCTGCCGGACACTGCACCGAACACATCTTGCAGTTCAGACAGAGCGACAACGTCCGCCGCAGTCCCTCAAGGTCATATTCTCCCACTTCAGCCGGCAGGTGTGCCGCTGACCTGAGCAGATTGGCCTTCGCCCGGCTGCCGGCCAACTCCTCGTTCATCGCACGAAACACCGGACACATCCGAACTCCCTCGGTCCTCGCCAGACACACCCCGCATCCATTGCACTGCTCGGCCTCAAAACGAAACTCCTCCGGCCCCAGCAGCAAAGCTGGCTCTCCTTCCCCAAATCCGCCGCCCGGCAGACGCAAATGCCGAACCATCACCTCCGGGTCATCCTGAAGCACCTTGCCCGGATTCAAAAGCCCTTCCGGGTCAAAAATCCGCTTAATCCCTTTCAGCAGTTCATAATAGGCATCGCCATACTGCCTCCGAACGAAGGCCGCCCGCACCAGTCCGTCCGCATGCTCGCCGCTGATAGAGCCGCCCAGCGACCAAACCAGTTCAAAAACCTCCTCCGCCATCGCCCGCATCTGCCGAGCGCCCTCTTCTTTCGATAAGTCGATATAGGGACGGACATGCAGCTCGCCATCGCCGGCATGGCCGTAATAGGCCATTGCAACGCCGTACTTTCGACTGATTGCTTCCAGCCCCGCAATATACTTATCCAAACACGCAGGGTCCACGGCTGCATCTTCAATAAAGGGGATCGGATGAGCAGCCCCCTTTTGGCGATTCAGCAGCGGGACGGCATCTTTTCGGGCCTTCCAGAGCCGCTGCTGCTTTTGGACATCAAGTACGTTCTCCGCCCGAACAGCCAAATCCGCCGTCGCCTGCCGAGCCCGCTCCAGTTTCCAGATCACCTCCTCCTGATTCGAGCCGGTCATCTCCACCAGCAGACTGGCCGTGCATCCTTCCGGCAGCACATCGCGATATTTCGGATAGGCCTGACGGGCCATCGTCATCAGGGTCTGGTCCATCAATTCGCAGGCCGCCGGCTGGCAGGCCGCAAGAAAAGGAATCGCCCGAGCCATCGTTTCAAAAGAAGCAAATTCAAGATGCACCACCCCTGTACAGGCCGGTACAGGCACCGTCCGCAGGGTTATCTCCGTAAAAACCGCCAGCGTCCCCTCCGAGCCGGCCATCAGCCGAGCCAGGTCTGCCTTGCCATCCCGAACAAGCCCGTCAATTCGATAGCCGCTGCGATTCCGTGAGGTTTTCGGTTGAGCCGCCTGGATAATCGCCTCTTTGCCTGCCAGCAGCGCAGCACATTGCCAGGCAATCTTCTGCTCCGTCCCTCCCCCCTCAGCCGGCTGCACGCCATTGACAAACTCAGCAATCGTCCCTGTCGGCAGCACCGCCCGCACCCGCTCCACATATCGATCAAAATAGCCGTAAACAAGCGAATGAGCACCCGTCGCATTATTCGCGGTACATCCTCCTGCCGCCGCGCGGTTGGAACTGGAAGGATCCGGCCCTATCATCCGCCCATAGGAGGCCAAATGCCTGTTCAAATCATCCAGCACCACCCCCGGCTGTACCGTTACCAGCGAGCCATCCTCGCTCGTATGCAGAATGCGATCCATATACCGGCGGATATCAATCACAATCCCGTCTGTCAGCGATTCTCCCGCCACGCCGCTGCCGGCCCCCCGAGCCGCAGCAGACAAACCATGCTCCCGCGCATAGACAATCACACGCCGAATATCGTCTTCGTCCCGCACCGCCGCGACACACTGAGGAAAAATCTGATAAATGCTCGCATCGGTACTGAAGGCAACCCGATTAAAAATATCAGCATGGACATCCCCTTTTAAAAGGCCTGCCAGTTCAGCACCGATTTCTTCCGGTTTTTTCTTCAAGTCCGTCTCCGCATGAAAATCTCGAACCCCCATCGGGATTCCTATTGGCTGTAAGAATACTCGTTCAGTCCTCTTTTGCAAATGCCTGAGCAAGCGGACAAAGAAAAATGCTCAAGCCCCCAAGTGAAAATTTTTCACACCATGGGAAAAAATTGCTCCATTTCTTAAGATACTGCTGAAACAGGATTCCCAGGGCCTTGTTCTTATCTCCATAGATTACAATAGATTACAATTTATCGCCTTCCTCGTTCCTGTTTTGGCACATAAATTGCACCTTTTCTGCCGTTCGTTATTTTAAAGACAGGAGAACTTGCAGTTATGACCCAGGCAGCCGGCATTGCAAAGATATTCACAGGGATGGCGGAGGCGGTCGCTCGTCCAGCCAGAACGGAAACACTATCAAGGGATAGCGGTAAAGACACTTGTCAACCACAAGATATTGACAATGAGGCGGCCGCGGACACCCAGAAAACAGCCGCTTCACAAACCTCCGGCGAAGAAAAAAAGACCGATCCTTTCTTAACCGTCCTAAACGACAAGATAAAGAAAGAACAAACAAAACAATCGGACGGCGAACAGCGGCCTTCGGGAGACAAGCAAGAAGAACAGACCACAGTGCCGGCCGAGGTACTTCTTGCGCAAGCCGTTGTTGATGTTGTTCTTATAAATACACCTCCAAAAACAGACCCTTCTCTCCAGGGAACGCAGGAAGCGGAAACCCAATCGTCTGAATCACCCATCCTGCCCAAAATCGGCAGCGGCCCGGGAAAAACACCTCTCTTATCAAAGCAATCTGCATCGGATATCTCCGCATCTTCCAGGTCTTCGGCGGCTGCCGAGGTACCTGCAAAAAATGCTCCTATACCTGCAAAAAATGTCGAGCAGGCCGACACACCTTTTCATTCCGCCGAAATCGCTGCCAACCGTAAAAAGCCAGTATCTGAACTCGACAATCCCTCAAAAAACACCAAAGAAACCCAGCGGCCCAAGGCAGCAGAAAGCCCTGTCCCGCCTGCTGTTATGGAAAATCGCCCTTCAGCCGGCTCCCCTCATCCGGAACCAGACCCAATTACTCCCAAAATCACTTTCACTCAGCCCCCCGCCGCTTCCAAAACCCCATTGGAAACCTCCGAACCTGCCATGACAACCGAAGAATTGGACACAAAACAAAAGAAAACAAAAAGTTCTACAATTTCGGCAAGTCTTTCCGAGCCATCTTTCGGAAAAAAGAACGTCAGCACGTCGGATTCATTCGATTCGATCGCAGAAACAGCCCGACCGCAGTCGAGCCCGGAAACAAATGCAAATTCTGTTTCGACTCGCTCGACCATCTCGTCCAGAAGCACCCCAATCAAAGAAACCGGGACATCTTCAGATCTGAACCCCCCGCTTTCCGCTTCTCAGCAGGTGTTGCGGAACCTTCAAAATGCCGTTCAAAATGATATTCAGACTATTCAGATAACTCTGGCTCCGGCGGGCCTGGGGGCGGTCAGAATCCAACTTGATAAAATCGGAGAGGAAATATCCGGGGTCTTGGAGGTACAAAAGCCGGAAACCCGACAGGAAATTGAAAAGGCCCTGCCGAATATCATCGCCTCCCTCGACAGCCAGGGCATTCAAGTCCGCAAAATCGACATCAGCCAAATGCCCAATCAAGACCAGCAGCAGCGGCAGTTCAGCCCTGAAAACGCGGGAGACTGGGCATTACGATACGAAATGTCTGAAGGCCGACAGCATCGTTCCGGAGGGACAGGCACAGCGTCTCCTCAAGAGGAACCCATGGAAGAAAAAATGCTAAGTGAGGAAACAAAAAGAACTTATCAATCCCATCCGGAGTCGAAACTTCTGAATCTGTTTATCTAAAAAGGGATATTATCGTCAATTCAGAACGATACTTTAACTTTTTTTCTATTTTTCTGTAAAGTTTTTCAAAATCGTTCCGACAATAAAACGTGATGATACCTATAAATCCAGTCCAACTTGATTCGAGCCAGCCGGTTCAGCCGTATCCAGAGCGGAAAAGCGGTCCCTCCGAAAAGAGCGAATCTGCGGCTGGCGGCTCCTCCGTTCGCGTTGAACTTGGCGCAGATTACCAGCGGTTTCTGCAAGAAGCCCTGCAAACAGAATCATCTGGTTCCCAGGCCGTTCTCGAAGCTCGAAATGCCCTCGAAAAGGGCTTGCTGGACAGTCCGCAAGCCGCACGAGAGGCCGCCGAAGCCCTGCTTCGCTTCGGCTTGTAAACCCTCCCAAATCCCTTTTATTCGCTCGAAAGACCCGACCGGGTTGGTCCATAGTTTGATGGATAAAATTTTTCTCTCCTTCTCTCTCCTGAGCCCGTTCGTCCGATAAAAATATTTCCTGCCGCTTTTCTTCCTCAAAATGAAAGTTTTTTTCGGAACCTACATTATAGGTCTAAAGAAGAGCAAAAAGTTTCCGATAATACCTTTGTCGTAAATAAAAAAATGAACTCTTTATAGGAGATTGTCAGAGCACAACTCAATCTGGTAAGGAGAAGTACCTATGTTAGCAATTAAAAACAACCTAATGGCGGAAAGCGCGGCAAGACATCTGGGCCGAAGTTACGACGCATTAGCGAAATCCGTCGAGCGCCTTTCGTCCGGCCTGCGGATCAACAGTTCCAAGGATGATGCGGCAGGCCTGGCCGTCCGCGAACTGATGCGGGCGGATATCGCCGTCATCAAACAAGGATCCCGCAATGCGATGGATGCCATCAGCATGCTCCAGACGATGGAAGGAGCAATGGGCTCGATTGACGCCGTGCTGATCCGAATGAAAGAACTGGCTGAACAGGCAGCCACGGGTTCCTACTCGGAACAGCAGCGGAACATCATGAACAATGAATTTGAGCAGATGATGGCGGAAATCGAACGGATCGCTACAACGACAAACTTCAACAGCATTAACATGCTCGACAACTCTGGCTCCAGTAACATTCATTTCGGCGTCAATTCTTTCATCGAAGTTAACTCGGTCGATGTGCGTCCGGCCAAACTGTTTGACATTGCTGACAGTGCCAAAATTTCTATTGCCGGCGCTGATGGAACCAAAGCGCAGGCTGCTTTGACCCTGGTGACAGAAGCCATCCAGCGGAAAGACAGTGCCCGCGCCAGTTTCGGCTATATGATGAACCGGCTGGAAAGCACCAACGAAGTGCTTAATATTCAGGCGGAAAACCTGATGGCGGCGGAATCGCGAATCTCCGATGTGGATGTCGCCACAGAAATGGCTGCTCTGACCCGCAATCAGGTCTTAGCCCAAGCCGGCGTAGCCATGCTGGCCCAGGCCAATACCATGCCCCAAATGGCCTTGACGCTGCTGCAGAGATAAATATGGGAGCTTCTTACCATGATGAGCGGCCGACAGGGTTTTGATCCGGACCCTGTCGGCCGGCATGGTAGAACTGCTTGGGGGAAAAACCTAAATCCTTGACAACAAAAAACGATGGGAGTCAACCAATGAGCATCGAAACCTATCTGGAAACCGCCGTCTCAACCCAGAACAAAGGGCGAGTGGTTGTACTGCTCTACGAAGGAGCCATCCGTTTTCTCCACCAGGGCCGCATCGCCATCCAAAACGGTGATTATTCACAAAAAACCGCCGCCCTGGCCAAGGCACGTGATATTATTTTAGAATTGAACCAGTCTCTCAATCTCGAAGAGGGCGGCGCCCTGGCCCAAAACCTTCGCAGTCTCTATAATTTCCTCTGGCGCTATATCGGCCAGGCAGCCATCCAAAACAACATCGAAATGCTTGACAAAAGTATTCATATTCTCGAAGACCTCGCCTCGGCATGGCGAAAAGTCTGCTCCTGACAATCTTTGTTAAGTTCGCATCTCTTTATTGGAAAACCGGATTGATTGGAATCCGGTTTTTTTATTGTCGAGTCCGCCGGCCTTCTCCGGCCAAGCAGCCGGTGAAAAAACTTGACCCATTTTTCCCCATCGGCTATAAACAGAGGCCGATTCAGCAAAAGGAAATAAGAAATGAGCAAGAAAATTATTGCTTACGGTCTTCTTTGTGCAGGATTGCTGCTTGGGTCAGCCGGCTGCCGGCAGCGAGTTCTTTCGGAGCATTCCGCCGGCCCTGGCGAGATTCTGTTTGACTTTCAGGAAATCACCCTTCCAAACGGATTGAGAGTCGTGACGCTGGAAGACTTTTCCTCTCCCATTGTCACTGTACAGGTCTGGTATCATGTCGGCTCCAAGAATGAAGACCCATCGCGGCAGGGATTTGCCCATATGTTTGAGCATATGATGTTCAAGGGGACCGACCGTGTCGGCCCGATGGACCATTTCGGGCTGCTTCAGCGGGTGGGAGCCCGCACCAATGGCTATACCAGTTTTGACAAAACTGTTTATCTGCAAACGCTGCCCGCCGAGCAGATGGAGCTGGCCCTTTGGCTTGAAGCGGAACGGATGGCCTTTCTTAAAATCGATCAGGAGGCGGTGGATACCGAACGGAAGGTTGTTGAAGAAGAACTGCGAATGGGAGAGAATGAGCCCTACGGCAACGTCTTTAAAAAAGCAGCCGCCGCCCTTTTTACAGTTCATCCCTATCGGTGGACTCCTATCGGCAATATTGCTCATCTGCGGGCTGCCAGTGCTGCGGAGATGCGCGAATTTTGGAACCGCTACTATATTCCCAACAATGCTGTGCTTGTAATTGTCGGCGCGGTCAAACATCAAACGGCACAGCAGTTGGCTGAACGGTACCTTGGCTGGATTCAATCGCGTCCGCAGCCCCCTTGCGTGTCCATTAGCGAGCCGCCGCCGGCTGGCCCCCGCCATCTGGTCATTGATGACGAACTTGCGCCGGCCCCGCTGGCGGGCATTGTCTGGCGAACCGTTCCCCACGGCCATCCTGATGAATTGCCCCTCGACTTTCTGGCTGCGATTTTAGGGGATGGAAACAGCAGCCGGCTCTACCGCCGATTGGTTGCAGAAACCCAAACGGCCGTCCACGCTGCGGCGTGGACCTACACGCTCGAACAGGACGGTGTTTTTGCAGCCGGTGCCATGCTCAACGGCAGCGAGCCCAATCAGATATTTGCGTGCATTCACGCGGAGCTGAACCAAATCCTTCAGGAGGGCATCCCTGAAAAAGAACTTGAAAAAGCCCGCAACAAGATTCTGAAGCAGGTTGTGGCCGAAAATCTGACCATCGAGGGCAAAGCCGAACTCCTCGGCACAGCCGCACTCATCCTCGGCCAGACCTCCAAAGCCAATGAACTCTTCCGTGATATTCAGGCCGTTAAAGCAGAGGATGTCCGCCGCGTTATCCAAACTTATCTGACGGAGTCTCGCCAGCTGACGGTTTCGGTTGTCCAAAACAATATCGGCAAAAAAGATGATGAGCAGGCACCGGTGTCGGCGGTTCGTGAAGAGCAATCGCCGCCCCCCGGCAGGGCCGGCGAGAAACGTCCCGCTCACTTTCCGGCAGAACCCCCCATCCAACCGATTCAGCCGACCCACATCAGCCCGCACTATACGGAGCATCGGCTTGATAACGGCCTGAAAGTTATGGTGGTGCCCAACCATGAAGTTCCTTTTGTGAGTGTAATGCTCGGCCTTCCCTTCGGCGCGTGGTGTGAAGAGAAGCCGGCCGCCGCTTCAACGGCTTTCGCGATGCTTACCAAAGGCACGGCTCATTATACAGAGGCCGAACTGGCCGAAGAACTTGAATACCGGGCCATCACCCTGAGCGGCCGGGCCTCCCTTGATGACGGCATCATTTCGGCGGACTGTCTGAGCCGTCACGTCGAAGAAGCCGTCCGGCTGCTGGCGGAAGCAGTCCGATATCCGACTTTTGACAAGACAGAATTGGAAAAACTTCGCCAGCGGCAAATTGCCTCTCTGATGGTTCGGGAGCAATCGCCGGACTATCAGGCCGATCGCCAGCTCCGCAAAGAACTGTTCGGGGAGCATCCCTATGCTCGAACTCCCGAAGGGGAACCCGAAAACCTTCGTCATCTGGCATCTGAGGACTTGTTTGCCTACTGGGCGCATTTTGCCCGTCCTGAAAAGGCCGTTCTCATCTTCGCCGGCGATATCCAGCCGAAGCGGGCTGCCGCCCTGGCTCAAAAATGGTTGGGCAAGTGGGAAAACTCCCGTCCCCTGCCGAGTGTGAGTCTGCCTGAAATCCCGCCGATGGAACCGCGGCATATCTGTGCGGTTGACCTGCCGGGCAGTTCGCAATCCCAGATTCGTATCGGGCAGCTCGGCATCACCCGCCGTCAGCAGCCGGAGTATTTTATCAGCCGGATTGTGAGCAGCTATTTTGGGGGGGCTTTCAACAGTCGCCTCAATCAGGTCGTCCGCGTCGAAAAGGGGCTGACCTACGGCATCTGGGGCAACTATGCTGCATTCAATCAGGCGGGTACGTTTATCATCCAGACCTTTACGAAAAACGATTCCGTCCCCCAGGCCCTTGAGACCATTTTTGAACTGATCGAAGACCTCCGCAACCGTCCGCCTTCACCGAGCGAACTGGAGAATACCAAAACCTACATCGCCGGCACTTTTCTGCTGGCCCGGGAAACTCCGCAGCAAACCGCCGAGGATTTATGGCTGATGGAATCTCAAAATCTGGGGCGGGATTATCTGGATAAATTACTTGAAACAGTGCGCACAGCCACCGCGGAAGATTGTCTGGCTCTGGTGAGAGAAACGCTGGAGCCGTCCCGAATGACCATTGTGGTTGCCGGCGACAAAGAACAAATTCCTCCGCTGGACTCCATCGCCCCTCTCCGATGCCGTCAAACGCCGTCTGAAGGTTCTAAGCCGTAAAAACAGGAATTGCCCAAACCCAATGCCGATGACGAAGGCAAAGAGGATTATCCTAAATCCTCGTCCGGCATTTCCGGCTCTTCTTCCTCGTCCTCCAATGGCTCCATCGCGACATCGTCATCAAATTCTTCCACTTCCTCTACCTCTTCCTCCGGCTCTTCTTCCTCAAAATCACTTTCGCGATCAATGTCGATAGGCCGCCGCTTTACAAAACCCGGGCCGGTTTCTTTTTCCTTCTTTCGGGCATATTCCAAACTGTACCGCGTCCAAGGGATCGCTTCCAGCCGCTCTTTTTCAATGGGTATCCCTAATCCTTCGCAAATACCGAATGTGCCGTCTTCAATCCGTTTGAGGGCTTGCTGAATTTCCAGGAGAGTCCGTTTGGCTTCCTGCATCAGCCCCAAACTGAACTCCTGTTCAAAATTATCTGTTCCGATATCCGCCAAATGGACCGGCATACTCGAAATTTCCCCTCCGTCCTGAAACATATTCTGCTCGATGGCCTCCAGGTCGGCCAAAACTTCCTTCTGCTTTTCGAGCAGCAGTTCCTTGTAGCGTTTCAGCTCGCGCTCACTCAGTTTTTTCGCCTTCTTTTTCTCCATGCTTTCCTTCCTGCATTTTGAGCCAGCGGGCGGACCACCCGCCGTCAATCCCGATATTCGGCGGTTTTACAAAGCCAACCCCTTCAAAGTTAACGGCGGGAATTATAGAATGTTCTCTGCAAATCGCAACAGGTTTTCTAAAAAAACACATTTTCCCCTTTTCGGCCTTTTCTTCGACAGTTGCCTTCGGTTAATTGTCTCTCTCGTATATCCTGTTCTGTTCGAGTTATAGATTTTGAAATTTTTTTCTTGCCCCCGTTTACACGAGGGATAAAATTTCTCCAATTCCATAAAGAAAAGAGTAGACATTCATTCCTGGAGAGTACGGGTATGCGTAATCTGGTAGCAACGAGGATGTTTTTGACCAACGGGGTCGGCCGGCATAAATACCAGCTGAAATCCTTTGAAGAGGCCCTTCGAGACGCAGGGGTGGCCCAGCAGAACCTGGTGCAGGTATCCTCGATTTTACCGCCATTTTGCAAGATTATCAGCCGAAATGAAGGGCTGAAGCTTCTTGTTCCCGGGGCATTCAGTTTCTGCGTTCTGGCGCGTTGCGATACCAATGAGCACGGCCGGCTGATTGCCTCTTCCATCGGCGTTGCCATCCCCAAAGAGAAGAGCAAATGGGGTTATTTGAGCGAAGTGCACGGCCATGGAATGAACAAGCGGGAAGCCGCAGACATGGCAGAAGACCTGGCAGCCGGCATGCTCGGAACTACACTCGGCTATGAAGTGGATCCGGACAAGGCGTGGTCCGAAAAGGAACAGGCGTATAAATCCAGCGGCCTTTTTATTAAAACAACCAATATCACCCAGACTGCTCGCGGTGTGCGGGATTTGTGGACAACTACGGTTGCTATTGCCGTTTTCCTTTTTGACTAACATTGCGCATAAATTTCGCCAACCAGAGGGGATTTGGGACCAGCGTCCGCAAATCCCCTTTGCTTTTGGGAAGGAGATGCAAAAATGATGGAATCCTACCCTCCTTTCGGTGATTTCGAGCCGCAATACACCCGTTTTGAAACCGCTCAAATTGTTATTCTTCCGGTTTCCTATGACCAGACCAGCACGTGGGTCAAAGGCGCCGACCAGGGACCGCCAGCTATTCTGAAAGCATCACGGAATCTTGAATTTTACGACATTCTCACCAATTCAGAAGTATTTCGGAAAGGGATTTTTACAGACCTACCAGCGGAGGGTTTTTCAACCCCTGAAGCCATGGTCGAGCACGTCCGCCGACGGATGCTCGGCTATTTTCAGAAGAACAAATTTCCGGTGGTGCTGGGAGGGGAACATTCGGTAAGTATTGGGGCGATTCAGGCCGCCGCCATGGCTTTTCCGAATCTGACAATCCTTCAACTGGATGCCCACGCGGATTTGCGTGCCGAATATGAGGGCTCCGCCTTCAATCATGCCTGCGTCATGGCTCGAGCCAAGGAATGCGGGCCTATTGTTCAGGCGGGCATTCGAAGTATGGACACCTGCGAACAATCGGCTCTCGACAGAAGCCGGGTTTTCTTTGCCCACGAAATTGCGGCGGATACTCAGCGGGGCTGGATTGGCAAACTTCTTTCTCTGCTGACGGAAAATGTCTATCTGACGATAGACCTGGATGTATTTGACCCATCGATTATGCCCGCCACCGGAACCCCGGAACCGGGCGGACTGGGCTGGTATGAAGTGATTTCACTGATTGAACAGTTATGCCGGAGCCGGAGACTGATTGGGATGGATGTTGTCGAATTGTGCCCGCGAGAACCCTTTTGGGCATGTGATTTTCTGGCGGCTAAATTGATTTATCAAACCCTCAGTTTTCGCTTCCAGGAATAAACGGAGAAAATTTCTCTTCTTCCGGCTCATTCCATAATCTTAAATAAGGACGCCAATCCTGCCACTGTCGACTGAGCAGTTCAACTCGCTCCGGACCGAGCTCCAGTTGGGAAGAGAGGGAAGAATCCGCAAGAATTTCCGCCCGACCCTGGTCGAAAATGAAGGAAATACTCTTATCGATTTGGTCGATTTTCCCATCTTCATTCAGGTCATACCACCAGGGATTGTCCGCTGCCTTGTCGGGGCCGACCGACCACGCCAGCCCCGCCAACTGCTGCCGGCGGTTTAAGGTTGCTTGGGGTTGGCTGAAGCGGAGAACCAATTCATAGGAAGTATATGTCTCAGGCAGCCGGACATAAAGATGTTCGACTGTATCGAGCGGGCTGTCGGAGAAATCCAGCAAAACCGGCTCCGGCAGGTTCGGCCCGACCGCCCAAAGTTCCAGACGTAAATCCCTATCTTCTTCCTTCAAAGGACGAAACGGGAATTGTTCCTCAAAGGAACGGTTCCAAACTGCCGTCGCGGTTAACCAGCCGCCTTGTCCGGCCGGTACAAAAATCGGATAGACCACCTCCGGATGTTCTGAATCAAGAATCGGACTATCCCAACCCTTCAAGCCGCCCTCCTCCGGTCGGGCCCCTTCCGTTAAAAGAACATAGGCCTCTTTGGCATCCAAAAGGCCGGCCCCTTGCAGCCAATCCAGCGGCACGAGCGAATCATCTTCTTTGCCGGGTCCGCCTTTATGCCACCAGGGCAATTTCTGAGCAGAAGTCATCAGGATTGCCTTTAATACGCTATTTCTTGTTTCCTGCCTCATCCGCTCTGCCAGCAGGGGTGTTTGATAGACCTTCTGCAAAAGCAGTGCTGCTGTTCCGGAGACGACGGGGGCTGCCAGACTGGAATAATCGCCGGCTATCTCATACGTTCCGGCATCATAGGCCGCCGGCACCAAGGCACGGCCGGGCGCCACAAGGTCTGGTTTGCAGCGGCCTTCAGCGGTTGGGCCGAAACTTGAAATCTGCCGATTCGGGAGGGAAAAGGATGTCAAACTCGGCTCCCCATTCGGTTCTATTTGAGCTTGAACCACTCCTACCGCCAGGACATTGGCGCCACCAGCCGGATACAAAAGCCGCTCCGATACCCGAAGGCCATTTCCAACCGATGCCACTACGAGTGTTCCCGTTTTCTGAGCCAGACGCTCTATCCCCCGCGTCCACCAATCTTCATAAAACTCACCCAAACTCAGCGTGAGAATATCGGAGGAAAAGGTCTTACCTCCAAAAACCGTCAAACTCACAAACCGCCAAAACTCAAAAACTTCAACAGCGGCATCGGGACAAACCCCTTTATAAACAAACGGTCCCGTCAGCGGATGCTCGCCATAAAAATCCAGGCCGATTAAAATCCCGCCGACAGCCGTTGCGTGAGGGGAAAGGCCGTAAAACCCTTCGGAGCCATCTTCAAAAAAGACCCGCCCGCCGCGAAGACTTTGGTGAACCATATTAAAGCGGTAATCCTCCTGAGGAAGGCCGCCGACATAGGTCATGGAGCGGCAAACCGCCGCAATGGAGACATCCAAGCCGGTCAGATTGGGCTCTGCCTGCTGCAAATCCCGCACCCCGCAATAGGCGAAGGATGCCGGCTGGACAGGCACATCCGAAGCCCTTTCCTGCGATGCAGAGGCGGCAACCGCCCACCCCATCGCCAGCAATGCCAACCAGCCAGAGTTTATGATTTTTCTGGACATCCTTATTCCGGAAAATCGCTTTCTACTTGCAGTCAAGTACTTTATTTTACCATAATCGACGGAAGGACTGCAACTTTTTCATTCTTTCCATCGTTGACACAAAACATCCGATAAAACTCCAAACCTGTCTCAAGTTCAGGGAATTTCTTGCCTTGCGGATGCGGATGTGCTATAGTCACGTCCGATACAAAACAAAAGTCGAACAGTTAAACCCTAACTATAAGAAGGGTTCCAATGAAAATACTGCTTGATGAAAGGCAAATAAGCGAAATACTGGATACTATCAGTCAAGAAATTGCTTCCGACCTTGGTTCTAACAATAATTTAGTAATTATCGGGATTCGCAGCCGCGGAGAAATTCTTGCCCAGCGGCTTCGCCAGCGTTTGAGTAAACTTCTCGACAAGGAAATTCCCTGCGGGACGCTGGATATCACCCTTTACCGAGACGATATTCACGACCCACAAAAGGCCATCCCCGCCCAGGTTCGCACCACAGAAATCGATTTTGACATTCACCAGACCACCGTTTTGCTGGTGGACGATGTGCTTCACACCGGCCGTTCCGTGCGGGCCGCGATGGATGCGCTGACGGATTTAGGCAGACCCAAAGCCATCCGACTGGCCGTTCTGGTCGATCGGGGCAGTCGGGAATTGCCGATTCGGGCTGATTATGTCGGCATCCGGGCGGATGTCGGACCCAATGAACGTGTTCAGGTTCTCTTGAAAGAAACCGATCAAATCGAACAGGTTATCGTCGAGTGAGCTTGTGAGCCAGAAAACGGATTTCCAGTGGCGTCGAAAGCATCTCATCGGCCTTCGGGACCTCAGCCGAGAAGAAATCGAATTTATTCTGGATACCGCCCGCGGCTTTGAAGAATTCAGTACCCGCTCCATCAAGAAAGCGCCGGCTCTTCGCGGGAAAGTTGTTGTCAACATGTTCTTTGAAGACAGCACCCGCACCCGCAACAGTTTCACACTGGCCGCCAGCCGGCTCAGTGCCGATGTGATTGAGTTCACGAAGACCTCCAGTTCCGTCAACAAAGGCGAAACCCTCATTGACACGGCCCGCAATCTTGAGGCGATGGGCGTGGATATTGTGGTCATTCGACACAGTGCCGGCGGGGCTCCCCATCTGCTCAGCCGCTCCATCAAGGCGTGTGTCATTAACGCCGGCGACGGCTTTCACGAACACCCCACCCAGGCCCTGCTGGACGTCTATACGATTCGGCAAATCAAGGGAACCCTCGAGGGGCTGAAGGTCGGCATCGTCGGCGACATTGCCCATTCCCGCGTTGCCCGCAGCAACATTTATGCTCTGACAAAACTGGGCGCTGAAGTCATTCTGATCGGGCCGTCCACCCTGATGCCCGCCCAGATTCAGAAACTGCCTGTTCAGGTCTCCTACAGTCTGGATGCGGTTCTTGACAAACTGGATGTCATCAATATGCTTCGTATTCAGTTTGAGCGGCTCGGCAGCAATCTCTTTCCTTCTGTTCGCGAATATTCACACTTTTACGGACTGACGGTCGAACGGCTTCAAAAAGCCAAGCCCGATATTCTTGTGATGCATCCGGGGCCTCTCAATCGCGGCGTAGAAATTGAATCGGAAGTTGCCGACGGCCCTAACAGCGTTATCCTCCGTCAGGTCTCCAACGGTCTGGCTATTCGGATGGCCGTGCTGTTCCTTGTCAATCAGGCCGCCGTTCTTGAAGCCAAGGATTTTCAGGTATGAAAGAAACGACTCCCTCTATTCTGATTCGGAACGGACGGCTCATCGATCCGGCCCATGGGGTCGATCAAATCACCGATTTGCTTGCGGTTGACGGGAAAGTGGCCCAAATCGGCCGTGTTTCCCAGAAAGCCGACGTGGTCATTGATGCCACCGGAAAGATTGTATCTCCCGGCTTGATTGACCTGCATGTGCATTTCCGGGAGCCCGGCGATGAAGAAGAAGAAACCATCGCTTCCGGCTCCTCGGCGGCTGTGGCCGGGGGCTTTACGTCCGTTGTGTGCATGCCCAATACAAATCCTCCGATCGATAATGCCACCAATGTCGAATTTGTCCATCGCATGGGCCGACAGGCCCGCAAAACATTTATCTATGTAATGGGCACTCTCACCAAGGAGCGGGCTGGGGAAGAACTATCCGAAATGGGACTGATGGCCCAGGCCGGCGCCGTTGGATTTACCGATGACGGCAACGGCATTCAAAATGCGGCTGTAATGCTGCGTGCCCTGAAATATGCCTCCATGTTCAATCGCCCTGTCGCCCAGCACTGTCAGGATGATTCTCTGGCTCGCGGCGGCGCCATGAATGCCGGCTATTATGCCACCCTGCTGGGACTTCCCGGAATGGACCCGCTGGCAGAGGAAATGATGCTTTGGCGGGATATCCAACTGGTCAAAAAGACTCATGCCCGCTACCATGCGCAGCATATCTCTACGGCCGGCTCCGTTCATCTCATCCGCCAGGCCAAACAGGAAGGACTGCCGGTCACCTGCGAAGTAACGCCGCATCATCTGCTGCTCACCGAAGAGCATCTCAAAGAATACGATACCAATTATAAAGTCAATCCGCCTTTGCGGACTCTGGCGGATGTTGAGGCCCTGCGTCGGGCCGTCCAGGAGGGGTTGATTGACGCCCTGGCCACTGACCATGCGCCGCATCTGAAGAGTGAAAAAGAACTTGAATTTCTGGCCGCCCCTTTCGGCATTGCCAGTCTCGAATGTGCCCTGCCTCTTTACCGCAAGGCCCTCATTGATCCGGGTCTGCTTGATTGGCCGCAGATGCTTGCCATGCTCACCTGCCGACCCGCCGGCGTGCTTGGTATCGACAAGGGCCGGCTCGGTGTCGGCGACCGCGCAGATATCGCCCTCATTGACCCCGATGCAGAATGGACTATCACTCCCACCCGCTTCTTCTCGAAAAGCCATAATTGCCCCTATGCCGGCTGGACCGTGCGGGGCAAAGTCCTTTGCACGATTGTAGCCGGGGAAGTCCGCTACACATCGGAAGGATTTGAGCCATGCCTTTCTTGATTGACGGGTACAATCTGCTGCGGGTCATTCAGCGTTCTGAGACCACCGCCCTGCTGGATGAGGCCGGATTGATTCGCATCCTTACGGAATACCTCCGCCGTCTTCGAGGGCGCGGACAAATCATCTTTGACGGCATCGGCCCGCCGGATAAAACAGGGCTGGGCGGCTTTCGCAATCTTGATGTCTTCTTTTCCGGCTCTGTCCTGGATGCGGATACCGTTATCGAAGAAAAAATTCAATCCAACACTGCCCCGCGTTCTCTTATTGTTGTCAGCAGCGACCGCCGGCTGGTAGCTGCCGCCCGCCGGCGCAAAGCCGTTTCCATCCGTTCCGAAGTGTTCTGGGAATCGGTCTGCAAACGGCTCGAAAAGGAGCCGCCGCGACCGGAACCGAAGGAAAAAAGACAGGGCATCAGCCAGTCTGAAACTCAGCAGTGGCTGAAGTTGTTCGGCCTGAACAGCTGACAGATTCGGCCTTTCCTAAAAATAGGCCTTCAGCACATACTGCTGCATCATTCGCTGCGTATTGAAAAAAGAGCCGTTCAGTGCGATGCTGTGAAGCATGATATTGCGGAATTGAGGCGGCGTCTGATAGTAGATTTGAAGAACTTTTTCGAGTTTTTCATAAAGAGAGGCCGCATCCCGCTCGCTGTCGTGAGGCATCTGGGTCAGACGATGATTTTCGCCAATGGCCCAGCCGGTAATTCCTTCGATGCATCCTTCAATCCACCAGCCGTCCAGCACACTCAAGGAAGGTACACCGTTCAATGCGGCTTTCATCCCGCTGGTTCCGGAGGCCTCCAGCGGCGGCTGGGGTGTATTGAGCCACACATCAGCGCCGGCCGTAATCAACCGCCCCATTGTCATATTATAATTGGGCAGATAGACCACCCGAATCTCCGGCAGCAGTTCGCCTCGCACACCGAAAATCCGTCGGATAAGTTCCTTGCCCTCTCGGTCATTGGGATGGGCCTTGCCGGCAAAAACCAGCTGAAGTTTTCCCGCCTTTCGGCTCAGTTCCCGCAACCGCTGGCAATCCCTGAAAATCAAATCCGCCCGTTTATAACCGGTTGCCCGCCGGGCAAACCCCAGCGTAAGCGTCTCAATATCCATTCCCGCATTGGTTTCCCAATTGACATAAGCAATCAAACGGCGCTTATTCTGCAAATGGGCCTCCCAGACCTCCGCCGTCGGCACACTAAGGGCATACCGGAGACTGAAATTATCCTCCTGCCAGCCGGGGATATACCTGTTAAACAAATCCTGAAACGGCTCGGATGTCCAGCGGGCTGCATGTACGCCGTTGGTGATAGCATCGATCTCATAGCCCCCGAACATATGTCGCGACACTTCGCCGTGCTTCTTGGCCACGCCGTTGACATAATGGCTGAGGTTCAGGGCCAGGTAGGTCATATTCAGGATATCGCCGGTGGAAAGAATGTTCTGGAGGGAAGAAGCCGCCTCCGCCCCAAGCACTTGGCGGACAAGGTCCATTGGAAATCGGTCATGGCCGGCTTCCACCGGCGTATGAGTAGTAAAAACACACTGCCGACGGACCGCGGCAATATCTTCCTTGGTGATGTCCTGCCCGCTGCGTTTGCGCTTTTGCTCTTCCAGCAGTTCCAGGGTCAGTAAGCTGCTGTGCCCCTCATTCATATGGAAGCGATCCAATTGATCACAGCCCAGCGCCCGCAGCATCCGCACACCGCCGATGCCGAGGATTGCCTCCTGGCAAAGCCGGTATCGGTTGTCCTTGCCGTACAAATAATCGGTCAATTCCCGGTCCTGGGGAGCATTCTCCGGCAGGTCTGTATCCAAAAAATAAACCGGCACGACAAAGCCGGAAATCCCTTTGGCTTCAAACTTCCAGCAGCGGATTTGAACAGGCCGATTTTCAATCGTCACACTTGCCCGGACAGGCATCTCTTCCAGGAAATCCGCCACATTCCACATGACCGGCTCTTCAATTTGCTGTCCATCCTCTGTCAACCTCTGGAAAAAATAGCCCTTGTGATAAACCAGAGAGACCGCCGCCATCGGAACTTCAGCATCCGCTGCCGCCAGAATGGTATCTCCCGCCAAAACTCCAAGCCCGCCGCTGTAGGTCGGCATCGCTTCTTCAATCCCAATTTCCATTGAAAAGTAGGCAATCTTTCGGTCCTGACCCAAACGAACCTCCCTTTCTTAAAATACAAAAATCCTTTTCCTGCTCATCAATACCGCAGGTTTTTTCCTGTTTTTTTTACGAAAACAAAGCACCTTCTTGCCAAATTTTCCTATAAGCACTTCTATAACAAGAAGTTATATTCGCTGAAAAGCAGCAGACCCTCGCATACTCTTTTCAGATTTCAACCGCATATAAGCAAAAACCCATTCAGATACAATCTTACCCCCTAAATCAATCTCCGTCAAACCTTAGCCGCAATTTTTTGCATCCTTTCAAAAGTTCTTGACGCCCGGCGTGTCGGATTTTATTATAGGAACATAGAAGTGTATCGAATTATGCTGAAATCATAACCAGCAGGAACGAAACAAATAAAACGCCGTTTCTTCGATGAAAGGCAAGGGAAGATATGCAGGATAAAATCGGTTCTGCTGCCGGCCAGATATGGAAAATGCTGGCCGCCGCCAAAGCTCCTGTCAATATTACCGATATCCCCAAGAGGACAAACCTCCCTGCTCAGATTGCATTTCAGGGACTTGGCTGGCTGGCCCGCGAAGGCAAACTCGACTATCAGCAGAAGGGCCGTTCTATTTACGTCAGTTTGTGTTCTTCGGAGTACCCTGCTTGAACATTCAGCCGCTTAAGCAGTTCCTCTTTTATTCCTGAAGGGAAAAGCCCTTTTTGATTTCTTTTCCCAAACAGAAAAAGAATCTTGATTTTTTTCGTCCGCTTATTACACTGCCCCCTTTTTCAGGCCAATCTGGAAAGAAATTAGATATATATGTGGATGCCGGAACAAATACGAAATGTCGCTATTATTGCCCATGTGGACCATGGCAAGACCACGCTGGTGGACCAGCTGCTCTGCCAGTCCGGAATGTTCCGCGAAAGCGAGCTGGAGAAGCTGGCCGGCGGACGAGACGGCTTGATTATGGACTCGAACCCTCTTGAGCGGGAGCGAGGCATTACAATCTTCAGCAAAAACTGCGCTATCGAATACACAGCCCCTGATGGTCAAGAGTTCAAAATCAACATCATGGATACACCCGGCCACGCCGACTTCGGCGGAGAGGTGGAGCGTGTACTGAAAATGGCTGATGGAGTGCTGCTGCTGGTGGACGCCTTTGATGGCCCGATGCCTCAGACGCGATTTGTTCTCTCCAAAGCCCTGGCCTGCAAACTTAAGCCCATCGTGGTGATTAACAAGGTGGACCGCCCTGACGCACGTCCTTACGATGTCCTTAATGAAGTCTTCGATTTGTTTGTTTCCCTTCACGCCGACAATAATGCGCTCGATTTTCCCGTTCTTTATACCTCTGCCAAATACGGCTGGGCTGTAACGGACCTTGAGCAGCCGCGTCAGAATATGCTGCCGGTTTTTGAAACGATTATCCAGCAGGTTCCTTCGCCTTCGGTCGATATTCATGCCCCTCTGCAGATGCTTGTCACAGCCATTGACTATTCCGACTATCTCGGACGCATTGCGGTGGGGCGGATTTTTGCCGGTAAAGCGGCTCAGGCAGACACCGTGACCGTCATCGACAATGAGGGCCGGCATACCGTGCAGAAAATTGTTCAGCTCTATACCTTCAGCGGACTGGCGAAAACACCGGCTCTGGAGGTGCAGGCCGGCGACATCTGTGCTATCGCCGGGTTGTCTCCTGTGGACATCGGCAACACGATTGCCTGTGATGAGCATCCCTCCGCTCTGCCTATTATCGCCGTCGACGAACCGACGATGCTGATGACCTTCCGCATCAATGACGGTCCCTTTGCCGGACGCGATGGCAAATACATTACCACCCGCCACCTGCGGGAGCGGCTGGAGAAGGAATTGCAGACCAATGTCGCCCTGCGGGTTGAACCGGGCGAAACGCCTGATGAATACCAGGTCTCCGGGCGAGGCCTGATGCACCTGGGCATTCTGCTCGAAAATATGCGGCGGGAAGGATACGAGATGTGCGTCGGCAAACCTGAAGTGATTATCCGAAATATCGACGGCGTTCCTCAGGAGCCGATCGAACTGCTCGTGGTGGACTGCCCCGTTGACTGTCAAAATGCCGTGATGGCCCTGCTGGGCGAACGGCGGGCTGAATTGCTGGCCGTCGATGCCAAAACCGGAAGCAGCGATTATATTCAAATGCAGTTTCGGATCCCCTCGCGCGGCCTGTTTGGACTGCATCCGCGACTGATGACCGCCACCCAGGGACGAGCGGCGATGCACCATTGCTTTGAGCGATACGAACCGCTGCGGGGCTCTGTCCCTCAGCGGCAGGCCGGCGTCATGATTGCTACCGAAAGCGGCACGGTTACAGCTTATGCTCTCGATGCTCTCTTTGATCGGGGCACATTTTTTGTCAAGCCGGGCGACTCGGTTTACGAAGGCCAGATTGTCGGGGAACACTGCAAAGACAATGATATCCCTGTCAACCCCACCAAAACCAAAAACCTCACCAATATCCGGGCATCGTCCAAAGACGATGCCGCTCGGGTGAAGCCGCCGCGGGTTCTCTCCCTCGAAGCGGCCCTTGAATACATCCAGGATGACGAACTGGTGGAAATCACTCCTGCCGCCATCCGCCTGCGCAAACGCCTGCTCAAGGAAGCCGACCGCCGACGCAGTGCCCGCAAAAAATCCTGACTGTCATCAAGTGTAAGACGGACTTTGTCGAACGAATCAGATTCTGCATAAACAGAACCCCAGTCTGTGCCTCATTCCCCCAGCGCATAAAAAAAGGCCCTGTCAGGAACGACAGGGCCTTGGAAATACGAAAACAGTTGATACCGTAAGCAGCTTTGATCGCCTGACTTATTCACGGCCGTGATAAGCATGTTTGCTTCGGCCGAGTCTAAGTTATCCCTTAGAAAGGAGGTGATCCAGCCGCAGGTTCCCCTACGGCTACCTTGTTACGACTTAGTGCCAGTCACCGAGCTTACCGTCGGCAGGCGTCTCCTTTCGGTTAACAACCCGACTTCGGGTACTCCCGGCTCCCATCACTTGACGGGCGGTGTGTACAAGGCTCAGGAACACATTCACCGCGTCATGGCTGATACGCGATTACTAGCGATTCCGCCTTCATGTAGGCGAGTTGCCAGCCTACAATCTGAACTGGGGCGACCTTTTTGCGATTTGCTCCACCTCGCGGTTTTGCGTCGCTCTGTAGTCGCCATTGTAGCACGTGTGAGGCCCTGGGCATAAAGGCCATGAGGACTTGACGTCATCCCCACCTTCCTCCGGTTTGACACCGGCAGTCCCGCTAAAGTGCCCGGCATGACCCGATGGCAACTAACGGCAGGGGTTTCGCTCGTTAAAGGACTTAACCCGACATCTCACGACACGAGCTGACGACAGCCATGCAGCACCTGTGCAAGTTTCACCCGAAGGCAGCCAACCCTGTTTCCAGGACGGCATCCAAGCATGTCAAACCCAGGTAAGGTTCTGCGCGTTGCTTCGAATTAATCCACATGCTCCACCGCTTGTGTGAGCCCCCGTCAATTCCTTTGAGTTTTAGCCTTGCGACCGTACTCCCCAGGCGGCCTACTTAACACTTTTGCTCCGACTGTAAGGGCGTCAGAACCCCTACAACCTAGTAGGCATCGTTTAGGGCGTGGACTACCAGGGTATCTAATCCTGTTTGCTCCCCACGCTTTCGTGCCTCAGCGTCAGGGCAAGCCCAGTGCGCTGTTTTCACCTTCGGCGTTCCTCTTGATATCTACGCATTCCACCGCTCCACCAAGAGTTCCACGCACCCCTGCTTGCCTCAAGACCCGCAGTTTGCCGAGCCATTCCCCGGTTAAGCCGGGGGATTTCACAAGACACTTGCAGGTCCGCCTACGCACCCTTTAAGCCCAGTGATTTCGAACAACGCTTGCCACCTTCGTCTTACCGCGGCTGCTGGCACGAAGTTAGCCGTGACTTCCTCTGGGGCTGATCAACCTTTCGGCTTTCTAACCCCTGACAGCAGTTTACACCCCGAGGGGCTTCCTCCTGCACGCGGCGTCGCTGGGTCAGGCTTTCGCCCATTGCCCAAGATTCGTTACTGCAGCCCTCCGTGGAGGTCCGGGCAGTGTCTCAGTCCCGATGTGGCGGGCCAACCTCTCAGTCCCGCTACCCGTCGTCGCCTTGGTGAGCCATTACCTCACCAACTAGCTGATAGGAGATAGGCCGCTCCCAAACCGATAAATCTTTGGTCGTCCGTCTTAAGGCGAACGACATTATTCGGTATTACTGCCCCTTTCGGTAGTCTTGATTGCTCAAGACGACACTATTCCGAAGTTCGGGGTACGTTACCTATCTATTCCTCACCCTTTCGCCACTAACCGCTCTTTCAGTTACCCAATCGAGCAGTCCGTTCGACTTGCATGTCTTAGCCACGCCGCCAGCGTTCGTTCTGAGCCAGGATCAAACTCTTCAGTTTGTATCGCTGACCCTTGTCTCCGTAGAGACAGTTGTCTTCCGCTAAAGCTCAACTCAAAACTCGCTCACGCAACGAGAAACCGGTTGAATTCTGCCGGCCTGAACGGCCGGACAGAGGTTTTCAACACACCATTGGTTTTGAGGACCTCGGATCCGTTTCGTGAAGATCCAAGACCCTGCGATCTCGCTGCTTAGGATGGTATCAACTGTTCACTTGTCAAAGAACATCTCTCTTCCGACTCGAAAGCCGGTCGAACAACGTCCAAGCAATTTCCTTTACGTCCTTACTCGTCTGTTTGTTCGTTCGAGATGAGGGAATATACTGAAAAAGAAAAAACCAGTCAACAACATTTTTTAAAAAATTATAAAAATTTTTTTGTTCTTTTTCCAGTGCTTTTTTTGCTGTATATTTTATCAGGATATTGTGAATCTGGAACAACAACAATCCATCAAAAATAAGGATTTTTCTTTTTTCTTTTTCGCCTTTATCGCACAATAAGTCAAGTCTTATCTTAGACAGAGGGAACCCAAATGACGCTTCAGAATAAATACGAAAAGCTAAAGAAAGACCTGGCCCCTCTTCAAAAACTGGCTGTCGCCTTTTCCGGCGGGACCGACAGTTCGTTTCTGCTGGCCGCTGCCGTCGAAATCCTCGGCCCTCAAAATGTACTCGCCTGCATCGGCATCAGTTCTTCTCTCCCGCAATATCAATTAAATCTGGCCAGGCAAATTGCCCGCCATCTGGGAGTCCGGCTTCTTGAGGTTCCGCTGTCAGAACTGGACGATCCAAACTACAGGGCCAATCAAGCAGACCGATGTTTCCACTGCAAAAGACATCAAATGCTTACCATCCGCCGGCAGGCCGCTCAAGAGGGTTTCCTTCACCTGGCCTGCGGCAGCAATCTTGACGACCGGGACGATTATCGGCCGGGTTCTGAGGCCGTTGCTGCTTTAGGCGTTCTCACGCCGCTGGCCGACGCTCAATTGACCAAAGAAGATATCCGCACACTCAGCCGACAAAGGAACCTGCCCACGGCGGAGCTGCCCGCTTCCCCTTGCCTGGCTTCCCGCATTGCTTACGGAATCGAAATTACCGAAGACAAACTCCGTCAGGTCGAACAGGCAGAGGATTTTTTGCGAACCCTCGGTTTTGGCGTGCTTCGTGTTCGACACCACGGCCGGCTGGCCCGGATTGAAGTCCCTGCTGGGCAAATCGAAACCCTTACAGAAGAGGCCTGCCGCAGAAAAATCGTTGACCGGTTCCAATCGCTCGGTTTTCAATACATTACCGTAGATTTGCAGGGGTTCCGCTCCGGCTCCCTCAACGAAATTCTCCCCGAAAGATAAAATCAGAACATAAGAAACTTTCCAGCATATCCCTTGCTCTATGCAGATAATACCAGATAGGTTATAACTGTTATCCTGGCTTTTCTCTTACGAATTATTCCCCTAAACAGACTCAGTATTTTTACCGAAAAACACTCGTTATCAAAATCAGGGATGTGGTATGCCGAAAGGTCAAAGTATCAATAAACTGACTCAGCAAACACTCGCGATAATTTATTTATCGGCACTTGGCGGCTGGCTTTCCTCACCGGCCCTTGCAGCGGTCTCGACCGCGGAGCCGAACAGTTTGTTTGAAATGTCCCTTCAGGATTTAATGGACATCCCCATTGTTGTATCGGCCTCTCGCTCCGAACAAAAAATCACCGACTCGCCGGTCCCCATTACCATCATTACCGCAGAAGACATTCATTTCAGCGGCCTGACCAACATCCCGGAAATCCTTCAGTTTTTTACGGGGGTGGATGTTGCCAGGCAGGACCGCACGCGGTACATCGTCGGGGTACACGGAATGCACAGTGAATACTCCGACCGCACCCTTGTTCTCATTGACGGCAGGAACGCCCTGAATCCTGTTTTCGGGGCACCCAACTGGCTGAATCTGCCGATTTTTGTGGAAGACATCGAACGAATTGAAATTACTCGCGGACCGGCCGGAGCGGCCTGGGGGGCCAACGCCTTTACCGGAGTCATCAATATAATCACCAAAAAACCCGGCCAAACAGGCAATCTGGTCAGCACCACCGTTACCGAATACGGAGACAGCTTTACGCAGACGCGTCTGGCGGGTTCTAAAGGCAAATGGGCCTGGAGAGTCTCCGCAGGATACGAAGAAATCGAAGATTCTGATTCTGCCGGCGCCGGACGCTATCAGATCGGGTATCCGGAGATGACTCCGCTGATTCCGCTGCAAACCTACCGCACGCGGGATTTTCTGCGGGCTTCAAAAATGGATTCTGCTTTTTCGTATGACCTTTCAGAATCCGCAAAATGGACCTTTGGAGCGGCCTATTCCGCAAATCAGGTCGGCGACCGTGAACTGTGCGGCCGATTTCCCCAAAAGGACATCTCCATTGAAATGACACGCCTGTTTTCCCGGGCGGATTTCGGAATCGACGAAGATGTTCACGGATACCTGCAATGGTACGGGAACTACGCCGCCTACCATACTCCCTTTCTTGTTGAACGCTACGACTTTTTTGAAAATGACATCGAAGGCCAGGTTACGGTTCCGCTGTCCGAAAACAACAAAATAACGACGGGCGGAAACGTCCGCTGGACTCGAATCCGGAACAGAAATCAAACCACCTTTGGAGAAATTGTTTTTGATGATGACCGGTATGAAGAATACTGGACGGGCTTTTTTCTGAGCGACCAGTTCGACCTGACGGAACGGCTGACGCTTGAAGCCCAGGGACGAATTGACCGCTACAGCGAAAGCAGCACAGATTGGTCGCTTCGGCTGTCGAGTATTTACGCGCTGGATAACAACCGCAAACACCTTCTGCGGGCCGGCGTCGGACGCTCTTTCCGTGCCCCGGGCATCATGCTGCGGAATACCACGCTCCTGGGCATGATGGGGCTGATTAATGTCGTTCCTCCTCCTGAAAAACTGGAAAATGAGTCGGTATATTCCCTCGAAGCCGGCTACAGCGGCTGGATTACAGACCGGCTGCTCCTGCGGGCAGATACCTACTATCAGCGAATGGAGGATTTGATCGGAAGCATCGTCGTCAGCGAATTCGGACCCATCCAAAACAATGGTTTTGCCAATGTTGACGGGGCAAATGCATGGGGGGCCGAATGCGAGTTAACCTATCAGATGAATCCCTTTACCATATCCGGCTTTTACAGTTTCAACCGCCTTCAAACCGACAGGCAGGACCAGAATATTCGCGCCTTTTTCCCGTCTGAACACAAGGCGGGACTGCGGCTGCGATGGAAACCGGATGAAAAATGGGCGGTCAATGTCAATTATGTTTATAATGACTGCGTTCCCCTCAACGGCTCGGAAAATCCGCCGGATGACATTGAAGTGAAAAACCGCCTGGATATGACGGTCAGCCGGAAATTATGGAACGGAAACGGCGAGTTGATGATAGGTGTGATAGACCTTTTGAACGAGACTGCCGACCCTGTTCACGATCTTAGTTATTTTACCAGTTATGAAACGCCGGGGCGTACTTTCTTTGGGCGGCTGCAGATTTCCTTCTAACAAAAGTCTCCCCTGCCGGTCTCTTCAGACAAAACCAACAAAAAAGGCCGATGCAGGATCGGCCTAAAAGAGTTCATTCTGAAAAAGCAGTTCAGTCATTCCCCACTTCCCGCGGGTCTCGGCCCTCTTCGATGGCTTGAATCTTTTTGACCCGTCGATAATGGCGGCCCCCTTCAAACTCGGTGGACAGCCAGACTTCCACCATCTTGCGGAGCATTGTCGGACCCAGCAAATCCCCCGACAGGCAGAGGACATTGGCATCATTGTGCTGACGGGAAATTTTGGCCGCCAGCTCATCATAGCAAAGAGCAGCCCGAATCCCCTTGACCTTGTTAGCGGCAATACACATTCCAATCCCCGTTCCGCAAACCAAAATCGCACGCTGGGCCTTGCCCGTTGCCACTGCCATCGCGGCCTCATAGGCATAATCCGGATAATCAACAGATTGTTCATCCTTATGAGTCAAATCCAAACATTCATGACCCAGTTGAGCAATAATCGCCCGGATTTGCTTGCTGGAACGCACTCCTCGATGATCATTCGAAACGGCCACAATCATAAAAACTCTCAATCCTTTCTCGCAGGGCTTGGTCTATTTGCACCGCACAGCTTCTGTAAACACCCAAATCCTGCCCTATTGGATCCGGAATCTCCGTATCTCCACCTAAAAGATACACATTCACCTTCTCAGAGGCCATTCGGTTTACCGCCACCAAATGGCTGCGGTCCATCACAAAAATAACATCCGCATTCTTCAGCAATTGAGGAGTTAACGGCCGACTTTTATGCTCTTGCAGCGATGTCCCAAATTCACGACATACAATGTCGGCTTCCTTGCTCGCAGATAACCCTTCAATCGCAAAAACTCCCGCTGACTCAACCATATAACCGAATCGTTTTAATGAGTCAATAGAGCAACCTAATTTCTCCGAAAGAATCTTTTTACAAAGTGCTTCTGCTATGGGGCTTCGGCAGGTATTCCCAGTGCAGACAAATAATATCTTAAATAGGGCATTTTTTTCTACCTCTTCCTTCAAAAAATGCCCTTCTCTGAGTATTTCTAAGCCATTTGCACCATATTTCACAACCGTGGAACTCTTTTTATACTGACAAACATTTTCTCCGCCATCCACAATAAAATCTATTTTCCCATCAAAATAATCCAAAACCTCTCGAGTAGAAGTGGCCGGCTGGAACGAACTCTGATTGGCACTCGGCATAACAATGGGCACAAAAGTGCTCGAAAGAATCTCGCTGCAAATGGGCAAAGCCGGGCAGCGGAGCCCAATAGAACCATCCGCATATAAGATATCATAGACAGGTTCGGAGAATCGCTCCTTCTGGATTTGCAGACTTTGCTGGTCCAGTTCAAAAATAAGTGTAATCGGCCCGGGCCAATATCGCTCAGCGAGTTTTCCCATCGGCGGCGGGACACGAGGGACGTACCTTGCCAGTTCGTCCTTTTTCCCGATATGCAGGGTGTACCGCTTGTTCGGGGTTCTCCCTTTGACCGCATCCAGACGTGCCACAGTATCCGGAAAAGCCCGGGCCGCCAGCCCATAGACTGTTTCCGTAGGGATTGCCCCTATCTGTCCCTGCTCAAGAAGCCGGGCGATGGTTCGGACGGCCTCCTTATCGGGAGGATTTTCCAGTTTGATTATTGTTGTTTTCATCATCTTGTTGGATGCAACGGCAGCACCATTTCAGACGCAAAATCATAATTTTTCATCCCCTCCGATGCAAACATAAAAACCATTGACTTTCCCGGACAGCGGAAATATAGTAATCCCCCAATTGCCGGAATCGGAAACAACCAACGCATTCAGGACAAAAGAGATGCCTATTCTTGTACAAAAATTCGGCGGCTCTTCGGTTGCTACTTCGGATAAGATTCGCCGAGCCGCCCAGCGAGCGATTGACGCCCAGCGAAAGGGCAATCAGGTAGTGGTCGTCGCCTCCGCACGCGGCCATCAAACCGATGAACTCATCGCCAATGCAATGGAAATCGATCCCAATCCGCCCAAACGGGAAATGGACATGCTCCTGAGCACCGGTGAACAGCAGACCGTTTCCCTTCTGGCCATGGCTTGCCATGCAATGGGGCAAAAAGCCATCAGTTTTACCGGCTTTCAAATCAGCATGATCACCGACGACGCCCACACCAAAGCCCGCATCCGAAGCATCGGCACAGAGCGAATCCGCAAAAAACTTGATGAAGGGTATATTGTCATCGTCGCCGGCTTTCAGGGAGTGGACGAAGAGGGCGACATTACCACCCTCGGACGAGGCGGCTCCGATACCAGCGCCGTCGCTCTGGCCGCAGCCCTTGGAGCCAGACTGTGCGAAATCTACACCGATGTGGACGGCATTTACTCCACCGACCCGAGAAAATACCCCAAAGCCGTCAAAATGGACCATATCAGTTACGACGAAATGCTTGAACTGGCCAGTTTGGGAGCCGGCGTTATGCACAGCCGCTCCATCGAATTCGGCAAGAAATACAACGTCGCCATTCACGTCCGAAGCAGTGTAAACGACAGTCCCGGAACATTAATCACTCACGAGGTCCCGAAAATGGAAGGTATTTTGGTTTCAGGTGCAACCATTCAGAAAGAACTTGCCAAAATCAGTCTCATCGGTGTGGACAACAAGCCCGGCAACGCCGCCAAGATTTTTTCGCATTTGGCCAAGGCACGCGTCAGCGTCAATGACATCATTCAAACCGAAGTCAGCCCCGAAAAAGCCAATATCCTCTTTACCGTCAATAAAAGCGACCTGGAGGCCGCCCGCGAGGCCATCGATGAAATTCGCGACTCCGTCCACTGCCAGAACGTATTTGTTCGGGAAGATGTGGCGGAAGTATCTGTTGTCGGGGTGGGAATGCGGTCCCACTACGGTGTGGCCGATAGGATGTTCCAGGCCCTGGCCAATGCCAAAGTGAACATCGACTCGATTACAACCAGCGAAATTCGCATCAGCTGTCTGGTTAATGTGGAGGATGGCGACAGGGCGCTGACGGCCGTGTGCGATGCTTTTCAGCTGGATCGGCCTGCTAATGAGCGGACGCTGTAAACTGTTTGATGCCTTTTCTTAAAAAAACGCATCGGCAGTCTCCCCCCAGGAAGACTGCCGACACGGGTCATCGGCCCTGCATTCAGAAACAACCTGCAAGACCGGCTGGCGATACCGAAAACAGGCATAAGAATGCTGCTTCGGTTTTCCAATACTCTTACGTTCCGTTCTCGGCCTGCCGTTTGGCCATTTCCTGCCGGAAATATTCGGCCATCTGAACGGACTTTTCCTCGGCAAAACTAATCGCTTGATCTATCCCCAGACGTATTTTGCACGATAACGCAAGCAAGTCTTCCCGCATTTGCTGCCTGCCCCACTGACGTTCCGTCCCCGCGGTGCGTTCCTGCATCGAAGGGCCTTCGTCAGGAGGCGCTATCAAATACAGCGCCGCAGCAAAGCCCGCCGCAAACAGCATGATTCGAACTATCAGTCGACCCATCTTGAGCTTCCTCCCGCGGAAAAGCATCTTTAGTTTTCCAAACGCCTCAATTTCGGCCTCCTCCATTAAAACTTAAGAAATACAACCAGACGGGTCAACCGGATTTGAGGACGAAAAGAGAGGTTTCTTAAAGACTGTAAGTCTTTTTGAAAAAAGGAGTTGCAGAAAAACACCCCATTTGCCGGCAAGCGGCAAATCGGACAGCCGTCAAAAGCCCATCAGCAATTTTCAGCAAACGGCATCCAGCACATCGCGAAGTTCTTGACAGACCAAATCCACCTCCTGCTCTGTCAAATTATTATGGAAAGGCAGAGCAACAGTGCGGCTGCTCACCCGATCGGTAACGGGGAAATCCCCTTCTTTGTGCTTAAGTGCCTTGGCAATAAACGGCTGCAGATACACGGGCGGAAAATAATTGCTTACCTGAATCCCCCGCTCTGTCAGGCGATTGAGCACCTCATTGCGCTGAGCCGGCAGAAAGCGGTCCGCCAGACGAACGACAAACACAAACCAGCTCATCCGCGCCTCCTTCGGCACAGAAGGCAGAACAATTCTCTTCTCATCCGCCAGCCGTTCCAGATACATCTGGGCTACGGCATTCCGCTTGCGGACAAACTCTTCGATACGCTTCAGCTGAGAAAGCCCCAAAGCACAGTTAATATCGCTCAGCCGATAATTGTAGCCGAGCCGTTCGTGAGCCAGCCAGCCGTTGCCGCGTCCCCGCCCCTGATTGCGCAGCGAAATACAAATCTGAGCCAATTCCTCATCATCGGTCACAATCATCCCGCCTTCGCCGGTAGTCATCTGTTTGTTCGGGTAAAAGCCGAACACGCCCGCCCGCCCGAAGGTGCCCGCTTTGCGTCCCTTCAGCTCAGAGCCGAGGGCCTCGCAGGAATCCTCAATCATATCCAGCCCGTAGGCATCAGCCAGTTTGCGAACCTCATCCATTCCCGCCGGATTACCGAAGATATCCACCGCCAGAATGGCCTTGGTCTTCCGGGTTATTTTTTTCTCTACCTCCCGCAAATCAAGATTCAGCGTAACCGGGTCGATATCCGCAAATACCGGTACCGCCCCTGTCATCATAATAGACGTTACGGTAGCAATAAATGTAAAGGGCGTGGTAATCACCTCATCCTTCGGCTTGAGCCCGATTGCTTTCAAACACAAAAACAATCCGCTGGTGCCGCTGTTGACCGCTACGGCATACCGCCGACCCACATACCGTTCAAAGGCCTCCTCAAACTCCCTCAATTTAGGCCCCAGCGACAAAAATGGACTTCGCAAAACCTCCACCACCGATTGAATATCCGCCTCAATGATATCCGGACGCGACAGGGGCACCCTAATCTCCATATTGTGTATCCTTAAATCAAGATTCAAGATTCAATGAGCTAAGATTTACTATAATAACCGAAATCCCCTTTTTCTTCAAGTTTTTTCTTTTTTCAGCCGAATCTCTTTTTTCAAATTGCCGTTGACTTCACACCCAATGTGAGGTAAAGTAAAAATTGCAACCTACTACCGATGATTCACAAATCTGAGGTTCTATGACACAAATAAAAGAAGAATGCGGGATATTCGGTATTTTCGGAGATCCCGAAGCAGTTCAGAAAACCTATTTTGGGCTCCATAGTCTTCAGCACCGGGGTCAGGAATCCGCCGGTATTGCTTCCAGCAACGGCGAATCCATTCATTGCTATACGGGAATGGGACAACTGCGGCGGGTGTTTCGTTCAGGAAAGGGCATTCTTGAACGCCTGAACAACCCCATTGCCATCGGCCATGTCCGCTATTCAACCACCGGTTCGATGACACCGTTGAACGCCCAGCCGTTTCTGTGCGAGTATTCCCGCGGCCAGGTGGCTGTTGCCCACAACGGAAATCTGATTAACGCCGACCTGCTGCGGGATGAATATGAGGCCTACGGTCACATCTTCAAAACCTCCAATGATACGGAAATTATCGTTCATTTGCTGGCCAAGCCGTCTCATATCACCAAACCGGATCCGCTCGGCCATGTGCTCAATCATCTGCAGGGTTCTTATTCCCTGCTGTTTTTGTTTCCGGACCGCATCGAGGCGGCCCGCGATCCTTACGGCATCCGTCCGCTTTGCCTGGGCAAAACCAAAAACGGTTCCTATTGCGTAGCCAGCGAAACCTGCGCCTTTGATGCCATCGATGCGGAGTACATCCGTGAAGTGGAACCCGGCGAAATCGTTACGCTCGACAGCAAAGGGCTCAGCAGCCGATTTTTTGTAACTCCCGGAACAGTCCGGCCGGCCCATTGCATTTTTGAACATGTTTATTTTGCCAAACAAAGCAGCATTATCTTCGGTGAAAACGTCCATGATGTTCGCAAACGCTGCGGCCGGCGGCTGGCCCAGGAACATCCCGTTGATGCCGATGTGGTTATCCCTGTGCCCGATTCCGGCACTTCCGCCGCCATCGGCTATTCTGACGAAAGCGGCATCCGCTTCGATATGGGCTTTGTCCGCAGCCATTACATCGGACGAACATTTATCTCTCCAACGCAATCTCTCCGCGACCTGGAAGTAAAGTTGAAACTGACCGTTGTCAAAGAAGTTGTCCGGGGCAAACGTGTCATTGTTATCGACGATTCCGTCGTCCGCGGTACTACCACCAAAGGCAAAATCCGCTCCCTCCGACAGGCCGGCGCCAAACAAATTCACCTCCGTGTGGCCTGCCCGCCGGTACGGCATCCCTGCTTTTACGGCGTGGATTTTCCCACTCGGGAAGAATTGCTGGCCAACCAGATGCCCCTTTCCGAAATCCGAAATTATCTTGAGGCCGACAGCGTGGAGTATTTGTCCCTTGAAGGACTGCTCAGCTGCGTCTCTCGTCCGGCCGATCATTATTGTACGGCCTGCTGGAGCGGACAGTATCGAATCCCGGTCAACACTCGCGTCAACAAGTTTTCCCTCGAACGTCACCAAATGCAGCTATTCGATGAAACGGAATTTTAAATGAGTCCTTCCAAAAAAATCACTTATCAGCAGGCCGGCGTGAGTATTGATGCCAACGATGAGATGGTACGGCGCATCAGCCGCTCCCTCGCTTCCACCTTCAGCCCCCGTGTCATTCCTCTTGAAAACGGCTTTGCCGGCCTGGTTCGGCTGGATTCCGACACAAAACGATTCAAAAAAAATTATAAAAACCCTGTCCTGGTCGCCTGTACGGACGGTGTGGGGACCAAAATCCTGATTGCCCGCCGAATGAAGCGGCTGGACTCCATCGGCATTGACCTGGTCGCCATGAATGTCAATGACATGCTCGTTCACGGTGCCGAGCCCCTCTTCTTCCTCGATTACCTGGCAATCCACAAACTTATTCCGGAACAAATCGCAGAAATAGTCGAGGGTATTGCCGCCGGCTGCCGATTGGCCGACTGTGCGCTCATCGGCGGCGAAACCGCAGAAATGCCTGATTTGTACGATAAAGATGAATGCGATATGGCCGGCTTTGCCGTCGGCGTCGTCGAACGAAACCGCATCATCACCGGCAGCCAGGCAGCCGTCGGCGATATTGTCCTGGGTCTGGCTTCCAGCGGTCTCCACAGCAACGGATATACCCTCGTCCGGCATATCTGTTTCAAACAGGAAAAACTTCGTCTTCAGGACACCCCGAAAGAACTGAACGGCTGTCCGCTTGGGGAGGTTCTTCTGACACCGACGCGGATTTATGTCCGCTCCATTGTTTCCGTCCTGGACTCGTACAAGACCAAAAGGGTTATCCATGGGATGGCCCATATCACCGGCGGAGGTCTGGTCGGAAATATTCCTCGGGTACTGCCTGCCGGCTGCAACGCGCTTCTGAAAAAGAAATCCTGGCCGGTTCCTCCGATTTTTCGTTTTCTTCAAAAACGCGGCCCTGTCGAAGAAGAGGAAATGTACCGGGTCTTTAATATGGGAATCGGCTATGTGGTGATTGTCGCCCCGGCTTTTGCAGAGCCCCTCAAAACCAAACTCGAAAAAGCCGGCGAAAAGGTTTATACCATTGGAACCATTGTACGGGGAAAGGGCAAAGTCGTCCTTAAGTAGGAAAGTCGAAACCATGCACCCGACACAAAGGCAAACGGGGCTTTCCTGGCGGGCACTCTACTTCTGGCTGGCGGCGGGCCTGTTTTTCACAGCCGCGGCCGTTGTTTTTTTCTGGCCGGCTGCTGCTGCCGGTAAGAAGTGGCAGATATTTGCACCTATCACCAGCATCATCGGCGGGTGGGGCTGTTTTGTCCTGAGCCGGCGATGGCTGAATTCTTTCTGGGCTTCAGCGATTGCAGGGATAGCGTATGGTTTCAGCCCGTTTCTGCTCAGTTTCAGAATCTATCATCCTTTGGCGGGTTTAGGCGTTGCGGTGCTGCCGTGGCTTTTCTGTCCGGCTGCTCTCTGGAACCGCTATGCCCAACCTTCTGTCAAAGTCCACCTTCGCCGTCTGCCTCTGCTGCTTTTGCCTTTTGTGTGGCTGCTCCTCTTTTATTGGCTGCCCGCCCAACCGTGGCTGGGACCTTATTCCTTGATGCCTTCTGCTCAGCAGCTCCGCCTGGAAGACCTGGCGGCTATTCTTGAATTTCCCTCCGCCGCAACGGGACAAATCCTCGTCGGCTTCTATGCAATCGCTCTGATTCTGGCTGTGATGGGTCTGTTTGTTTATTCTTTTCTGCTGCGGGTGCTGGTGCTGCTGGTACCGCTGGCAGGTTTGGTATTGGCCTTTTGCGGGCCGATTCTGAATGTCCCCCCGATTGCCTGGGCAGCCCTTCCGATGCTGTTTCTGTCTGTGCTGGCCGGGCTGGGTGCACAGGCAATGGTGCTGGCAGGCCCTGCCGATCGCAAATGGATTTTTGCCTGTCTGTGCCTGGCTGCTTTTCTGGCGGCGGCGGGAATCGTTTTGACCTTCAGCCGGCCTGATGGCCAGCGTTATTGGATGCCTGCGGCGATGTACGGCTTGGCCTTCCTGACAGCCGGGAGCATCTATTTTCTTTGTGCAAAACAGCTGCGCCTGACATTTCTGCGATGGCTTCTGGTGGGAATCGCCCTGGCGATTAACCTCTTCTGCACAGGGCAAACGATTATCACGTCACTTTGAAGACAGGTTAGGGTTAGCCCCCTCTTTGACCGCCGCTTGTCGGCAGTTCAAGCCCCAGCACATCGGCGACCTTCTGCAAGTCTTGCCAGACCCGCTGGCGATTTTCATAGGAATAATTCCGCAGCAGATACGCCGGATGATAAGTCGGCATCAGTTTGGCAGGCCGGCTTGTTTCGGAAAAGCGATATTCGTGAAAATGCCCCCGCAGTTTGCCGATAGGCGTTTCCGTCTCCAGCAAGGTTCTGGCTGCATGCGAACCCAGCGCCACAATCACTTCGGGCTGGATGATGTCCAACTGCCGCTTCAGAAAAGGCAGACAATTGCAGATTTCATCCGGTTTCGGTTCGCGGTTTTCCGGCGGCCGGCATTTAAGAATATTGCAAATAAACACCTGCTCGCGGCGCAGCCCGATGGAGGCAATTATCTTGGTCAGCAACTGTCCGGCACGCCCCACAAAAGGCCGACCCTGCTGGTCTTCGTCAGCCCCAGGGGCTTCTCCCACAAAAACCAGACGTGCATTCGGACTGCCCTCTCCAGGCACGGCATTCAGATGAGTGGAACCAATCGCACATCTCCGGCAAGCCCGGATTTCTTCGGCAATCGCCTCCAACAGCCGTTGCGGCGATTCGGAAATATCTGTTTCCGCCTCCGGCTTTCGGCTGCGCAAGGTAAAATCCCCCGCAAAAAATGCTTCCAATTCTCTATGCTGCCGGAGCAGTTTCTGTAAATCTCGGTCGCCAGTCATGAGCACCAGTATAGTCCAGCCAGCAAAATTCGCCAATAGAAAAGGGCCCGCTTTTTGAGGCAGGCCCTTGGGAATACTCTCTGCGGCACGGATTGAGCAAGCTCTCTCTTTACACAACACCCTGATCAATCATCGAATCGGCCACTTTGACAAAACCGGCGATATTGGCACCAGCAGCATAATTGCCGGCCATGCCATATTCTTCGGCCGTTGTTTTGACCTGCGTGTGAATTGCATCCATAATTTCTTTCAGACGCCGCTCGACTTCCTCGCGAGTCCAGTTGGTATGCTGGGCATTCTGGGCCATTTCCAGACCTGAGACCGCCACACCGCCTGCGTTGGCCGCTTTGCCGGGGCCGTATAAAACCTTGTTCTGGAGAAAAACATCCACGCCGGCCGGTTCGGTGGGCATGTTGGCCCCTTCACACACCAGTTTGCAGCCGTTTTTCACCAGCGTCCTGGCATCTTCCCCGGAAATCTCGTTTTGCGTAGCCGATGGAAATGCACAGTCGCATTTGATTGCCCACGGACGCTTGCCTTCCAGATACTGAACGCCTTTGAATTTGTCGGCATATTCCCGAATCCGCCCGCGGCGGACATTCTTCAATTCCTTTATCCACGCCAGTTTTTCCTCGTCAATGCCGGCCAGATCATAAACCGTCCCCTGCGAATCCGACATGGTCACACACTTGCCGCCGAGCTGGTTGAGTTTCTCTACGGTATATTGAGCCACATTGCCGGAACCGGAAACCGTGCAAATCTTCCCTTGGATACTGTCTCCGCGAGTGGCCAGCATATTCTGCGCAAAGAACACGCAGCCGTAGCCAGTCGCCTCCGGACGAATCAGAGAGCCGCCCCACTTGACTCCTTTGCCCGTCAGAACGCCGGTAAACTCATTACGAATCCGCTTGTATTGGCCGAACAGATAGCCGATTTCCCGTCCGCCTACTCCAATATCGCCGGCAGGCACATCCGTATTGGCACCAATATGCCGGAACAGTTCCGTCATAAACGACTGGCAGAAACGCATCACTTCATTGTCCGATTTGCCCTTCGGGTCAAAATCGGAACCGCCTTTGCCGCCGCCCATCGGAAGGGTAGTCAGGGCATTCTTGAAGACCTGCTCAAAGGCCAGAAACTTCAGAATCCCCAAATTCACACTCGGATGAAACCGAAGTCCCCCTTTGTACGGACCAATAGCACTGTTCATTTCAATGCGAAAGCCGCGATTGACCTGAATCTGCCCTTTATCATCCACCCAGGGAACGCGAAAGATAATCACCCGTTCCGGCTCGGTGATGCGTTCCAGAATCTTCTGGTCCTGATACTTCGAATGCCGCTCGAGAGCCGGCTCCAACGATTCGAGCACTTCCTGAACGGCCTGATGAAACTCTTTTTCCGCCGGCTGCCGATTTCTGATCACTTCAAGCACCGATTGAATATACAGCAAGGCCTTTGACATATCATAGTTCCTTAAAAAAGTTCCTCTGACAATTATACATTTTTTATCGCAATTTTTATCAGAAAACCCGAGGAAATGCCCTTTACACAAGATTACCATGGCTTATAATACTATTAACAAAACAAAATAACAAATAAACTTTTTGAATATCTAAAATAAGCAGGCCTGATAATAAGATGAATGTTGAAACAGCAAAAATCTTCTGTGATTTAGCAGAGTTGAAAAATTTCTCCCGCACCGCTGAAATTCACGGCATCAGTCAGTCCGCTGTTTCTCAGCAGCTGGCTCAGATTGAAATGGAGCACAAAGTTCAGCTGATTAACCGGAAAAAAAGGCCGATCGAGCTGACAGCGGCAGGCCAGATTTTTTACCAGGCCTGCAAAGACATCCTCGAACGGTTTGACCGGCTCAACAGTGAACTGGCCGCCCTGAAGCAATCCACCTGCAAAATCCATCTGGCCGCCATTTTCAGCATCGGCATGCACACCCTCCAGCCCTATATTCAGAAGTTCATGTCTGTTTACCCCGATGTTCATCTGGCTGTCGAATACAACAACGCCAAAGATATTTACGAAAAACTTCTTCGCGGCATTATCGACATCGGAGTCGTCGCTGTACCTCGACGAGACCGCAATCTCGAACTCTTTCCATTCGAAAACGAGCCGCTGGTGCTGGCCTGTGCCCCCTCTCATCCGTTGGCCGGGGCCCGAACCGTGGATATTCATCAGCTTCAGGGCGAAAAATTCATCGCCTTCTCGGAGAGTGTGCCCACCCGTCATTTAATCGATGACATTCTTAACCGCTACCATGTTACCGTCTGTTCCGTGATGGATTTTGACAATATTGAAACAATCAAGCGAGCCGTGGAAATCAACGCCGGCGTGAGCATCCTGCCGGCACCGACGCTTCGCAGCGAACTGGCCAACGGCACACTTCGGGCACTTGAATTTACCAACGAGTCCTTCTTTCGACCCACGGGAATTATTGTCCGAAAAGACAAAATCCGTTCCAAAGCCGCTCAATACCTCATCGAACTGCTCAGAAAAGAGTAAACTTCTATGCCTGTGCAAGCAGTACTCTTTGATATGGACGGCACATTGACGCAGCCGCTGCTGGATTTTGACGCAATCCGCCGCGAAATCGGCCTTCCGCCGGACTGCCCCTCGATTCTGAGCGGCATTGAAACTTTGCCGGCCGAGCGCCGGGCCGCCGCATGGGAGATTCTGTGCCGGCATGAGGCCTTGGCCGCTGCCCATTCGACCCTTCAGCCATCGGCTCTGTCCCTCCTCACCGACCTTCACCGGCAAAACATCAAAACAGGTCTGCTTACGCGCAACTCCCTCACAAGCACCCAAACCGTACTCCAAAAACACGGCTTATTTTTCGACGGCATTATCACTCGCGAAGATGGTCCCCCCAAACCCGACCCTTTTGGGGTGCAGATGCTCTGCCGACAATTTCAGGTGTCCCCTTCCCAAACACTCGTGGCGGGAGATTTTCTCCATGACCTGCAGGCCGCCCGCCGCGCCGGCGCCATCGCGGTGCTGTTCAAAAGTCACCCGCGAGCCGATGAATTTGTGCCTTTTGCCGATTTTTCCATCGATTCTCTTGACGAAATCCGCCTGATTATAGACAATTTCCGCTGATGAGTTTCAGAAAATCCATAATCAAGAAGGTATTTCTCTTCTTTTTGGGGACAGCAGCTTGGGGTGCAATGGCAGCGTCTCCGACAGAGTCTTCCTGCGCTGCGCCGACCGAGCCGAACAACCCCTCGGCGAATACGGCAGTTCAGGCCATCCTCGACCGAATGCACCAAACCGCCCAAACCATTCAGTCTTTGCGTGCAGACCTCGTGTATTTGTTTATTCAGGACCCCGAACTGCTCGAAGCCAAAACCCTCCGCCAGGGAGTCCTTTACTATACAAAAAGCACCGGCGCCTCACGTCCCTGCCTGCGAATCTCCTTCGACACCATCCAGCAGGATGAGGAAGCGGCCCAGTCGCGTCCTGAACATTATCTGTTTGACGGTGTCTGGCTGACCAAAATTGATATTGCCCTCGAAATAGTGGACCGCTACCAGAAGGCCCCTGTCGATAAGCCCGTCGGCGTCTTCGATTTTATCAGCCACAATTTTCCGATGGTGGGCTTTACCGACCCTCAAAAACTCAAAAATGAATTTGAAATCTCCGCCTTGCCTGCACCGAAGGATCCCAACCAGCCCCAGCAGCTTCTGCTCAAGGTTCGTCCCGATTCCTGCTACAAAAACGACTACACCCAAATGCAGGTATGGATTGACCGGAAAAACTGGCTTCCCATTCGTTTGACGGCTGTTTCCGTGCAGGGTGATTTCTATGATTTAAGATGGAACAACCTCCGGCTTAACGAAAAAATCCCCGATGCCGTTTTTCAGATTGAAATACCGTCCCATTTCCATCAAAATGTTCATCCGTTGGAACCGGAAGATGAAAATAGTTAAAAGGAGTTCCCTATGGCAAGTGGATTGGTGATTTATTATTCGCGCAGCGGAAATACGAAAATGATGGCAAAGACCATTGCCGATGCTATGAGCGAAGCAGGAGTCCCAACCGCCTGCAAAAGCGTTACTGATGTCAAGGTAAACGACCTTCTGAAAGTAGATGCCATCGTCGTCGGTTCGCCCACCTATTACGGCCGAGCCGCCGGCCCTATCATCCAGTTGTTTGACGAAACCGTCAGCAAACACGGCAAACTCGACGGCAAAGTGGGCGGCGCCTTCAGCAGTTCAGCCAACATCGGAGGCGGCAACGAAACCACCATCTGTGAAATCAACAATATGATGCTCATCCACGGAATGATCATTCAGGGCGATCCTCAAGGCGACCATTACGGCCCCGTCTCCATCGGCAAACCAGATGCCCGTGTACTCGAACAGTGCACACGACGAGGTCAGCGAATCGCCGCCCTCACCAAGCGGCTGTTTGATTAACCGACGGTCAAAATTCCCTTTCCGGCAAAAAACTTTGACAGCCAAAGTCTCGATTGGTAGACTTTGGGGGCAAAACCAGAAAAAAGATGTTAACTATCTTCTTAGGAGATTCTTTAATGCAAGAGTACGAAACGCTGAAAGCTTTGGTCGCTGAAATCGAAGCCGATATTAATAAAGCCGAGGGAGGCAATAAGGCAGCAGGTACGAGGGTCCGCAAACAAATGCAGGCCATCAAACAAGCCGCTCAAAGCGTCCGAAACAAAATCCTCGAACTTCGTGTCGAAGAATAAAAAGAGGAACAGCCATCCGCTGGTTTGCTGTTCTTGGCAGGAACCATTTCAGACAAATCTGCAGCGGTTTCTGAAAAGAAAAAGGGGAAATTATGCCTCCGGAGCTTCTGTTTCCATACAAAGAACTCGACTTAAATCATATAGAATTTGACCGCGCTGCTATCGCCGAGGTGAATCCGCAGTCTTATGAGATGTCGCAATTGGATGCCATCGTCTGGCATGACCTCGAAAAGATGATGGCTCTCGGCTACAAAGACATTACCCCCAATGAGTTTTGGGTACGCGGGCATATCCCCGGCCGACCGATTATGCCGGGGGTGATTATGGTCGAAGCAGCGGCTCAGCTGTGCAGTTTCTTCATGAAAAAAATCTACGGACTGGATGGGTTTATCGGGTTTTCCGGCATTGAAAAAACGCGGTTTCGAGAAACAGTCGTCCCGGGGGATCGTCTTTATCTTCTCGGCCATATCGACCGCGTCCGAAGCCGCCAGTTTCAAGGAACTGTTCAGGGCGTCGTTAACGATAAAATGGTGTTTGATACCGTCATCAGCGGGATGAGGGTATAGGTGGACCGGCCGCTCGAAGAACTCTTCGAAAACAAGCGGAACTTGACAACAGCAGAGACAACACTCCGTTCCCTGCCCAGCGAACGGGGTGTTCTTCTTTTTGCTGATTCAAACAGCCGCCCTATCCAGCTTCTTCTCACTGCCGATATCCGCCGGACCGTCCAGTCCAAATGGGCCCAGCCGCCGACCAGCGAACCGGCGCGCAAAGTCAATCTCCGCTCCGTTGCCGTCTATGTTTTTTACACCCTTGCTGCCGGCGAATACCACAGTCAATGGCTTTACAATCGTCTGATTCATCTTCTGTTTCCTGAACAGACAGAGGAACTCCTGCTGCCGCAGCCCCATTGCGTCTGTCTAAACCCGAAAGAACGCTGGGCGGCCTTCAGCACCTTTTCTCGCCCGTTCCAGGAGAAAGAGGCCTTCTATTGGGGACCGTTTCCCACCCGCCGAGAGGCGGATTTTTTTGCCCGCACGTTCAATGACCTCTTTTCTCTCTGCCGCAACCGTTCACTGGCTCTTGGCGGCAGCGGAAAAAAATGTTCTTACTTCCAAATGGGCTCCTGCCCCGCTTTCTGCCTGGACAGCAGCAAACAGCCGTGTTATCAAAAGGCATTGGAGCAGGCCGTTCGGGCCGCTCAAAGCCCGCCCGCTCTTCTGGCTGCGCCGCTGAGCGAACAGATGAAAACGCTGGCTGCCCGCCAGCAGTTCGAACAGGCCCAAGCCGTCAAAAATCACCTGGATGCTCTTGCGAAACTGCAAACCGCTCCCTATCGCTGGACAAGCGAATTGGACAAACTCAAAATCCTCCACATTGCGGAGGGCCGCCGTATCCGGTTCGAACCCAAACGAACCAAACAGCCCGTATATCAGGCATTTTTAATCACCAGCCGAATGGCTGAAAAACTTATTAATTTCACCCTCCCGTCGGTCGAAAAACTGCTCGAAGCCCTCTTTTCTCCACCCCGCCGATGCCTTCTTCCGGCCGATAATCTGTCGGAACACCTGGCTTTGACTTCGCTGTATCTTTACAAAAGCCATCCTGCCGGCCTCTGGCTGAATCTGAACACGGAACCATGCACGGATTGCAGGACTCTTCAGCAAAAAATTCAGGAATGCTTCCCAAATACCCCCCAGCAAGAGCAATAAAAAAAGACGCCTTTTCAGGCGCCTTTTTTATGTAGCCCCAAGGGGATTCGAACCCCTGTTGCCGGGTTGAAAACCCGGTGTCCTAGACCTGCCTAGACGATGGGGCCGCGAGAAACACTATTCCATACCAATGGCTTCTACGGGACATTCATCCACGCAGACGCCGCAATCAACGCATTTTTCCGGATCCACAACCGCCTTGCCATCGACCATCTCAATTGCTTCGCTCGGGCAAGCATCCACGCAGCTGCCGCATCCGGTACAAACTTCCTTATCCACTTTAGCCGGCATCGTATTCTCCTTTCCACATATCCGGTTCTATTAGATTTGTTTACAGGTGCAAAAGACTACAAAAAAAACGAGTTCGACTCAACAGATTTTTCCTATTTTTCGTGAAAAAGCAAGAGATTTATTCAAATACTCTTTCACCTGTTTCCTGCTGGACAATGTCTGTTTCTATGGATTCTGAACTTCCGCAGTCGGGGCTGGATTCTCCTCTTCCGCCGCTGCCCCCAGGGCTCTGGCCATCTGGCGAACCTGCGGATTGGTATCGTATCGGGCCACCCAATTAAGGACCGAATCAAAATTCTTGGATTCGAGAGTGCTGAGAATATACAAACTCATCATTCGCACCGGCCATCGCTCATGGGACAGATTCTCCGACACAGACCCAATCAGAGCAGGATCCAGAGTAAGTGAAACATCCGTAAACGTAGATAAGGTGCGAAGCCGGATAATCCAATCTTCATCCGCCAGCAGCCGACGAACCGCATCAATCAGCAGCGTCGGCTCAGCCCGCACAAACCGGTATCCAACCTGCTTGGCCAGCGCCGCCTCCTGCTCGGCCAAAAGCCCCGTAAACAGCTCGGCGGAGCGGAACTTCTGCCCCTCCGAGCCCTTCGCAAGGCCGCTGAGCCGCTGAATGAGAAAATCATAGGTCAATTCAACACTCGGACGACGGACAGTCTGCCGAACAGGAGCCAAATGAAGCAGCGTATCAACCTCGCCTGAGCCGTTCATATCCGGGGCATCCATCTGAAGGATAAAATCAATCTCGACCGATGCCTGCGGATGCGTGCGAAGAAGCCGCCGCAGCGGCCCTGTTATCAAGTCCACCGTAACCGTCGCATGCTCATTAGGCCGAATCGGCAGACTCGGCTGAAAAGGAAAATGAACCAGCGATGGAAACGAACGAACCAAATCCCCGCGCACCTCCGCATCAATGCGAACATCCCCCTTCAGCATCCCCATCGGCCCGATAATCAGCAGCCGCGGGCCGATATTGTCAACCACCACCGTGGCCGGCATATCGCTGCCGTAAGGATACTCCGAGCCGCTCATCCGCAGTTTGGCCCGAACAAGTTTTGACAGCGGCAGAAATTTGGGATTGACCTCATCTCCAAACTCCGCTTTCAGATACTGAACAATCTCCGACGGCGAAAAAGCAGGCAAATATTCTGAACCGTTCGCCTTCAGGACCTCCTGAGCCCTCCAGGCCAGAATTGTTTCCGGCCCCATCTCCACAATCTTTTTCAGCGCCGCAAAAGCCGCCGCAGTATTGGCTTCCTTCAGCAGAAGTTCTGCCCTTGTAAAAAGCGCTGCAGGGTCGCTTTCTTCGGCCTTTTCAAGATATTGGCGGGCTAGGTCGGTCTGCCCGTTTTTCACCAGCGCATAAGCAAACAAGGCCTGGGCCTGAGGACTGTCCGGACGCTGAGAAATCGCCTCATGCCCCCACGCCAGTGCCTGTTCCGCATCGGGCAGAACAAAACTGTAAAACCAGCTCAAATGCTCCGGCAGGATTCCGCAGGCCTCCCCTTCAATCCTGAGCCGCTCAGCGGCCCTTCGTCCGGCAGATTCAAGCCGCTGACGGCCTTTTTCCGCCTGTCCCATCCGTATCAAAGCCAGCCCAGCCGTCGCCTCCAGCATCAAATCCTCCCGCCCCTCCGCCCTGGCCTGCTCGGCCAGCACCAGACACTGATTGCCGGTCTTGTCTGACTGAAACGCACACAGCGACCACGCCAGCAAAAACTCCGGCGGAAGCGGCTGTCCCGGATACAAATATCCATACAAATCCGCACAATACCCATACGCCTGCTGGGCGGCTTCATACAGTTGAACCTTCCGCAAGATATCCGCATAGGCCTGCGCTGCCCGAATATCCAGCGGATTCATCTCGAGCATCCGTCGAAGATGGAGCACCAGCATCCCATAGGGAAGAGAGCCCCCCTCCGGCGCACTCAATTCCATCATCTTCGAAAACGCCAGCATATTGTACGGATTCAGACTATAGGCATACTGCAATCGCTGAAAGGCCGTCGTGAAATCCGCACGCTCTATCTCGAGCAGCGCCAGCTGAGTAGTCAGCTCGGAAATCACCGCAGGATTTTTATTGCCGTAAACACTGAGCAGCCGCGTCAGCAGCATCTCCCGCTCCGTTCTTGTCTGAAGTTGTCCGAGCAGATATTCAATCCCGCCTTTCACAATGGCCAGATTGGACCGCTCATCCAGATACTGCCTCAGGGCATCCCGCACCGCCCGCGAATAATCATTCGGGCTGGCCATGGCCGACACAGCCACCCTCAGCAGCATTTCATGAGCCGATTCCATCTGCTCATCCAGCAAGGTAGCCGCCTCCAGGAATGTCATCGTAACTTCAATTGTTCGAGAGGAAAAAGGATCGTCTGCGTAAGCATCCATCGCCGCCTTCGCCAAAACAGCCGCTGCCGTCGGTGAATGAAAGGGCTGGCTTTCTTTCGATTGAGCAGTTGCAATGGTCGGCCCCAGACACACCAAACCCAAAAAAACAAGTCGTTTCATCATTGAAATCTCCGTTTGGCCGCTGAAAACAACGGCTTCGTACTCCTCACCCATTTTCATTTCTGACGGCAGTCAAAACCCCGCCTCTTCAGCAGGTCATTATAAAACACGCTAACCGCACCGTCAAACTTTCCCGCAGAATACCGCCGCCCGACTCACTCGAGGGCTCCTGCATCCTGCCCCTTCGAAGAGCGGCCTCCGCTCAGCAAAAGCCCGAGCATTTCATTGCCTCCCAGCCAGGACACCAGCAGAAACACACCGCAGCAGACCGCCACCATCGTTCCGATTTGCACCAAATCGCGGATTGTCCCGCCGGCTCCCCTGCCGAAAAGCCCTAAAAGAACCAATCCTGCAGCGGCCATCACCGCCGTTGCCGCCGCTGTTTTCAGCAGAGACTTCAGCCATCCTTCAAACAATTCCGCCCCCAGCCGCCGCCGAAGCACATACAGCAAGATACCCACCTGAAGATAAGAACACACCGCCGTCGAAAGAGCCAGCCCTGCCGCCCCGAGGGGCCATATCAGCACAAGATTCAGGCAGACATTCACCCCGACGGCAAGAGATGCCGTCAGAGCCGGCTGTTTCGACTGCCCCAGCGCATAACAAACGCGGGTCGCAATCTGCTGACCGAAATAACCGCATAACCCCAGACAGTAGCAATACAATATCCACGATGTCGCAGCCGTATCGTCCGCCGTAAACTCCCCCCGCTCAAAAAGAACCCGAATCAGCGGCTGCCCAATCAAAATCATCCCCACCGTTGCCGGCAGGGCTATAAAGAATGCTCCGCACATCCCCTGACGAACGGTGCCGGTCAATTCCTTTTTTTCGCCTCGGGCTGCCGTGCGGCTGAGCACCGGATAAATCGCCGTCGCCAGCGAAGTCCCCAAAACCCCCAGCGGAAACTGATAAAGCCGCTGGGCATAAAACAGCCCGGAAACCGTCCCCGCCCAGACCGGATAGCGAATCATCCGGCCTAAAAAAACAAAACTGTCTCCTTTTTCCGGCGAGCCGGAGAGACTTTTGGCAATAATATCATCCGCCAGCGTATTCAGCTGAGTAGCCGTCAGGCCCAGAATCATCGGCCCCATCAGCACCAGAATCTTGCGAACCCCCTCCGAGTGAATGTCCCAGGCAGGCCGAATCACCACCTGATACCGCCTCATCGGCACCATCACAAGCAGCAGCTGCCCCACCCCCACCGCCAGCACAGCCCACGCCGTAAAAAAGGCCATTTTTTCCTTCGGCCAACCCAGCCACCTGCCCGAAATAAACAGGGCTGCTATCAGAAAGACATTCAGAACAACAGGGGCCAGCGCCGGTGCAGCAAAATGCCGATGACTGTTCAGAATCCCCCCCATAATCGCCACAAGGCAAATCATCACCATATACGGAAGCATGATGGCCGTCAGTTTCAGCATCCGCTGGGTGCCTTCCAACTCGGCTCCCACCTGCATATACCCCCAAATCCCCAGCCAAATCAAAACAACAGCCGCACTCAAAATCAAAAACACAATCGTCAGAACAGTGTTGGCCAGACGGTTGGCCTCTTGAGGATTTTTTTCAAGATATTGGCTGTACACCGGTATAAACGAGGTAGCCGCCGCTCCCTCCCCAAAAATCCGACGGGAAAGGTTTGGAATCTTGAAAGCAATCGCCCAGGCATCGAAGAGCTCGCTTCGCCCGAAAAAATAAGCAAACGACATATCCCGGACCATTCCGAGAATCCGGCTGATGACAGTCAAAAAGGCGATTTGTCGAAATCCCTTCACCATAAATCAACTGCCCTAAACAAAATCCATTTCCCTCGAAGGAGACAATCCTGCTGTTTGGACATATCTTTACTCAAAAATGTCTTTTCCTCATCCGCAAACTTTTCCTAAGGGATTTTCGGCCAAATACTTCCGATGACCGCAATAAAAGCCCCCCTTTTCCCAGCAAAAACATCGAAAGCCAACAGATTGCAAAACACGCCCCCTCTTCCCCATTCTTCCTATCTTGTCAACCTAATGTGTCCGATGCGGCTGCAACAACAGCATAGACCTTCTCCGCTCCAGCCCGCTTCAATACCCTGGCGCACTCATTCAGCGTAGCCCGGCTGGTTGTTATATCATCAACCAGACAAACAGTCCTGCCCTCAAACGGGTGCCGCCGGCGAACAGCAAAGGCCCCTTTGACATTTCTCCGCCGCTGTGCATCGGTCAGAGTCCACTGCCTTCTCGTATATCGAATGCGAACCAAATCCCGGCAGATCGGTACACCCGAATCGGCCATCTCCTTAGCCAACAAAAAAGATTGATTAAATCCTCTTTGCAGGCGTCTGAGCCAATGCAGCGGAACCGGCACAAGGTAATCAATCGGCCCCCAGGGTCGGGTTTCAAACACCGATTTCAGCAGCGGCCCCAAAAAGGGGGCAAATTCCGTCATCTCCTGAAACTTCAGTCGAAGCAGCATCTGCCGCAGTACCGAATCGTACCGCCCCGCACGGAGAATCCCGTCCGTCAGAATCCGCTCCTGTTCACAATAGCCGCATCCGCCCCCCAGACGCCCAAAAGGACCCACAGAACGTCCACAGCGTCTGCAATAGTCTCCGGCTGTAACCAGCGACAATTCTTCCCAGCAGGCCCCGCACAAAAAAGACCCCTCTTCCGGAAAACTGCCGCACAATCGGCACTGCCGAGGCCACAGCAGGGCGGATACTCCTTTGCTCCACGGACGAGCATGCTTTTGAAAAAATGAACTTATCGGCCCGGCAACCTTCATCTCCTTCCGATACCACACCTGACGACCGCCTGCAACTGCAATCTTCACCGCAAATCGTACAGCCGGTTGTCCGGCGACAGAAAACCCGTCCCCTCGGCAATCATCGCTTTATCCTCCGAATAGGTCTCCGTAAAACACTCCTTCAAGGTATCGACATGACCATCACAAAATGCTGTATTTGTCTTCTGACGATGCCGAAATCCCTGCGTCCCTGCGTATCGCCCGCTGAAACTCAAATCCCCCGGATTGGCCCACGGCGCCCGCATAAACTTATTGGCCCCTTCGCCATACTCCCCGTCGCCAAACAAGGCCGTCTGGGCAGGATTGCGAACCTGCGAATATTTAGCCGGCTCCGGGATGCTCTCGCCGCTGCCATGTCCGATATAACTGGTGTTGTAATTATAGCCGGTAAAGGGCTCCCCCCCGGCATTGGAGGTCCCCCGAAAGGCCGGACATTGCTGAATTTCCATCAAATCCCCGCTTTGCCACAAAATCCCAGGTTCATAAGACAGCACCCGCTGTCCGCCTTCCCATTGCTGGGTCGTTATAAAATCCCACGCAATTGTCTGAATCCGGCTCCAGTTCGCACAGACAGAGGATTGATAAGCCATCGGATAAAACCCGTCATAGCAGCTCGTATAAGCCGCCGCCGCCACAGCACACTGCCGCAGTTTGCTCAGGCACAACACGGACTGCCCCTGGGCCTTTGCCTGCCTTAATGCCGGCAGAAGAAGACTCACCAGCAGCATGATGCAGAAAAAAACCGCCAGCAGTTCCAGCAGGGTAAATCCCTTCTTATTCATCCTCCGGCCCCGTCCCATCCGGCATCATCCAAAACCGGCTCAATTCCGCCAAATCATTCAAATCCACACGTCCATCGCCTGTAATATCCGCCGCAAGAGAGGTTTCCTTTCGGCTGCGGACTCGCGCCACCGCATCAATCTCTGGTGTCGCCCCGCTGTTGCGCGGATTGTCAAAGCGAATATACTGAATCCATTTCCGGCCTGTCTGCGGGTCGGTCGGCAAATCAAACCAGGAAATATCCAGCGCCGTACCCCCTGCGGATTTCCCATACCGCAGAGCAATCTGGGCCAGGGTGGTATTCCGCAGGTCCGTTTCCAGAACCGCCGGGTCCAGCGGCAGCGTTGGATCGGTCGGCTCGCCCCACCAACCGCTGCGGTTCGGCTTATACACACGCCCGAGCGTCGGGGCAAACCCATCCGCAAAAAAATCCCCCAGAAAACCATACCGCCCCGGAAAGTTCGCGTCTGCAAAATCCGGATTGACCCGATAGGACTCATCCATCGTAAACGTAAACCAATTCTCTCCATCCTGGCTGACACTCACTGCCGCCGGTTCCCGTGTACAGGCCTTATTCTTGGTCAACACCAATGACGGGTCTCCTGACAGCCAATACTCAAAACCGCTGAGGTTCTGAAAAGAATTGCCGAATACAATCAAATCTTTCCCGAAGGGATTGTCCGGTTCGTCATACACCCGCCGACCCAGCCGCAGAGTCAGATGACCCCGAAAACCGATACACACCACCTCCGTCGGCTGCCAGGCCGGGTAAACCGGAACCACCGGCACCATTTGGCCCGGGGACGCCGCCGACCCATCTCCAATCGTATCGATTGTCGGTCTGCCTAAGGCCGCCAGAGGATTGTCATACAACTGCCCCGTATAAAAGGTCGCAATTCCGCTCCCCGGCACATAGTCCACAACTTCCACAGCAAAATCATTCGGCTCATAAACATACCCAAACGAACCGGCGGCAAACACCGCCAGCACAGCCGGCAAAACAAAAATTTTTTCAGCCATAAGAATCCTCAAAAAGAAGGCCGAACTTCCTTGTCCGGCCTTCGGAATAAACTATCTTCCTTTCCTTACGACAAGCACGCTCATCAGCCCCAGAAGCCCGATCGAGGCCGGCTCAGGAATCGGTGTGTGCACCGTACCGGTAAACGCCCAATCCCACGCTCCCGGCCCAACCCAGACCCACTCGCCGCCGGCCCAGCCGTCCCAGTCTCCATCTGACAGCACACGCTCAGAAGCCCCAAGCCAACTGGATTGCCAATCCTGACCATCCGAAGCCGTAAAGAAACTCCACGAACTGCCCCTTGGGGAAACACCCAGATAGTCCAAATCATCTACAAACCATCCGCCGAGACTGTCATCCCAGTGAGAAAGCATGGTAAAATCAGCCGAACAGGCATCGATAGCCAGCAAAGCATCATAACTGGTTTTCTCTCCTTCCCACTGATAGCCGAAGGCAAAACTGAGGTCGTCCGCAAAATCCACCACCACCATCGCCCGGTTCGCCCCCTGGCCGGCCCAGTATTCCACCGCAACCTCCTCAAAACTGTAACCGGCCCGCACTGCCGAACCAAACCCAAACACCATCAACAGACAAAACGGTAAACCTTTCATCATTCGTTCTCCAAAATCAGATGTTTTTCACGTTGTTTCTTCACTCACTGCAAAACTGTTTTTTATGCCGTCTGTCCGTTTCACCTCCGTTTCCTGCGTTTCTTTGGCCCCAGCCGCGAGGGCCCCGGCGGCTGAAACAAAAAAAGCCGCTGCCTCCGCATCGGAAGCAACGGCTTATCTATTCTGGTTCCCAGGAAAAGAAAGCCCGATTTTCAAACCGAAATTCGCTCTCTTTCTTTTCAGGTGCGCAGCGTTCCATCCGCGGGAAACATCTTATGCATTCCGGACTGCAGGCAGGTTTTCTGACTCGCATCTTCCTGCGGACTCCTTCCCATCCTTTCGGACAGTGGCATTTTGTCCGCATTGGCCGAATGTCTCATTCGGCTGATGCTCACAGCGGCGCGACCGTTACGGCTTTTCACCGTATTCCCGTTTGACTATTCAAAAGACCTTTTCCGTCTTCTGAACCCGCAATCCATCTTTCACTGAGAAAGAACCAATAATCAGCAAGTATAGTCTCTGTTTTCATAACGGCAAGAAAAAAATCCCTCCTGCCGAAAAGATTCTAACCCTTTGGCTATTTTTACTCAAATGTCGGGCCGGATAAGGCAGCGCCGTTTTGTCAGCGGTTCTGAAAATCCTCCGGCTGAAACTGCGTCGGAAACTTTGTTCCGCTCAGCCGCAGTGCCTCCAGTTCCGCATTACCCACTTTGCCCTGAATAAACTGCTGAACAATTTCGTTCGGGTGTGTCTGAATATGCTTGGCATCACCATCGGCAATGATGCGCCCTTTATAAAGCATCACAATGCGGTTGGCAATCTTGTACACACTCTTCATATCATGCGTGACCACCACACTGGTTACCTTCAGTTCCCGCTGCAGTTTAAGAATCAGTTCATTAATCACATCGGCGGTAATCGGGTCCAGACCTGTCGTCGGCTCATCATAAAGAATAATCTCCGGATTGAGCACAATCGCCCGGGCGATGGCTATCCGTTTCCGCTGTCCTCCCGACAGATTCGCCGGAAAATAATGCTGATAGCCGTCCATCCCCACCAGCGCCAGTTTCTGCTTGACCAGTTCATCGACCGCCTTCCAGTCTGTTATCTTATAATGCTGACGAAGGGGAAAAATAATGTTTTCATAAACCGTAAGACTGTCAAACAAGGCCCCCATCTGAAAACAAAAACCAAATTTTCGCCGGATAGGGACCAGCTCCCGCTCGCTGAGATTGTCAATCCGCTTGCCCCGGTAATACACCTCCCCCTCATTCGGCCGCTCAAGCACAATCAGATGCTTTAAAAAGACCGTCTTGCCGCAGCCGCTGGGACCAATGATGACCGTTGTCTTGCTTTCCTCGATGGCCATCGAAATCGAATCCAGCACCACTTTCTCCCCATAGCGTTTGGTGAGATTGCGGACAACAAGAATCCCATCTTCCGGTTTGATATCCTTCTGAACCAACACACCTCCATCAAATTCAGATTAGCGGCTGAAGCGGCCAGAATATTTTATATATCGCGCTCAGTATCACAGCAAACATATAATTCAGAGCCAAAATCGAAATAAAACAGCCCACGAAGGCCTCCGTACACGCCTCCCCCACCCCTCGGGCCCCTTCCCGACAGTTAAACCCCTTATAACAGCTGATTACAGCAATGGCTCCTCCAAAGAAGAATCCTTTTAAAATACCCGTGCTCACATCCCACAGTTCCACGCCTCGGGCACTGTAATCCCAGTAAGCACCGGCATTGATACCCAGCTGTTTTACACTTACAAAAAACCCTCCCAGAATACCCAGCAAATCTGCATAGATAATCAAAAAAGGGGTCAGCAGAAGGCACGCCAGGACACGAGGAGCTACCAAATATTGGATAGGACTGACCCCAAAACTCTGTACCGCCGCAATCTGCTCGGTCACATTCATTGTCCCCAGTTCTGCCGTCAAAGCCCCCCCTACTCGTCCGGCCAGCATCACCGCCGCCAAAACCGGCCCCAATTCTTTCACAACAGAGATATTAATTAAAACCCCCAGCCGCTCCTCCAGACCCATCGCAGCCAGCTGTCCATACGCCTGGATAGCCAAAATCATCCCTACAAAAGCACCCGTTGCCATCACAACAGGAACGCTTTTCACCCCGATTACATGCATCTGATAAAAAACTAAATAGTAGGAACGGGGGTGAAAAAGCGTGGACCCCATCGCCCGAAAGGATTCGCCGGCAAAACGGCCAAACCGTCCGAACCCTTCCACACACGCCGCCGTTCGTGCTCCAAGCGGCTCTATCATCCTTGGATCCTTTCAAACACGTATTTCTTTTCCCTATCGGTCTTTTAATATCTTCTTTTGCAAAAAACAACTTTTATTAACAAAATCAAAAATCTTACCTATCTTATCAGCCATAAACAGCGCTTTTTATTGGCCAAAAATAGAGGCAAAAAACGTATCTTATTATAAAAAAACAACTTAAAAAACATACACCAAAATTACGCAAACACCCCGTTTTCCCTATTTTAACTAAAGTTTTTTTAAATGGTTGTCCGATTAAAAGCCCAAATTGACCAGTTTTCCCATATTAACGTTAAACAAAAAGAAAGGGAGATTTATGGTGGATGAAATCGTTCTCGAAAGGTACCTTCGTTCCCTTCTGTGCGGCGACCGCATCTCTTGCAGGTTTGTCATCGAAGATGTCCTTAAAAATGGAGTTCCAGCCCATCAGGTATATCTTGACATCATCTGGCCAATTATGGTTGAAATCGAGCGGCTTTATCGGGATGGACGAATCGACTCCGCTCAAGAAGCATTTGCCTCACGAATCAATCGAACCATTGTCAATCAACTCCAGAATAAATTACCACGAAAACCCGAAAAATCCAAAAAAATCGTTATTTGCACCGCAAATAATGAACAAGCCGAACTCGGCGGTCAAATGCTCACGGATTTATTCGAGAGTGACGGCTGGGAAACCCGCTTTCTGGGCGGAAGTGTCTGCAATGATGATATTTTATCTTTTATCCATACATATTCTCCAGATATCCTTATGCTTTATGGGATGAACGGCTCCGATGCCCCAGGAATACGTCGGCTGATTGATACAATCCGCCAGATTAACGCCTGGCCCAATATGCGGATTATGCTCTCCGGCGGAGTTTTTGGGCGAGCCGAAGGGCTCTGGGAGGAAATCGGTGCCAACCTCTATGCCGCAACCCCCGACCAAGCCGTCCAGCTGGCCGATATGAACCCCGCCGCCGTCCCTGTCCCCGAGAAAACAATCAAACAAAAAGTGAAAAATGCCGCCAAACAAGCCCCCGCTGCCGCAGGCCGTTCGGCAGGCCGTTCAAAAGCTGCTCTTTAGAAAACGCACAAAAATCTTTTTACCAGAAAAAACTTGCTCTTTCGGTGCTGAATGGGTATAAGGAAAATCTCGATTTCCTTCAAGAAAGCGAAAGCCGTTTTAAACAAAAATCAGTCAACAGGATAGAAAATATGATTTTGACGCAGATTCTGCACCCAACTTGCATTAAAGCGCCGCTCGAAAGCCGCGACAAAGCAAGTGCCATTGAAGAACTGGTCAATCTGCTTGCTCAGGCAGGCCAGATCACAGACCCTGTCAGTGCCCTCGAAGCTGTGATGGAACGCGAACAGCAGCGAAGTACAGGCATCGGCTCCGGGATTGCTATCCCTCACGGAAAAACCGCCTCTGCTAAAGAATTGGTGATGGCTTTCGGCATCGCCAAAGAACCGATTGATTTCGACAGCATCGACAAAAAACCCGTCAAAATCATTGTCCTGCTGCTCTCGCCGCCCGACTGCACAGGCCCCCATATCCAAGCCCTGGCCCGAATCAGCCGGCTGCTGCTGGATGAAACCCTCAAAGCCAAACTCGAAAAGGCCTCTTCCCCTGAAGAGGTCTATGAACTCATCAGCAGCAAAGAAACCGAGTAATCGGCGCTTCTGTCCGCAGCCGCGCGTCCCCTTACGCCCGCGCCGATTCCCAAAGCACCATTCCCGGTTCATACGGCTCAATCAAATCCTGATGACGGGGCAGAATCCGCAGACAGAATCCCTGCTTGCCGGAACTATGGCATACAATAGTGCCTCTAAAGCGGGCTATCCTGTCCGGATTGAGCGAACCTTCTTCATACTCCATCTCAGCAACCTGGCCGTCCTCAATTACACCTGCGGAATTGACATGGCCGTAATAAATCTGCACAGACACATCCGACGGATTCAGCCGACCCAACCTCACCTCTGCTGTAATCGAAAGATTGGAACCGACCTCCAGTTCCGGGTGACTTCCGTTCCAACTCACATACTGCCCGCCCTTGCCGGACTGCACAGATACATTCAGAATTGACAAATCCTCCCAGGCCAAACGCGTCCGCATCTTCCATTCCGCCAGCGCACGCACACGTGTCTCGCCATTCTCCGTCAGTTCTCCCCATTTGACAGCCGCCGGCCGGTAATATCGCCGTGTGTACTCCGCTGTCATCCGACTGGTATTAAAGCGAGGGGCACACCACTTGATGGTGTTTTTCATCCGACGTATCCACTCCCGCGGCAGACGGTCTTTGGTCCGCGAATAAAACAGCGGCACAACCTCCTGTTCGAGCAGATTGAAAATCGCCTGGGATTCAACCTGGTCCTGATAACTAAGGTCCTCATACTCTTCGCCCGCCCCAATAATCCACCCGCTTTCGGGGATGTATCCTTCACACCACCACCCATCCAGCGTACTCATATTCAGCACGCCGTTGATGGCGGCCTTCATTCCGCTGGTTCCGCTGGCCTCCATCGGACGGCGCGGATTGTTCAGCCATACATCAACGCCCTGCACCAGATAGCGGGCAATATCCATATCATAATCTTCCAAAAAGATCAGCCGGCGGCGAACTTCCTGATTTTGCGAGGCAAAATGCACAATCTGGCGAATCAGCTCCTTGCCGGCCGTATCACGCGGATGGGCCTTCCCCGCAAAAATAAACTGAACCGGCGTCTGGCTCTGCGTCAGCAGTTTCATCAGCCGCTGCGGCTCCCGCAGCAGCAGCGTACCCCGTTTGTAAGTGGCGAACCGCCGCGCAAATCCAATCGTCAGCACCTCCGGGTCCAGCACTTCATCAGCCCATTTCAGCTCCGAATGAAACGCACCGCGGCGATCCATCTGCCGTTTCAGCCGGTTGCGTGCAAATACAATCATCCGCTCCTTGCAGCGCTGGTGGGTTCGCCAGAACTCTTCATCAGGAATCTGATCGATGGTCTGCCATATCGACTTATCCACAATCTCATCAGCCCAGCGGGCACCCAGATACCGCTCAAAAAGAAGATTCATCTCAGAACTGAGCCACGTCTTGGCATGGATCCCGTTGGTAATCGAACCGATAGGCACCTCATGAACCGGAAGCTCCGGCCACAGATTCCGCCAAATCTGGCGAGAAACCTGCCCGTGCAGCTGACTGACACCGTTGCGGAAGGCACTGCATCGCAGGGCCAGAACCGGCATCTTGAAAGATTCCGACTGGTCCTGCGGACGAATGCGTCCCAGCCCCAGAAATCCGTCGCGATTGACGCCCAGTTTCCCGTAATAATGACCAAAATATTTATCCATCAAATCCACAGGAAACTCATCACTGCCGGCGGCCACCGGCGTATGAACCGTAAAGACATTGCTGGCCTTGGCGGCCTCAAATGCCTCCTCAAAAGACATATTCCGCATACTGCGAAGTTTGGAAATCCGCTCAATCGCCAGAAACGCCGCATGCCCTTCGTTCATATGGCAGACCGTCGGCTCCAGCCCCATCGCATACAGCGCCTTCAGCCCTCCAATGCCCAGGACAATCTCCTGACAAATTCGCGTCTCCAAATCACCGCCATAGAGGGCCTGCGTAATCATCCGATCCTGCGGGGAGTTCTCCGATACATTGGTATCCAGCAAATAGAGGGGCACACGCCCCACCTGTGCCTTCCAAATCTGCGCAGTCACCGTCCGCCCTGGAAATTGAATGGACACCATAAGCGGATGTCCGCCCTCCTTGCGCACCAGTTCCAGCGGCATCGTGTGAAAATCATTGTCAATATAATGTTCCTGCTGCCAGCCGTCTGTATTCAGATACTGACGGAAATACCCTTTCTGATACAGCAACCCCATCCCTACCAGCGGAATCCCCAAATCAGAAGCACTTTTCAGGTGATCCCCCGCCAAAATCCCCAACCCGCCGGAGTAAATCGGAATGCTCTCATGCACACCGATCTCTGCACAGAAATACGCAATCACCACGGGCGGCTGCTGGCCGTATATCTTTTCATACCAGCTGGGCATAGTCAGCGTCTGTTCCAATTTCAGCCGCGCCTGCTGAAGCTGATATAAAAATCCTTCGTTCCGCGCCAAATCTTCCAGCCGCGCCTGGGAAATCATCCCAAGCATTCGAACCGGATTATGCATGCACTGCTTCCACAAATCATAATCCGCCCGCCGGAACAAATCGGTGATTTCATAATGCCAGGACCAATACATATTATTGGCAACAACCTGCAGGTCTTTCAGCGGCTCCGGCAAAGAAGGTTTGACGGTAAACATTCTTACATTTTGCATGGCGATTCTTCCTTGAGTCATTAAAAACTAAGCATACAACTTACCCGTCAGCAGATAAGCGTTGCTTCCGTTATCGGTTAACTGCACTCTATCCTTAATCGGAAAACAACATCCATTCTCTTTGCCTTTCTTGCTTTCTGCTGTTATCGGACGCAAAGGAAAAGACCGAATACAAAAAAGCCCCTTATTTTCCAAAACGTCCGGAATAGCCCTCTGCATAGCGGCTGTTTTCCTCCCAGACTCCAAAAGAGGTCAACTCTCCAATATCATAAACCCTCGTTCGCATTTTCGTGAGCGCAAACTGGGGACTGACGGCCAAAAGCAAACCTCCCTCTCGCAAAATAACCGGCCGCTGCCCATCCAATGACGCCGAAGAAACAACCAGTTCCAGCGCCAGCCGTAAAGAAATCATTCCTCGAATATCAAAACCAATCGGCATGTCCGGCTCTACATTCAAATAACGGTATAAATCATTCCACATCACAACCAACGGCAGCGGCGGCTCAACACTCGAACGAATAATTTCGAAGGCATCACGCAGCGAGGTCTCTTCATCAAGGGCCGATAAATCCGCCTCCTGCGACAAAATCTCCTCGATTTTCAGATTATTCAAACGCTTTGGAAGAGTCTGCCGGACTTCAGCAGTCTTCCAGACCTTCTCCCGATACTCCCAGCCCGCCGGCTCCCGGCTTTCTTCCTCGGTCTTCTTCGGCTGCAAGAACACCCGCGAAGAAATCATCTCTGCCATATTCTGATTTCCCGCATACACATCCGCTGCGACACGAAAATACCCCTTATCTTCAACATTCTTCAAAATAATCTCGCTGCCGCTCTTAAATAATAATTCCTCAAATACCTTCCGGGCGTTTGGATCATCAGCCGCCCACTCCAGCCCGCGAACTTCTACACGCAGTTTAAGGTTGGGTATTTGTTTCCACTCATCAACCCGGCAGGTAAACTCACCCAAAGAATGCACTTGAATCACTTCAAGAACATAGGTCTTCGAAGCGGCTGCTCCCCATCCGCCGGCAAGAGCACCCTGCCCAAAACCAATCCAAATCCATAAAACTGATAAAGCAGCCGTTTTCATAGCAGAATCCTTAATTATATTTTATCGGCTGCACCTTTCGCCGTCAACTGTTCCGAAACTTATTAAATCCTTTCTGGACACAAAAACACCACTTTTGTGTTTCACTCGCTTCTTCCTTTCCATTTATATTTTAGGGCTTGTCCATTCCTTATTTCTCCTGTACAATTCCGCTTCTTATTAAGACACAGAAAGAGACGTTTTGATTGGAGGTTGACAAGCGTGGCAACAGTTCAAGATTTTCGGAATGTAGTTTTTCTTGGGCACGGCGGTGCCGGCAAGACCTCTCTGACGGAGGCCATACTCCATAAAGCCGGTGCTATAAACCGCTTAGGGAGTGTGGAGGAAAAAAATACCGTATCTGACTCGGATGACGAAGAAAAAAATCGCGGCCATTCTATTTATTCATCGCTCATGTATCTCAACCACGCCGGAAAAACAATCAACATAATTGACACTCCGGGCTATCCGGATTTCATCGGTGCTGCTTTGATGCCTATTCCTGCGGCTGATACAGCCGTGATTGTTATCAGCGCTTCAGCAGGCATTGAAATCAATACACGCAAATTGTTCTCAGCCGCCACGGCTGCGGGCAAGGCGCGTATAATCGTTGTCAACAAAATCGATGCAGAAAACGCAGATTTGAAAGAACTGCTCGGCCAGATTCAGGAATCCTTCGGTTCCCAGTGTCGTCCGGCCAATCTGCCCTCCTCTGACAAAAACTCGGTTATCGACTGCCTCCGCAGCAAAACCGGCCAGTCGCCCCTGATGGATGTAGCCAAAGCTCATACGGAATTGCTCGAAAGCATCATCGAGGCCGATGACCAGTTAATGGAAAGCTACCTGTCTGGAGAAACAATCCCCGACGAAAAAATCTCCGAAGTTTTTGTCAAGGCCCTCGTAGCCGGCACCGTTATCCCCATTCTTTTCACCAACGCCAAAACCGAAGTCGGCATCCAGGAACTGATGGATATGCTGGCTCTGTATGCTCCCTCTCCGCTGGAGGCAAAACCGCCGGTGCTCATCAACGGCGACCAGAAAATCGAAATTAAACCCGATCCCGATGGCCCTCTGGCGGGACTGGTCTTCCGCGTTGGATATGATGCCCGCTCCAATATGAAATACGCATCCATCCGCATTTTCAGCGGAAAACTGGATGCCGGCACTCAGCTGCTCGTCGCCGATGCACGCAAATCCATTCGGCCGGGCCACCCCCTCAAAATGTTCGGCGGTGAAACCAGGGAAATCGAGACCGGCCTCTGCGGAGACATCGTCACCCTCACCAAAATCGACGAGCTCTCCAACGGTGTTCTCGTGCATGACGGCAAGTTCGCAGGAAAATTTGAACTGCCCTCTATCCCAAAACCGATGTTCTCGCTGGCTTTGGAGCCGGCTTCACGCGGTGATGAAAACCGCCTCAGCAGTGCCCTGGAAAAACTCTGCGAAGAAGATGTCTGCTTCAAAATCACTCGCGATCCTCAAACCAAAGAATTGGTCATCAGCGGCCTGGGCGACCTGCACCTGCGAATTATGCTGGCCAAAATGGAAAACCGGTACAAAGTCTCCGTCCATACCAAGCCGCCTAAGATTCCCTATCGCGAAACTATCACTACCAAAGCAGAAGGCCACTACCGCCACAAAAAACAGACCGGCGGCGCAGGCCAGTTCGGCGAAGTCTATCTCCGGGTCGAGCCGGCCCCGCGCGATTCTGACCCGCCGCTGATTTTCAGCTGGGATATCTACGGCGGCACAATCCCCGGCCAGTTCGAACCCGCCATCTTCAAAGGCATCCAGGATGTCATGGAAAACGGCATTGTAGCCGGCTTCCCCATGCAGGATATCAAAGTCTCCATCTATGACGGCAAGCATCACCCCGTCGATTCCAAAGAAGTCGCCTTCCGAACCGCCGGCAAATATGCCTTCATTGACGCACTCGAAAAGGCCAAACCGGTACTGCTCGAGCCCATCGTCAACATGGAAATCACCGTGCCGGCGGAAAACATGGGAGACATCACCGGCGATATGGCGTCACGCCGAGGACGAGTTACCGGGCAGGAAATGCTTCCGGGCGGCATGGTCCTCATTCGGGCACAGGTACCGCTTTCCGAAGTGGCCAACTACAACAGCCAGCTCAAAAGCATCACCGGCGGACAAGGCAGCTACTCGATGGAACTAAGCCATTATGAACCAACGCCGCCCAACGTCCAGCAGCAGGTCATCGCCCAATACAAGAAAGCCAAAGAAACGGAATAAGCCGCCGGCTGGATACCCTGCGGCAAAACAGAGGAACTCTACAAAGCCCGTCGAAACCCCGGCGGGCTTTTTTATGATCAGCCGCCCTGAAGCGGCAGACTCGACGGCGACGGACTGAGTTTGGTCTTCAGTTGGCCGGTTTGCGGATGATACTGAATCATTTGTACATTTACCCCATCCGCCTTGCAGGGACGTTCCGGGCTGCCTTCAATCACGACCCATCCGCCCTCCTTCTCATAGGTAAGCGTATCTCCCTGAAGATACCGCCCGCCCTGCTTTTGTTCGCGATATTCCACTCCGCCGTCAGCCCGTAAAAATTTCAGCTCGCTGCGGCCGCCATCGCCGCCGCCAAACCCCGCCCACACACGAACACACTGAACAATCAGTTGATCAGCCAGCTGCCCTTTTTCAATAGGCCAGTAATTCAGGTAAATGCCCTCCGTGCCCTCACCGACTATCTCATTCTTCGACAAATGCCAGATGAGCCGATCGAATCCTTCCATATAAGCAAAACAGGGCTTGCGAAAACTGAACGGCTCGGCCTGCGACTCTGCCGCCGGCGGCGTCTGCTGGTTATTCAGTTCCATCCGTCCCGGCCCCTCGGCAACCAGTTTGTTTTCATCCCCCCAATAATCAAACTGCCGACAGGTCAGCCGCAGATGGTCTGCCTTTTTGCGATCCACAAAATGCAGCGATTCAAAGAAAACCTGCCGATCCTGCATCGAAACCCGTCGAATCCGCTGGCCGCTCCCCGAATCACTGTCCAAATCTACCACCAGCCGCTCCCCGAAAAACCGGCGAATCAGCTGTTCCCGCTCCGTTTGGGCCTTCCATTGCGCCGTCACATTTCCCCGAAAGACCACCTGCTCTATCGTTCCCCGCCCGTCCGTAAGAAACTCCGCCGCCTCCTCGGCGGTCACTTCGACCGGAATCGGTTCCGAAACCAGCCGGCTCGACAAATCCGGCGTTGTATAAAACGAAAAAAAGACCGGCCCGACGGCAACCGCTTTTCCATTTAGAAAATCATAATCAATCCGAAGGGCCTCAAACCGCGCCGGAGGCAGATGCCCATCAGCCGCACTTTGAATCTGCGACTTGCCTTCCAGATGCACCTGCGCAGGCACAAGGCGCCCTTCTTTGCTTTTCTCAAACTGAATATCCGCCGCATCCGCCTCCACCGTCTGCTCCGCCGATACCATACGAACCCCGCCGGCCAGATTGGCCGTTTTTACTTCTCCGGCCGAATCAAAATAAAATCTTGTCTTCTCCGCCTCCACCTGAGCGGCCTGTCCGTCTGAAGCAGTCTCAAACTTGACGTCGCCGTTCATATCAAGCCGCTGGAGTTTGTTCGTAAGCGGCTGAAACGCAAACAGCGCCTCCCGTGCACGGCTGTGAATGCCCTCCTTTTCCAAAACGGCCTCCACCCCGCCGGACAAATTCACCGTCTTCAGCGACAGTTGCGAATCCGAAGGAAGCTGAGCAAATTCCAAATCCATCGGCCCTGCAAACAGAACCTCCGTCCGCTCGTCCCCGTTCTGCGGTAAATCTCGCTGGAGAAAAACCTTTCCGGGCCCGTCCACTCGAGCCAGATTGGTTCTGCGATCCCAGAAAACATTTCCTGCCGTGCGAATCCGGCTGCCCGCCGGGTCCAGATAAAGCCAAATCGGATTGGCCGCCGAATCAGCATACAGTTCCAGCACATCCTCCGTCGGCGCATACCGCAGCGCCGAACAAACCGCCAAAGGCAGGCGGGTCTTCGAATCCTCCGCCACCCGCTCAATCTGAAGCCGCCCCTTCATCTCTACCGCAGGAACAAGTGCATCCTCCGCATCGGCCTCCGGTGCGGCCTGAACAACAACTCCCCCTTTACAGGTAATCAGAACTTCATTGTCGCCGGGCTGGCTGATTCCGGCTTCCGGTTTCTCGGCCTGCTTGAGAAAACTTTCGCGCTTGGGAAAAGACGGCGGCTCTGCGGCGGCAGCGTCACTCGACTCCGACGGCTCCGATGAATCAGACGGCTGCTCTTTCGAATTGTCCCGCCATAGAATCTGACGGATAAGAACCTGGTCGGCCCCGGCCACCACCAGCCGCCGGCCGTATTGAATCATAACATTATCCCGAAGAGTGCACTGATAATAAAGCGGCTCCTTAGATTCCGGCTCCTCCGAAGTCGGCAAGACCTCTTTCTGCGGCGAGGAAGAATCCGATTGGACAGTTTCCACCCCCGACCCGCCCTCTCCCAAAGAGTCCTTCGCCATTCGCTCAGCCCCAAGCCCGGCAGCATTCTTCACCAGAAGATACTCCAGGTCCCGCACCTCCAGATACTCCATCCGGCTCAATTGCGGATTATAAATCAGCGTCAACCCCTTGCCTTTCAGCTGGGCCTCAGGAGACTCCACACGCACCGGACCCTCCGTAAAAAATTCAGACCGTTCGCTGATGTACGTCAGATTCTCCAGATAAATCCGCGTCGTCTTGTCCTCTTCTTTTGCCTCCGGACGGCCTATCTGAAGAATCACCTCCTCGCTGAGCTCCACACTCGAAGGCACCTGCCCGTCGGCATCCATCTGAAACCGCCCCCGGCGGGCATCAACCCGACAGACAAAACGGTCTTCATAGCGAATCAGATACGGCGACTCCACCAGCCAGTAAACGCTGCCCGCCGGCGGCGTAAGCAATTTACCGAAGCCGCCGATTTCAATCACTCGCTTGGTTTGCGGGTCCCGCCGCACCCAACGGCTGTTTTCGACCAGTTCAACCTCCGTACCCGCGATAGAGCCGCCGCCACCGGAACGCTCCGGTACAGCAGGCACAGAGGGGGGTTGAGTCGAATTGCTCAAAATCGGCACAGAAGGACTCAGCCAGCAAAACAATCCAAATACAAGACCAGCCCCGGCAAGCCCTGCCAAGGCCAGCTTCAATCGTCTCCATGCGGCTTGTCTGGACATGACTAAACCTGATACCGCTGCAGAAGTTCTTCCCAGCGGCCGGTGATTTGCAGCAAATATTCAATCACTTCGGCCACGGCCCCCTTTCCCCCATCCCGCACTGTTACATAATCCGCATAGCGTCGAACTTCTTGAGGGGCATTGGCCACCGCCACCGCAAACCCCACCCGACGTAAAATCGGCAAATCCATCAAATCATCCCCCACATAAGCCACTTCGTCCGGCTCCAGTTTAATTTCAGCCAGCAGCCGCTCAAACGCAGGCAGTTTTTCCTTGCAGTCCTGCAAAACCAGCGAAATCTCCAGCTGCTCCGCCCTTCGCTGCGTCACCTCCGACTGCCGTCCGCTCAGCAGCCCGCACATCAGCCCCGCCCGCTGCCACATCCGAATCCGGTGCCCGTCATAGACATTAAACACCTTGCTCTCCGAGCCGTCTGCGTAAATCTGCAGACTGCCGTCCGTCAGAACCCCGTCCACGTCCAGCAGCAGCAGACGAATCTTTTTCAGGTTGATGCGTGATTTGGCTGCCATCGGCTATCCTATTGAACAATCTTCAGACTTACAATATCCTGAACATCAATCAGCCCTACCGGCCGCTCCTGGGCATCGACAACCGGCAGTTCATCAATTCGGTATTTATGGAAAATCGCCATCGCCTCCGCCGCCAGCGTTTCTTCCGTCACCCGCTTGCACGGCGAGGTCATCAGCTCCGCTGTTTTCCGCCCAAACGCCTCTGCCCCGAACCGCGTTATCGCGCGGCGAAGGTCGCCGTCCGTAATAATCCCCCTCAACTTTCCAAACTCATCAACAATCATCACAGCGCCCCGGCGTTTCAGCGAAGCCGTCTTCTGAAGCATCTCCTCCACTGTCTCATTCTCCATCGCCACCGGCAGCGTCTCTCCTCGCTTGAACCACATCGACTGGCCCACGGTAATCAGCCGTGCCCCCAGCGCCCCGCCTGGATGAAATCGCGCATAATCTTCGATGGTAAACCGCCGCATCTTCATCACTGTCAGAGCCAGCGCATCGCCCAGCGCCAGCATGCATGTGGTGGATACGCTGGGCGCCAGCCCATGCGGACAGGCCTCTTCCTGCATCCCCATACACAGCACCAAATCGCTATGGCGCGCCAGTTGCGACTGAGCATCTCCGACAATACTCAGCAGCGGAATCTCCCGCTGCTTGAGCGGCTCAATCAGCCGCAAAAGTTCATCACTGCGGCCGCTGTGACTCAGCGCCAGCACCAAATCCTTGTTCCCGACACGCCCCAGGTCTCCATGGAGCGCCTCCGTCGGATGCAGAAAATGGCTGGGCGTGCCCGTCGAAGCCAGCGTGCCGCTGATTTTCTGCCCGATCTGGCCGGCCTTGCCAACCCCTGTAACAATCACCGAGCCGCGGCAGGCATAAATCCGCCTGGCCGCCTCCGCAAAGACAGCCGATTCAACCAGCCCCGCCAGCCCGGCAACACCTGCCGACTCCGCCTCAATCACACGCCTGGCAAAGGCCAAATCCGGCTGAACCGAATCGTCCTTTTGCGGGAAAGCCGCTTCCGATGCTTTCGCCTGGGACTGCTTCACACCTTCACCTCATTGCCGCGGGCATCATAGCAAATCATCTTCGGACTTTGCCCGTCCAGCTTCCAGTCCGCATGGACAGCAATTCCTTTTTCGTATTCCGTTTCCATCCGAACCAGCAAAGCCCGTTTCTGGTTTTGCAGAAAATCGGCCACCTCCGGCGGCACCCGCAGCTCAATCTTCTGAATCTCTTTTCGAGACGCCGCCGTCTGCAGAAGCCGAACCAGTTCAATCGCCTGCGACTCATAACTCTTAATCATGCCGCGCCCCTGACAGTACGGGCATTTTTGATACGTGCTCAACTGAAGCGACGGACGAATCCGCTGCCGCGTCAGCTCAATCAGGCCGAACTGACTCATCTTCAGCGCCCGCGTGCGGGCACGGTCGCCCTTGAGTGCCTCCCGAAATACCCGCTCCACCTCCCGGCGGTTCTTGCTGTCCCGCATATCAATAAAATCGCAGACAATCAGCCCCCCCATATCGCGCAGCTTCAGCTGCCGGACGATTTCCTGAGCCGCTTCCAGATTAATCTTCAGCGCCGTCTGCTCGGCATTATCCTGCTTGCGGTATTTTCCGCTGTTGACATCAATCGCCACCAGCGCTTCCGTCTGTTCAATCACCAGCGAGCCGCCGCTTTTCAGCGGCACATACGGCGACTGAATCTTTTCAATCTCCTGTTCAATTCGGAACCGGCTGAACAGCGGAACTTTCCCGTCATAACACACCACCCGACTGCAGAAACGCGGCTGAACAATCGACAGAAAATCCTTGATGCGCTTGGCAATGACCTCGCTGTCGCAGTGAATCTTGCTGATGCCGCTGTCAAAAATATCCCGCATCGTGCGAATCACCAGGTCCGATTCCTGATAAATCACCGCCGGCGCCTTTTCCGTTTCGCTCCGCTTGAGAATCGCACTCCACAGCCGGGACAGATACGATACATCATTCCGCAGCTCCCGCTTGGTCGCCATCTGAGCCGCCGTCCGGATAATCAGCCCCGCCTGCTTGGGAATCTTCAAATCCGAAACCCATTCCCGCAGCCGTTTCCGTTCCGCTTCGTCTTCAATCTTCTGCGATATGCCCACCTCATTCATCCACGGCATCAGCACCGCATACCGTCCAGGCAGCGAAATGTACGTACTGAGCGTCGGCCCTTTCGTATTAATTCCTTCCTTGATCACCTGAACAATAATTTCCATTCCTTTCTTCAGGCATTTCTGAATCAGCGGCCGCTGCGTCACCGACTTTCGCCGTCCGATTTTCTCTTCCTGATCCTCACCTTCCGGGAAATACCGCGGATGCAGATCACTGATATGAAGAAATCCGCTCTTGGGCTGCCCGAAATCAATAAAAGCCGCCTGAATCCCCGCCTCAATATTCACCACACGTCCCTTGTAAATATTCCCTACCGTGCTGGTCACATTCGCCCGCTCGACATAGAGTTCCTCCAGCACTCCATTATCCACCACTGCCACACGGCATTCTTCCCCCTCCGATACATTTATCAGCATCTCACGTGCCATCGTTTAAAACCTCACTGTTTAGTTATGGGTCCAGACCACTTGGGTCCTTTGTGGAGGTCCGGCCAGCTCCATCCGTCCGATTCCCAGCCACGCCAGCATCTCCTCCGGACGAAGGGTTCCTGTCGGTGTAATCCGGCAACGCAGCCGAATCCGCTCCGAATCTCCGCTCACCTCCTCTGCATACTCTCGCAAGTCCACCGCCTTGCCGCTCTTGCCGGGTATCTGCCGGCGCTGCACAATCGGCTCGGCTGACTGAAGCTGCCGACGGCAATCTTCCAGCCGCCCCAGCCAAAAATCCTCCGGCAGTCCCTCCTCCCTTACAAAAATATAATCCGCCCGCACAGGTACCCTGCGGACAGGCATCGCCGGCAGCTCAATCCTTTGAACCGCACAGCCCGCCGGCAGCATCCTGCCGAGCCCTTCCGCATCCGACGCCGAACAGTCCCCTTCTAACTGGACCAAAAGAATTTCTTCATCGCTTTCCACCCCAACCGGACGCGGAAGCGGAATCGACAGCCGCGGATGCGGATTAAACCCGCCGCTGTAGCAGACCGGCAGACCGCTGCGGGCCAGAATCCGAGACCACATCGTCAGCGTTTCCCGATGGGAAAGAAAACACAAATCCCCTCGAACCGAAAACACAATCAGCATGGGCATCCGCATCGCCATCGCAGCCGCTTTCCGCTCAGTACTCCACCGGCAATATCCGACTGGCTGCATCCCGCAGCAAATTCTTAATCTGACGCTGCGAATCCATCGTTGCTACCTTCCTGGCCAGAAGATTGCATTCCTCAATCGTCACCGAACAAACAATCTTCTTAATCTCCGGAATCAGCGGCGGCGCCATGGACAGCTCCCGAATCCCCATTCCCAGCAGCAGCATCACAAACTCCGGGTCAGAGGCCATCTCCCCGCACACACTCAGCCCGATACCGGCTTTGGCCGCATCATGAACCACATTGCGAATCAAATGCAGCACCGCCGGCTCCGCCGGAGAAAACATCGTGGACACAAACTCATTGGCGCGGTCCACCGCCAGCGTGTATTGTGTCAAATCATTGGTGCCGATGCTGAAAAAGTCGCTCTCCATCGCCAGCAAGACAGCCATCAGCGCCGAACTGGGCGTCTCAATCATAATCCCCACCGGTATCTGCGCATTGTACGGAACCGCATACTCATCCAAATCTTCCATCACATCCCGAAGAATCATCTTCGCCTGCCGCAGCTCCTGCATCGTCGTTATCAGCGGAAACATCAGGCGAACATCCCCCAGCGTCGACGCCCGCAGAATCGCCCGCAGCTGCGTCTTGAACAAAGGCAGATTCTGCAGACAGTACCGAATCGACCGAAGCCCCAGCACCGGATTGGGCTCGTGAGGATGACGAGTCGGATGCGGCAGCTTATCCGCTCCCAAATCCATCGTCCGGATTACCACCGGCCGGCCGGCCATCACCCGAACCACCTGGGAATACGCCTCATAGTGGTCCTCTTCTGTCGGCTCACTGCCGCCGTACAAATACAAAAACTCCGTCCGATACAGCCCGATTCCCTGGCCCCCTTTCTGAAGCACCACTTCCGCCTCATCCGGAAACTCCACATTGCCCAGCAGCGTAATCGGCACCCCGTCCCGCGTAACCGCCGGAACATCCCGAAACCGGTCCAGTTCCTGTGCAAATTCGATAAACTGCTGAGCATAGGTGCGGTATTCCTCCAGCGTGGGCTCATCCGGATCGATAATCACCACCCCCCGATTGCCGTCCACGATAATCAGACTTTGAGCCGTCACACAGCTCATCAGCCCCTCCAGGGCCACCACCGCCGGAATCCCCAGCGAACGGGCGATAATCGCCGTATGGCTCGTCCGCCCTCCCCGCTCCGTCGCAAAGCCCTTGACAAATGTTTTATTGAAACTGGCCGTCTGAGTAGGAGACAGGTCATGGGCAACAATCACCACCTCTTCCTGCAGATGTTTGACTTCTTCGGTCACCTTCCCCAGCAGATGGGTAAGCAGACGCCGCTCAATATCATAAATATCCGCCGCCCGCTCACTGATATAGGCATCGTCCACCTTCTCAAAATGAGCCGCAATCTCCCCAAGAATCTTCGAGACGGCGTATTCCGCCGTCACAAGCTCTTTATCAATGTAATCGGTAATCCGCTTTAAAAAACGCTTATCCCGAAGAAAACGCATGTGCACCGCAAACAAATCCCGAATCGAACTTTCCCCGATCCGCTTGGCCGACTGAATCCGATCCAGCTCCCGAATGGCCTCGGCGAAGGCCTGCCGAACCCGTTTGATTTCCTGGGCACGCTGCGAGGGCATAATCGAACGGCGGGGAATCCGGTAATCCTTCGAATCAATCACCATCGCCCGGGCAATCGCTATACCCGGTGAAACGGCTATGCCCTTTTTGATTTCCATGGCAGAGGTCTATCCTTCCTTTTGGGTTTGCGACGGCTTGGGCTGCAATGCAAAATTTTTGGCCACCAGTTCCTCCAGCGCAGCAATCGCATCCGCCGCATCCGGACCGCATGCCCGAATCTTCAGCCGGCTTCCGCAAGTAGCCGCCAGCATCGTCATCTCCATCACACTCTTGGCATCGGCCGTCATCGTACCGTTCGAAACCGTAATAGTAGAACGGTACCGGTTCGCTACGTCCACAAACTGTACGGCAGGCCGCAAATGAAGGCCTTCTTCATTCTGAATCTCCACCTCAGTTTCTGCTACCTGCTCACTCACGCTCTTGATCCCGCTGTATTGCCTTTAACAAAACATTCTCCGGCATACCGCTTCCCCGGCATACCCTTCAGTTAATCGGCATCTCGAATAATCTCCACAATCTCCTCCACCGTCTGGGCCTGACGAAGAAAACGCCGAAAATCATCCTGATTCAGATGCCGAAACAGAATCTCCATCGCCTGAAGATGCTTGTCCGGATTTTCTTTGGGACTAATCAGCAGAAGAATGGTATAAACCGGCTGCTTATCCAAAGAACGAAAATCAATCCCCTTGCTGCTTCGACCGACAGCCGCTACCGGCTCGTCAATGCCATCCACCTTAATATGCGGCAGCGCCACCCCTTTGCCCATTCCGGTACTCGCCTCGTTTTCCCGCTGAATAATCGCCTTCGTCAGTTTCTCCGGCTCCAAACTGCCCAGACGACCCTCACGATAAAGAATCTCAACCAGCTCCCGGACAGCCCCATTGCGATCCTTAGATTCCAGCTCCGGAATAATCGCCGAAAAACACACAATATCAGATAATTTCATAGATACTCCTTACCCTGAATACACGCAACTGACTTAGAAAAAAGAACATTTTTTCTATGCCACGTCTTCTTGTTCCGGACCGCCGACGGGCTTGGCCGGAACATCCCCGCAACGCTTGTTATCACGCTGCTTTTCTTTCTTCTTTTTAAGTTGACGAACAATTTTATCAAATACTGCATTGATGGCCGCGTACAGCTCCGGACGCATTTCTTTAGCGGCCATCAACTCCTCACGGTCAACATGAGCAATCACTTCCACCGTAAAATTCGGCCCTTCCCCTTCTTCCACCACTACCTCAACACGACCAATATTGTTGTGAAATCGCGGCAGTTTGTCCACTCGTTTCTTCACATACTCCCGAATGGCATCCGTAACTTCAATATGCCTTCCTTTAACCGTAAAAAGCATAGCGAACCCCTTTCTTAAAGGTTTCTCTTAATGAACCGCCTGTTTTTCCCGCTCTTCCAATAAGGTTTGCTGATACACCTGATGTTCCGTAGGGGTAATCACACCCCCGCTGATGATAAACCGCAGCGCCTCTTCAATGGTCAAATTAACCTCGACCACCTCTTCTTTCGGCACTGTAATTACATAGCCGGTAAACGGCGTTGGAGAAGACGGCACAAAAACGGTCAGAAAATCACGCTTCAAATTCCGGCCCAGCACCTGCAGCCCCTCACCGGTCACAAGACCAATCGACCAGAGCCCTTTTCTCGGATATTCCACTGCCACCACCCGATTAAAAGACAGCTCTTTGCGAATCAGAAAGAAATCCGTCACCTGTTTTACATACGGATAAACCTGTTTAATCAGAGGTATTTTAAAAAAAATTCTTTCAAAAAAATGCCAAAGCGTCCGTCCCATAACACTGGCCAGAAACGCCCCCACAATCACCACCCCGATGATTGTGATAATAAAGCCGGTTATCTTGCCCGGCCCATACACCCAAAAGGCATCCAGAAACTCCTTCGACCAGCCCTTATTCACCCACACCAGCACCTGAACCAGGGCCTTATTGATATAAATACTGATTTTATCCTGAATAAAGATATAACATTGAACAAAAATCCAGATGGTAAGGATTGTCGGCAGAAGCGCCGCCATCCCCCTGAAGAAATAGGTCTTGAAATTTCGCAATGCCTGCATTTTCGGTTTCTGCACCAACCATTTCAGGTCGGGCTTGAAAGTTTATAACACTCACGAAAACCGTGAAAGTTTTCATCCTCAGCCCCCGCCTCATTCGTCGGCCGCAATCTCAAAAATCTCGCTTTCGACCTGCCTTACAGCAAAGGGCTTAATATCCGCTTTTTTGTATCCGATAAATCTATCCGAACCGCGTCCCACCGTCAATAAAAAATATGGTCTGTCTTTTTCGGGAGATAATCCGCCCGAAGATGCACCCAGATTCCCGGCAGAGCCCCAATCAAAAACAACGCCCGCTGGCAAATCGCCAGGGCCGCCGCTGCCTCCGCACGGGCCCCGGCCGCCTTAACAAAAAGCAAAACAACCCCTCCTTCCAAAATCCCCAGGCCGGCAATACTCACAGGAATGACCCCAATAACCCACACCAGCGGGAAAAAAACAAAATAATACTGCAACTGCCCGCTCACCCCTAAATCAAGACCAATCAGCCAAAAACTTACAATCGTCAGCCCTTGAAAAAAAAGGGTAATCAAGACAGTCAAAGGAAACAACCACCATTTTCTCAAGAATACAGATATAATCTCTCGTATATGTACAAATACCCTCCGCAATGCCTCTCGAGAAATCAAAAACCCCCTTTTCAAAAAATATCTGGCTTTTGAACTGAACAAGACAAAAAGGACGGCAAGGACAAGAAAGCAGACAAGAAAAAGCAAAAACCACGCCTGATAACGACCTTCAACATCCGAAATCTTTTTTGTTTCGACCGCCAAAAAACCTTGCCCGCTAAAATAGAGAAAATAGGCGACCCCAGCAATCAGTGCCGTCGAGAATAAACCAGTAAATCTATCCACAAAGACACTAAGAGAGGATTGCACCCGCTTATTTGTATGACGGCTCACATACCACGCCCGTATAAAATCGCCGCCCGTAGAAGTCGGCAGGAAACTGCTGAAAAAAAGCCCATGAAAATGGAGCCGAACCGCCGTCTTCAAAGGAATCTGAATGGATAAGGCGCGAAGAAGAAGCCACCACCGAAACGCCATCCCCCCCTCGCTCACAAGTTTGACGGCGATAGCCGTACAAATAACCCACCCCCTCAATTGTTTGAAGGCGGCGGCAAATTCCCGACAATCCAGATTCCGAAAAATCAGATAGCCCGCTCCCACGACCACACAAAGGCGAAGAATCAGCCCGATTTTCCCCTTGAGTAGATTGTGCGGCTTTCCTTCCAAGCAATCTTTCCTATAAACTCTTGTTTTTTCATATCATAACAGGTAAAAGAAACAGCGGCAAGAAGAACAGATAATTCAACAGATAAGGAAACCGAACTGTGTCAGCCAATAAAGAAATCGAAGAAGGACTTCAATTTACCCCGCGTTTTGATGCCAACGGTCTGATTACAGCCATCGCGCAGGATGCCCGAACAGGCGAGGTGCTCATGGTGGCTTATATGAATCAGGAGGCCCTTAACCTGACTATCCAGACCGGAAATGCCGTCTATTACAGCCGCTCACGAAAAAAACTCTGGAAAAAAGGAGAGGAAAGCGGCCACACCCAAAAAGTACGCCAGATTTTAACCGATTGCGACCAGGATTGTCTTCTTTTGAAGGTCGAGGTGGACCAGGGCCAATGCCATGTGGGCTATCAGTCCTGTTTTTATCGGGCCTTAAAAAAAGGAACCGCCGACCAGCTCGAAGTGATTGCCCAGAAGGTTTACGACCCGGCAACGACCTATAAAAAATAATTTTTTGCCGGCCGACAGCAAGGTTCTAACATCTTCTTAATCAAACTCAAACAAACCATGGTGAAAATCGAGACAAAACAAAACCTTGAATCGAGGCAAATTTATGGTTTCCCAAACGATTTTGATTGTGGAAGATGAAGAAGATGTTCAGGAACTCATCGGCTACAATCTTCGCAAACACGGTTATCAGACAGAGGCAGCGCTTGATGGCAAAACGGCCCTCTCGAAAGCACAAGCAGGAAAACCAGACCTGGTTCTGCTTGATTTGATGATTCCGCGAATCGACGGACTTCAGGTCTGCAGAATCCTCAAAAGCGACAGCAGTACCGCAAAAATCCCCATTATTATCCTTACCGCAAAAGGGACCGAAACGGACATCGTCACCGGCCTGGAGGCAGGCGCCGACGACTACATCACCAAACCCTTCAGCCCCCAGGTCCTGTTAGCAAGAATCAAAGCCGTACTCCGTCGGCATACAGAACCCCCGCCAGGCGAGCAAGCCGTTATCAAAATCCACAATATCGAAATAGACCCGGGACGTCATCGCACTTATGTGAACGGCAAAGAACTCGAACTAACCTCTTCCGAATTTAAAATGCTTCATTTTCTTGCCGGACATCCGGGCTGGGTTTTTACCCGCTATCAGATAGTCGATGCCGTCCACGGCTCCGACTATCCCGTAACAGACCGCTCGGTCGATGTACAAATTGTCGGTTTGCGAAAAAAACTCGGCAAAGCCGGTGATTTTATTGAAACTGTTCGCGGCGTCGGATACCGATTCCGCGAAGAAAGCTGACAAATCCAATGGCCAAACGACGTTCTTTTCTTTGGCAATTTTATCCAGCCCTGCTGGTGCTGCTGTTCGCTTTTGCTGCTTTTATTTATTTTGTTATCTCCAGCAGTCTCTATCAGCAGTACCTCGAACAGAAAAAAGAAGACCTCAGAACCCAGGCCTCCTTTCTTCAATTCGACATAGATTCTCTCCTCGATGCACAAACAGACTTTGCCGACCTCGATCCGTTATGCAAAACACTCAGCCGTCAAACCCGTACAAGAATCACCCTAATCAGTACTGACGGCAGGGTTCTTGGAGATTCCGACCAGGACCCTTCCGCAATGGAGAACCACCTCTCAAGGCCGGAAGTCCAGCAGGCCTTGCAGGGACAGACAGGTCTTGATATCCGCGCAAGCAGCACGCTGAAAGAGCGCTATCTTTATGCAGCCGTCCCTCTTTTCAAAGACGGCCGCGTTGCCCTGATTATCCGCACGGCCTTTCCAATCCGGCAAATCGAGGAAACACTGACGCGGGTGCAGCACAAACTGCTTTTGTCCACCCTGCCGGCGGCAGGATTGATGGCCTTGCTTCTCTGGCTGCTCTGCTGGCATTTGACAAAACCCCTCCGCCAGATCGCAGCCGGTGCGAAACAGTTTGCCTCAGGCAATCTTACCTACCGCCTGCCTCTTTTCAAAACACGGGAGGTCGCCTTCTTGGCCAAGGCCCTCAATCACATGGCTTCCGAACTGGCAGAGCGGATCGAAACCATCACCCTCCAGCGGAATGAACAGCAGGCCGTACTGGCCAGCATGAATGAAGGCGTGCTGGCACTCGACCTTCAGAACCGCTGCATCAGTATGAACAACGCCGCCCGCTGCCTTCTTCAAGTCTCTGTCCCCAACCCCGCCGGCCGCACCGCCAATGAAATGGTACGCAATACGCAGTTTCAGGAGTTTATCCGCCGGGCACTGGCCGACCCCGAACCTCTCGAAGAACGGCTGACCCTCCGGGAAGCCGACCAGGAGCGTTATGTTCATCTCCGCAGCAGTGCCCTCATAGACCATTCCGGCAGACGCATCGGCACGCTGATTGTGCTCAGAGACATCACCGACCTCCACAAACTCCAAAGAGTCAAAACAGACTTTGTTGCCAACGTCTCCCACGAACTGAAAACCCCCGTTACCAGTATTAAGGGCTTCCTCGAAACCCTTCTCGAAGGAGCCAAAGACAATCCGGAAGACCTGAAGCGGTTTCTCGAAATCATGCGGCGTCAGACAGACCGGCTTGACTCCATCATCGAAGACCTTCTGACGCTTTCTTCTCTGGAGCAGCAAACCGAGCAGGCCCCTATTCCCCGCCAGAGGACGGCCCTGCGGCCTTTGCTCGAAGAAGCGGCCGACTGCTGCCGGCATTCCGCACAAAACAAACAAATCCCCCTGACAATCGACTGCCCCGAGGACTTGACAGCCCTACTCAACCCCTCGCTGTTTATTCAGGCAATTGTAAACCTCCTCGACAACGCCGTCAAATACAGCCAGCCGGAACGGCCCGTTCGCATTCGCGCCTGTCGGGAAGGACAAATGGTTCGCATCGAGGTTCAGGATGAGGGCTGCGGCATCGCACGCGAACATCTGCCTCGTATCTTTGAACGCTTTTATCGGGCCGACAAAGCCCGCAGCCGTTCGCTGGGCGGCACAGGGCTTGGGCTGGCGATTGTCAAGCATATCATGGCAGCCCACAACGGAAGTGTTCAGGTAAACAGCACCCTCGGTATAGGAAGCACTTTTACTCTTCTGTTTCCCGCCGACGAATAAAAAACAGTCTTCCCGCATTTCTTCTTTCCGCCAGAATTATTAGCACTCCTTTTCTCGGACTTAACCAAAATCTGACGGTTGGCTAATCTTTTTCCCATTTTTCATTTCTATTTTTTCTTTTCAGGAAAATTCAGAAAAAAGGCCAAACTGCCGATACTTTTCTGTCCGGAGATGCTCTTTCAAAACACAAATACAAATTTTTAACAGCGTGTGCAAATCGGATGAAACACGCAAAACATTCTTCTATGGAGGTATGCTTATGACGAAAAAATGGAAACTGAAATGGATGGCGGTTTTCGCAGTTCTGCTCTTCGGCACCGCTTGGGCCGACGAAATCAGCGACCTGCGGAAAGAACAGGAGAAACTGTACAATCAGCTGGCTGAAATGAACAACCGCCTGCTGAAAATGGAAGCGGCCCAGCAAGAACAGACCCAAAAGATTTCTAAAATGGAAGAAAGCGGCGGCTTCGAAATCCCGGAGACGCTCAGCTGGCTGGAAAAAATCAAACTCTACGGCGATTTTCGCTATCGCTACGAGTGCCGCGACCGCGACTGGCAAGCAGACCCCAAGGATGATCGTCACCGCATCCGTGCACGCGTCGGAATCCAGTTCCAGATTAACGACGAGTACATGTTCGATTTCCGCGTAGCCACCTCCGAGTTCCTCAAGGATGAGGACGACCAAATCATTCCCGGCTCCGCTGCCAATGCGGCCAACCAGACTCTGGGTGACTATTGGGCCGGCAAAAACCTCTGGGTGGACCGCGCCTATGTGTCCTACACTCCCAAAGCAGTCAGCGGACTGACAATCGCCGCCGGTAAAATGTACAACCCCTTCTACGTCGGCAAAAGCGACCTGATTTGGGATGGCGACGTCAACCCCGAAGGATTTGCCCTCCAGTACACAAGGTCCTTAACCGAACAGGATGAAATGTTCCTGAATACCCTTGCCGGCTACATCGAAGAAAACGGCAGTTCTGCCGACAAGCGGATGCTCGGCGGACAAGTGGGACTGGCGCACACCTTCGCCGACAAAAGCAAAGCCACCTTCGGCCTGTCCTACTTCGACTACTCCAATATTGAGGGCGAATCCCTGCCGGCCATCAATGATCAAGTCATCGCCAATGGAGCAGCCGGCAACACCTCCACCGATGGAACCAATTACGACTTTGACTACAATCTCGTAGAGGCCTTCGGACAGTACGCTTTCAATCTGGGCACCCATCCATTTGCGATATTCGGCGATTACGTCGTCAATACCGCTTCCGGTGTGAAGGAAGACACCGGCTGGCTGACCGGATTTACCTTCAACAAGGCCAAAGACCCGGGCACCTGGGACTTCACCTACAGCTACCGCGACCTTGAAGCGGATGCGGTGCTGGGTGCCTTTGCCGATTCGGACTTCGCCGACGGCGGAACCAATGCCAGAGGCCACAAGTTTAACGTTACCTATATGCTCGCCAAAAATACCTCTCTTGGTGTCAGCTACTATCTGGCGGAAAAACTGGAAAGAAAACCAAATGAGGATTACAAACGCATCCAACTGGACTTCACTGTGAAGTTCTGATTTTATGGACTCCTAATCGATTCCTCATCAAATGCTAACAATCCTGCGGTAGGGTTTCAGGTGTGCTCAACCGCATCAGCAAAGGAAACGATTGGGAAAGGATAAACCATGAACACCTGCCGCGAGGGGAAGAAAACTCTTGCTTTTTCCCTCGGATTATTGCTCGTCGGCTGGCTCCTGCCGGCCGCGGCGGATGAAAAAACCCTTCAGATTGACGGCTCTACGACCGTAGGCCCCCTTGTTGACGCCTTCACCGAGGTCTTCAAGGAAATCTACCCCGACCTGTCCATCACCGTCAAAAAAACCGGCAGCGGAGACGGGGCCGCCGCCCTCATCGAGGGCCGCTGCGACATCGCCATGATGAGCCGCTTTATGAAGGAAAAGGAGTTTCGGCAAGCCGTCGAAAAAGGCGTCTTTCCCGTTGCCCATGTGATTGCAATGGACGGCGTATGCATCGTCGTCCATCCTTCCAACCCCATCAGCGAACTGACCTCCCGCCAGATTTGTGATATTTACACCGGCAAAATAACCAACTGGGCTCAGCTCGGCGGCCCCAATCTGCCCATCGTCCCAATCAGCCGCGACACCTCCAGCGGAACCTATGAAACATTCCACAGCGTCATCATGCAGGAGGAGAAAATGGCTGCTCATGTCGAGTATGTCAACTCCAACCCGCAGACCCACACCCGTGTACGAAGTACGCCAGGGGCTATCGGCTATGTCGGCCTCGGCTTTCTCGACCGCACTGTCAAAGCAGTCAAAGTCGATGGCATAATGCCAAGCCGCTCTACCATTGCCAAGGGCATTTATCCGGTCAGCAGACCCCTCTTCCTTTTTACCAACGGCTATCCGAAACTCTCCTCGCTTCTGCACGCCTTCTGCACGTTCTATCTGACGGAAAAAGGACAGGAAATCATAGAAGCCAAAGGTTTTGTGCCGGTCACAGAATACTAACCACCCTCCGGATACAGTCCGGTTTCGGAGACAAGACAAATGGCGGCAGCATCCAATCAGAAAGACCCGGCGGCAGCTCAATTCTCCCGACCGCTGCGCCTTTCCTTTCGCGATGACATGCGAAGCACGCTGGCCGCCTTTCTGGTGCGCGCCTTTTTATTGGCGGTGACGGCCTGCTCCGTCTTGGCGGTCCTGCTGATTTTTATTTTTGTCATTCGGCAGGCCGCTCCCTTTTTCACGGAGCCGGGCGTTTCCGCCGTCGGACGGCTCAAAGAGTTCCTCATCAGCCCGCGATGGTTTCCAGAGCATCCAGCCGCACCGGAATACGGCGCCTTGGCCATCATCGTCGGCTCCCTCTATGTCACCCTCACCTCGCTGCTGATTGCCGTGCCAACCGGCCTGCTGGCCGCTGTTTTCTTAAGCGATATCGCATCCTTTTCAGTCCGCCAAATCTGCAAACCCATCATCGAAATCCTGGCCGCCATTCCCTCCGTAGCTTACGGCGTTTTCGCCGTGATGCTCGTAGCCCCCTGGCTCCAGCAGCATCTGGGCTTTTCGACCGGCACCAACGCTCTCAATGCGTCCCTGATTCTTTCCATTATGGCAATGCCGACCATCATCAGTGTAGCCGAAGACGCCCTCTCCGCCGTAGGCCGTGACATCCGCGAGGCCTCCTACGGGCTGGGAGCCACCCGCGCCGAAACAATGCTGCGAGTTGTCATCCCTGCCGCCCACAGCGGAATCCTTGCCGCCGTCATCCTCGGAATGATGCGGGCCGTCGGCGAAACCATGGTTGTCTGGATGGCCTCCGGCAACGCGGCTCAAATCCCCTCCCCATGGTGGGACCTCTCGCAATCCGTCCGGACGATGACGGCCACCATCGCCGGCGAACTGGGCGAAGTACCGAAGGAAACCGCTCATTTCCATTCCCTCTTTGCCGTCGGCCTTCTGCTGCTGGTGTTTACCTTCTGTTTGAATTTAGTCAGCGAATACCTCATGGCCCAGATGAAGAGGATAGCAGGCCGATGAAAACAAAACTGCGGCAAATCCAAAACAGCGGATTCACCTTTGTATGCACCAGTTCCGTTTGGCTTCTGACCGCCGCTCTTCTGCTGTTTCTGCTGCCGATGCTCGTCAAAGGCAGCCAAGCCGTTTTCTTCCAGCGGACGGTCGAATTTGACAAGATGCAGAAAAAACTCTTCAAGCGGGGCGACGAAAAAACCCTCCAGACACTCATCACCGAAACAGAGGCCGCACGCCGGCCGGCTTTGGCCCTGCTGGACCAGTTCAGCCGGGGCATTGATATTGCTCCCTTGCAAAAAACCGCCAGAGCGGCCTATCAGCAATACGGCCGACATCTCCGATACCGCGGCGTTTCCGGCGAACTGTACACCCAGCGGCGGAATCTGGCCCGCCGGCTGCGAGACGATTTTCTCCAGGCCGTCCAGGAAACCGACAAGAGTCGTGCCCAAGCCCTCCTGGACAACATAGACAGTCAGCGCAGCAATCCTGATTTTCGCCAGACGCCGATGGAAGCCCTTTTCTCACTGTCCGAACGCTATCGGCAAATTCTTCAGGAAATCGATCTGACGCAGCGAGCCAGGTATGCCGCCGAACTGGACCTCGTCAAAACCGAAATGCGCAACCTCCTGGGCCCGCTGCCCTCCGAACCAGAACCGCCCCTGCCGCAGGAGCGGTTTGGTGCCGCTCGATGGGACATCGCCCAAAAGCATCTGCACAATCTGCTTTACCAGACCCAATGGGTTCCCGCCGGCGACGGCAGCAAACAGTTAATCGCTCGACAAATCCGCCGCGACGACCCCGCCGAAGGAATCTTTGCCGGCACCGCACTGGCCCCCTTGTTCCCGATGATGGAACAAAACCTGCCCGCCATGCTCAAGCCCCGCCCAACCGTCTATTGGCAATATTTTTTCGATGACAGCACAGCCGGCCATTACTTCGGCGGAGCCGGCCCGGAAATCCTCGGTACCCTGCTGCTCACCGTGCTTTCGATGATTCTGGCGGTTCCCATCGGCGTCCTTTCCGCCGCCTATCTGGTGGAATATGCATCCGACGGCATCATAAACCGCATCATTCGAACCTGCATCAATACACTGGCCGGCGTCCCCAGTATTGTTTACGGCCTGTTCGGTCTGGCTTTCTTTGTCCTGCTGACCGGCAAACCCTGCATCCTCTCGGCCTCTATGACGCTGGCCCTGCTGGTCCTGCCCGTCATTATCCGCGCCAGTGAAGAAGCCATCCGCGCCGTCCCCCGCTCCTACAAAGAGGCCTCCCTGTCTCTGGGCGCCGGCAAATTCAGAACCTTTCTGTCGGTGACCCTGCCGGCCGCCGGGCCGGGCATTCTTACAGGCATTATTCTCAGTTTGAGCCGGGCCGCCGGCGAAACCGCCCCTATTCTGTTTGCCGGAGCCGTTGCACTCGGCCCTGTCCCCAAAATCGGCCTCAAGCCGGACTGGCTTTTTCAGCCGACCAGAGCGCTCTCCTATGGCTGCTATGATATTACGGTCGGAGACCGCATGGCCATGCTGGTACCCCATAATCAGTTTGGAATGGCCCTAACCCTGATTCTTTTAGTCATCCTCCTGAATATCACCGCCATCCTGCTGCGATGGCGAATGAGTAAAAAACTGCAAGGGCTTTGAAATGCCTGTTCTATCCGATAAAATAATCCAGATTCAACTGAAAACCAAGAGTCCGAAAATGGAACCAATACCAAAACAGCCGACCCCTTTTCAGGCCGCTCCTCCCAGACCGGCCCCATCCGCCGGCGGTACGCAGATACCGCAGACCATTCCGCCCGAACGCGTCATCATCCAATCCAAAGACTTCAGCTTCTACTACGGCTCCAGGCCGGGTGTCGAAAAAATCACCCTCGACATTGAAGCCGGTTCTGTCACAGCAATCATCGGCCCCAGCGGCTGCGGAAAAAGCACCTTTCTCCGCTGCATCAACCGGATGAATGACCTGATTCCCCGAACCCATGCGGAAGGTCTCCTGGCCGTCGGCGGCCAGGACGTGTATGATAAACAGACCAACCTCGTCAATCTCCGCCAGCAGGTCGGCATGGTCTTTCAAAGGCCCAATCCATTCGCCAAAAGCATCTATGACAACATCGCCTACGGCCCCCGTCTCCAGGGCATCCGCCGGCGTTCACAGCTGGATGCCATCGTCGAGCAGTGCCTGAAAGACGCCGCCCTGTGGAACGAAGTCAAAGACGACCTCAGCAAGTCCGCCCTCGCCCTTTCCGGCGGCCAGCAGCAGCGGCTCTGCATCGCACGGACACTCGCCAACAAGCCGAAGGTCATCCTGATGGACGAACCCTGCTCGGCACTGGACCCGCTGGCCACCTTCCGCATCGAAGAACTGATCGCCGCCCTCAAAGGTGCATACACCATCGTCATTGTTACCCACAATATGCAGCAGGCCGCACGCATCAGCGACCGAACCGCCTTCTTCTGCCTCGGCAAACTCATCGAATACAACCGAACCGATGTCCTTTTCACCAACCCTTCCCGCAAAGAAACCGAAGACTACATCACAGGCCGATTCGGATAAGACGAAAGGAGTCCCCCAATGTCGGTCCATCTCAAACGCGAAATTGACAATCTCAAACAGATGATGATAGCCCAGTGCTCCACCGTCGAAGAACATCTCTGGCAGGCCGTCAAGGCCGTCGAGAATAGAGACAGCACCCTCGCTCGCCAGGTCATTGACCGCGACTTTGAAATCGACCGCAAAGAAGTGGACATCGAAGAAGAATGTCTGAAAATGCTCGCCCTCTATCAGCCCGTCGCCATCGACCTGCGATACATCATCACCGCACTGAAAATCAACAACGACCTCGAACGTATCGGCGACTTGGCCGTCAATATCGCCGACGCCGCCGAATACCTGGCCGACCACCCTCCCATCGAAATCCCGCCGACGCTCGAAACCATCGCAGAGAGAAGCCAGTCCATGGTTCACCTGAGCATCGATGCCCTGGTCAATCTCGATTGTCCGTTGGCTTACCGCGTCCGCCATAGCGATGACATTGTAGATAATCTTCACGAGCAGGTGGCCGAATATGTTCAAACGCAGATACGCCGGCACCTGGACCAGCTGGAATCACTGATTCATCTTCTGTCCGTCTCGCGCAATCTCGAACGCATCGCCGACCACGCCACCAACATCGCTGAAGATGTTATCTATCTGGTGGAAGGCCACATCATCCGTCACAAAAAGGTAGACACCTGACGAACAGCCGGACGCCTCAGCGCATCCAGCCGTCAGACAAAATGGCGAAATCCTGAACGTCCACAATTCCATCCCGATTCAGGTCGGCACAGTCGCTTTCCGGTCCCAATCCCGCCTCAAGCCACTGTTCGCAAAGCAGCGCCAAATCGTCACTTCCGACCTGACAATCGCCCGTCAAATCCGCAGCCGGCCGGCTCGACTCAAGCACAAAATGGCAGGCCGTCAGCGGCGGCACCCCATAAACAAAAGTATTATTCGCAATCGTCCCAACCGGTGTAATTTCTGAAACAGCCGCATGGCTGCTGTCAAACGCCCACACCCGCCCCGACGTGTACAAACAGGGACTGTCAATAGCAAAAGTCCCCTGAATGGTTTCTGTCAGATTCTTATTCAGAACAATCAGATGCAGCCGGTTGTTGACGCCGGCAAACATAGAGCCGTAAATCGAACTGTTCACCTTGTCCGACATCGAGGCAGACACCGCCACATCGCCGAACGCAGAGCCGCCGCCGTCATAATTGCGGTACAGATTGAACGCCGCATTCGTATAGGAACCGTTTCCGCCCCAGTACGTCGCCAGATACACCCCGTATTTGCCGAAAATCCCCACCACATCCGCCTGAGCAATCCCGCCGGAAACATGATTCTCTCCTCCGTAATTATACTCCGTAAACGCCAGCTTTGTGCCGGGATAGTACGTCTGAATCGAAAGGAAGACCCGCGGCAGCAGCGGCAGATAACTGCGGAACCACTCTCCAATCCAGCTTTTTTCAACATAGCCGCTGTCCCACAGTGTCCGCGGCGCCTGCATCCGCGCCGTATAATTGGTGTCCGTCGCCGCAAAGTCCGTAATCCGCACACCATTATCATCCTGCGCCTCCGGATACCAATGCAGGTCCAGCACATCCAGCAGCCGCCGCCCCGAAGACTGCTCGGCGGCCCTCATCTGCGCAAGGTAATAGTCCAGAAACCAGCCATAGCTGCCTTTGACACTGTTCCAGTCCGGTGCATCCTGCAAACTCATAAATGCGCTAAACCCATACAAGACGGGCCCGGTAATCTGCGCATACGGGTCCACATCCTTCACCGCCGACGCCAGAGCCGTGCTGCGGCTGATGAGTTCAGCACACCCAAGTTTAGCAGGATGAATCCGCGGATGCGTATAAGCCCACAAGGCCGGCTCATTATCCAGCGAATAAAACTGAACGCCCGTCGGTGCGGCTGCATCGCCGAACGTCGTCACCAAATAGTGAACAAACTCATCCATATACACATAGTTGTCCGTCGTATCCGGACTGCCCGCCGGCACACAGAAAGGAGCGTTTTTCTTATAAACCACTGCTTTCCAGCGGGAAGAAGGGGCCGTCTGGTCTTCGCTGACCGTTCCATAGTCGTCCGCCGATACATACCCGGCCATCTGAAGTGTCAGAACCGACGCTCGCTGGGCCTGAATATCCTCCCGCCGAAAATCCGCATACACTTTGCCCGGAATCAATTGCTGGTTCCACGGCAGATACGAAGACATATACCGATCGCTCGAATGCTGCCAGTCGCTGCCTGCATTGGAGAAATTATTCTCCCAGTTATAACCGGTAGTCCGGTTGCCGCCCATCCGCCGCACCGTCAGATTTCCACAGGTTACCTGGTCAAAATTAAACCCGTAAATATACGGACTAATCAGCCCGCGCTCGCTTTCCGTATCAACGGTATAATGAACTGGAATTGCCCCCCAGACCGCCGCCGACACCACCCAGCACCCGACAATCCCCCCAAACAGATTCCTCATAATCCAACCTCCGCATCTAAATTGTTCAATTCTGCCAATCCGCAGATACATCCGCCAAATCCTCCATCCCATACGGATTCATCCAGCCGACACACAAAATAATCAAATCGTCCATATCCACGAAATTATCCATATTGAGGTCCCCGTCCGAATACGGGATCGCACCCGGCAGCATCAGTTCAATACAATCCACATATAGCCAGCCCCAGTCGTGTTCAATCCGCACCGTGTTAGAACCGGCATGCAGCCAAATCGTGCCGAATTCAATCTCCGTCCACACGCCGCCGGTATTCACAAAGCAAAGAGTCCCTATCAGCTGACCGTTTACAAGGATTCGATTGGGCTTGTCTCCCCAGCCGGCCGGAATCAGATAGCGAATGCTCAGCGGAAAACCGCCTTCCTGCCTCGAAAGGACGGTAAAGGTGATGCCCGTTCCTCCTGAAGCATTAAATAACATCGAGCCGCTGCCGGAATAGCCGGAAAAACTTCTGTTGAGGACTGGCCCGTCGCTGACGGCCTCTTCGGCTTCATAACACATCGAAACCAGCGGCGCCGCACTGCCGACAATCAAAGACACAGCCGACGACGTGGTTGCCAGGCCGCTGTTGTCCGCAGCCCTCGCCTTCAGAAGACAAACTCCTTCAGGAATCTGATGCCAGGTAAAGGCATAAGGGGCGGCGGTATCTTCTCCGAGTTTGCACACCCCGTTGAAAAATTCCACCTTGCTGATTGTCCCGTCGGCATCCTCTGCATCCGCCAGAACCGTCAAATCGGAACCGACCGGTATTTTAATAGAGTCCCACGGCCAGATTATTGAACAGTTCGGCGGGCTGCTATGAACCGGGTAGTGCTTCCAGTCAATCAGTTCATCGAGGGTAAGAACATCCTCATCATTGTAAACCGCCGCAAGAAATGCCGGCTCCACATTCCGAATAAAATCACCGGACCAGACGGAAAACCAGCTCCACCAGACCTCATTTTCTCGCATCCTGTCCGGACTCGGAAGAATCCCCGATTCCGTCAGCGCCACCAGTTTCATGCCTTCATGGCGGCTTTGCGCATCCCGCCAGTAGCCAATCAAACTGCTGTTCAGGTCATCCGGATAAATATCCATTCCCACAATATCCACATAGTCATCACCCGGATACCAGTCTGCATCGCCGAGTGTATAAACCCAGATCAAGTGGTGCAGACCGTGCACATTGACAAAACGGTCATACATAAGATGCCACAGTTCAATAAACGGCCCAGGCCCCTTGGCGCCCCACCAGAACCATCCCCCGGAGGCCTCATGAAGCGGCCGCCACAATACCGGCAGACCGGCATCCTGAAATTTAGCCAACTGAACGGCAATGGCGTCCAGGTCCCGCAGCAGAAGTCGGTATCGCTCCCCACCCGGCTCCGCCAGCACCGATTCGATGTCAAAGGTGGTGCCTTGGGTATAGAATCCCCGCCACCACGGCCAGTCCCCCTCATCAACCAAATCCGTCGGAGCATTCCAGTGCCAGCACAAACTGACAATCCCACCGCCCGAATCCGCCCAGTCAATCCAGCTTTCGACCTGTCCTGTCGGATTGGCCCCGTGTTCAATGCGCGAGGGCGAATAATCCATCAAATCAAACGCCCCAATCGCCGGCTGCTTGCCGACAAGGGACTGAATATAGACAATATCAGCCATGGACTGCTGGCCGGCAAGGACTTTCTGGCCGTACAAATCAACCAGAAAAGACAGAAGTGATTTGGCCTCATTCGCGGCCTGCGGGTCGCTCAGGACCTTCGGCGGCCGGACCACGCCGGCCGAGCCGATTACCATCAGCCGCCCCGCTGTCAGACCGGTTTGAACCGGATGGCCAAATCCCAAAGGGCAAACCCAGGAGCCCAAAAAAATAATAATTCCTATGAAAATACGCAGACAGCATTTCATCAATTGTTCTCTGCTTTCTATTCCTTCCGGACACCTGAGGAAACCGGAAACTCCCTTGGGTTCTGTCCCCTTTCAGATGTCCGGACTTTTATTCACATCGGAATCAGCACCCCCATCGCATGAAAAATAAAGGGCCGTCAGGATTAACCTTCCGGCCCTTTTGAAGTACTTCATTAACAAATCTCTTTCTTGGGTTCGCTCTTATTTCCTCTTCCGAAGCGAGAACAGACCGCCAACTCCCAGCAGAATCATCGTTGCCGGCTCAGGCGTAACCTTCACGTTGTCCAGATAAAAATTGACGGGATAGGCAGCATCAGAATTGGTACCCGTCCAAAGCTGGAACCAGCTGTCGCCGGGCTCCCAGCCGAGGGCGGAAAACGGCAACTCCACGTGCCACGTCAGCAGCGTCGCATCATCCGGATTGTGCCAGCCATCCACGACCTTATCAATCTGGGTCCAGCTGGCAGAGCCGTCACTGTTGCCCACCAGATTGAACTGATACCAAACGCCGGCACCCGCCGGAAAACTGCTGCCGTCAACCATAACGTCGAAGGAAATCTTCGCCGCCGGGTCATTGGCCATCGCCTGCATCGCAAGCTGCTGATTGTCGGCCCCCCCGCCGGCTTCCCACGAGAACTCTTTGGTCATCTTCATCTGCCAGCCCCCCGCCGTATGGGCCTGCTGAACCGTAGGCGCATCTGACCAGCCGGCCGGACCGGCATTCCAGGAGACATTCTGAAAGCCCTCAACATCGGTGTCGAAAGTGTAAACAAGGGCACTTTCACTGCTTGCTGCAAACAGCAATACCGCCGTAATGGATAATACAAACACGTTCTTCATCATTCCTTCTCCTTTCCAAAATTCAAATAACATATCGTTCAAAAACGCCATAGACCCTCACACACCCACACGCTCTCCCCTTCAAAAGAAGAAAACTGTTTCTTCCACACCTCCCGCCCAGGACAGCCCTCCGCCCGCAGCAAGAGAAAGCGAGGCCCTGCCGGCTTACCCTCGGCAAGGTCCTCGCCAAAAATCGTTTAATCACACGGCTCAAAAATATTAGAGCAATTCAGCCAATTCAGAGCCACTTCCGCCAGGTCATACATGTCCACTTTGCAGTCGCGAATCCCGTCGCCGGCAGGGCCGGTCACATCTCCATAGAAATAATAGCCGCCCGCCTCAATCGTCGCACGGCAGGAATCGCTGTTGAGCGTTACCTTCACGCTGTCGCTGGAGGAAAATTGACCGTCGCTGACCGTCAGCCGGAACACATACGGTGCCGCAGCCCCGGCCTCCGTCTGGCTGGCCAGTTCGCTTAAAGTCACCGTTGCAATCGCCGACTCAGCATCCTCGATGGACACCTCAGGTCCGGCCGTCTGCTCCCACAGATAACTGAGCGGACCCGGCTGACCGTCATCCGTCGAACCGCTGCCGTCCAGTGTGGCGGCCACGCTTGCATTCCCGTCCAGCCACAAATACTGATCCGGTCCTGCGTTGGCCTTTGGAGGCACATTAGCCGACGCCGTAAATGTCCAGAATGGAATCGGATACGTATTGGGATCACTATCCACCACCCAGACATACTTGACCCCATCGCTCAGCGGCGGCATCGGACAGCTGCTTGCAGCCCCAGGATTCTCCTCAAAATAAATCAAATCCAGCAGATTCTTGTAGGTCTCCAGCGTCAATATCTTGTTGGGATCGGTTTCTCCCGGCTTCGGCGCCGTTCCGAACCAGACTCTCACCCAATTCAGAGAATCCGTGGCATTCTCCCACGAAAGTTCCGTATCATACCCCACGATAGCCACCCCATTATTAGGCGGATAGGGATTGGCCGGCTCATCCACAAAATGAATATTATCAAGGTAATAAGGACCGGCCTCAGCACAGTTAAATGAGAAATTAATCTGGAAATAGGTAGCACCCGTCAAATCATAATCCGAAATATCAATGACAACAGTCCGGTACATATCACCTGACCAGGCACCCCAATCGACCGCTGCACTTGCTCCTGTCTTTCGATCAATCCAATTTGCTTCGGTCGTTGTGTATTCCGCCCAGTCGCCGCCGGCACCATCGCTCTGCAGCGCAATCTTTTCGCAGAACCGTGTCCACGGCTGAGTTGGCCAATCCGCCGCAAAACAAGTAATATCAATAGAAAGTTTTCCCAACCTCGCCGGCACCGACGGGGCCACCCACTGAAGCGGCCAGTAATTCGGCTTGTGATCGACCTTCAAACACTGCGAACCGGAGGTAACCGCCCCTTCCTTCGTACTCAAACTCAGTGTCGAAGCAGAAGCAAGAGGCCCCGTGGCTCGAAAACCATCGAAGCCCGTTTCAAAATCCGCCAGCATAACCGCCTGGCTCACAGAGACTGCGCCTAAAACCAGCAGCACCGCCAAACATTTTCTCATAATCACTCTCCTTTCCTGAATGGATAATAAAACGCAGGTTGGCTGAAATTTCGACACACCGAAAAGATGAAAAGGATGACTTGCATGGACGTTCCTTTCATTACCCTTTCCCTTTGTATGGAAGTATTATCTGAAAACCCGAATGAAAAGTCAACCAAAAAACACCAAAAAAGCCAAAAACAATATTTGCGTAAATATTTGTTTTATTTTCAGACGCCGCCCTTTACGGGTTTTCGCCCCTTCTCCCGCCTGCCTTGCAGCAAGGCAGAAAAAGAAAAGGTCATAAGCCCTTAAAATAAATCAAGTTGCGTTACGCCATAAAAACACTTGTTTTATCCTGAATAAAAGCAGCCAATCAATCCCTCCAAAACAGAAAACAAAAATCAGCCCCTTCCGGCCGCAGCAAAAATTTTTTGCGGTATTCACCGGTCGCTTCTTTCCCGCCTATCCAGCTCAAGATTTCTATACCTTTCCTGTCCCCTTTCATCCCTTTATCTTGCCTACCGTGTACCGTTAAGCAAGACCGGCCTCTTCCAGCCAGCGCTGATTGCGTTCAATCAAGTCCAGCCGCTGCCGGACACAAACACTCGTCCGCCCGCCATCTTCCGGCGTATGCATGACATAGTCCACCAGCGCTTCCAGCGAACAACTCGCTGCGTGCAGCCGCGTATCCGACGAGCCGTAATAGAGATACACTGTTCCATCTTCATCCAGAATCCAGCCGTTGCTGAACACCACATTGGACACATCCCCCACCCGTTCCGGCCCGCGAGGAGCCAGCAAATAGCCGCCCGGCCGGAAGGTCACCTTCCACGGCTGCTCCAAATCCGTCATAAACACATAAAGCACATACCGCAAACCTGCCGCCGTCTGGCGAACCCCATGCGCCAGATGCAGCCAGCCGTACGCGGTCTTCAGCGGCGCAGGCCCCAGCCCGTTTTTGGCCTCCTTAATCGTATGATAACGCTTTTCATCGACAAGGATTTCTTCCGTAAGAACGGCCTGCTCGATGTTTTCGCACACACCCCAGGCAATCCCGCCGCCGCTTCCCGTCTCAACAAATCCGTCCTGCGGCCGCGTATAAAATCCATACTTGCCGTTGACAAACTCCGGATGCAGCACAACATTCCGCTGCTGAGGCGACGGCGTTTTCAGATTTGCCAGCCGTTCCCAATGCTTCAAATCCTTTGTCCGGGCGATTCCCGCCTGGGCTATCGCCGCAGACGTATCCCCCTTCGGCGCCGTCGGGGCTTTGGACTCCACACAAAACAGCCCGTAAATCCATCCGTCTTCATGCGGCACCAGACGCAGGTCATAATGGTTGGTCTCTGTCTCCTCCAGCTCCGGCATCACCACCGGCCTGTCCCGGAATTCAAACCCATCTATCCCCGAGCGGCTCTGGGCTATCGCAAAAAACGATTTACGGTCCGCCCCCTCTACTCGTGCGGCCAGCAGAAACAACTCGCCCCATTTCATCGCCCCCGCATTAAACACCGAATTCACCATCAGCCGCTCCAGCAGAAGCGGATTGCGCCGCTCGTCAAACTCGTATCGCCAGGCCGGCGGAATATGTCCCGCCGTCAGCACCGGATGCAGATACCGCCGGCAAATCCCCTCTTTCCTGCTCGGCCGATTCTTCCGTTCAATCACACAGCGGTACGATGCCTCCAGGGCGCGCACCTTTTCGCAATATTTCATCGACGGCCTCATCGCTCCCCCTGTCCGCTCAAAACCGGCTCACGCAGAATCTGCCGAAGCCGCTGAATCGTCTCAATACACGCCCGGCTGTTGTGATACGGGCATTTCCACTCCGAAACCTTCGGCAGCGACAAGTCCGGCGTCCGCCGCTCATCCAGTTTCCAGAACCACTCCCCGTAAGTCCGGTCCACCTGGTAAGTCTCAATAAACTGCCACACCTTCCAGGCCGCCTCCAGATAGACCGGCTCCCCTGTCAGCTGATAGGCATTAACAAACCCCACCACCGCCTCCGCCTGACACCAGAAATGCTTTTCCGCACGGATTCGGCCGTCCTCCAGCCGTTCATACAGCAGCCCCCCATCCTTGTCCAGCCCTTCCTCCAGAACCGCTTTAGCAATCTGCACCGATGCCGGCACAACCCGCCCTGCCCATTCTTTGTCCTCTTTGTCCGCTGCCTGCTGCGCCCGATGCAGCAGCCAGCTGCCCTCAATATCATGGCCAAACGATACACACCCTGTCAGCGACTTCCAGTCCCGCTCAAAAAACAGGCGAAAATGGTGCGTCTGCGGTTCAAGAATAAACTTCAGAAAAATCTCCAGCAGTTCTTCAAGCCGCCTGAGCACCTGCGCATCGGGCCAAACCAAATACAATTCCGTGTACGCCTCCAGCAGATGCAGATGGGTATTCATCGATTTGGGCGCGACCAGGTCTTCTTCGCTGAGCTGCTGATGCGGCGAGAGACGCCAGTCCCGCTCCATCACCTCCAGATACCCCCCATTTTGTTCATCGTGAGCATGCCGCTCAAGCCGTTCAAACACCTCCTGGGCCATCGCCAGCGGCTCCGAATTCCGCGACAGTCGATAATATTCCGCCAGCCCGTAAATCAAAAATGCCTGCCCGTAGGTCTTCTTCTGCACATCAATCGGCCCCTCCGCTCCCACCTGCCAGTAGGCCCCGCCGTACCGCCCGTCCCAGAAATCTCCCCGTACAATCTGATAAGCATCATACGCCATTTTCTCACACCGTCGGTCCTTCAAAAACCGGGCCAGTGCCGAAAACGCCCACAAAAGCCGCGTATGCAGAATCAGCCCCTTCGGCGCCTGCTCATCAGCCACCAAATCATTGCTGATCCGCCCCACAAAACCCCCATGCTTCCGGTCGCGAAGATGAGTCAGCCAAAACGGCAGAATATCTTCATTCAGTTCGTCTTCCACTTTCTTAAGAAACAATTGAATCATCGTTTCATTCATCGCTGTCTTCTCACTTTTTTATCCGGCGTCGGCTGGCACCGCATCTTCTTCCTCTTCCAGCCGGTTATACCAGTTCCACTTCAAAAAAATCGACGTCACAGCCAGCACCCCAGTCGACCCCCAAAAGCCGGCCCACCGGCGCAGCACAAAATAGAACGGCAGTGTACACAAACTCAGCTGCCAGATAATGCCGACCGTCACATTCACCATATCCCGGCGAAAATCTCGATTCGGCACAAAACTCCTGTCTTCTTCCTGCACAGCACGCAGAATCGGCCCCCAAAATCCCCACGGCCGCGTGCGCCTGTAAAACAGCTTCAGCACATCCAGCGAGTCCGGCTTGGTCCAAAGCGAAACTCCCACCGAAGCCGCCATGCTCAGCAAAAACAGCAGCGGAAATGTATTCAGCGCCGACCAATTCGGCAGCACCAGCGGAAACAAAAGAGAACAGCACAGGCCGGTCATCATTCCCGCAAAATACCCGTAACTGTTAAACCGCCACCAGTGCCACTTCAGCACATTCGGGGCGATATACCCCCCATACAGCCCCGCCACAATCCATTGACAGATTTGATTGATCGACTTCGTCAGAAAGCCGAATCCAATCCCAGTCAGGACAATCACCAGCGAACTGACATAACTCATTCGAACCAGCCGACGGGAAGGGGCATCCGGCTGGATATACCGCTGGTAAAGGTCTTTGACCACATAGGAAGCCCCCGCATTCACCGTACAGTCAAACGTGCTCATAAACGCCGCCAGCAGCCCCGCCAGCACCAGCCCAAGCAGCCCGCTGGACAGAAAATGATTCAGCACAAACGGCATCACCTGCTCAAAATCCACTGAGTCTCCCATACTGTTGAGCGCCTGCCGGTAATACACCAGCCCCAGCACCCCTATGGATGCCACCATTAAATACCGCGGTACAAACAGGGCTATGCACGTAAACCAGCTCATCAGTCCCGCCTCTCGCGGATTGCGGGTTGCCAGCACACGCTGCATATCATAATTCGGTGCAGGCCCCGCCATACTCGCCGCAATCCCCTTGAAAAGCACCACCAGCATAAAGACCGTAAACAATTCCCACCCGTCTTCGGCAATCTTGGCATTGCCCGCCTCCAGCAGTCCTGTCCAGTCCAGATTCAGTCTCCAGCCGAATCGCAAATCCGCCCAGCCCGCCGGCACCGATGCCGCAATCTGCTCCGCCGTTGTCCGCGACATCGCAACCCAGGCAACACACACACCCGACACCGTCAAGAGCACATATTGAATCAAATCCGTAATCACCACACTGTACATTCCGCCGGCAATCACATAGATCGTCGTAATCCCCATCAGCAAAATCGCATACACACAAGGCGGCCAGTCCCACGGAAAAAACACCGCCGCAAACTTGCCGATCCCTTCAAAAGAATAAGCCAGCATGCTGATTACACTCACCAGCGCAAACAAAACCACGCTGATATGCGACAGCATAGCCCCCCGGCTCTGTCCAAACCGAAATCCAATCCACTCCGCCCCCGTCATCACCTGCGAGCGCCGAAGCCATCGGGCCAGATACACCATCAGAAACACCTGATTGAAAATCGGCCACAGCCACGGGATAAACACGCTTTTCATCCCGTACAGAAAAAACAGCGTCACCAGCCACATCGTGCCCGTAATATCGAACATTCCCGTCGCGTTGGCGATCCCCAGCAAAGGATACGGAATGCGGTTGCCCCCCAGAAAATACGAGCGAATGCTCCGGCCCGCCTGACGAGAACAGAGAAACCCAACCGCCAAAACACTGATCAGGTACAATCCGATAATTCCGATGTCAATCGAAGTCAGCTTCACCTGTTTCCCTTATTCAGCAAACGAACGGTTCCCCTGCAATCTTCTCTTGTTCCACCGCCTCCCCTCCCGCCCGGAAACACAAAGCCCCTCTCCTTCCCGCAGCCCATTTGCCCGCACTCTTCTCCCAGCCGCCTCCGGCAGCCGCCCTTCTCTGCCGAAATACCCCTCAGAACGGCCACGAATAAATCAGCGACTCTTCCGGCACCACATTCTGAATATGCCCATCAGCAAAGACGGCCTTCGAATACCCCAGGTAGCCGTCGGTATCCTTGGCCCGATGAAAAGTCCCCAGGCAGTCCGTAAACGTCGGCGGAACATCATACTTGCTGCCGTATTTTTCAATGAAGCTTTTGGCCGACTGCGGATTGATGGAATACAGCAGACAGTCATTCAGCGGAGTGACTGAAGAGACCCGAACCGTAAACTTCCCATAAAGCGGACGCGGATTGGAACTCGGCAAAACATAAGGATTTTCCTCTCCATACGCAAACACCGCCGAAGGCGAACGCAGTTGAGTAATCTTCCGCACATAATACTGGGCCTTCAGATACCCCAGCGGGCCAAGAAACGGATTTTGAGAATACGTAAACTGCGGCTCAATCGGAATCGCCGGATTGTGGCTGACTCCCGCCGCACAATTGCTCCGGCGAAGCGCTATCCGCTTAAAGGCAGGACACGCACGCACCTCATCACTCGACAGATACCGCACAATCAGCCCGTCGGCGGTGATGCTCGCATTATGCCATACGCAGTCAAAGTTCAGCAGGGAGGACGGATTAACCACATAAGGACTTTGCGGATCGCCCCGAACCAGATTCATCAGAAGCCAGTCCTCCGCATCCGGCAGCGTCCCGTCGTTGTCATTGCAGTAGGCAAACATCCCAATCCCGAACTGCCGAATGTTGTTTTCACAAAGAACCTCCATTGCCCGATCTTTGGCGATTCGCAGAGACGGCATCACGATGGACAAGAGCAGGGCAATAATGGCAATCACCACCAAAAGCTCAATTAAGGTAAACCCTTTTTTCCGCTCCATAGAAGACTCCCGATATTAAACAGCCGTCAATTCGCCTTTTTTATCTTTCATCTTCTCTGCCTTCTCCTGTTGCCCTCCCGAAAAACTCTTTATAATTTTAATATAGACTTTTGCCTGACTATTGTCAATAAAAAATATTTGCGTAAATATTTGCTCTCGCCTTCCAAATCTTTCCCCCGGTCCTCCCTGCCGAAACCCCTGCTTCAGTCACCGCCGCCAAAGAATCCAAAACAGCCCAAAGAAAGACCCAAGTCGTTATTAAAAATGGAGTTAAGTTCTTTTCCGCCGCTTTCTTTCCCGCCGGCCCATCCGCCAGAGCAGCCCGCCGCCTCCGAAAGCAAAAAACTTCGCTTGCGGTAAGATACGCAAATTCCCACAAAATATTTGTTTATAAACGCCCTCCCAACCGGTATGATGGCTTTTTTAGAGTCAATCTGAAATTGGGAACCGAACATCTGCCGAAATCACAATGAAACCAAGAACACAAGTCAGCTTAAAACAAATTGCAGCGGCCACCAACCTGTCCATCTCAACCGTCTCCCGCGTTTTGCGCAACAAAGGAGAAATCTCCCAGGAAACGCGGGAAAAGGTACTCGAATGCGCCAAAAAACTCAACTACCGCCCCAATCTGCTCATTCAGGGCATTCAGACCGGCCGCACCGGCAATGTCGGCATTATGATTCCCCCCTACGATGAACACTGGTCCCGCATCCTCGAAGGCATCCACGACACCCTGGTCGAATATGACTATGCCGGCATCATGCTCTGGGAACGCTACGCCGGCAAAGTGCTCTCCCCCCAGGAAAAAGAAACCTTCATGCTCAAGCAGATGCACCGCCTTATCGATCGGCGGGTGGACGGCGTCATCCTTTGGCCCCGCGTCAGCGAAGTGTACGGCGCCCACCTGGACGAACTCGAATCCCGCAATCTCCCTGTGGTCACCATCGATCACGAACTGGATTTCTCCGACTCCGTCATCACCGACGAGCGGCTCGGAGCCGAACTGGTCGCCCGCCATCTTTATCAGCTCGGCCATCGGCGCATCGCCCACCTGTCCGGCCATCAGGAATGGACCTGGGCCAAACTGCGCCGACGCTATTTTGAAGAGGCCTTGTCCGCCTATCCCGATGTCACATACATCCATCAGGTCGGCTCAGATTACGCCGATAATATCCCCCCGCTTATCCGCCAAATGCTCGAGAAAAAACCAACCGCCGTATTCTCCTTTTCCGATTGGGCCGCCTTTGAAATCTACAAAGTCGCTTCTGAAATGGGGCTGCGCATCCCCGAAGACCTCTCTGTCGTCGGCTACAGCGACTCCCACAAAATCGCCCAGCTCACCAATCCGCCCCTGACTACCGTACGCCAGAAATCCCGTCAAATCGGCATCGAAGCCGCCAGGATTCTGATGGACCGCATCAGCGGCAAAGAAAAATCATCCAAACGCGTCCGCACCGTCATCGACTGCGAACTGGTAATCCGAAACTCCACCGCGCCCCTCTAAAAATCATTCTTCCTCCAAATTGCCCTATGACCGGTATGAAACCGGCACCACCCTTCAGGATTTTCACGGCCGGCTCGCTCCCCGCGACATAGTTCTTTTCCGCCTAAGCCCTGCCGCACAAGCCGCACAATAGGCCTTCCGCCAACGAAGAGGACCGCTCCTTCTTCTCCAAAGCCGCTGGACTGTTATTTGATGTTCCGGCCGGGAATATACCCCCGCACAAGAAACCGGTAATCATCTGAGCTGGTATTCGTATAAGAAAACCACGTCCGTTTCGGGTCTGCGGCCGCTGCAATAATATCCGGGTCCGTCCATGTATGAATTTCACCGTGTCCATCCGCAAACCCAAAACCGCTCCGCTTCCGATGCCATATCGCCAGCGTATCGCTTTGAGGCGGTGTTCGCTCCATCAGAAAGTTCCAGCTGCCCATCAGCCACCCGCGATTATCCGTTGACTCGATAAACACAAACTTCGAACTGGGCGTAACAATCTCCGTCATCTTTTTCACGGCCCGTCGGTCCTGCGTCGGATTCCACGCATTCAGCAAATCCGACACCGAATAACTTCGATAAGAATAATTCTCCGCATAGGGGTTGGAATCCTGCCCCCCAAGCCCGTTGGGCACAAGCAGCTGGCTCAAATCCCCCGGACAGTGATACACCGCCGGATCAGCCGCATAATCATACAGCGCCCCGCGCATAATCCCCAGTTTCTTATGCTCCAGCGTCGGCGGACAAGGGGCCTGCGACGGCTCCCCCATATAATGATAACCTTCATCCTGCGGACAATCTGCCCAATACGGCGGACGAGTCCCAAGCGTGCGCAAATCCAATCCTTGCTGGCCCGGATACCGCGGAACATCGCCGTTGACCAGTTTGGAATCATGATTATCCGCATAGGCATGATATCCCTTCGACAGACCATTCAGATTAGCAAGACAAACCGCCATCTGGGCCTGAATCCTCGCCCCCTTTAAAGCCGGCAGAACAATCGAAACCAGCAGAGAGATAATGGCAATCACCACCAGCAGCTCTATCAGCGTAAAGCCCGCTCGATGTTTCATTCCGTCTCCTTTCCCTTGCCGATTTGACCCACTTCAGATATCTTACCTCTCAAAAAGCATAAAGTCAATCTTAAATATTTGCGGAAATATTTGCGATTGACTATTTTCCAAAAATCTTTCTTTTCTTGCCAAAAGCCGCCGCCCCTTTTTATAATGTCTCAAAATCCAATCGCAAAAAGGGTCTTTTACAGAAAGGGATTTTTCTATGGCACACCTCACAGAACAGGTGCAAACCGCTGACTGGAAAAATGAAAAACACGTCCCTGTTATCGAAGCGCCGGACAAGGTCAAGCCCGACGAAATCTTCCGTGTTACTGTCACCATCGGAAAAGAAATTGCCCATCCTAACAAAACAGAACATCATATCCGGTGGATTTCCCTCTATTATCAGGAAAAAGGCGGAAAATACCCGCGTCAGGCGGCCCATATCGAATTTACCTCGCACGGCGAATCAATCGAAGGCCCCGATAAGGGCCCATTATTTACCCACCACGAGGCATCGGCCGCACTGAAAATCTCCAAATCAGGAACCCTCTATGCCTTGGCCTACTGCAACATCCACGGCCTTTGGCAGTCTGAAAAAGAGATTACCGTCCTATAAAAAAGGCATCTTCACCGAAGGGTCGGCCTGCTTTCAAAAGACCGCCCAATCCCGATTCTCTGGTTGACAACCAGAGCAAAGAGAGGTATTGTTTTCCTTTTACAGCCGACTCCGGCCATCCCCATCTTTTAAAAATCAAGAAAGCAAAACAATATAACCAATTGAAAAAAAAGAAATTAGGGAGATTCGAATGCCGCTGGTCACATTGATTAAAGGTGATGGAATCGGTCCAGAAATAGCCGAAGCAGCACGACGCTGCATCGACGCAACCGGTGCCCCTATTGAATGGGATATCCAGGAAGCCGGCATCGACGTTATGCAGACCGCCGGAACCCCGCTGCCGGAAGCCGCAATCGAATCCCTCCGGCGGAACGGAATCGGCCTGAAGGCCCCCATCACCACCCCTGTCGGCACGGGCTTTCGCTCCGTCAACGTCCACCTCCGCCAGCTCTTTGACCTCTATGCCTGCGTGCGCCCCTGCAAAAGTTACAAAGGCGTACGAAGCCGCTATGAAAATATTGACTTGGTCATCGTCCGGGAAAACACCGAAGACCTCTATGCCGGCATCGAATTTGAAAAAGCCCGCCGGGAAACCCTCGAACTCATCGACTGGCTCAATAAGCACAGCACCCGGAAAATCAGCACAAACACCGGCATCAGCATCAAGCCCATCTCCGTCGAAGGAACCCAGCGTATCGTCCGCTTTGCCTTTGACTATGCCCGCAAAAGAGGCCGAAAAAAGGTAACCTCCGTCCACAAAGCCAACATCATGAAACACACCGATGGTCTCTGGCTTGAAATCAGCCGGCAAGTCGCCGCAGAATATCCCGATATCGAATTTGAAGACCGAATCGTGGACAATATGTGTATGCAGTTAGTCCAAAAACCCGAACTCTACGATGTTATCGTCCTGCCCAATCTTTACGGCGACATCATCAGTGATTTATGTGCAGGGCTGGTCGGCGGCCTCGGCGTCGCCCCCGGTGCCAACATCGGCGAAAAAGGGGCTATCTTTGAAGCCACACACGGCAGCGCCCCCAAATACAAAGGGCTTAACAAGGTCAACCCAACCGCTCTGATTCTCAGCGGCATGCTCATGCTCGAGCACCTCGGGTTCACCGCCCAGGCCCGAAAACTCGAACAGGCCGTTGCTGCCGTCATCGCCGAAGGCAAAGACGTAACCTACGACCTAAAACCAAACCGAGACGACCCCACCGCCGTCGGCACCCGGCAAATGGCCGATGCCATTATCCGGAAAATCCGCACCTTATAACCCAAACATTCCGAGGGAACCGGTTTGAACGAGCATGCGTTTCGTCAACTTGTTTCCGGCAGAGCCAAAGGAGCAGGGCCGGCCGTCCTGCGGCTTCTTCTTCGTTTGGCTTCCTGGCCGTATGCAGCAGCCGTAGCCCTTCGCAACTGGCTCTACGACCGCGGCTTCCTGCCGTCCCATCCGGTTGCCCCCGTCGTCGTCAGCATCGGCAATCTCACCACCGGCGGAACCGGCAAAACCCCGCTGGTCATCTGGCTGGTCAACCAACTCACCGCCAAAGGCCGCACCTGTGCCATCCTCACCCGCGGATATCGAACTTCCCCCCACCGATTTTCCGACGAACCGGCCCTGCTGGCCAAGGCCTGCAGCGGCGCCGCCGTCATCGTCAACCCCGATCGGCTGGCCGCCGCCCAAAAAGCCGTCCGCCTCCACCAACCTGACGTACTCATCCTCGACGACGGCTTCCAGCACCGCCGCCTCAAGCGGGACCTCGACATCATCGCTATCGACGCCTCCTGCCCTTTCGGCTATGGCAAACTGCTCCCCGCCGGCCTTCTCCGCGAACCCGTCCGTTCAGTCCGCAGGGCTCACATCGCCGTGATTACACGATTTGACCTGGCCTCTGAAGAACAAATCGCCGAGATTGAAAGCACGCTCCGCCGTTTTCAGCCCAACATCCTGATTTTCCATGCCGTCCACCGACAGAATCAGGCCCGCACCTTTCACGGCCAGGCCATCCCTGCCTCCCAACTGGCCGGCAAAAAGGCCTTTGTCTTCTGCGGCATCGGAAATCCCGCCGCCTTCCTCCGAAGCGTCGAATCTCTCGGCGTCTCCATCGTCGGCAAAACGCTCTTCAAAGACCACCACCCCTACAACCCCGACGACATCCGCACCCTTGTCCATCAGGCCCGCCAGGCCGGTGCCGAAATCATCTTAACAACAGAAAAAGACTGGGTGAAAGCGGCCCTTTTGACCGAACAGAACAATCAGATTCCCCTCTATTACCTCACTCTTGAACTGGAATTTTTAACGCCGCCCGAACCCATCCTCGCCGCCATCGAGGAACGAATCAAAACAAAAACAAAACAGGAGCCGCTATGACCCTGCCCCACTTGCTGAAAACCGTTACCCAACTGGGCTCGCCGACCGTATTGCTGGCCGGCGATTTTATGCTCGACAGCTACATCTACGGAGACGCCCTTCGCATCAGCCCCGAGGCCCCCGTCCAGGTACTCAAGGTCATGGACCGACAATACAGCCCGGGAGGAGCGGCCTCCGTCGCCGCCGACATCACCACGCTGGACGCACACTGCCTGTGCATCGGCGTCATCGGAGACGATGCCGAAGGCCGTCGACTCCTCGAACTGCTCACCCAACTCAAAGCCGACTGCTCCGCCCTCATTCCCCTGCCCGACCGGCCCACCATCAGCAAGCAGCGCATCATCGGTCTGGCCCAGCACCGCCACCGTCAGCAGCTGCTCCGCATCGACGATGAATGCACCCTGCCCCTCACAGACGAGCAATACGATCGGCTCTTGGAGCACTTTCAAAGCCGGCTCGGATGCTCCGACATTGTCTGCCTCCAGGATTACAACAAAGGACTTCTCCAGCCGGATTTCTGCCGGTGTCTCATCCGAGCCGCCCGCCAGGCCGGAAAAAAAGTCCTTATCGACCCTCCCCTCCAGCCCGATTACTCCAAGTTCACCGGCGCCACCCTCATCACGCCCAACCGCAGGGAAACCGCAGGCGCTGTCGGCTTTCCCATCAATACCATCGACGATGCCGCCCGCGCCGCCGCCAAACTCTATGACCAGCTCCAGCTCGAAGCCGTCGTCATCACCCTCGACAAAGAAGGGGCCTACCTTCGCACCGCCGACATTGACCAGCACTTCCCCACCGTGCCGCGCACTGTCTATGACGTCACCGGAGCCGGCGATATGATGCTGGCCGCCCTCGCCGTCACCCTCGCCGCCGGCTGCGACTGGGCTACTGCCCTTCAGCTGGCCAATATCGCCGCCGGCATCGAAGTCGAAAAATTCGGCGTCGCCACCGTCTCAATCAGCGAAATCATCAATGAAATTATCTCCCGGTCCAAAAGCAAAACCGGAAAAATCCGCGAAGACCTCTCTGTCCTGCTCAAAGAACTCGACATTCACCGCCGTCAGAAGGAAAAAATCGTCTTCACCAACGGATGCTTCGATGTACTTCATCGCGGCCACATCGAATACCTCCGATTCTGCCGACAGCAGGGGGATATTGTCGTCGTCGGCATCAACTCCGACGCCTCCGTCAGGGCACTCAAAGGCCCCGACCGCCCCATCAACAACCAGCACGACCGCGCCGCCGTCTTGGCCGCCTTCGAATTTGTCGATTATATCGTCTTCTTTGATGAACTTGACCCCCTTCGCCTCATTCAGCAAATCCGCCCTGATGTACTCGTCAAAGGCGCCGACTGGGCACAAAAAGGCGTCGTCGGCAGAGAATTTGTAGAATCATACGGCGGAACCGTCAAACTGGCCCCCCTCGTCGAGGGAAAAAGTTCAACCAGCGTCATCAACAAAATCCGAAATGCCCAACGGAACACAAACCAGCAGCCAGGAGACAAACAGAAATGACAACCCATAAAGCCGTCTTTCTCGACCGCGACCAGACGCTGATTGAAGACCCGGGCTACATCAATCACCCCAGCCAGGTGCGGCTCCTCCCCGGCGTTGCACAGGCCCTCATTCAGATGAGGAAGACGGGCTATCTGCTGGTAGTCGTCTCCAATCAGTCCGGCGTAGCCCGAGGCCTGGTAACCGAGGAAGCCCTCGAGCAGATTCACCATCGTCTCAAAAAACTCCTGGCCGACGAAGGTGCCTATCTGGACGCCATTTATTACTGCCCCTTTCATCCCGAAGGGGTTATCCCCAAATACCGCTGCGAAAGCGACCTGCGCAAACCCAACCCAGGCATGCTCCTCCAGGCCGCCCGCGATCTGTCCATCGATTTGTCCCAGTCCTGGATGATTGGGGATTCGTACCGCGACATAGAAGCCGGCGTCCGAGCCGGCTGTCGAACCATCTTGATTGAATCTCCCATCCACCGCCTCCAGCCGGCCCCAACAGACCCCGTCCCCGACTACAAAACAGCCAGTTTACGGGAAGCCGCCAATCTGCTCCGCATGCTCACCATGCAGGAAAAACAGCAAACCCCGCGACCCGCTCAGCAAACCGCACCAGCCCCCGCACCAGCCCCCGCACCGTCCCCCGCACCGTCCCCTGCGCCGGCCCCTGCGCCGACCGCCGCCCCTGCTGAGCAGCCCCACCAGCCGCAACCTTCTGCCCCGGCCTCCCCGCTGCCGGCGCATTCTGAACCCCAGCCGCTGGAAGACCTCCCCAACGACACCACTGCACAGACAGCCGAGCAGCCCCATGCCGAGCAGACCCCTCCTCTCGACGCCGAAACCCATCCGGTCCTCCAGGAAATCCTCCATCTGCTCCGCCTTCGCCATCGTGAGGATTTTTATGAGGAGTTTTCGTTTGCACGAATGCTCGCAACAATAACCGGCATTCTCTCTCTCTTTTGCCTCATCCTCAGCATCTGGCTCTGGTTTGATTCCACCCGGCCTATTACTTCCGCCCAAATGACTCTCGGATACGCCGTCGTCCTCCAGCTGCTCACCATCGCCCTGCTGCTGAGTCGAAAAGACTGAAACCCAATGCGTACAGAAAAAGACCTCCTGATGACTAAAGCCCCGACGACCGAAGAAAGGATTCTTATCTGGCTGCCCTCCCCGTTAGGCGATGCAGTCATGGCCGTCCCCGCCCTTCGCGCCTTTCGCCGGCACTTTGCCTCTGCCCGTATTTGTTTTCTAAGTTCGCCTGCCGTTCGTCAATTGCTCAGCCCATCCCCCTTCTGTGATGACTGGCTCGAAATCCGCCCGTCTTTCCAGCAAACCGCCGCTCAAGTCCGCCGCGGCCGCTTTCGCACCTGCATCCTCCTGAAAAACTCCTTCGGCTCCGCACTCACAGCCGCCTGCAGCCGCATTCCTCGCCGCATCGGCTATGCCCGCGACGGACGAACCTGGCTCCTGACCGACCCCATCCGCCCGCTCAAAGATTCAGCCGGCCGTTTCGTCCCTCTGCCTGCCGTGGAGTACTACCTGAACATCGCCCGCTTTCTCGGAGCCGACACCTCCGACCGCACCCTCACCCTATCGCTTGAGCCGGATGCCCCCAAACAGATAATCCAAAGCATTCCCTCCCTTTCCTCGCACACAGGGCCTCTGGTCATTCTTGTCCCAGGCGGCGCCTTCGGCCCCAGCAAATGCTGGCCGGCCGAACGATTCGCCCAAACGGCCGATGCCCTCAAAGAACGCTGCAACGCCCTGGTCATTCTATCCGTTGCCCCCAATCCAAACGAAACAGCCATCGCCCAGGCCATCCGCCGCTGCACCCGCCACCCTCTGCCCAGCACCGCCGATGTCCCTTTAAATCTGGCCGCCCTCAAAGCCCTCATTGCACGTGCCGACCTGGTCATCACCAACGACACCGGCCCCCGTCATATCGCCATCGCCTTCCAGCGAAAAGTCATTACGCTCTTCGGCCCCAACAATCCCCAGTGGACGCAGACCGGCTGGACCAAAGAAATCCAAATCATCGGTACAGGCCCCTGTGTCCCCTGCGACAAACCCGTTTGCAGACAAAAACAGCACTACTGCATGGAATCCATCACCGTCGAGCAGGTCCTCCAGGCCGCTGAACAGTTCCTCACGGAGAAGCCCCAATGAACCAGCCGACCCTTGCACCCTTTGCTGAAAACATCTGGGCCGACCCTGCCTCCGCCGACCGCCTCCGCCAACTCGGCCTGACAACGTTCGACGCCGTTTTCGCATTCGACGCCGGCCGGCCCCTCCTCAAATCCAATCTGTCCGCCTTTCGCAGCCGACTCCGCATCGAACAGCCCCCGCACAAAGCCCTCTATCTGAAGCGTTACCATCGTCCCCCGCTGCGGCTTCAACTGGGCGGCTGGCTCCGCTGGGGCCGACGCCTGTCCGCCGCAGACCTCGATCGCGTCCCCGCCGAACCGCTCGCACAGGCCGGCATCCAAACCCCGAAAATCATCGCCTTCGGAAGCCAGTGGGGCACTCTCTTCGAAAAACGAAGTTTTCTCATCACAGAAGAAATCGCAGGCCGTTCTCTCGAAAAACACCTGCCCGACTGCCTGACCAACCTGAATCCGCTTCAAAACCCCGCCCCTCGCCGCCAATTTCTTTGCCGACTGGCCGACTGGGTCGCCGCCATCCACCGCAGCGGTTTCTGCCATCGAGACCTGTATTTAGCCCATATCTTCCTTACCGACGACAACCAACTGGTCTTAATCGACCTTCACCGAACGTTTCGCCCCCGCCTCTTCAAACAGCGATGGCGAATCAAAGACCTTACCCAACTTTACTACTCCGCCCCAGGCCGCACCATCTCCCGCACCGACCGACTCCGTTTCTATCTTCGCTACGCAGGGCGAACCAAACTGTCCGCCGCCGACCGTCGAATCATCCGCAAAATCAAACGAAAGGCCTGGCGCATCGCCGACCACGACCTCCGCCATGGACGAGCCGTGCCCTTTGCGCAGTAAATCCCTATGGAACCAACCCCAACTAAAATCGCAATCCTTACCGAACGAGCCAACATCGCCCTCGGCGGCGCCGAACGCAGCGTCCGCGAACTCACCGATGAACTCAACCGACAGGGCATTCAGACCGTCCTGCTCACCGCCGCAGGAACCTCCGACAGCAGCCGTATCCATGTACTCTGCCCTTCCCGAAAAGCCAAACGCACCCCTCTGCCGCTCATCGAAACCGCCCTCCAGGAACACCTCAAAACCAACCCCTGCGACCTGCTCCACAGCACCCTGCCCGTTTCCGTCGCAGACATCTACCAGCCCCGCGGCGGCAGCTGGCGGCAGGCCGCCATCCAAAACGCCCAAAGTTATCCTGACCCCTTCCGCCGCTTTTTCAAACGCAGATTTCACTTTCTCAACCGCCGCCGCACACAATATCTCCTCGCCGAAGCAAAAGTGCTGACCGCCAACCCCAACCTCACCGTAGCCGCCCTCTCCAACAGCGTCAAACAGCACTTCCTCCGCCACATTCCCATCTCCCCCGACCGCATCGTCGTCATCCCCAACGGCATCCGCCTGCCTGAGCCGCCGCCGACCCAGTCCGTTACCGACTTTCGCAGCCGCATCCTCCGGTCTGCCGGCCTCACCCCCGCCGACCCAGCCGTCCTTTTTCTCTTTGCCGCCAACAATTTCCGTCTCAAAGGGCTTTTCGACCTTATCCATGCCCTCCCTCTCGCAGCCCGCAAAAGCCATCTGCCGCTGGTTTTAGCCGTCGTCGGCAAAGACAATCCCCGTCAGGCCCGCAACCTCGCCTGGCTGGCCGGCATCGAACAAAAAATTGTCTTCTGCGGGCCGCTGCCGGATATTTCCGCCGCCCTCGCCGCCGCCGATGCAGCCGTTCTGCCCACCTGGTACGACCCCAGCTCCCGCTTTATCCTCGAAGCCCTGGCCATGGCCAAACCGGTACTCACCACCTCGCTGAACGGCGCCGCCGAATTTATCCGCCGCAACCGCCACGGCATCGTTATCGCCCATCCCCGCTGTCGGCAGGCACTCGCCGACGGACTGCTGGCCCTCACTCATCCGCAAACCCGAACCGCCTTCTCCCAGGCCATCCTCGAAGACAACCTCCGCAGCGAAGTCTCCATCACCCGCCACGTCCGTCAGCTGATTTCTCTTTACAAACAAATCCTGACCCGCAAAAATAAAACACAATGAAATGGCTGATTCTGATTATTGGTGCTTATCTGCTCGGTTCGGTTCCGTTTGGTCTGCTGATCGCCCGCCTGCATGGAATCGACCTGCGGCGCGTCGGCTCCGGCAACATTGGAGCCACCAACGTCGTCCGCGCCCTCGGCCGCAAGTGGGGCACGTTCTGCTTCCTCCTCGATGTATGCAAAGGACTTGTCCCGATGCTCATTCCGCCCCACCTCGGCCTGACCCAATCACCCCCCAGCCCCCTGCAATTATTCGGCTGGCTGGCCGTAGGCACAGCCGCAATCCTCGGCCATATCTTCCCCATCTACCTGAAATTCAAAGGCGGCAAAGGTGTCGCCACCAGTTTGGGAGTGGTTCTCGGACTGTGGCCCTATCTGACGATTTGCGGTCTGGCCGCCCTTCTTATCTGGCTGCTGGCCGCTTTTCTCTGGCGGTATGTCTCTCTGGCCTCCATTCTCGCCGCTGCCGCCTTCCCCCTGCTCCTGCTGGCGGCCATCGCCCTCCGGCATGACTGGACTTTTCAGACGCTCTGGCCGCTCTTTTTAGTTGCCCTGCCTATGCCGGCCCTGGTTATCTGGCGTCATCGGGCCAACATCCAGCGCATCCGGGCCGGCACCGAAAGCCGAATCGGCCGAAAGAAACCGAAGCCGTCTGCATAAGAAATAAATCCAAATACGCCGGCCCCTCCCCTCTCGCTCAGGCGTTTCTTCTTTTCTGAAAACTACCCGATGACCCGTACGGAAACAATCTCAACCGTCTCAGCCGGAACGTCCTCATACCCTCCCTTCGCAGCAGTCTTCACCGAAGCAATCTGGTCCACCACATCCATCCCTTCAACCACCCGCCCGAAAACCGCATACCCAATACGGTCCGGCTGGGGCCCCCGATAATCCAGAAAGGCATTATCCTGATGATTGATAAAGAACTGACAGGTAGCACTGTCCGGCTCCGAGGTGCGGGCCATCGCAATTGTGCCCCGCTTATTCTTCAGCCCGTTGGACGCCTCATTAATAATCGGCTCGTACGTCGGCTTTGCCCGCAGGTCCTTTGTCAATCCGCCCCCCTGAATCATAAACCCCTGAATCACCCGATGAAAAATCGTCCCGTCGTAATGCCTGTTCTCCGCATATTCAAGAAAATTGGCAGTCGTAATCGGCGCGGCCTCTTCATCCAGTTCCAGCGTAATAGCCCCCTTCGAGGTTTGCATCAGCACTTTTTTCATAACTGTCCCCTGTTTATCGAATCCGTTCGACCCGCTCGATAACAACCGGCTCCACCGGCACGTCCGCCATCCCGTTCGCAAGCCGCGTTGTCGGCACCGTCGCAATCCGGTCCACCACATCCATCCCTTCAATCACACGCCCGAAAACCGCATACCCGGGCTTATTCGGCCCGTCAAAATCCAAAAAAGGATTATCCACCACATTAATAAAGAACTGGCTGGTCGCACTGTCCGGCTGACTCGTTCTTGCCATCGCAATCGTCCCGCGCAAATTACGCAGTTGCGGCCCGCATTCATTAACAATCGGCCCGCGAGTCGGCTTCTGAACCATCTTATCCGTAAAGCCGCCGCCCTGAATCATAAACCGCCTGATCACTCGATGAAAAATCGTCCCCTTGTAAAAACCATCTTCCACATACTTCAAAAAGTTTTCCACCGTTTGCGGGGCTTTGTCCGGATACAGTTCAATCGTAATCACCCCCATCGACGTCGTCATCTTAACCACCGGATTAGCCGGCTCACTGGAAACCGGCTTTTCCGCCCCCTCAGACGCAGCCGCCTCGCTCGGCACCGTCCGCGTCGGTACGGCCTCCTGCACAAGTTCCTCCATAGCCGGGTCGTTTCGCATCTCCTCTTTTTCATTGCAGCCGACCCACAAGACCACCCCCGCCGCCATCAGAAACCAAACCGCTTTGCTTCGCATACGTTTTTCCTTAAACATTTTTTTATTCTGACAGCATTATTATAATTAAGACAATGTTTTCAACCAAAAAACATATAATTTATACTGGATAGACTATATTGTGTATTCTGTGGCAATAAACATAACTACAGCAGAACATATTCGACCAGATAAGAATTATTAATGTTCTTTTTGTTGCATTTGAAATTATTTTTCTATAACATTAATATTATTCTCAGCAAAATTACTTTCTTTAAAGGCACATAACAATGAAAACTGAACAAAAAACCCAATCTTCTTTCATTAACGAACAGCAAATAGCCGAAGCGATGGCTTCCGCCTCAAACAAAGACGACTCCCATGTCCGCGATGTACTGACCAAAGCACGGCAGCTGCACGGGCTGGAACTCGACGAAGTGGCCGTCCTGACCTCCATCACCGACCCCCAACTCCTCCACGAACTCTTCGAAACGGCAAGATATGTCAAAGAAACCATTTACGGCAGACGGCTGGTCCTGTTTGCCCCCTTGTACATCTCCAACTTATGCAGCAACGAATGCCTCTACTGCGCCTTCCGGGCACGCAGCAAAGCAATCACACGACGGGCACTCAATCAGGATGAAATCCGGCGGGAAATCGAAATTCTCGTAGCCGAAGGCCACAAACGCACCCTTCTGGTAGCCGGCGAGTCCTACCCCAAAGAGGGCTTTTCCTACATCTTAAAATCTATCGAAACCATCTACTCCGTCAAACTCGGCAACGGCGAAATTCGGCGCGTCAATGTCAACATCGCCCCCCTGACCTCCGACGAGTTCAGACAGTTAAAAGACGCCCATATCGGAACCTACCAGCTTTTCCAGGAAACCTATCATCGCCAGACCTATCGGCAAGTCCATCTGGCCGGCAAAAAGATTGATTACGACTGGAGAGTAACCGCCATGGATCGCGCCATGGAGGCCGGCATCGACGATGTTGGAATCGGCGTACTCTTCGGACTCTGCGACTGGCGATTCGAGATTTTGGCCATGATGCAGCACATCCGCCATCTCGAAGCTGAATTTGGCGTCGGCCCTCATACCATCAGCGTCCCCCGTCTGGAACCGGCCGCCGGCTCTGAAATGTCCATCCATCCCCCCAGGCCCGTCAGCGACTTTGACTTTCGCAAAATCGTAGCCATTCTGCGTCTGGCCGTCCCCTACACCGGCATCATCATGACCACCCGCGAAAATCCCGAGATGCGTCGGGACACCTTCGCCCTCGGCGTCTCTCAGATTTCCGCCGGCAGCAAAACCAACCCAGGCGGCTATGCAGAAGGAAAAGAAATCCTCAACCAGGCCCAGTTCGCACTCGGCGACCATCGCTCCCTCGATGAAGTGATTTACGACATTACCCAACTCGGATACATCCCCTCTTTCTGCACCGCCTGCTACCGCCTCGGACGAACCGGAGAGGACTTCATGGACCTGGCCAAACCGGGATTGATTAAAGAACATTGCCAGCCGAACGCACTGTCCACCTATCTCGAGTACCTGCTCGACTACGCCTCCCCCCAGACCAGACAGGCCGGAGAACGCTTAATCGAACAGGCCCTCCAGCAAATGGACACTCTCACACGCCGGCGAACCGAAGCCATGCTCCAGAAGGTCCGAACCGGAAAACGCGATGTCTATTGCTGAAAGGCAGGTCTCTATGCCCCAGCCGGCGCCCAAAGGTTTCCGTCTTCACATCGCCCTCTTCGGAAGACGCAATGTCGGCAAATCCACGCTGCTCAATGCCCTCACCCGACAGCAGGTCTCCATCGTTTCCGACCAGGCCGGCACCACGACCGACCCCGTCGAAAAACCCATGGAACTGCTGCCGCTGGGGCCTGTGCTGTTCATTGACACAGCCGGCATCGACGATCTCGGCGCCCTCGGACAGAAACGCGTCGAAAAAACCCGCCAGGTCTTCGACCGTACAGACATCGGACTGCTGGTCACAGACGGCCCCTGGGGCCAGTTTGAAGAACTCATCGCAAACGAATTAAAAAAACGCAGCATACCCCTCATCGCCGTCTTCAGCAAAGCCGACCTCCAGCCCCCTTCGCCCCAAACCCTCGAACTTCTCCGCAAGCAGAACATCCCCTTCGTGGAAACCGCAGCCGTCTCAGAGCACGGAATCGATGCACTCCGCCGGCTCCTGATCAGCACCGCACCCGCCGACTTCATCGACCAGCCCGTCATCGCCGCCGACCTCGTCGGACAGGGCGGTCTGGCGGTTTTAGTCATCCCCATTGACAAGCAGGCCCCCAAAGGCCGCCTGATTCTCCCCCAGGTGCAAACCATCCGCGACCTGCTCGACCACAACGCCGTCTCCATCATCACCACCGAACAAACGCTCACGCAAACCCTCCGCCGGCTCAAAACCCCGCCCGACCTTGTCGTTACCGATTCACAGGCCTTCTCCAAAGTCGCCGCCTCCATCCCGCCCGCCGTCAGGATGACTAGTTTTTCCATCCTTTATTCCCGTCTCAAAGGAGACCTGACCACCCAAATGCTCGGCGCCGTAGCCATCGACACCCTCCGCCCGGGCGACCGCGTCCTCGTCGCCGAAGCATGCACCCATCATCCCATCGGAGACGACATCGGACGCGTCAAAATCCCCCGCTGGCTGAATCAATTCGTCGGCGGCCCACTCCAGTTTACAACCGTCCAGGGACACGACTTCCCTCAAGACCTCTCCCCCTGCAAACTCGTTATTCACTGCGGCGCCTGCATGTGGAATCGAAGAGAAATGCTCAGCCGCATCCTCCGCTGCCGACAGGCCGGTATCCCCATCACCAATTACGGACTGGTCATCGCCCGCAGTCTCGGACTTCTCGAACGTGCCCTCGAACCCTTCCCCGAAACCCTCGAACTCTATCGAAAAGCCGCAAAGCCCGCGACCGCAACCCCAATCCCCCATCAGCCCAATCATGCTCAGTAGAACAGAAATTGAAACCTGGCTTCAGCAGACAGACCCCGACGCCCTCGAAACCCTCTGGCGGATGGCCGACCGAGTCCGAAAAGAATACGTCGGTGATGCAGTCCACCTGCGCGGGCTGCTCGAAATCTCCAATCACTGCGCGCGAACCTGCGCCTACTGCGGACTCTCCCGACACAACAAACACCTCCGGCGTTATCGCATGACCGCCGACGAGATTCTCGAATGTATCCGCCAAATCGCCGACTTCGGCTATGGCACCGTCGTCCTCCAGGCGGGAGAAGACGATGGAATCCAGACGGAATGGCTCGCCCAAATCATCCGAACCGTCAAACAGACCACCCCGCTGGCCGTCACCCTCAGTCTTGGCGAACGCCCCTTTGAAGACCTCCGGTGCTGGCGGCAGGCCGGCGCAGACCGCTACCTCCTCCGATTCGAAACATCCGACCCCGCCCTCTATTCGCTTATCCACCCGCCCCGCCCGGGACGAACCGCCCATCGGCTGGAAATCCTTTCCCGCCTTCGTCAACTCGGCTATGAAGTCGGCAGCGGCATCATGGTGGGCATCCCCGGCCAGACCTTCCCCTCCCTGGCCGACGATATCGAACTTTTCCGCCGTCTGGACCTCGACATGATCGGTCTTGGGCCGTATATCCCCCATCCCCATACCCCGCTGGGCACCGGCCAAATCACCCCGACCATTCACCCATCCGAACAGGTGCCCAACACCGAACAGATGACCTGCAAAGTCATCGCACTCACCCGGCTGGTCTGTCCGGAAGCCAACATCCCCAGCACCACCGCCCTGGCGGCGGTCAACCCCAAAACCGGCCGCCTTCTCGGCCTCCAGCGAGGTGCCAACGTTGTCATGCCCAACTGCACCCCCGCCCGCTATCGGCGGCTTTACGAAATCTACCCAGGCAAAACCACCCTCAGCGAAACCGCCCTCGCCTGCCGCCATTCCTTGGAAGAATCCCTCCGCTCCATCGGCCGCACCCTCGCCGTCGGCCCAGGCCCCCGCCGCCGACGCATCAACCCCCCTCAGTCCGAAGAGACTGCAACCCGCCCCTGAGTGCCAAAGGAATACCCGACCTCCTCCGTGCGAACCGTCTCAAAAAGACGCTCCATCTTCTGAATAACCTGCGGATGCTCCTCCGCCCTATTCCGGCTTTCCGCAGGGTCTGTCTCCAAATCATACAGTTCAATCGGCGCATTAGGGTCCTCCGCCAGATTCTGCCGAACGGCCTTCCACCGACCGACTCGCAGCGCCTGTTTGCCGCCGGCCTCATGCAGCTCCCAATACAGGTACGAATGTTTCTTCTGCCCCTTCTCGTCCCCCAAAAGCGCCGGCACAAACGAAATCCCGTCCACATTTTCCGGCGCCGCCAGTCCCGCCAGCTCCATACACGTCGGAAAGAAATCCCAGAACGCGCTGACATGCTCACTCTGCCTGCCCGCCCCAATCACCTCAGGCCAGCGGACAATCATCGGCACGCGAATCCCCCCTTCATACAAATCCCGCTTAATCCCCCGAAACGGCCCGCTGCTTTTGAAAAACGTCGGGTCAGCCCCGCCCTCCCGATGCGGCCCGTTATCACTGGAAAAGAACACAATCGTCCGCTCATCAATATCCAGTTCTTTCAGCAGCCGCAGCAGCCGTCCAACCCCCTCATCCATCCGCGTAATCATCGCCGCATAGGCCTTCTGCGCCGTCGGCCAGTCCTCCCCTGCATACTCCCCCAAATCCGGTACCTCCATCCCCTCCGCGCCGGCTTCATTATTCGCATGCGGTATCGTCAAAGCCAGATACAGAAAAAACGGCTGCTGACCGCTCCCGCGGATAAACTCCTCGGCCTCCTCGATAAACAAATCATGGGAATAAACCGCCCGATTCACACTCACTCCGCCCGGATGAGCAGGCCGCCCCGCCGGACGCCTCACTTCATTAGGAAGCAGCACCTTCTCCTCATTGCGCCACAAAAACTCCGGATAATAATTATGAGCATGCGTCTGATTCAGATACCCGAAGAAATAATCAAACCCCTGCCGTGTCGGTATCCCCGTCGAGCCGGCCTCTCCAAGACCCCATTTGCCGATAATCCCCGTTCGATAGCCGGCATCCTGAAGCCGCCGTGCCGCCGTAATATCTTCCGGCTGCAGCGGACGGCGGTCATTGCCGCGAATCCGGGCATGACCCGTATGCAGACCCGTCAGCAGACAGCATCGCGACGGCGCACAAACCGCACTGCCCGCATAATGCTGAGTAAACCGAAGCCCCTCCGACGCCATCCGGTCCAATTGCGGCGTCCGAATCCGCTGCTGCCCATAACAGCCCAAATCCCCATACCCAAGGTCATCCGCCAGAATAAACAGAATATTAGGCCTGGCAGCCGGCGGCGGTTCTGCCTTCTGCTGCGTACACCCTGCCGTCCCAACCGTGATTGCAGCCGCCCACCGAAACCACCGGCTGTTCAATTTCCATTTCATTGCGGCTCGTCCCCGCCGAACACCGTCTCCGCCAGATATTCCGCCACAACCCGGTGCCCATCCGGAGTCCAGTGCTGGTCATAGGCATAATACGCCCAAACCCCCTCTTCAATCTTCTGCCGGAGCACATCAGTCAGACTCACAAAGACAATCCCCTCCTCTCGGCAGAACTGCTCCATCACATTTTCAAACGTATCCATTGCCGCCGACAAATCCTCCATCAATTGCTCGGCAGGCGGCAAGTCCTTTTTCTTCAGGGCCAGAAAGGCCCGCACCTGCTCCGCCGGAACCTGCCGCCGGACGGCATCCATCAAAAGATGCGGCTTATCCGGCGCATAGACAACCACCAGCCGCGCTCCCTGCCCCGCGCACAAATCCTTCATCCGAGTCAGAATCTCCTGCGTTTGCCGGCAGGCCAAAGACTCCCTAAACTGCTCCGGCCGAACCCAATGGTCCAGAACCCGCTTAACCTCAAAGGAATAATAATGCCCCGACCCCCGCGGCACTTCCAGCGGCTGCCACGAAACCGCATACATCGGATGCGACGGATTCGCCAAAACAGACGCCGGGTCGTTAAAACGTCCGCTGCCCACAGGCCCAAGCGTCTTTATCAAAAACGCCTCAAAGCGGCGCCGTAGCGGCGAACTGCGGAAAAGCACATCCCCCAGCGAAGGCCGCTCCCGCCCCTCATTCCGACGAAAATTGCTGTCCCGAAAATCATTGCCCTCATACAGCATGCACAAAACCAACCGCGGCTTCAGCGAAAAACCAATCGATTCAAGCACATCCAGATAACCAGCCGCACTCGTCCCCGACATCCCCAGATTATACACCGTCCTGCCGCTGAGTTTTGCCAACTGTATCGGCCAGCAATGCTCATCAGACACGCTCGACCCTTCTGCAAAGGAATCCCCCAGCACAACGGCATCCGCACAGTCCATATCGCTCAGATTGCGAAATCCCCTCTTGTCCGTCGTAAAAACATAGGAAACAGGCGGATACCCAGCCGGCGCATTCGGATAACTGAACGCACAGACAGGACGATCTTCAAACACCCCCTTCATCGTCTGGTTCGGCGGGCGATGATAACTATGCCCGGCCGCCGTGTACTGACGGCGGGAAACCAGCCGCAGTGCAACATCAGCAAAAACCAGACAAAAAACAATCGAAAGCACCACGGCCGCCGTCTTGAAAGCATCCTGACGGCGCTGCGATGGGCTTTTCTCCTTCCCCATCCACAGCCCCCACAGCAGCAGCAGACCCACCGGCGTCAATATCAGCTGCGCGCTCACCTGCCCCACACTGTACCGCCCCAGCAGAACCTCCCGCTGCTGCGCCACCCAATACGCCAGCGGAACCTCCTTCAGCCAAAGCACCCCCAGCCCCGCCGCAATAACCGCTGTCCAGAAAACTCGCCCAAGACTCGGCTTGTTCATCGTCCGGCTCCCTCGCTAAAACAGCGGATACAAAAACGGCGCCACCGCCGTCCCGCTCAGAAGAATAATCAGCCCCAGCAGCAGAAGCATCAGCAGAATCGGCAGAAGCCACCATTTCTTGTTGTGCTTGAGAAAATCATAAAACTCCCGCAGCAGCCCCGGGCGTCCCTGACGGGCCTGCTGCTCAAATTCTTTTTTCGCCGGAGAGACCGTTTGCTCAGACATAAAAATCCTTCCGAATCCTTATCCCGCTAAAACTGCCTGAAATATCGCTTGACCGAAACAGAACGAGAGCACTCCACCCAGTACGACGACGCCTCCCGCTCCCGTTTCCGATGCAGCACATCCCGCCCGAACAGCCAAAACACAAGCCCAATCGGAGTAAGAATGCAAAAGTAAAACAAAAACATCACCGCATGGCTGATGACCCAGCCGATAGGAAACCCCGCCGCCATCAGCACCACATAAAAAGGCCGCAGCCCCCTCGGAAAAACCAGCCCAACCCCAAACAGCACAATCCCCGCCGCCGCCAGCCCCCATGCCGCCCCTGCCGGCAGACCGAAACGCCGCCACAGCACAATCCCAGCCGCCGGCAGGACCGCCAGACAGCACAAACCAAACTGCCGCAGTGTCTTGTCCGAAGGTCTCCAGTTCAACTCCATCATTCCCATAGCCGCATTCCTTCCTTAATCCAGCGCAAACCTTGCCAGATATTCATCCGTCTCATGGACCTTGGCCTTCGGCTGCCGCTCTTTCCGAAGCACCACATTTTCCATCACAAGCATATCCATATTGGTCGCCATAAAACACCGATAGGCGTCCTCCGGCGTACACACAATCGGTTCGCCCCGCACATTAAAACTCGTATTGATTACCAGCGGGCAGCCCGTCTTGGCCTCAAATCGTTTCAGCAGCCGATAATAGCGGCCGTGCCGTTTTTCATCCACCGTCTGAACCCGCGACGAATAATCCACATGCGTAATCCCAGGTACACAGCTGCGGCGTACCTTCAGCAGGTCCAGCCCGAACAGCGGCTTCTCCTGCGGCGCCGCTGCAACCCGTTTCGATTCCTGAATCGGAGCCACCAGCAGCATATACGGGCTGACGCAGCCGTTCTTAAGTTCAAAAAACTCCTCCGCACGCTCCGCAAGAACACTCGGCGCAAAAGGACGAAACGACTCGCGGAACTTGATTTTCAGATTCATTTTCGACTGCATCCGGTCGCTCCGCGCATCCCCCAAAATGCTTCGCGACCCCAGCGCCCGCGGGCCGAACTCCATCCGTCCCTGAAACCACCCTACCACCTGCTCAGTCGCCAGCGCATCCGAAACCGTATCCAGAAGTTCCTCTTCATCTTCATAAACCTCGTACACAGCCCCCTCCCGCTCAAGAAACGCCCGGATTTCCTCCGTCGTAAACGACGGCCCCAGCAGAGAACCGCTCTGCATATCCATCGGGTCCGGCCTTCGCGGGTTCTCAAGCAGCTGATACCACACAAACAGCGCCGCCCCCAGCGCCCCGCCGGCATCCCCGGCTGCCGGCTGAATCCAGATATGCTCAAACGGCCCTTCCCGCTGGATTCGCCCGTTGCCCACGCAATTCAGCGCCACCCCGCCCGCCAGCACCAGATTTTTCATCCCCGTCTGCTTATAAGCATACCGGCTCATCCGAAGGATAATTTCTTCCGTCACCTTCTGAATCGAAGCAGCAATATCCATCTCCCGCTGCGTAATGGGCGTTTCCGGCTTGCGGCGAGGCCCCCCGAAAAGTTTCTCAAACTTCCGGCTGACCATCACATCCGAATAGCAATACGCAAAATAATCCATATTCAGACGAAACGACCCGTCCTCCTTCAGGTCCAGCATCTCCGACAAAATCGTTTCATAATAAATCGGCCTGCCGTACGGCGCCAGCCCCATCAATTTGTACTCCCCCGAATTTACCCGGAAGCCCGTAAAATACGTAAACGCCGAATACAGCAGCCCCAGCGAATGAGGAAAATGCATCTCATAAAGCATCTCAATGCGATTGCCCCGCCCCGCCCCGATACTCGCCGTCGCCCATTCCCCCACCCCGTCCATCGTCAGAATCACCGCCTCCTCAAACGGAGATGGAAAAAACGCACTGGCTGCATGCGACTCATGATGCTCACAGAACAAATAGCGGCCTCGATATTGGTAATCCAACGCCCGGTCCATCTCCCGAGGAAGATGAAGTTTTTGCTTCAGCCACAGCGGAATGCTCATCAGAAACTGCTTGAATCCACGCGGAGCATACCCAATATAAGTCTCCAGAATCCGCTCAAACCGGCTCAGCGGCTTTTCATAAAATACCACATAATCAATCTGCGAAGCATCAATGCCCCCTTCCTTCAGGCAGTACCGAACCGCATTCACCGGAAAAGCAGGGTCATGCTTTTTACGGGTAAACCGCTCTTCCTGCGCAGCGGCTGCGATACGGCCGTCCTTCAGCAGTGCCGCCGCACTGTCATGATAAAAAGCCGATATCCCCAGAATATATAATGGCTTATCGGAAGTTTTCTTTGCTTCCATACATTGCTTTCTCTTATTGTTTATCCTGCACAGCCGCCAAACCGGCCGCCGATTTCCACAGCCGGATACTATACTTGTTTTATGGCTGCTTTTCCAGTCTTGTTTTGTTTCGTTTTCCGCAAAAACGCCTCGTTTCCAGACGATTCAGGTCCACTATCTCCCTCGCTTTTCCGCACTTTTTCCGCACTTTCGTTAGACGCCCCTAATACCGTTTCGCGCAAAACGGAAAATCAAATTGCGCAAAACTCCGCAAAAACCCAGCATCCCTCTTTCCCGCCGGCGTTAAATTCTGCTATAATAAAGCCCGCTGAGACAATTTTAGGAAAACTCCATCCTGCAAGAACTATTGGAATAAGGGGGGTTAAGATGCACCTGACAACGCCGGCAAAGGAGAACCGCATCATGAAACGATTCATTCTTGCATCCGTTTTTCTCACTCTTCACTCCGCAATAATTTGGGCTGTTCCTGCCTTTCCCGGCGCCGAAGGATACGGCGCCGCGGCCGCCGGCGGACGGGGCGGAGCCGTCTATTTTGTTACCAACCTTAATGATTCCGGCCCGGGCTCACTCCGCGACGCCCTCAATCACAATACCCCTCGCACAATTATCTTTCGCGTGTCCGGAACCATTCATCTTACATCCAACCTGGATGTCAAATATCCCAATGTAACCATCGCCGGCCAAACCGCACCCGGCGACGGCATCTGCATCGCAAACGGCTCTTTCTACGCCGGCTATGATAACGTCATCATCCGCTACATTCGCTGCCGGCTCGGCGACCAGTGGCCCGACGGCTCCGAAAACGGAGACGACGACGCCACATGGGGACGCTATGGCAACCGCATAATCCTCGACCATGTCACGGCAAGCTGGTCCGTCGATGAGGCGTTCTCCTATTATGCCAACACCAATTTTACCGCCCAGTGGTGCCTGATTACTGAAAGTCTTCGCTATTCCCATCATGCAAAAGGTGCCCACGGATACGGCGGCATCTGGGGAGGCACCAACAGTTCCTGGCATCACAACCTTCTGGCCCATCACAGCTCCCGCAATCCGCGCATCGAAGGAGACCCCGCCGACAACGTGGACCTGCGCAATAACGTCATCTACAACTGGGCCTTCAACAGCTGCTACGGTGGCGAGAAAGCCGCCGTCAATATCATCAATTGCTTCTACAAATATGGCCCTGCCACCAACTCCGGCGTCAGATACCGCATCGCCAACCCCAGTCTCCAAAAAGACGACGCCGGCAATACCATCGTGCCCCACACCTACGGCCAATGGTACATCAGCGGCAATTACGTACAGGGCAGTACCACCGTAACCAATGACAACTGGCTCGGCGTAAACCCCGAAGGCGGCGATGCCGAACGGAACTTATGCAGGGCTTCAGCCCCCTTCCCCGCCGCCGAAACCTACCCCGTAACCACACAAACCGCCCAGGAGGCCTATGAGGCGGTCCTCGCTGAGGCCGGTTGCAGTCTTATCCGCGACTCCGTGGATACCCGCATTATTAACGAAGTCCGAACAGGAACCGCAACATTCGGCGGCAAGACCGGAGCAGGGCTGGGAATCATTGATTCCCAAACCACTGTCGGCGGCTGGCCAACCCTTCATTCGCTGCCGGCCCTGCCCGACGCGGACAATGACGGCATGCCCGACGCTTGGGAACGTTCAAGAGGGCTGAACCCCTACGATGCCGCCGACCGAAACGGCGACCGCGACGGAGACGGCTATACCAACCTCGAAGAATACCTCAACTGGCTGGTAACGCCGGCTGCACGCGCCGATATGGATCGCAACTGCATCATCGACCTGGGCGATTTCGCCGTCCTGGCCGCCGCATGGAACAGCCGCCCGACAGATGCCGGCTGGAATCCATACTGCGACATCGCCAGACCCGCCGATGCTGTCGTGGACATCACCGACTTGATGGTCCTCGCAGACAGCTGGCTGAGCGAATCCCTGCAAGCACCGACAATCACCGCGATCTCCATACCGGCCCGCCAGGGAAAAGCGATTCAGTACAAGACCAATTCAGGGGCCTGGATTTCGGAAACACGGCTGAAAACCCGCAGTGCCGGCCAGTGGAGCGATGACCCCCAGCTCAACACCCTCGATGCGAACAAATCCTGGCTCCAGTTCGACCTTTCCGGCATTACCGGTACCATCACCAGCGCAACCCTGACGATTTATGCCATCACAGGTGATAAATCCTATGTAGTCAACGGCCTCAACGACGGCGTAGATGAAACATGGATCGCCGACACAATCGACTGGTTCTCCGCTCCGGGCAACGATACAGCCAGCGGTACCGCCCTGAATACAAGCCAAGCGGTTTGGCTGTACACGGTCAATCCGACCGTCGCAGACGGCCCTGCATCCGGCGACGTTACTTCCTTTGTCAAGACAGATACGGACGGGCTGGTAACCTTCATCCTCACCCCGGGCGGCACCACCTACCTTTACAACGTACTTGAAGGAAGTTACTACAATCCGGACTATGTCCCCGTCCTCACACTCGAAGGAGAATTTACCCTGTAGCAGCCGCCCGTATTTTCGAACCAGCCGGAACCAGCCCGCAGCCAACACCCAACAAACAGAGAGAACTGGAGAGACAAAGTCCAACATAAGAGAGAAACGAAGGGCGGATGCACACAAGGATTATTCCCGGCCGTAGCGAAAGATTCATAATGATTCCCTGGCATTCACGTTATCCAACCCGGCTCGGCTGGAGTTGATGGCTGCATCGGCCTGCTCAATCAAGCCCGGCATCACCGGCACGCCGGCATTACCCCGCAATCGTCATCTGCGGCCGAAAGAAGCCCCCTCGCCGCGGCAGTCGCCGAGAATCCCCTTGACGCAAACAAGGAGGAATCGTATAACATCTGACAAATCGCCCGGCCGCGTAGCCGGGCAAGGTCATCCGGAAAATCCTGAACGAAATGAAATGAGACAGGTAAAACAAAATGAACAGCAATCTGATTACCAAAGAACACATTAACGAACTTTTAGAAATTAAGCCGGCAGGAACGCTGGTTACCTCCTTTTATCTGAATGTGGATCCTCGTCATACGAATCCGAGCGCCTACAAAACAGTAACGAACAGCCTGCTGCGGACTAAACTGCGGTCTTTAGAGAAGGAAGACTGGTCTAAAAAACAGCTCGCCGCGGTAAAAGAAGATTTTGAGAAAATTGAATTTGAGGTGACCAATTCTTTTGTGCCCGCAGGAAAAGTGAGGGGCTTAGTCATCATCGCCGATGGAACGCGTGATTTATACCTGGTCTATCGCGTTGCGCAGCCGGTGAAATCCCAGGTAGTAGTCGATCCCAATCCTTATATACGTCCTTTGGTCGCAATCTTAGATGAGTATCATCGGCTCATGCTCGTACTGGTCGATAAGCAGGAAGCACGATTGCTGGAAGTGTACATGGGGGAAGTGTTAGAGCACAACGCCTATCGTTCCGACATCGAGGGAAAAGTCAGAAAAGGAGGATGGTATGGATTAGAGGAACGCCGGATCGAGCGGAGCATTAAAAACAAAGTCATTCGTCATTATCATACAGTAGCCAATGCCCTGCTGGAACACTTCAGAATGGGGCATTTTGAATATCTTTTCATCGGCATCAAAGCAGAAGATTATTCGCTTTTCTTCCCGCTCCTCCACAGCTATTTGCAGCCCAGGGTGAAAGGACGGTCGAATCTTAGCCCCAAAGACCATATCAATACTATCATTGAAGCAGCCCTCGAAATGGAGAGAAAAATAAACGAAGAAGATGATAGTATGATTTTGGAACGCCTCATAGAGGCCTTGCACAAAGGCGGATTGGCCGCAAAGGGAATCGAGAATGTTTTGCGGGCGATTCCCATGGGGGCCTGTCAGGCACTGGTGGTCGACGACAACTACCGCGTGCCGGGCTATATCTGCAAAGAGTGTTCCTGTCTGGATTTAAAAGCTGGAAATTGCCCCTTCTGCGGCAAGGAAACTCTTTCGGTAGAGGATGTAGTCGAAGAAGCGATGGAAGAGGTCCTTCTCCAGCGGGGAGAAATCAAATACATCACCACCAACCATCCTCGATTAAAGGACATCGATCACATCGGGGCGTTTTTACGCTATAAGATAGAAGGTTAGGAAGGGAACAGCCCCGCTCCGTTGAAAAAGCCGACTTGATACACCCGCTACGACGACACCTGTCGCCGGCAAAGAATCAGCGGACAGCAAAGGGCAAGCAGAAGAGGAAACGCCGGCCGGAGCCGCAGGTGACCGCTCCGCCGGCCGCCCTCAGACACCCCACCATCCGCGCAATCCGCTCTCTCGGAAACCGCCTCTTTTTCATTCGATTTCTCCGGTAATTGTGGACTGGAGTTACAGGGAAATCCTAACCTTGTCAATGGCCCGGTTTTAGGGGGATAAGCCAGGAAGAGGTAGATAAAATTCTGGAAGTTGCGACCTTGAATCCAGACTGGCCCAGTCGTCAGATAA
>CALMLO010000027.1 GCA_937868095.1 uncultured Phycisphaerales bacterium | reverse complement strand
AAACCCTCGCTTGGGTTGATGGGTAGGGAAACAATCCGAATCCGTGCGAACGATTCCTGACAGTCCCCTGCGGTCTTGCCCCAGCAGAGGGGGCAGACTGTAAAATTATTGATTCTGCTGAGGTTCCTGCCCCTCCGGATATGCCGGCGGAGGAAAAGAGGAGGGGGTCAGATTTTTACTTGCACCGACCCCCTTTATCTGCGTCTGGTTTATTTTCTTCTAAGCAAACCCAAAACGCCTAAACCAAGCAAAGCAATTGTTGTCGGTTCGGGAATAGCATCAACATTAATAGCATCAAAGCGAATATTGTTCCCCATGGACCATTTGTCGCCGGCACCAGTGTATATCCCAATCGAACTCAATTTAACCACATCGGAATCAAATGAGAATGAACCCACCGAGTTGCTGCCCACATAAAAATGCACCTGATCGCTGGTAAAATCGGCTATAATCTCCAGGCGATTCCACTGGTCAAGTTCACATGGGTAATTCCCTCCTATCTCTGCATACGTACCCGCCGGGAAACCCCACGCTTTCACACTGCCGTTAAGCAACAATTGAATGCCGCCCAGTGTGACCTCCGTCGTTAAATCAGATTTCTTTCCTCGCAGAACAATACCGCCATAGGAAGTGCTATCGGAACTGCCATAACTACTTTTTTGGATTGCCATATATGCCGAATAACTTACTGTATCCGCGTCTTGCGAAGGAGTCCATTCAGAATGATAACTGCACCATTGCTGGCCAGCATTACACAGTGTCCATACTATCGCTGAACGCAAGCCGGTATGAGCGAAAGTATCACTGGTAATATACGGAACAACCCATGCTGAACTTGTATCATACCAGCCATGGCTATACAACCAAACCTGAGTACCATCTGCGCTGGTTGCCGGATAGCCTTCGGAAGTCTCAAAATCAATACTTACAATCGAAGCATTTGCCAAAGAGCAAAGACAAAACACTGATAATATCGCTTGTAATTTCATAAAACCCTCCATAAAATAAAGTTGTCTTTTATTGTTTACCCCGTCTGAGGGAAATGCTGCAAAAGACTTGTTCATGTGCAAGTTGGGTAAGCGCATATTCCTCCTGTCGCAGTGAATGTATTGAAAGACCCTCCACGCCTAGTTCCTCTCCTCACCATCCTTTTCACTATAGTATATCCAAAATAAAAGTCAATAATATTCTCAATTTTAGGGAGGGTTTTCCTTGCTCTCCTGGTCTCGATGATTCGGCTTGCTGCAACTTAAATATCTACAAATAGTTACGCATTCTATTGCTCTTTTGTCAGCCGCCTAAAGTTGGGATGAATGAAAGATTTTCAGTGTATCACGTAAGATATCCATCCTCTCCAGAACATTCAAAAACGTACTTTCTAACCAAATTTAATTGTTCTCCGTCAGCGGAAAGCGGGACAGTGATGCGGGTTAAAAAGCCGTTGCGTTCTTCAGCAGGGGCAGGTAGAATCCCTTTGGTCGAAAGAAACGGTCTGCCGGGAAGGGAATCTTGATGAATATAAACTGCCGAAAGCGGAGGGGCTGGAGGGGCAAACATGCTCTTGCAGCCGCGGCGGCTGTTCTGCCTGCGCCGGCGGGCGGCACGCTGCCGGCGGACTGTCCGTGCACCAATTCGCTGGGGCTTTTTGAGGCGGAAACGGACATCGCGGGGCGGAGTGAATATGACCCTTTCAGCGGATGCTGCCGCATCAGCGGGAGCGGGGAGAACAGCCGACATCACAGCGGCGCTTTCCATTTTGTCTGGAAGGAAATCATCGGAGGTGCCCGCCCGACAGCCGGGTGTTTGCCTTTGTCAGTTACCGACCGATTCAGCGGGAAGAACCCAAATAAACCCTTGCAGGAGACTCTACTATGAAACGAATGCTGTTTGTGCTGTGTGCGGGAGCGCTGTTGTGTGCTTCGTGTTCCGGCGGCTCCAAAAAGGCGGAGCCGATACCGGCAAGCCAACTTAAAGAAGCGGGGCTGCGTGTTGTTGAAAATCTGCTGGCGCGGAAGGACTATTCTCTCTATCGGCCCGGCAAGGGTCTGCACTATGCGGAGGCATGCACAGCCGTGGGGGCGCTGTGGTTTGCTGATTGTACCGGCGATAAGCCGCTGCTGGACCGCATTATCGCCCGCTATGACAAATTTCTTGAGCCGGACAGCATCCTTATTTCGCGTCAATCTCACGTCGATCACAATGTGGAAGGGATTGTGCCGCTTGAGATTTATCGAATTACCGGCGACAAGCGCTGGCTGGAACTGGGGCTGAGCTTTGCGGACAGCCAATGGGAACAAACGCAGGAAGACGGGCTGACCGCTCAGACCCGCTGGTGGATTGACGATATGTATATGGTGGGGATGCTTCAGATTCAGGCCTATCGAGCCACCGGCAATTCGATATACGCAGACCGTGCGGCCAAACAGGTGGCGGCCTACATCAAAAAACTTCAGCAGCCCAACGGGCTGTTTTACCACGGGCCCAAATTCCCTTACTTCTGGGGACGCGGAAACGGGTGGGTGGCGGCTTCGATGGCGGAGGTTCTCCGTTCCCTGCCTGCCGAGCATCCGCTGCGCCCGGAGATTATGGCGGGGTATAAAAAGATGATGACCTCGCTGCTGCGGTATCAGTCCGACAATGGGATGTGGCGGCAACTGGTTGATTATCCGTATGCGTGGCCGGAAAGTTCGTGTACAGGGATGTTTGCGTATGCTATGGCGGTCGGCGTGGAGCACAAGTGGCTGAAGAAATCGGAGTATGAGCCGGCGGTTGAAGCTGCTACCAAGGCGCTGCTTGCCCATGTGGACCGAGAGGGCAATGTGCGGGAAGTGTGCGTCGGCACCGGTCAGCAGGACGATATTGAGTTTTATCTCAAGCGGCCCCGCGTGGTTGGCGACCTGCATGGGCAGGCGCCGGTCTTGTGGCTGATTGCCCAGCAACTGAAGGTTCGCGGAAGCGTGGACAAATAAACGGCTTTACTTCAGTTCCTCATCAAAGACGACAGCAACTTTGCCGCAGCGGCCTTCGGCCATGAGGGCATAGGCCGCGGCGGCCTGCTCGAGAGGAAAGCGGTGTGTAATCAGCCGTTCGGGGTGAATCTGCCATCGCACGAGACGCTCGACGAGTTCCTCCATTCGCCACAGACTGGTTACCCAGGAGCCGTAGATGGTTTTCTGGTCGTGGATGATATCAGGTGAGGGCTGGAATGCGCAGGTTCCCCCTTCGCCGAGAAATACAATCTTGCCCCACTTGCGGGCGGCTTGAATGCACGTCAGGCGTGCCTGCTCATTCGCAGAGCAGTCCACGGTTTTTTCGGCACCTGCGCCGCCGGTCAGTTCGCGAACATGGTGTACATTATCGGGGGCGGCCTTGAGCAGGTGATCGAACAGGTCCAATTGGCGGGCGATTTGAAGCCGCTCGGGGATTGTTTCGATGCCGATGAGTTTGCAGGCACCCATGGCTCGAGCCAGCATGGCCGCCGCCAACCCCAGGGGCCCCAAGCCGGTTATCAGCACCGCATCATTGCCGCAGATGCCGATTTTCTCCAGGCCTTCGTAAACGGTGCCGAATCCGCAGGCGACCTGAGCGCCGTCGGAATAGGACAAGAAGTCGGGCAATGCCACCAGGTCTTTTTCCTCCGCCAGGAGGTATTCGGCCATTCCGCCGTGCCGCTGCCAGCCGTATGCCCGCCGATAGGGGCTGGTGCAGGAGATGTAATATCCCCTCCGACAGTCATTGCAGAGGCCGCAGCCGGAGATGTGATAGACAATCACACGGTCGCCTTCGCGAAAGCGGCGGCAGCCCGGGCCGGTCTGCACAATCTGTCCGCAGGGCTCGTGGCCGGCAATCATCCCCGGCTGATAGCCCTCAGGGCCTTTGCCGAGATGCTGGTGATAAATACAGCGTATGTCGGAGCCGCAAATTGTAGATGCTTTCATTTTCAGGAGCACTTCGCCGTGGCCGGGTGCGGGAATCTCAAAGTCTCTGAGTTCCACGGTGCTGTTTCCCGGCAAGACGGCGCCTTTCATTGTCTTCATAATTTCAGTCCTCTTCCTGCAAGTATCACTCTTTTACTTTCAGTTCAAAGCCCGACAATTGGAACACGCAGGCATACTCATCGATGTTCCGCGGCTCCATTTGTGCCGGCCAGAAGAGCGTCAGCCGCCCTTCTTCATCCGTGTACCAGAAAATAGTGCCCTCATAACCGAGAAGCCGAACGGCTGCGCCGGCCGGCAGCGGGAGGGCTTTCAGCTTTTGGAGGGTGATTTTCTGGCCTGCCTGCGGGCGGCCCATCAGAAAAACATAGAGCGTACGGCCGTCTTTGGAGGCGGTATAGCGGACGTCCTGCCAGGTGTAGGGTTTGTTTTGTCCTTCGTTAAATCCTACGCCTCTGAGCGGGGCGGCATCCTGAAGAGAGGGGCCTTCGCCGAAGACATGCCAGGAACGGGTCGCCAAAATGCTTTGTTTGTTTACATCCATCCAGGCGGCGATTTCTTCGAGAATCTGCTCTTCCTGCGAATCGAGGGTGCCGTCGCTGCGGAGCGGCACACTCAGCAGGAGGTTGCCGTTTTTGCTCACAATGTCCACCAGCATCCGAACTACCGTGGCGGCGCTTTTGTAGGCATGACGGTCATAAATGCGGCGGTCATAATGCCAGTTTCCCAGGCAGGTACAGGTCTGCCAGGGCAGCGGCTCAATCTGATTGCTCTGGCCGCGTTCAATATCCCATACCATACAGCGGCGCTGGTCGTCGGTAAGCATCTTGCCGGTAATTACCGCTTCAAGGCGGCCGTGGTGCTGCTTTATGCTGCGGTTGTAATAATGGGCGGCGATTTTCAGTCCTGCATCGCTTACGGGAGTCAGCGGCAGTGCCGTATCATCAAAATAGATCAAATCGGGCTTATAACGATTTATCAAATCCACTGTCCGGTTGTAAAACTTTGTGCAGTAAGCAGCATCGGGGATGCTGGCGCCATTGCCCCAGTTCCATTGGCGGTGAATGGCGCCGGGATCGCCGGCATCTGCACTGCGGGGATGATTCTGTGCGTACAAATCCTGGGGGTCCAGCCCTTCCCACCACAGGCCTTTGCCGTCGGCGATGGTCAGGGTGCCGTCATAGGGGACTCCGGCATAGGGGCCGGCGGTATCGGCTCCCTGGGCCGGCTCATACCAAATCCATGCGTGAGAGGCATGGACGCTGACGCCGAATCGCAAGCCGTTTTTCGCGGCTGCCTTCGCCCAGCCGGCTATCAAGTCCTTTTGAGGACCGATTGCAGCCGCATTCCACGGCTGATATTTGTTTTTGTAGTTGTCGAAGTTGTCATGATGATTGGCGAGGGCGACAAAATACTGCGCCCCCACCCGCTTGTATAAGGCCACCAGTTTGTCGGGGTCCCAGTTTTCCGCCTTCCAGGTGTTGATTACGTCTTTGAATCCGAACTTGGAGGGATGGCCGTATTTCGAAACATGATATCGGTATTGATCGTGCCCTTCTATATACATATTCCGTGCGTACCAGTCGCCGTATTCCGGTGCACACTGGGGGCCCCAGTGCGCCCAGATGCCGAACTTGGCATCACGAAACCAATCCGGGGGTTCGTATTGGCTGAGGGACTGCCAGGTCGGCTCAAACTTTCCCTGCTGCATCGGCTGCTCTGCGGCGCATGTGCGGCAGGCGGAAACGGCTGTCTTCTTTTCGGATGCTGTACAGCCCTGCAAAGCAAAAGCAGCCGACAAAGCAAATGTGAAAAAAACAAATCTATGTCTGTGCATGGTTTCTCCTTTCACGGCGGGGTGATTTGTCCGCTGGGGTCCCAAAGGTCTTCCCAGCTCTGATTTTCCTTCCATAAAAACACCTGGCCTTTGATGAGGCGGCAGTTTTTGTCAATCCGCCGAATCCGGTCCATTTCTTCTTCTGTGAGTGGCGGGCCGGCGGCTGCTTCGAGATTTTCCCGATAATGGCGGAGGGAAAACGGAATGGGGACCTGCCCGCGCTGAACAGCCCAGCGAATGCAAACGGCGGCCGGGGTGATTCCGCGGCGACGGGCTATTTCGAGAATGACGGGGTCTTCGAGGTCCACGGTGTCCTCGGGGGTACGGTCTCTGTCGGGTCGGGCCGGCGAGCCGAGCGGACAATAGGCAATCGGCAAAATCCCGTGCTCTATGCAAAACTGAAACAACTGCGGCTGCTGAAAATGGGGATGGAGTTCCATTTCATTGCATGCCGGCTTGATGCGGGCATCCCGCAGCAGGAGTTTGAGTTTGGGGATGGTCATATTGGAGGTTCCGATATGCCGCACGAGGCCTGCATCGACCAGGGCTTCCATCTGGCGCCAGGTCTTCATGTACTCTTCGTGAATGTAGGGGCGGGCGTTCGGGCTTCGCGAGGTTACATCGCACCTGGGGGGGTGATAGTTGGGGAACGGCCAGTGCACCAGATACAAATCCAGATAGTCCAACTGCAATTCGTCAAGGGACTGCCGGCAGGCCTGGGCAACCCGTCCGTGGCTGTCATTCCAGAGTTTGGAGGTAATCCAAAGTTCGTCGCGTTTTACCGCCCCGCTATCGAGGACTTCACGAAGGACTTGTCCAATCTGCGGCTGGTTCTCATAGACTGAGGCACAGTCGATATGCCGATAACCGCAGGCAATCGCCCCCCTGACCGCTTCGGCCACCTGCTCGGCAGAGAACCGGTCTGAACCAAATGTACCCAATCCAATCGCCGGCACCTGTGCCCCTGTATAAACTCTCCTCTTGGGCACCCGGTCGGGATTGAACCCTTCGGCATCCAATTGAAATCCGCCCATGTTCCGAATCTCCCATTTTCCAGCCTACTATAAACCAGTTCGGCGGATAATGAAAGGATAAAAGATGAAGATTTGCCAGAGTATCCTCCAAGGGCAAAGCCGCACTCGGCCAAAAAACTTTTCATCCCTGAAAAACCTATCACAGCCCTCTATTCAAAACTGACTCTTGCCAAAGGTCTTCCTAAAGGGTAAAACCTCTTTTGAAGTGAAAGGGATATTCGATATGGGGATTCAGAGAGCCAAAGCCGGTCTGCTGATGATGCTGGCGGTGATTTCGATTTCGTACGGCGGGGCAGAAGAGCCGCGAGCGGTGGTCGATTTTGATTTTGACTGGAAATTTACCAAAGAAAATGTCACGGGTGCCCAGCAGCCGGATTTTGACGACAGCCGATGGCAGACGGTGAACCTGCCGCATGACTGGAGCATTGAAGGGCCTTACAGCGAACAGTGGGCCAGCTGCACCGGCTATCTTCCCGGGGGCGTCGGCTGGTACCGGAAGACCTTTACGGTCGAGCCGGCGTGGAAAGGGAAAATTGTTCTGATTGAGTTTGACGGCGTCTATAAAAACTCCGAAGTATGGATAAACGGACACTATCTGGGGATGCGGCCGTTCGGGTATATCGGCTTTCAGTATGAGCTGACGGAGCATCTTCGGTTTGACGGCCCGAATGTTGTCGCGGTGCGGGCGGACCACTCCGATTTTGCTGATTCGCGGTGGTACAGCGGGTCGGGAATCTATCGCCATGTCCGTCTGATTATCACCAGCCCCCTGCACTTTGTGCCCGGGCGTGTCTATGTGCAAGCCAAACCTCTGGACGGGGGAAAGGCCGCCCTTACCATCGAAAGCACCCTCCTCAACGCTTCGATGCAGACGGCGCCGATGGAGATTGCTTTGACTGTTTTTGACCCAGCCGGCCGTCAAGCCGCGTCTCAGAAAAGCAGCGGCTACATCGGGGCCGGCAACCGGCTCATTCAGCGTCAAAACTTTACCCTTGAGAAGGCCCTGCTGTGGTGTCCGGAGCAGCCCCTTCTGTATCGTCTGGAAGCTGTGCTGGCGTCGGGGGAAACTATTCTTGACAAAGCCGTTGTGCCCTTCGGCATCCGCTCTATCCGCTTTGACCCCAACGAAGGATTTTTCCTCAATGGTCAAAATCTGAAAATCAAGGGGGTCTGTCTGCATCACGACGGCGGACCGCTGGGGGCAGCCGTGCCGGAAAAACTCTGGCGGACCCGCCTTGAGCAATTGCGGGAAATCGGCTGCAACGCCATTCGCACCAGCCATAACCCTCCCGCACCGGAATTGCTGGACCTGTGCGACCAGATGGGTTTTCTGGTGATGGATGAGGCCTTTGATGAATTTACGCCGCCGAAGAAAAAATGGATTCGAGGCAGAAATAAAGGGACGCCGGGGTATGACGGGTACGGCAAGGTCTTCGAGAAATGGGCTGTCACTGATATTCAGGATATGGTTCGCCGCGACCGCAATCACCCGTCGATTATTCTTTGGAGCATCGGCAACGAGATTGACTTTCCCAATGATCCTTTCTCTCATCCTTCTATGGGAGATGAGTACAAACCGGACCAGCCGGCGGCGGAAAATCTGACCCGTCTGGGCCGACCGCTCGTTGAGGCAGTCAAAACCGTCGACAAAAGCCGGCCTGTAACGGCGGCGCTGGCTAATGCGCCGGTATCCAATGCTGTCGGGTTTGCAGATTTGCTCGATGTTGCCGGCTATAACTATCAGGAGCATCTTTACCCTGAGGAGCACCGCCGCTATCCGAACCGGTGCATCCTCGGCAGTGAAAACAGTTTTCAATATGAGGCGTGGAAGGCGGTGCTGGATAATCCATACGCGGCCGGCCAGTTTCTTTGGATCGGTTTTGATTATCTGGGAGAGGCGTCCGGCTGGCCTGCCCGCAGCTGGACGGGGGGACTCTTCGATTTGTGCGGTTATAAGAAACCCGCCGCCTGGCAGCGGCAAAGCTGGTGGAGCGAGGAGCCGATGGTTTATCTGGCCGTCCAGCCGGCTGAATGGGGGCGAAGACAGCCGCCGCAATCCCATTGGAATTGGACGGAAGGGAAAAAGGTGTGGGTACTTGTCTATTCCAACTGTCAGGAGGTAGAACTGGTTCTGAACGGTCGGCCATCTGAGGCGTGCAGTCCGCTTGAGGCACCGGGCCGGCCGCTCCGCCGGCAAATACCCTTTGAAAGCGGCGTTCTTACGGCTATCGGCAAAAATGAGGGCCGCCCTGTCTGTCAATATACCCTGAGGACGGCAGGTCCGGCCGAGCAGGTTCGGCTTGTACCGGACTGCAGCAGTCTCATTGCCGACGGCAAAGATGTCGCCTTGATTGAATTTCTCATCACCGATGCAGAGGGTATTGTTGTGCCGGATGCGTCCGATTCCGTTTCCTTTACGGTTTCAGGGCCCGGGCAAATCCTTGCTGTCGGCAACGGCGACCCGGCCGGCCATGAAAGCCACAAGGGCAATACACATCGGGTTTATCAGGGGCGAGGGCTGCTGGTTGTCCAGAGTGAGCGGCAAGCCGGCTCCATCGAAGTGCGGGCGGTTTGCGGCAGTTTAAAACCTGCGGTGCTTGTTCTTCCGTCGAAGCCGGGCGGTTCGGACAGAAAATATTAAGCCCGCTGAGAAGGTTCGTCGAACAACTCTTTGAGCAGGTTCTCATCCGGAAGATTGGAGGCATAATAATTCCGCACCGCCGCCTGTCCTTCTTCGCGGATATCCTGAAAGAATGAAAACAGGCCCAGTTTCAGCAGACAAACCACGGCTGCACACGCTGCTATCTGAAGCAGTTTTTCCAAACGTCTGCTGTGCCGCCAAGTCCAATTGGGCTGCGGGAGAACGTTGCGTAAAGCATCGGCTTGGGGGCTGTACCGCTCATGATGGGACAGCATCTTCAGGGCGGCCAGATTGGCTCGCTGAAGCAGGGTCAGACAGTGAGGTTCTGAGACAAGCAGCTGGAGGGCCAGTTCCACCTTTCCTGTATCCGCCAGCCGGCGGCGGCACCGCGGACAGGAAGCAATATGGTCCTGAAGACGAATGGAAAGGCGGCGGCGAAGGAGAGCAAACCAGCCATTTTTTGCTCTTTGCTGCCGTCTGCAACATGGATTTGCTGTTGTTGGGTTCATGGCTGCACCTATTGCTCTTTCTCGGCCATTAGCACGGCCAATGCTTTGACAGCTTTATAACGATAGACCCGAGCCGTCCCTGCGCTGATGCCCAGTATCTGGGCGACTTCCGCATAAGACAGCTCGGCCAAATCCCGCAGAATCACTACATCCGCCAGGGACTCCGGCAGAGAACAGATTGCTTTGCGAAGCTGTTCCTCCAGGGCATAACTGTCCAGGTCGATATCATAGTTCAGGGAGTCATCTCCAGCAGAATGCTGACGAAGGGTATGCTGAAGTGTCTGCTGGAGGCGGCGTCGGCGAAGCATGGAAATCGCCGTATTCATCGCTACGCGATAAAGGTAATTCCGCACATGCCTTGGCTTCCGACGGCCTTCAAAATGATACGTCAAATTCAGAAAGGTTTCCTGGTAGGCATCGCAGACGTCCGCCTCGTTGCCGAGGATTCGCCAGAGCATTGTCACCAGATAGGGCCCCTGCTGCTGCATGGCAGACAAAATCCACCGCTGCGAAGCCGAAACGGCCTCTGCCCCTATTTCAGCCCAGAGATGAAGAACCGCCGCTCTGTCCATACACCTGCCTTATCTGTATATCAGGACGCGGTACATGCCTCTATGTTATCTTTTTTTCTGCATAAAAGGGGAAAAATTCTGGAAAAATTTTTTGATTAACATTTTTCGTCCCCAGCCGTCCTAATGGACAGAACAGGAACCAGTCCCAGGAACTATCGGCAGCAAAAAACTTATCCTGTTATGAGCAAAGAAGATACAAAAAAAGTTGTTCCGGATGTCTGCTCGCTGATTGAGCATTTGCTCTCCGAAGGAATCGAAAAAGGAGCCAGCGACATCCACTTTGACCCGACCGCCGGCGGTCTGACGGTTAAGTTCCGTTTGGACGGCAGTTTACATATAGTTGAGCATCTGCCGGGCGCTATCCAGGAATACGTCATTACGCGATTAAAAGTCCTTGGGGGTCTGCTGACCTACCGCAATGATATTCCGCAGGAAGGCCATATCGATTGGCCGAGCGGCCAAGGGGCAGCCGGCACAGTGACTGATATGCGGCTGGCGGTTTTTCCAACGGTTCGCGGCCAAAGAGCCGTCGTACGGCTGTTTTATGACAATCAAGACCTTAATAACCTTGAAACGCTCGGTCTTCCGGCGTCTATTCTTCAAACCCTCAAAAACATCGCTTCCGAATCGCAAGGGCTGCTTTTGCTCACCGGCCCTGCGGGCAGCGGAAAGAGCACCACTCTGGCCGCCATGATTGGCACCATTCTTCAAACAACGCCCGGGCGAAGCATTGTTACCCTCGAAGATCCGGTGGAGCGATTGATTGAAGGAGTCAGCCAGATTCAGATTCCTCCAACGGGGGAACTTACTTTTTCAACTGCGCTGCGTTCTTTGCTCAGACAAGACCCGGAAGTCCTGATGCTGGGGGAAATCCGCGACGCGCAAACAGCCCAGATTGCCGCCCAGGCCGCCCTCACCGGACATCTGCTGCTGAGCACCATGCACAGCGGCAATTGCTGCGCAGCCCTTGTCCGGCTGCTCGAGATGGGCATTGAACCCTACCAGCTGACCTCTTCGCTGCTCGGCATTGTCAATCAGCGGCTTCTGCGTCGGCTTTGTCCGGAGTGCCGGCAGCGGGGTTCCGATGGAACATACCAGGCCGTCGGGTGCAGCTGCTGCGCCGAGACGGGATACCGGGGACGGATTCTGGCTGCCGAAATGGTCGAAATGGACAGTTCGCTGCGAAAGGCCGTGCTTGCCCGTGCCGACGCTGAAGAAATCTCCCGACTTCTCCAGGGCCGCGGCTGTATGAACCTTCTCCAAAATGCTCAACGTTTAATTGAAGAGGGGTTGACAACCGCTGAGGAGGTTCAACGTGTTTGCGGCAGGGAAAATCCAGCTTCTTCTTGAGAGGAAAATCCTATGGCCCTCTTTCGCTACCAGGCACTTACAGAACATGGACGCTTGATGGAAGGAACTCTTGAAGCGGCCAGCCCCACTGAAGCCCGGGCGGTACTTGAGAAAATGAATCTTTCCGTTCAGCAGATTCAGCTGTGCACGGAGCCCAAAGCCCCTCCTCGCATCGGACAAAATGAATTTCTGCTGTTCAACCAGCAGCTGGCTTCTCTTACCAAAGCCGGCATCCCGCTTGAGCAGGGGCTTCGCCAACTGGCTCGGGACGCCGCCTCGACCAGAATGAAGCAATTGATGGAGCAGATTGCTGATGATCTTCAGGCGGGTCTGACCCTTGAACAGGCGGTCGCCAAGCGGGAAAAACAATTTCCGCCGCTCTACAGTCTCATTCTTAAAACCGGCATTCAATCGGGACGACTGAGTGAAATGCTGATTATCTTCAACCATTATCTTGAGATTACCCAGCAAACACGGCGTATTCTGATTGAATCCCTCACCTATCCGGCTGTTGTTTTACTCCTCGCCCTTCTGATCATCACGCTGGTGTGCCGATTCATTATGCCAACCCAAGAAGAAGTCATCCGCGATTTCACAGAGGGCGGAAGCATCCCCCTTATCACCACCTTCTATATCAGGATGTCTTACCATATCGTTGAGATTTGGGTTGTCCTGCTTGCGTTTGCGGTGAGCGGATTGTTAGTTTGGCGGTTTCTTTCGTCCAAGCCGGCCGGCCGGCTTATCAAAGAGAGTTTTCTTTTTCGGATACCGCTGCTGGGCCGTACCCTGCTTAGCAGCCATCTGGCCCGTCTGGCCGAATCCATGGGTCTGCTGGTGGCTGCCGGCTGCCCCCTGCCCCAATGCCTTCGACTCGGCGGGGAGGCCAGCGGCAGCGAGACTCTCCAGCGAGACAGCCATCTTGCGGCTGAACATATTGAAAGCGGCGGGTCGCTCCTTGAGGCGGCGGCGGCCTGTCGAAAGATGCCGATGCTGTTCCTTTATTCACTGCAGTTGGGCTGCCAGCGGAACGACTTGGCCGGCCACTTGAAGATTCTTGCCCAGACCTATGTGCAGCAGACTCAAGTGCTGCAATCGTATCTTCGGGCAATGCTTGACCCTTTGGCTATTCTCGGATTAGGGTTCATTATCGCAAGCATGATTTTGGCTCTGTTTCTGCCCTATACCAGTATTTTCGGAATTTTTTTGTAACAAACGGGAGACGATATGAACTTGCTCAGCGTCTTCTTGATCGACGAACGCATCTCCGTCCCGTTTCTGCTGATTTTCGGAGCTGCATTGGCCGTGCTGCTCCTTTGGCTGAAGAGACGGAGTCTGTCAGCAGCTTTTGGAGCCACTTGTCTTTTTCCGTTGGTTTATTGTACCGCCGGCCTGCTGCTGTCCTACCAGTCCTACTTCCACATTGGTCCATATCCGATGGTGGGCATAATGGGTGTTTGCCTATCCGTTCTGATGTTCTTGTGGGGACTGTTTTCTATCTCCCGCGTGCCGGCCGACTGGAAAGGAGAGCGGCTTGCCTGGCCCATAATCTGGGCTCGCTGGCTGCTCATAATCATCCTGGCCCTTAACTTTTTGTTTCTGCTGCTGTGGGGCTTTCAGGTCGTCGGGATACTTTTGTTTTGTCTGTTTACAGGGGCTGTCTGGCAGGCCGTTCAGGCCGCCTGCTTCGCTCGTTCGTTCGAAATTATTTCGACGCTGACCCTCTGCGTCCGCCAGAATCTTCCTCTGGCGATGGCAATTAAGACCGCCGCCCAGCACTCCAAAAAATCTGTTAAATCTATCCTCGAACGAATAACCCATTGGCTTGTGCAGGGCTATCCTTTGTCTGAAGCCCTCCGAAAAGGATGGCCGCAAGCTCCGGCGCACCTGACGGCAGCGCTCTATGCCGGCGAACAAATCGGGCAGCTCCCCCAGACCCTCGAAACCCTTTTGGCTGACCAGAGCGAAAAGGCATGGACTAAACAATACCAGAGCAACTGGCTGATTTATCCGGCTGCTGTTTTGGTCCTGATTATTCTGATAACTTCTGGACTACTTACTTTTGTGTTCCCCACGTTTCTTGCGATCATCACCGATGTCGAGATGGGCCGGGCTCAACTGCCTTTGGCAACACAGGTTATACTGGCTATTTTTCAGATTCTTTTGCATTCTTTGAAATTCTTCCTGATTTTGGTGACAGCGGCGGTTGTGTATGCAGCCGTCGCCGCCTTTTATTCCCACCGAGGCCGGCCCCTCCGGCTCCAGGAGCGAATCGTCTGGCATTTGCCTCTGTTGGGCCAATTTCATCAGCAGCGGTCACTGCGGCAGCTTCTCCAGTATCTCCGGCCCGCTCTTGAGGTTGGTTTGGACCTGCCTGAGGCCCTCGAAAAAGCCCTTTCTTTGAAACTCAATCCCTGCTTCCAGAAGCAAATCCAGCGCTGGCTCCACTATTTGCGCCGCGGGTACTCGCCGGATGCTGCTGCGCTGCTGGCCAAGATGGATTCCAAAATCGTGTGGGCATTCAGCCGGCCTAATCAGAGCTGTCTTCCGGGGGTGCTGTCGATGCTGGAAGAATCTATCGGGCATACGCTTCACTATCGCCGTCGGCTGCTTTCCTCCATCGCTTTTCCCCTGACCATTCTGGTTATGGCGGTCGTGGTAGGAACCGTTGTTCTGGCTTTCTTTTTACCGGTGGTTCATATCATTTACATCACTGGAGGTCTTGTTCTCCCTTGAAGGGAACACGAAGATGAAATGTATGATTCAGAAAAGATGCGGTTTTTTAACCATTGAAATGTTTGTTACGCTCGCGCTGCTGATGATGCTGTTTGTGCTGCTGACGGACACACTCCTTCAAACCGGCCGGCTCAACCGCACTCAATGGGCAGAGCAAATGTGTCTGGCGGCCGTTCAAGCCCAGCTGGACAGTCTGACGGCCAGAGGCAAACCCCTCGATCCGGCGGATTGCCGGCGGCTTTGGCCGGCCGTCGACATGACCGTTCAATTATCGCCCGGAGAAGGCCCCTGGGCCGGCCTGACCAAAGCCGACGTTCAGGCCGAGCAGAGAATCTTTCGCAAGACCATTCGCATTCGGCAAAGCCGCTATCTGCTTGTGCCGCAGGAGGTCTCCCAATGAAACGCCTTCGAAAAGCGTATTCGCTCAATGAACTCATCTTCATCATGGCCCTGCTTACGGTGATTATGAGCTTCAGCAGCAAGATTTTTTACTCTTTGGTCAAAGAGATCCCGCTGATGATTCGCTCTGTCAATGTTCAGAGCTGTACGGATGCGATGCTTGAGTCGCTTGCGGAGGACGTAGAGAAGGCGCGGCGAATCCAGCTTTCTGTGGTGCCGGAAAATCAACTGACCCTCGAAGGTCCGCAAGGGGTTGTCTTCTACACCTTCCATCAGGAGCAGATGCGGCGAACCTTGCCGGACCCCAGTCAGACAGGCCATTCCGTCTGGCCCCTGCCTGATGTCAGGCTGGAATGGCAACTGTATAAGGATAATGACTGTCCCGCTGCTTTGGAGGTGTGCACATGGCAGCAGCGGATTCTTTTAGGCCAAAAGCAAATTCATTTCCGCCAAAAACGGCTGTTTTTTGTCGGTCTTCAGAAGGAAAGCGATATTGATGAATAAAAAACAAAACAAATCAGGATTTATTTTGCTGGCAGCCATCGCAGTGATTCCGCTTGTCGGCATCGGCATCAGCCTGCTCAGCCGCTTCAGTCATCAGATGGTTCTGCAAACGCGCTGGCGAACTCTTCAGGGGCAGGCCCGCAATCTGGCCTTCAGCGGACGCTCGTGGGCGGAGCTCCACAAAACTCAGCTTTTGTCCGCCCCGCCGCAGCAGACGTGGATGTTAAAAATCGACTCTCTGCAGGCAGCTGACGGAGAATGCCGAATCCAGCGGCTTAGCAACGATTCGGAAGGGAGCCGATTTGAAATCACGGCCGTTGCCCAGTCCGGCAGCAAAAGATGGACTCTCCGGCAAACGCTCGTGCTTCGGCCAGATTCCTCCGGCCGTTAATACAAGACCCCCAGGGACGGCAGCCAGCCCATCTCTTTCAAGCACTCGAGGCATTCGAGAATTCCGACCAGCCAGACAAACAGCAAGGATTGAAACAAATGACGGCGGAAAATGCAGGGATGTACAAGATATTCTTCGGGTTCTTTTAAAAGCGGCCAGCGAGGCAAGAAACAGGGGGTTTGACGGCGATAGTCCTCGTACTGGCGGCCATGCTCCGCAATCATCTTCTTTTCTTCAAACCGAATGACAAACGGATAATACGCCGCAAAAATAACGGCCAGAATCAGCGGAATCGTCAGGGTTTCGGTGGCCAGCCCGACTCCAAGAGCGCCCAGAAAACTGAAAAAATAGAGGGGATGACGGCAAAGAGAGTAAGGACCTTCCTCAATCAAGATGCGGGTTTTGTAACCGGCAATATAGAGTGTGCACCAGAGACGTCCGAGTGTGGCGACGGCCACCAGAATACACCCTGCCAGGAATAAGGCGGCTGTGAGGATTTCTGCCGTCGTTTCCCAGTGGTTTCGAGTGAAGGCAAACAGCAAAATCACCGCACCGCTAAAAAGGCGCGACAGAATCAGCCGCCCCTGCTGATATTTCGAATAATGAAACTCTTTTTTCATAACTGTTCCTTTCATGGAGCGGAAGACTTCCCGCAAAGAGAAGTAAGATTCTCCAATGGGGGGCGGCACAAAAGAAGCCGGCGATTGAATTTCAGTTCCATTTCCTCCACGCTCCAGGAAGACTGCTGGAGAACCTGACGGATTTCCGCTATATATTTCCGGCCTCGAAGCAGGTACAAGTGGTCAAATCGGTCCTCCAGCATCTCCCGAACTTCTGTCTCTACTATTTCAGGAGGGATAAAAGTCGGGTATGGTTCTTTCCGACGGGTAATATTCTCGACTTCCATAGCCCCGTAAAACAGCAATCCATCCACTCGTTCATCCACGGCCACAATTTCATACCGGCCGGCGGGAAGATAATCCTGAAGTTCTTGCCAGAGAGCCCGGCAGTCATTGCCGGTTGGAATGTGTCCCATGGCCCATCTTGAAGCCAGCAGCAGAAGGCCCCATACTATTCCAGAAGAGACAAATCGGATGCGATGCCGGAGAAGACTCTCTTGACAGGAAGGAAAACGAACCAGACGGCTGCTCACCAAAGCCAGTGCCGGAAAAACCGGAAGGGCATAAAGCCCGAGTTTTGAACTGGCTGTACACAGCACGAGCATCGGCAGGCAAATCCAGCAGACCAGCAGCAGGGCCGAAGGGGCTGCCAGAAAACCTCGCCAGGTATCCCTGGAAAAAAGCGATTGAACCCCCTTCTTATGGATAAACCAATCTACACTCCAGGGCAGCGTTCCCAGCAGGAGCACAGGAAGATAAATCAGTGCCCCGGCAAGGCCTGGATTTCGCTGATACTTATCCGAAACGAGGCGTCCCCAAATCTGGCTGTCAAAAAAGTACTCGGCGGCCTCGGGCAAGAGGAACGATACATAACAGTACCAGGTGAGCCCAAAGAGTCCAAAGAGCAGCAAGCCGACAAAAAACCATCCGGTCCAAAAATAGGAGACGGCCTCCTTGCGAATCAGCAGATAGAGGAACATCGCCCCGCAGGGAATCAGCGCTGCAGGGCCTTTGGTGAGAAATCCAAGCCCTACCATGGCACAAAGCACCATCTTCCAAAGGGTCGGATGGGTTGGAGCAGGACGTACGCTGCGCCAGAAAGCGGCCATCGCTGCCGTTGTAAAAAGGGTCAGGGGCGTATCCATGGTAATAAAATTGGCCGCCGAAAACGGCAGAATCATCGTCCCATAAATAAGGCCGGCCGACAAGCCGTCCCGGAAACGCCCGAATAAGCTCCTTCCCAAATCGAAAACCAGCAGACAGGTTAGTGCGAAACAGGACGCACCAAAAAAACGGGCTGCCCCTTCACCGGTCCCCAAAAGTTTTCGCCCGCCAAGGATTCCCCAGTAAAGCAGCGGGGGTTTGTCCAAAAAAATCTCCTCGCCGATTCGGGGTACAAGATAATCGCCGGACTTTTCCATGCAAACAGCAACTGCGGTATAATAGCCCTCGTCCGGCTGCCAAATCCCCCTCTGGCCCTGAAAGGCAAACGCCAGCAGAGCAATCCAGCCGACAAACAGACAAAAAACTTGTTTCTTGGTCACCTTTCGAGCTCTTAGCGCAGTTTTAATGTTGCCAGGGCCAGGATTGCAAACGCAATCGACAGCAGCCAGAAGCGCACCACCACCTGCGGCTCCGACCAGCCGCTCAGATGAAAATGATGATGAATGGGAGCACAGCGGAACAGGCGCTTGCCTTTGGTGTATTTGAAATAGCCCACCTGGAGAATCACGCTCATCAGTTCCATCACAAAGACCCCGCCGATCAGCAGCAGGAGAATTTCGTTGCGGGTTACAACGGCCCCATAGCCCATGGCCGCCCCCAGCGGCAGGGAGCCGATATCTCCCATAAACACCTGGGCCGGATGGCAGTTGTACCATAGAAAGCCGAGAATCGAGCCGGTAACGGCCGCAAAAAAGATGCACAGTTCACCAGAGCCGGGCACATGGGGCAGGAGGAGATAGCCCGCCCAGGTTATTGAAGTCGTCCGTCCCATCGTCTCCGAAGCAACATAGCAGAGAATCACCAGAACAATCGAAACAATTCCGACACAGCCCGAGGCCAGCCCATCCATTCCATCGGTCAGATTCACCGCGTTGCTGGTGGCGGTGATATACAGCATCGACAAAATCACAAACACCCAGCCCGCCAGGGGAATGCCGTGTTTATAAAAGGGAAGCCATAGCATCCGGGCATCTTCAAAATTTTTCATATCGGAATATAAAAACCATACCACCAGCAGGGAACCGCCCAGTTGATAAACGAGTTTCTGCCAGGCCAGAAGGCCGTCGCGGCTGTGTCCGACCACCTTGCCCGTGAGTTTCCAGTAATCATCCAGACCGCCAATCCAGCCGAAGAAGAGTACGAGAATCACCGCCTTATGGACAAAGGGGTTTGTGAGTTTGGCCCAGAGGAGGGTGCTGACCAGAATGCCGGTCAGAATGATAATGCCGCCCATGGTAGGGGTATTGGCGCGGTCCTTCATGAGGTCGTTGAGAGCGGCGTGATGAAACTCGGGTCGGTCGCCTATTTTTTTTCGCATCAGCCAGCGAATCACCCTGGGGCCCATCCAAAAAGTCAGAGCCAAACTGGTCAGGGCCGCCATTACGGCCCGAAAGAGAACATCTTCATAAGCATAAAATCCAATTCGATGGATTTGGAGAAACTGAAACAGGTGATAAATCAAATTAACCTCACATGTCAGAGGGTTGTCTGCTCTTTGCCGAACAACTCCCGCAGCCGACCGACAACCCGTTCCAATCGAACCGAGCGGGAGGCCTTGATTAGTATTATATCGTCCGGCCGGATATATAAATGCAGATTATTGCATAATGCTTCAACTGTTCCAAAGGCCAGGCGCAGCCGGCCCCCCGCACAATTATTATCGGTCTCTTGAGCCCCTTCGAGAAGTGCATGGGCAAATTGACCGGCCGCCAAAATCACCGCCACCTCATGGCGGGCGGCAAAGCGTCCCAACTGGCGATGCAGCCGCCCGCTTTCGGTCCCCAGTTCCATCATATCACCGGCGATAAAGACGCTGCGTCTTCCCTGAAGGCGGGCTATGCGGGCCAGACAGTCCACCGCATTTTCCATCGAGGCAGGACTGGCGTTATAGCAATCGACCAGAAGGGTTATCGGACCGAGATGTTCAACTTGCAGACGCATTTCCGGCGGAGAAGCGTTCTGGACGGCCTCTGCAAAGTCCGATAAGTTCACCCCTAAATCGCGACAAACCGCCCAAGCCATCAAGGTATTGCGGAGCGAGGCCTGTCCGGGCATGGGAACGCGGACCACCCGGCCTTCGAGCTGAATCCAGCCGCTGGTTCCGCAGGTGTGCATTTGCTCGGGGCGAACGAGGCAATCGGCTCCTTCTCCAACAGGGATGAGGTTGTGAGGATAATGCTGCCGAAGATACCCAACCAGTTCGGGGATATCGCCATTGATATAGGCCTTGCCGGCGGGAGTGAGTCCTTCGAGAATCGAGGCCTTTTCCTGAATGATTGCCTCCACCGAGCCCATTCCTTCCAGATGAGCCGGCGCGATATGGGTGATTAAGGCAATATCCGGGCCGGCCATTCGGCTCAAAGGGGCAATCTCGCCGGGATGATTGCTTCCAATTTCCACCAACACAATTTCATCATCCTGCCGGGCCGCCAGCAGCGTCAGGGGCACGCCGATTTGATTATTGAAACTTTTGGGGGCCTGGCAGCATCGAAACCGCCGGCTCAAAACGTGATGAAGGATATGGCGTGTGGTGGTTTTGCCTGCGGAACCGGTGACGGCGATCACAATGCCCGAAAGGCGGCGGCGATACCAAGCCGCCAGTTGTCCCAGTGAATCAACCGTATCGTCAACACGGATGACGGGAATGGACAATTTGGCGGACGGTTCCTTTTGGACGACGACACAGGCCGCCTGTTTGCGCTGGGCTTCTTCCAGAAAATCATGCCCGTCAAAGCGATCCCCCGCGATGGCAAAAAAACAATCGCCGGGCTGAATCGTCCGGGAATCGATACTTACCCCTGAGAGCAGAATCTCCCGCCGGAGGGGATTCGGCCGGCCTAAGGCCTCACATAAATTGGACAATGTCAGGGATTTCATTCACAGGGCTTCTTTGCTTCCAGAAACTCCATAAACCATTGAAAAACACATACCCAATCTACCACATAAAAACAAAAAGTGCTATCAACTTATTGAGAGGAGTTTGGCGGATTTCGTGTCTATATGAATCAAGGGCACTGCTAAGAAAATTACTGATATGATAATCAGTATTTTTACCTAATTCGCAATAAGGGCGGGGCTTTCAGGCAGAGGAAAAAAGTTTAAAAAAAGAAAAGCAGCGGCAAGGAGGCAACCGCTGCTTTTTTCCCAGGTTGAAGAACCTGGCATTAGGAGGAGGAGGGTAATCTTCTTATTCACCTATTCTACGGAATATTACCTATGGAGTTCAAGTTTATTTTTTATTTTTTTATAATTTTTTTCATTATTATAAGACATATCCCGTCTTTTATTGTTATTTAGTCCCCTTTCCTCACTCCAAACACAAAAAACGGGCATCTTATAAGACGTTGTTACCAGATATTGTATTACCAGTACTTTCTATATCTACAAATCTCTATTTTTTGTATCGGGTTTCCACCAAAAACAGGGGGCAAGACTGCATCCGGCCGGTTTTACAACCCCCAGGCCTTTGCAAAGGCCTGGAAACTTCGATCGTAGGTTTTTTCCGCGGAGGCAGGGAAGCAGCAGCCCGGCAGCTGGCGATACTTTAAATGGTACTGGATGCACTGGCAACAAATCCCCTTCCGCTCGCAGCCGGGATAGGTACAATTGCAAAACTTCAGATTTTTTTCTTCACGACACTCCATAGCATGCTCCCTCGAAATAAATTGCGTTATCCCATCCGGCCTTCAGACGGAAAGGCGGCGAATGCGGGCCCCTACCCGATTCAGTTTTTCTTCGATTTTTTCATAGCCGCGGTCGATATGATAGACACGCTGGACAGTGGTGGTTCCGCAGGCGGCCAGGCCGGCCAGGACGAGGGCGGCGGAGGCGCGCAAATCCGAAGCCATCACGGGGGCTGCAATCAGCCGTTCCACCCCCTCTACAATGACACTGGGGCCTTCCTTGCGGAGATGGGCCGCCATTCGATTCAATTCTGCTACATGCATAAAGCGGTCCGGAAAGATTTTTTCCGTGATGACGCTGTTGCCGCGTGCCAAAGCCAGAAGGGCCATAAACTGCGCCTGTAAATCCGTTGGAAAGCCGGGATAGGGCTGGGTGGTAATATCGGCCGGCCTCCGCTGGCCGTCATAGCGGACGGTGCATTCATTTTCGCCTTCCTCGACCACAATTCCAATATGGCGGAGGCGGTCGGTTACGGCCAGCATCTGATGAATGGGACAGTTGCAAATCCGCAGGGAGCCGCCTGTGATAGCTGCCGCCGTCATAAAGGTTCCTGCTTCAATGCGGTCTCCGATGACCCTATAACTGACCGGCTGGAGTCGGCTGACGCCTTCAATTACGAGTCGGGGTGAGCCGATTCCGGTGATTCTCGCTCCCATGGCAATCAAACAATGCGCCAAATCCGCCACTTCCGGCTCGCAGGCCGCTGACTCAATCACCGTTGTCCCTTTGGCCAGGACCGCCGCCATCATTACATTGTCCGTTCCGAGCACCGTCGTTCCAAAGGGGCCGCCCAGAAAAATCTCCGTTCCCACCAGGCCTCCGGCAGGGGCTTCGGCTACAATATAGCCCTGTTCCAGATGAATTTTGGCGCCTAAGGCGCGCAGCCCCCGCAGGTGAATATCGACGGGACGATCGCCGATGGCACATCCGCCGGGCATGGAGACCCGTGCCTTGCCGAATCGGGCCAGGAGCGGGCCCAGAATGCAGATGCTGGCGCGAATCTTCCGCACAATATCATACTCTCCAACGGGATTATTCAGCGGCCCGCTGTCGATGCAAAGGGTCCCATCGGGGAGGCGCTCCACCTTTGCTCCCATACTTTGCAGCAGCATCTGAAACGACTGAATATCCGCCAAATGGGGGGCGTTGGGAATCGTACTGACCCCGCCGGGGAGAATCATCGCCGCCATAATCGGCAGGGTTGAATTTTTGCTGCCGGCCACTTCAATCGTGCCTTCCAGCCGTACCGGACCTTCAATTTCAAAAATATCCATCGTGATTTTCCTTTGCGAAATGGCTATTTTCTCACTATAACACGCATAATCGGAGAATGCAAATGCCCTCTATAGCAAGCGTACAAACAGTGGAAGTGCTTTCGGCTGCGCCTGGGGCGGCCCAGATTTTCTGGTGGGTCTTCTGGGGCGTTGGTTGGGTTATCCTGATTTGGCAGCTGATTTCCCTTCGGCAGGGGGATCCGCTCGCCCGCTGTCCTGTGCGGCGGCATCGTCTGCCTTCCTGGTTTGTTCCTTCGCAGCTGCTTATCTGGATGGTCGGCTCGCTGCTGATCAGTTCGGTCATCAAAACCGGCTTGCCCAACGAGAGTGTCTGGCGGGAAGCGGCTGCTCATCTGGGTACCTTCTTCTGGTATCTGTTTCTGCTGATGGTGTTTCTCGGGGCTGCTCGGTTCGGCTTTGTCCGCGGTTTTGAGGGGTTCGGTCTGGACTTGCGACGGCTGAAAAGAGATCTTCTTCAGGCCGTTCTGACCTTGTGGGCGCTGCTGCCGCTGGTTTTTCTTTCGCTGAAGGTTGCTGTCTGGATAGGACGTCTTTTCTGCGGGCCTGATTTTGCCATGGACCAGCACACTTCTCTGGCTGCGCTTCACCAATATCCGCAGATCTGGCTTCGAGGTCTGATCATCCTCAACACCGTGCTGGTAGTGCCTGTATTTGAGGAAGTGCTTTTTCGGGGGCTTCTTCAATCGACGCTGACGGCTTCCTTAGGCAAGCCGTGGCTTTCCATTGCCGGTGTATCCCTCCTTTTTGCGATGATGCACCCCTACCCGACCCACCTGCCTGCTCTGCTGATTCTTTCCTTTGGGCTGGGCTATGCGTATGAAAAAAGCGGCTCCCTCCTTCAGCCCATCTTTATGCATATTCTTTTTAACGCTCTGAATGTGACCGCGTCGTTAGGAGGCATCTGACCCGCAAGCCGCAGGGATTCTTCATTGACATAACTGAAAATTGCCCTATGATTGGGGTGTCGGTCTGCAAACTTTCTGCAGGGGTGATTTTATTGTTTGGAAATCCCTTTTATGCTGCTCAAGTTTTGGCGTAAAAAACAGGCCTTAATGAGAAAAAACCTCGAAGGAAGCCGTCTGCACCGCTTCTGGGGCCAAACATTATTTCACAAATTGCTGTGGCGTACCGACCGCCGCTCCATCGCGGGGGGACTGGCCTTCGGCCTGTTTATCGCCTTTACTCCGACGCTGGGCTTTCAGATGACTATGGCCGTCATCGGAACGCTTCTGCTGAAAGTCAACCTTCCGATTGCAATCGCCGCCTGCTGGCTGACCAATCCGCTCACCGCTGTGCCGGTGTACACGGCAGAGTGGGAACTCGGCAAATATCTGATAGAACATATCGAGATTTTTCAATCTTTTCTCCAACTTCATCAAACCGAAAGCAGAGGCGGCCAGCTGCTTCTGAATGGGATGTATCTGTGGACGGGGTCTTTGGTCTTTGCTGCTGCTGCGGCGCTCCTCGGGGCACTTTTGGTCCATTTATTATGGCTGCTGCCGCATCCCCGCAGGAGAAGAAAGCCGCAATCGCTGTCTGTTTCCCCCTCCCCCTGCGTCAGCGGGAACGCAGAGCATCACGAACTCTCTGCTGTTGAAAAAAATTGAAAAAATACCGATTCCGCTGTTGGCACATCTTCCTCCAAAAAAGTATAATTTTCTATCTTTGTTTGGCAGCAGGGAGCCGAAAACAGTGCGAAAGCCGGATAACAGCTGCCTGAGGAGCAGAATGAAGAAAAATTCAGAAAATAAACAGGACGAACCAGACCCATTGCAGATTGAAAGGGCGGCAGGGAAGACGGGCGTATTTCTCTTGTGAATCTTCCGTCTGCCTTCCGCCGTCCTGACCCTGCTGCGGCACGGGAGGCAGACGATGACCAATCCCATCCTGATACCGGAATTACGAGAACTGCTGGCCGAAAACGATACGGAAACCATTCGCAAGTTCTGCCAGCAAAACCACCCGGCTGCCATCGCTGAACTTATCTGCGGTCTGGAGCCGTCGGAAATCTGGCAGATTCTGCATCTGCTGGAACCGCCGCTGCGGGCGGAAATCTTCTCCTTCTTTGACCTGGACAAACAGGTGGAGCTGGCGACCGGCCCCAGCCGAAAGGATATGGCCCGTCTTCTGGAAGAGATGGCGCCGGACGACCGGGCCGACCTTGTGCAAAAGTTGGATAAAACTCTCCTTGAAGAAATCCTTCCGCTGGTTGCCAAGGCGGAACGCGAAGATATCCGCAAACTTGTTTCCTATGAAGAACGAACCGCCGGGGCGGTGATGAGCACCGATTATGCGGTGCTTCGGCCGGAATTGACTGCTTTGCAGGCCATTGAACAGATTCGTCTGCAGGCGCCGTCGAAAGAAACTATTTACTATATTTATGTAATTGACGAAAACCGCCGACTGATCGGATTTGTTTCCTTAAAGGACCTGATTACCGCCAAACCAAACCAGCTGGTGCGGGAGATTATGCATCCGGATATTATCTGTGCTCGTGTCGATGATGATCAGGAAGTGGTCGCCCGGCTGATTGAAAAATATGACCTGATTGCCATTCCGATTGTGGATGAAAACGGGGTGCTGGTCGGGATTGTTACCCATGATGACGCCATCGACATTATCCGTCAGGAACAGACCGAAGACATGGAAAAACTGATGGCCATCGCCGGCTCCCACGAAATCACCGATTACCTGCGAACTCCGTGGTGGAAGCACTTCAAGAATCGGGTCTATTGGGTGGTCGCTCTGGCAATTCTGGGACTTTTCTCCGGAATGATTATTCACAATTTCGAAACCACTTTGGTGAACCTGCTCATTCTGGCGCTGTATATGCCGATGATTGCGGATACCGGCGGCAATACAGGCAGTCAATCGGCAACGGTTATTGTGCGGGCGCTGGCTCTGGGGCAGATTCAGCCGAAAGATTTTTTACGCGTGCTGTTTAAAGAACTGAAGATTGCGCTGGCCATCGCCATTGTTCTTGGTGTGCTTTCCTACGTCAAGGTTGTGTTTTTATCCCGCAATGTTGAAATCCCCCTGGGGTTCTCCCTGAGCAGGATTGCGCTGGCTATTGCAGCATCGCTAAGTTTGCAGGTGATTACGGCCACTCTCATCGGGGCTGCTCTTCCGCTTCTGGTTGCCCGCTTTAAGTACGACCCGGCCGTTGTTGCCAGCCCGGCGCTGACTACCATTGTTGATATTACCGGCCTGCTGATTTACTTCTCAACGGCCAGATTTCTGCTGGGCGTCTGAATATGAAAACGCAAGCGGAACATCCTTTTTCGACGGTGCGATGGGAAGGAGATATTGAAGGGGTCCTGATTCTGCTGGATCAGCGCAAACTGCCTGCCGCCGTTGAAACGCTCTCGTGCCGAACCGTTGAAGACGTTGTTCAAGCCATCCGCACGCTGGCCGTCCGCGGGGCTCCGGCGATCGGCATTGCCGCGGCGTACGGTGTTTGCACGGGTCTTGCACAAACTAAACCTGGCGGACTTTCGGAAGGTTTGGCTGCGGTTGAGCGTATTGCTGCACAGCTGGCTTCCAGCCGACCGACCGCCGTGAATCTTTTCTGGGCACTGGAACGAATGCAGAAGGCCGCCCGCACCTTTGCCGCGCAAAACCCCGATGCCGACGGGGAAGACCTTCGCCGTCATCTACTCCACGAGGCCCATCGTCTCCTCCGCGAGGATATCGAAACCTGCCGGGCCATCGGTGAGCACGGGCAGGCGCTTATTCCCGACGGCGGCGGGGTTCTCACCCACTGCAATGCCGGTGCGCTGGCGACGTGCGGCATCGGCACGGCCCTGGGCGTGCTCTACACCGCCTTTCAGGCCGGCAAACGGTTTCGAGTGTTTGTTGATGAAACGCGGCCGCTTCTGCAGGGGGCTCGACTGACGGCGTGGGAACTCCAGCAGTACGGCATTACACCGACGCTGATTTGCGATAATACGGCCGGCGCTGTGATGAAAGCCGGCAAAGTGCAGGCCGTGCTTGTCGGTGCCGACCGTATCGCCGCCAACGGTGATACGGCCAACAAAATCGGCACACTGCCGCTGAGCATTCTGGCGGCCTGCTATAAAATCCCGTTTTATATCGCCGCCCCGCTGAGTACCTTTGACTTATCTATCCGCTCGGGCTGTCAAATTCCTATTGAAGAACGTCCGGCTGAGGAGGTCCGCCGATGCGGTCAAAACCTCATTGCCCCACCCGACATCGACGTGTATAATCCGGCTTTTGACGTAACCGAGGCCGAACGAATCAGCGCCATCATTACGGAAAAAGGCATTCTTCGTCCTCCGCTGGGAAAGGCGATTCAGGAAATGCTGGGGTCTGCATGAGAGTTTTGTTTGATTTGCTTCATCCCGCTCATTTTCATCTGTTCAAAAACGCTATTGCCGAACTCCAGTCGCAAGGCCATAGGGTGGACATCCTTGCCCGACAAAAAGACTGCCTCCCCCAACTGCTCGAGAGCACGGGCTGGGAATATACTCTAATCCCCCGACGCGGCACGGCTGGGCTGCCGACGCTGGCTATGGAAACCCTGCGAGCCGCCTGGCTGGCAACGCAAAAGGGGTTTCGAAAGAAAATCGACATCATGGCCGGAACGTCCATTTCCATCGGGCCGGCGGCGCGGGTGTGCGGGGCCAAGGCGTGCATCTTTGAAGAAGATGATGCGGCGGTCATTCCTTTGATGGCCCGGCTGGGCTATCCGTGGGCCCACTACATCATTACGCCGCAATGGCTCACCAGCGAAAACCATGGGCGCAAGCATCTCACCTATCCGGGATTTCACGAACTGGCCTACCTCCACCCCAATCGTTTCCGTCCGGAGCCGTCTATTGTTTCCGACCTTGGGCTTCGGGAGGGGGAGCGGTATTTTGTGGTGCGGCTGGTGGCCCTGAAGGCCCATCACGACATCGGCCAAAAGGGGCTGAGCACGCCGCAGGCCTGTCAGATTGTCGAAAAACTGGCCGCCCACGGACAGGTCTTTATCAGTGCTGAATCGACCGTGGAGCCGTCTCTTAAACCCTATCTTCTTCCCACTGCTCCTGAACGGATGCTGGATGTGCTGGCCTTTGCGGATATGCTGATAGGCGACAGCCAGACGATGAGCGTTGAAGCGGCGATGCTGGGCACTCCTTCGATACGGTGCAATACTTTTGTCGGCCGTCTCAGCGTGCTGAAAGTGCTGGATGAGCACTGGCGTCTGACCGCCGGCTTTCTGCCGACTGAGTTTGACCGCTTGATGAATTGTCTGGATGAATGGCTCCATACTCCCAATCTGAAGAGTCAATGGAAAATCCGGCGGGAGCAAATGCTCCGTGAGTGCATCGACTTGACCGAGTGGATGCTGACCCTCTTTGCCGACCTGGCCGCCGGCAAAGACCGCCGACAACCCAAACAAGAGGCAAAATCATGACTGCTGCGCTTCGCATTCTGACTATTCTTGGAGCCCGTCCTCAATTCATCAAGGCCGCGGCGGTCAGCCGTGCTATTCAGTCTCTCAATCGGCGCTCGATGCGGCCGGTTATTGAGGAGAAAATCGTCCATACCGGCCAGCACTATGACGAGAATATGTCCGCCGTCTTTTTTGAGGAAATGGCCATCCCTGCGCCTGCCTATTCTCTCGGCGTCGGCAGCGCCGACCATGGCGCCCAGACCGGCCGGATGCTCGAAAAGATTGAAGAGGTGCTGCAATGGGAGCGGCCGCACTTGTGCATGGTTTACGGCGACACCAATACCACACTGGCGGGGGCTCTGGCGGCCGTCAAGCAGCACATCCCGACAGCCCATATCGAAGCCGGCCTGCGTTCCTATGACCGCCGGATGCCGGAGGAAATCAATCGTCTCGTCGCCGACCAGATTTGTGAATTTCGGTTTTGTCCGACCCGCACCGCCGTCGAAAATCTGCAGAAGGAAGGCATTTACAGCGGCGTATTTCTTACCGGCGATGTTATGTACGACTGCCTTCTTTTTTACCGCCGCCAACTTCAGCCGCAACATTCGGCACTGCTGGGGCGATTCGGGCTGGCGGCCGGCGGTTATTTTCTGGCTACCATTCACCGCGCCGAAAACACGGATGATGCAGGCCGGCTTGAACAAATCATCGCCGGTCTCAGCCGCATTGCTGAGACGCTCGCACCGGTTCTGCTGCCGCTGCATCCGCGCACGGCGGCTCGGCTGGAGCAGATGACTCTGCGGCTGAGTCCTCGTTTCCATCTCCTTGAACCGGTTTCGTACCTGACGATGCTCGCCCTTGAGACAAACGCCCGAGCCATTCTTACGGACTCCGGCGGTGTTCAGAAAGAGGCGTATTTTCTTCGGGTACCCTGTCTGACTTTCCGCGACCGAACGGAATGGCCCGAAACAGTCCACTCGGGCTGGAATACGCTTGCAGAAGCCGACGCACAGCAAATTGTCCGGGCGGCCGGCTCCCTTCAGCGGCCGTCATCTGACAGAGACAGACAGGAATACGGGGACGGCAAGGCCGCCGAAAAAATCGTCCAAATTCTTCTCGATGAGTTCAAGGCCCGCCTATGAGCGGCGGCCATATTTTTCGAGTACTTGAACAATCCAATCCGTTACGTCCATTCGCCCCTTCAGATACTCCTGGAGCCGTTTGCGGCATTTTTCTTTCGCCTGGGCATCGTTCAGCCATTCCAGAGCCATCTGAAGGGCCTGCTCCATATCTGAGGTCTGCTTCAAAAGACCGAACTGCTCGAGGCGGTTCAGCGTGCCGGCACGGAGGGTACTGACAAACACCCCGGGGGTACCCAGCAGAGCTGCCTCGCTGAGCATGGTAGCCCCCTCTCCCACACACAAACAGGCAAATGCAAGGATATGGTGAATCAGATGGGGCGGAATGTTCAGCCGATAGGGTTCCAGCTCCGGCGGGAGGGGTTTCTCCGAAGTAATGAGGGGCTGTACAAGCGGCTCCAGCCGACGCAAAAAAGCCAGCAGCCGCTCCTTCTGAAAGCCGTGCTGGCCGATATCGTGCACCGCCTCCCAGCTTACCAGGCGGACAATAGCATACGGCTGCTGAGGATTCAGTCCGACCGAGCGAACCACTTCCGCACTCGGCTCAAACCGGCTGGGATGAAGATAAGCCAGTTCATGCACGCCCGGATAAAGCATCTGTTTGCGGACGGGTTTGAGAAGATAACAGTCGGGACTGTAAATCACCGAAGCAAACGGCCAGCAGGCCCGATGTCCCCATTTGTGATGTTCCGTATCGTCCCACACCACCGAAGGGCACCCATAGAGAAACGCTGCCTGGGCGGCCCACATCCCCCCGATTGCGGAAACCACATCCGGCTGAAATCGCCGCATCACCCGCAGCAGCCGGGAATCCCGCACGGCCACTTTCAGCGGCCGCAGCATCGGGGGCATTGCCGGATTATCCACCCGCTCATAAGCCAGTCCATAGGCGTCCAAAAGTTCCCGCATTACATCCTTCAGCTGCACGGTCAGCAGCACCTGGCAGCCCCGCTGACAAAGCTGCTCAATGGCCAAACGGAAAAAATGAATATGGGCCGGATGGCCAAGGTCGATCAATATCTTCACTGATTTTCTCCCAGCCGAACAATTCCCAAACCTGTCTTGCTCTCCATTTCCCAAAAACCCCTATCGGTATAGAGAAAAATCTGCTACAATTCAAGCCAAAACAGCAATTTGGAAATTGTCAAAGATGCGGATTCTATATATAGGACAATCCCCCTAACAAGGAGATTTTCGAATGCTGCTAAATTCAAGAAAAACCGGAGACCTGCCGAGTCGGGTCGGCAGTTGGCTGGCTGTCCTGTTGATTTTGCCTGCAGGAATCCATGCATACGGAGAAAGCGCTGCGGCAGAACAGTGGGGCGTGTTTGAAGCATCCTTTGAGGGGCCTGCCGATGGAAATCCGTTTGCGGATGTGGAACTGACGGCGGTATTTACTCAGGACAGCCGAAGTATAAAAGTATTCGGTTTCTATGACGGGGACGGGATATACCGCATCCGCTTCAGTCCCCCCGCCCAGGGGTTGTGGACCTACGAAACTCAAAGCAGCCATCCCGGTCTGTCGGGGAAAACCGGTTCTTTGCGGGCGCTTCGGCCGGGGAAAGGAAATCATGGACCGGTGCGGGTTGTCAACACGTTTCATTTTGCCTATGCCGACGGCACGCCGTATCGCCCGATTGGAACCACATGTTATGCGTGGGTCCATCAGACCGAACAACTGCAGGAACAGACGCTGCAGACACTGTCTAAATCGCCGTTCAATAAAATCCGCTTCTGCGTCTTTCCCAAATGGTATTCCTACAATAAAAGTGAGCCGCCCTTATATCCATTTGAAGGGACACCGCCTTCGAGGTGGGATTTTACGCGATTGAATCCGGAGTTTTTCCGCCATTTTGAAAAGCGGGTTCAGCAGCTTGGCGAGATGGGGATAGAAGCGGATATCATTCTCTTTCACCCTTACGATAAGGGCCATTGGGGTTTTGACCGCATGCCCAAAGAGGCGGATGAGCGCTATCTTCGTTATACAGCCGCACGTTTGGCGGCCTTCCGCAATGTCTGGTGGTCGATGGCCAACGAGTACGATTTTATGAAGGAGAAAACACCGGCTGACTGGGATCGATTTTTTCAGATTGTCCAGGCCGGCGATCCTTACGGTCATCTTCGTTCCATCCACAACGGTACTCTTCTCTACAACCATACGCAGCCGTGGGTGACTCACGCCAGTATCCAGAACGGCTCCGCGGTCGAGGATTACGGCCGTGCCGTCCTTTACCGGGACGTCTATTACAAGCCGATCGTGTTCGATGAAGTCAAATACGAGGGCAATCTGCCGCAGCGATGGGGCAACCTCTCGGCGGAGGAAATGGTGCTCCGGTTTTGGGAGGGTACAATTGCCGGCACCTATGTCGGACACGGCGAGACTTATCTTCATCCCGATGATATTATCTGGTGGGCCAAAGGCGGCCTTCTGCATGGCCAGAGTCCTCCGCGGCTTGCCTTCCTGCGAAAGATTATGGAGGAAGGACCGCCGGAGGGACTGGAGCCGATCGACAAGTGGCAGGATTTTCCTTTCGCCGGAAAAGGCGGCGAGTACTATCTTGGATACTTTGGCCGGGAAACTTTCACCGAATGGCCGTTTGAACTGTACAAAGCAGATCTGTCGGAAGGGATGAAATTCACGGTTGAGGTGATTGACACCTGGAGTATGACCATCACTCCGGTTGAGGGTGTATTTGAAATCAGGAAGAAAGACGACTACACTTTTGCCGACAAAGACGGCCGCTCGGTACCCCTGCCCGGCAAGCCGTATATGGCGCTGCGCATTCGCCGGGTCCATCAGCAACAGGAACAGGCAGGGATTTTATTACATTAAAACAGAAACAGAGCGGACAGACTCTAATAAAAATATTTTGACTTTTTTGAACCCCCGTATATAAAGTCTGCCGCAACAGGAAAAAGTCGTTTGGAGCACGAAAGTCTATTTTCATCGTTGTCTGGTTCTGCTGAGCCAGGGCTGGATAGCCCCATGCGTTCCCGCCCCGCCGTTCGCATATTCCGAATGCTGCGCTGGGCCGCCGCTCTTGCCGTTCTGGCGTATGTCGTGTGGTTCCTCCTGCAAAACAAGAGCCAATTGGCCTCTCTGCGGAATCTGTCGGCCCCGCTTCTGGCGGTGCTGTTTCTGGTTACCATTCTGAACAATCTGCTTTACATTTTTCGTTTCCGCCATGTTGTCCGCAAGAAAACCGGTTTGCAGATTCCTTTCCGCTCGTGGGTGCGGTTTTTTCTGATTTCGCGTCTGTTCAGTTTGATGGCCGGCCAGACGGGCAATCTTTACCGTGCCTGGGTTTTTAAGAAAGAATACAGTGTTTCCATCGCCAAATTTCTGGCCAGTGCTTTGTTTATCACATGGCTGGACACGTGTCTGTTTCTGCTGTTCGGGGCCGTTGTCATCGCTGCGGCCGCCCCCCATCTGGAAGTGCTGGGGATCAATGCGGCGCTGCTGATTCTGGCGGTTCTGGTCTGCTTCGTCGTCGTGCCGCTGCTTTTGGGAAAACTCCTGGGGTCCGTGCATCTCTCCGGCCGCCTTTCCGGGTGGGCACACCGGCGATTTCTCGAACTTTCTTCAGCCATTCTAACCGGCCTCAAAGACCCTGTTTTTCTGCTCATTCTGTCGAGCGGCGGATTCCTGTCCTTTTTGTTCTCCGCCGTCGTCATTTTCGGCTGTTTTTACGGATTGGGACTGCCTATTGACCCATCCGGCGTCGCTTTGTTTCTGGCGGTACTGGGTTTGTGCAATCGGATTGTGATTACGCCCGGGGGCAATCTCGGCATTAAAGAATTGGCCTATGGGTTTCTTGCTGAGCAACTCCACATCGGCATGGCCGAAGGGATTCTCGTTTCCCTTTTGAGCCGCATAATCACCATGGTGGTAACTATCGGTCTGGGACTGGCCGCCGGCGGCTGGCATCTGATAAAGCATCCTCCCGACGGCTCCTCTGCAAACTCAACGCCGGGGTCTTCTTCCGTATGAGCAGCGCTTCTCTGAAAAAGAACATCGGCACCCAACTGACAGGCAACGTGCTGTTTTCACTGCTGATGGCAGCTGTCGCCCTTCTGACCGCCCGCCTTCTGGGGCCGGCGGACCGGGGGCTTCTGCGGCTGGCTCAGCTGTTTCCCTTGATTCTGAGCAAAATATTCAGTTTCGGGCTGGAGACCTCCAACGCTGCTTTTCCCGGTCTTTATCCGGAGCGTCGCCGCGAGCTTTTTGTCTTTACTATTCTGCTCAGTATCGTCGGCGCCGCCCTGGCAGGTCTGGTGCAGTATCTCTTTTTTGCCCTTCCCATTCCCAAAGGGCAATTTGCCGCCATGACGGGCGGCCTCATCATTCTCAGCATTGCTTATACTCCTTTTTTTATGCTGGCTCAGAATCTGATGACCCTGGTCCGCGGGTGCGGACAAATCAGCCGGTCCGTCCGCGTCCAATTGATTCAGACGGTCTCGCTGCTGATACTGCTGCTGGTTTTTCTTATCCGCGGGCCGTTAACCGTAACAACTGTTATGGTTCTGTCTATCCTCTGCTGTCTGCCGGGGATTGGGCTGGCTCTCCGCTATCTTCGGCCATATCTGAATCTGCGATGGACCGCCCAAAGCGGCCCTCTGCTGAAAAAGACCCTTCGCTTCGGCGTTCAGATGAGTTTGTCTCACATCGCCGGATTTCTTCTTCTTTATCAGGATCAATTTATGCTTGGTTTTATGGCGCCGCTCGAGCAGCTCGGGCAGTATATGATTGCTGCGTCGCTGGCTGAGCGGCTTCGCCTTCTGCCCAATGCCGTTTCGATGGCTTTTCTTCCTCATTTGTCCAGCGATTTGAAAAATCGGCAGGCCGAGGTGCCTCAGGTTTTCCGGCTGACCTGCCTGTTTACTCTGCTGTCGCTGGTTCCCTACGGCTGCGTGGGGACCGCCGCCATTTGGTTTCTCCTCGGCAAGCCCTATGCCGGCGCTATCGCACCCTTTTGGATTCTCATCGCCGGTGTTGCCGTCGTCAGCGCTGCAGATATTCTCGCTGGCGATATGGCCGCACGCCAAAAACCAAAATTCAGTGTTATCAACGGCTATCTGACCTTCTCGCTGAATCTGGTGCTGAATCTGCTGCTGATTCCGCTGTGGACTATCATCGGGGCGGCTGTCGCCAGCACATTATCTTATCTTTTTTCCACCCTCTTCTGGGTGTGCTGCTATCATCGCCAAAGCGGAACACCGCTGCGCCGTCTGCTGATTGGGCCGGAGGATTTCAGGTGTCTTTTCCAAAGCGCAGCAGAGTTTCTGCGTCGGCGAAGTTCTAAAAAATCGGCTGAGATGTGAATCAGCATCCCCGGTCCTCTGAGGGCTGCCCTTCGTCAACTATCCGCATCAGGAATCCTTTTCCGGGCACTTGGTCAATACAAATAACCGATGAAGCGGATGCAAAACAGGTCTCAGTTCTCGTTCAATGCGGAAAAAGGACATCAATTTTCTCCGAAACCGCCGCAGCGAATACCCCGGCAGCCCCAGTTCCCAGTGATGAGAAGGACTGCAGCGGCGAAAGCACGAAAAAGGAAGGCCAACAAACAAATCCAGATACGGCCTGCCTGCCATCTGCCTCAGCAAGGGGAACCGAACCACCATCTCGAAATAAAGCGGCAAATAAGGGACGGACAAAACTACATAATGACGGCTGACCCGATGCAGTTCCTTCAGGGCCGCATCCACTTGCTCCCACGGAAGATGTTCAAGCACCTCAAAAGCCGCCGCCGCTTCAAATGAATCCGCTTTAAAAGGCAGATGCCGAATGTCCCCCACCACATCCGGCCTCAAATCTGCATCCAAGTCACACGTGATCACCTTTACCCCATGCCAGCCCAGATAAGCCGACACTGTCCGATTGCCGCAGCCGACCTCCAGAAGTTCCCGAACCCCCAGCCGGCGAATTAAGTCTATCTGATGATAGTAGGTGATAAATCGAATCAAATCATCGTAATCCGCCGCATAATAAGGGTTTTTCGATTCGACCATCTTATTTCCTCCGCAGAGTTTCCTTTTCACTATATCCTTCGGCAGAGTCACCGTGCAAGTCTTTCGTCGGTGTCTGCGGCGGATTTTTTGTGGACAGGGCCGAAGTGTCCAAGTATAGTCATTTCTGTTTTTGGGAAACAGCGATGAAACTGATTATCCAAATCCCATGCTATAATGAAGAAGCCACCCTGCCGCAGGTCATCGCCGACCTGCCCCGGCAAATCGAAGGTATTGACACCATCGAATACCTTGTTATCGACGACGGCAGCACCGACGGCACTGTTCCGTTAGCCCGCCGGCTTGGGGTTCATCATATTCTTCCGCTCGGCTCCAATCGGGGGCTGGCCTTTGCGTTTTTGCGGGGGCTTCAGTATGCCGCCCAGTTGGGTGCCGACATTATCGTCAACACGGACGGCGATAACCAGTATGACGGACGCTGCATTCCTGAGCTGATTAGGCCTATCCTTGCAGGCAAACTCGATATCGTTGTCGGAGCACGGCCCATCGAAACCATCAAAGACTTCAGCTGGTGCAAAAAGAAACTTCAGCAGATCGGCAGTCTGATTGTCCGCCAGTTCTCCGGTACGGACATCCCGGACACCACCAGCGGCTTTCGGGCGTATTCCGCTGAAGCCGCCATGAAAGTGCATGTATTCAACCGCTATACCTATACCCTTGAAACGATTATTCAGGCCGGACATATGGACCTGCGAATCGGCTCTGTGCCGATCCGCGTCAATCCTCAGACCCGCCCTTCCCGTCTGATTTCCTCTACGCCCCGCTATATCGGCCGCTCCGCCTCGATTATCCTGCGGTCTTACATTACCTATAAACCGCTGCGGACATTTCTGTATGCGTCGCTTGTGCCCGGCATATTTGGGCTGGCGCTGTGTCTTCGGTATTTGTACTTTTTCTTCAGCGGCGACGGGCGCGGACATATTCAGTCTCTTCTGCTGGCGGCGATTCTTCTGATTCTCACTTTTCTGCTGTGGGTGCTGGGCATTCTGGCCGACCTTATCAGCGCCAACCGAAAACTTATTCAGGAACAGCTTTATCTCACCCGCCAACAGATGAAAAATCAAAGCCCGCCTTCTCCTTAGCAGTTCCGACCGAAGGTAAGTTCATTTTTTATGTTGCAAAGGACGAGCCCGCCGCAGAGGCAATGGCATAGGCCGTCTTTACCACATCCACCATGGGGGCAACATCGTGCACGCGGACAATCGATGCCCCCTGGGCAGCAGACAAGGCGACCGCTGCGGCTGTGGCGAAAAGCCGCTCTTTGGGTTCCTGTTTACCGGTAATTTCTCCGAGAAATCGCTTGCGGCTGAGCCCTACCAAAACCCGATAGCCCAAGGAGGTGATTTGTCCCAGTTGGTTCAGCAGCAGCAGATTGTGCTCGGTTGTCTTGCCGAAGCCGATGCCCGGATCCACGAAAATCCGCTCGGCCGGAATCCCGCTTGCCTGGGCACATGCGGCCCGCTGGGCCAAAAACTCCTTCACCTGGCGGACTACGTTTTCATAGTGCGGCTGCACCTGCATTGTTTCCGGGGTGCCCTGCATATGCATCAGAATCACCGGCAGCTGGTATCGGACGGCCAGCTGAGCCATTCGCTCGTCCGCCAGTGCAGTGATGTCGTTCAAAATTGAAGCGCCTGCCTTTACGGCTGCTTCGGCGGCATCGGCATCTTTGGCATCTATGCTGATTGGAATATTGATTCCGGCTGAAAGTTCCTTAATCACGGGCACGGCCCGCCGAATCTGCTCTTCGACAGGCACCGGTGAGGCGCCGGGGCGGGTTGATTCGGCTCCGACATCGATAATCGCCGCGCCCTGGCGGGCCATCTGAATACCGGCTGCAACGGCTTTGTCTTTATCGAGGAAGCGGCCGCCGTCACTGAAGGAGTCCGGCGTAATATTGAGAATGCCCATAACCAGCGGGCCGGCAGAAAAATCCAGCCGGCCGGCGGGCCACTGGAGTATGGGGGGAACATTTACCATTTCGAAACCTGAAACCCGATGCCAGCCAGTTTGCCGGCCAGAGAGGCCGCACCGCCAGGCAGTTTTACCACGGTATTCTGAAACTCCCTGCGGACGGGATAATCTTTTCTGAGCTGGTCAAAGAAGGCCCCTCGCTGCGGCTCGGGCACCTGGAGAATCTCGCGCATATTAAAATCATCCCGCCCAATCGGATAAACCTGCTGGACCGTCTCGTGGAGCAGGGCTTCTTCGGACATTGACTGAATTTGCTCGTTTGTGATTTGTATCTCCGCTACAGCCGGCGGCGGCAGAAAATCCTGTTCGGTGTGCTGCGGGGGAACCTTAAAAAAGGCGCAGGCCGCGCGGTAAATCATCAGCAGGCCGTTCACCTTGCCGTCAAAAGAATAGCCGGCAATATGCGGCGTGGAAATATCCACACTGCGCACCAGCCATGGGTCGGGCGCGGGTTCATTCTCCCAGACATCCAGCACGACGCCGGCGGTCTTGCCTGCCTTCATCGCTTTTTTGAGGGCTTCGCTGTCCATCACCGCTCCGCGGGCGGTATTGATAAACACCGCCCCTTTCTTAAGGAGGGAGAAGAACGTCTCGTCTGCCAGATGAAATGTCCGATCGGGTCCTTCCTTGGTCAGCGGCGTATGGAGCGTTACGATATCACAGGCAAGGGTCTCTTCGAGGGGGCGGTATTTGGGATCTGCCGTACAGCGGGCCAGGGGCGGATCATTAAGAACGGTCTTCATCCCCAGGGCACGGCATTTGATATCTACACGGGAACCGACATTGCCGGCGCCGATAATGCCGATACTTTTGCCCTCGAGGGTAAAGCGGTATTTGCGGCCGAGCAGCAGGAGGGCCGCCGTGACATATTCAGCCACACTGTTGGCGTTGGAGCCCGGGGCGGAAGCAAAACCGATGCCGGCCCGCTCCAGATATGCTGTATCCACATGGTCGGTGCCGATGGTTGCCGTGGCTGCAAATTTCACGCGGCTGCCCGCCAGCAGCGCTTCATTTACCGGCGTGATGCTCCGCACCAGCAGGATATCCGCATCCCGCACCGTCTGAGAGGTGATTTGCCGGCCCGGGTACACCCAGACCTCGCCGAGTGAAGCAAAACATTCTTTGACAAAGGGAATGTTCTGGTCTGCCACAATCTTCATCGGTTTTCCTTACAGGAGCAGGGCCGCAATTGAAAAATAAAGAAGGACGGTACAAATATCCGCCAGGGCGAGGGTAATCGGACCGGCGGCAACTTTCAAATCCAGTTTCAGGGCATGCAGGGCTGTCGGGACGCTCAATCCCAAACAGCAGGCCGCGAACAGAGAGAGCATAATGCTGGTGCCTATCGAGACAGCGGCCAAGCCCTCCCGCCGCCAGAGCCAGACAATCAACCCCACCGAGGAGCCGCAGGCGATGCCGAGCAGCAGCGAAATAATCGCCTCCCGGAAAAACGAAGTGATATACCAGCGCAGCGTCGGCTGCATCGAACGCAGGGTCTGAATCGTGACCGTCATCGACTGCATGCTCACGCTTTCACCAAGCCCAAGCACAAGAGTCAGGAAAAAAGCAAGCACCAGACTTTTCGAGAGTGTTACTTCATAAGCACCGGCCAGCAGGGCACAGATTGTCCCGCTAGAGATGGTGGCCAGCATCCAGGGAAATCGGAATCGGAACGCACGCACCGGTGAAGCTTCCCGCACCTGGGAGATACGGAATCCAATCAGTTCAAAGACCTCCTGGAGCTGCTCGCGTTTGGCTATGTCAAACATCTCATCGGTAAATAAGCCGATATCTACGACTCCCACAATCCGCCCCTGCTCATCAACGACGGGCAAGGCCAGAAGGCGGTGAACGGAAAACATTTCAAAAGCATCCAGCACCGTTGCACTGTGGGGAAGCGTGATGACCTCGTTGAGCATCACTTCTGAAAGGCGTTTGTCCAGCGGCGCGGTGAGCAAACGCCGGGTTGGCAGGACGCCGACCAATTTGCCGTCGTCATCGACCACATAAAAATAAACAATGCGCTCGCCCAAGCGGCGGCTGCGGATGTCATCCAGTGCCTGCTGAACCGTAAAGTCCTTTTTCAGCGTCACTACATCCTTCTCGGCTACAGCCATGATGGGCTGATGAACGAAATCGGTTTGCTTCATTCGGTTTTGCTCACAATGATTCATTCGATTACAGAGACGGCGGTTTAAGTTGAAAAAAACCGTAGTTTTCTATACGGCTTGCAGTGTAGGATTTTGGATAAATAATTGCAAGAAGAATATGAAGGGAAAGGGTCTGAAAATTGGGCATCCAGGTTCTATCCGGCCATTTTTCCAATTGCAATTTCGACAAGAATATTCTACATTAGTTCTTTTTGTGCTGAACCGAAAGACAAATCGGGGATTCATGACGGAAAATCAGGTCATCTCTGTTGAAGAAGGCCCTCGGCGGCTTGATTTGCGGCTGCGATATCTGAACCGCACACTGACAGTGCTGTCAATACCGGCGATTATGGAATATTCTCTGGCGTCAACGGTTTTTTTGGTTGATACGCTGATTGTGGGCTGGCTGCGCAATGAAACATATCTGGCCGCCACCGCCCTATCGGGCATTGCGATGTTTTTCGTGAACGCCCCTTTTATTGCGCTGTCGATTTCCACATCCTCAATTGTGGCCCGTTCGTGGGGTGAGGGAGACCGCCGAACCGCCTGCCGGTTTGCAGCGCTGTCGCTGCTTATCGCGTTTTCATCGGCAGCCGGCATCGCTGTTCTGGGCATTCTCAGTTCCGAATGGATTGTCCGCGTGATGGGCGGCTCTCCTGATGTCGTTGCCGTCGGCTCCCGCTACCTCTCTATCCTGATGACCTCCTGCGTCTTCGGCCTGCCGATGTTCATCAGCAACGGCATCCATCGAAGCAAGGGGGACACGATGCGGGCCATGTGGATTTCGCTGCTGATGAATCTGATCAACATCATCACGAGCATCATGCTTGCCTTCGGCTGGGGAGCCCCCAAGTTGGGTTATTACGGAGTGGCCTGGGGTACAGTACTCTCCCGTACAGCCGGTTCCATCCTGTCCGTCGGATGGCTGTGGTCACCGGCAAGCATTCAGTTACGACTGGCGCACTTCCGCGACATTTCGAAAACCATGCTTTCGCGGCTGTGGTATCTGACGGCGCCGGCTCTTGCGGAACGCGTCATTAACAGCGTCGCCAACGTGGTGTTTCTGCGGCTGGTAGCCGAACTGGGAACGACGGTGCTGGCGGCACACCAGCTGACTGTGCAGATTGAAAACTTTGTTTCGACGCCGGTGTGGGGTCTTGCGATTGCCGCCACCGCCATGGTTGGCCAGTCCATTGGTGCCAACCTGGACCATATTGCCGAGATTGCCGTTCGCCGACTGCTGTTTACGACCGGCCTTCTGATGATGTGTTTAAGCATTTTGTTTCTGACGGCAGGACCGTATATCGTCCGGATTTTTGGCGCGACGCCGGAAGTGCTTTCCCTATCGGGGACAGCCATGCGGCTGGCCGCTCTCGAAATGCCTTTTTTGTCCATCACCATTGTATTTATCGGGGCCCTTCGCGGTGCCGGCGACACCAAAACACCGCTGATTGTAGGGCTGATTTGCACGATGCTGGTTCGGGTAGGCGGCACGTGGCTGCTGGCGTTTGTTCTCAAGCAAGGGCTGGTTGGCGTGTGGCTGGCTACGGCCGCCGACTGGGCTACACGGGCTGTTACGCTGTTCTTCTTCTTCCGGAAAGGCATGTGGAAAAAACTCCATCAACTCGAGAAGGCCCGTTTCCGCGAAAGTTGACCGACTGCGATTTATCTGCGGCCTTTGTCCGTCGATGATTCAGACAGCAATTGACGATAGACCTTCTCGATCGTACCGACCATGGTATCGGGTGCAAATTTGCGAATGACCGACCGGCGGCCCTGTTCTCCGAGCTGCAAACGCAAGGCGGGATTTTCAATCAGACATCGGCAGGCATAAATCAGCTGCTGAAGATTCGCCGGCTCGATTAAAAAACCGGTGGAAGAATTGACTACCTCCCGCGCGCCGTCAATATCGAAACTGACCACCGGCTTGCCGCAGAGCATGGCCTGGGGCAGAACGCGGGCCAGTCCTTCGCGAAGCGAACAATGCACCAGTATATCGGAGGCGTGAATGACCAGCGGAATCTGCGACGGCGCCAGAAGCCCTGTAAAACGAAACCGTTCCTGAAGCCCCAGGCGGCGTATTTCTTCTTTGTGCTGCTCCATCAGCACGCCATCGCCTACAAAAAGCCAATACACATTCGGGCAGGCCTGCACCAGGGTCTGCGCCGAACGAATTACAAAGTCATGACCCTTCAGATGAAAAAGACGAGCGATTTTGATAATCACAAGGGCATCCGCCGGAAGATTGTACTGACGGCGAAAGGCCTGGATTGCCTCCAGCGGCGGCGAATGGAGAAACGGCTCTTCTTCAATAGCCGAATAGGCCGTCGTCCAGGGCTTGTTGAGGCCGATGCCGACAGCCCGCGCTTGTTCCGTCATCGCATCGGCCACGGTAAGAAAGGCATCCGTCCGGCGGGCGGCGGCCTTTTCAACGGCAATATAAAAACGATTGAGCAGTTTGCTTTGATAAGGATGAAAAGGCAGGCCGTGAACGGTATGCACCACATAGGGGCGTTTTTTGCCGCCGCCCGGCAGGCGGCCCTTCAGGGCCCAGCCGGCCCAGCGTCCCAGAATACCCGCCTTGGCCGAATGCGTATGGACAATATCGGGATTGAGCTGCCGAAGGAGCCGCTTGAGTTTCCAATAGGCCGGCCAATCCGCCGACGGGCGAATTTCGCGGCAAAGTTCGTCAAGAACAAGCACCTGATAGCCGGCGTCGCGGGTCTGTTCAAACAAGGCCCCCTCCGGTCCGACGGCCGGGCCGGTTATCAGCGTTACATCATACCCGCGGCGGGCCAAAAGCCGGCAGGTAATCAGAGTGTTTTCCTGTGCCCCACCGACCACCAGCCGTGTAATAATGTGGACAATCTTCATCTTAATAGAATATCTGCATCAGACAAAGCCCGCCCGGCGGGGCAATCGGGCCGGCCGCCGCACGATTTTTGGCTTCCAGAATCGCATGGATCCGGTCCGGCTGCCAGCGGCCTCGGCCAATTTCCACCAGTGTACCGACAATATTGCGAACCATATTATATAAAAAGCCGTCCGCCGCAATTTCAATTGTAATCCACGGCGGTGTATGCTCCACTCGACAGAGGGTAATCGTCCGGACGGAAGACTGCCGACAGTCAGCGGCGGAAGCAAACGACTTGAAATCTTTGGTACCGAGCAAATAGCGGGCGGCCTGCTGCATCGCCTCGACATTCAGCGGATAGGGATAATGCCAGCACCGGTGCATCTCAAGAACGGGTCGAATCGGCAGTGTGCAAAGGGTATAGCGGTAGAGTTTGCCTCGTGTGCTGCGGACCGCATCAAAGGAATCCGGCACTTCTTCGACGCCGGCGACAGCAATATCGGCCGGCAGCAAACGATTGAGGGCCTTTTGCAGGTTGGCTGTCGGAATGGGGCAATCCTCAAGGACAACGTGAGCCGCCTGAGCCAACGCATGAACACCGGCATCGGTGCGGGAGGAACCGACTACTTCGACTCTTCGGCCGCAGAGTTTTTCAAAGGCCTCTTCCAGTGTTCCCTGAACAGTCGGCAGGCCGGGCTGCACCGCCCAGCCGTGATAAGCAGTCCCGTTATACTGAATGGTCAGTTTTATCTTTCTTGCCGTCTTCATCGCATAAAAAAGGCCGGATTGCGTCCGGCCTTCAGCGTATCGGAAAATCCAAAACAACTAAAGCAATTTTTCTGCTATCTGAACGGCATTCAGGGCAGCGCCTTTGCGGATTTGGTCGCCGGAAACCCACAGATTAATGCCCCGGTTATCCGGCAAAGACTCATCCTGACGAATCCGCCCTACCAGCACCTCGTCCCTGCCGGTTGCATCCAGAGGCATGGGAAACCGATTGTTGAGCCGATCATCGACAATCTTCACGCCGGGTGCGGTGCTCAAAAGTTCCCGAACCTCGTCGGGGGTGATGGGAGAAGAAAATTCCAGATTGATGCTCTCACTGTGTGCCCGCAGCACGGGCACCCGCACGCACGTACCGGTAATGGCGATGTCGGGGCAATGGAAGATTTTGCGGGTCTCGTGGACCAGTTTCATCTCTTCTTCATTATAGCCGTTGGGGCCGATTTTGGAATCGTGGCAGTAAACGTTAAAGGCCAACTGGTATTTGAGGGCTTTGACCGTTACGGGTTTGCCCTCGAGCACCTCGCGGGCCTGCTGGAGCAGTTCCAGCATGGCGGATTGGCCGGCCCCGCTGGCCGCCTGATACGTGCTGACTACCATTCGCCTGACGGGGTTGGCCTTGTGCAGGGGCCAAACCGCCACAATGGCAATAATCGTCGTGCAATTCGGGTTGGCAATAATGCCCTTGTGCCTGTAAATGTCCTGAGGATTGATTTCCGGCACAACCAGCGGCACATCAGGGTCCATGCGGAAGGCGGAGGAATTATCGACGACGACGGCTCCGGCTTTGACAGCCGAGGGGGCAAATTCCCTGCTGCGGGCACCGCCGGCTGAAAACAGGGCGATATCCACGCCTTTGAAGCTGTCGTGCGTAAGTTCTTCGACCGTATATTCTTTTCCCTTAAGGGTAACTTTCTTGCCTGCCGAGCGGCTGGATGCCAGCATTCTGCAGTGGTTAAACGGCAAGTTCCGCTCCTCAATAATCCGCAGAAATTCTTGACCGACCGCGCCGGTCACACCAACAATTGCAATATTTTTGGCCATTTTTGACTCCTCAGGAATCTTTCGTACCTCTTGACAAGGATGGTCATTCTATCTGCATTCCGTTTAAAATGCAAGAAGGACAAAAAAAGGCCTGCCGGATGTGCCGGCAGACCTTTTCCAGTGCTGCAATGATAAAAATCAGGTTAGCGGATTTCCTCTTCAATCCAGGCCAAAACCTGCTTTAAATCCTCGAGGGTGATATCGCCCATGTGGGCCACGCGGAAGGTTTCATTCTTCAGCTTGCCGTAGCCGTTTCCAAAGAGGACATTGTGTTTGGCCTGAACGGCCTTGATAACAGCCGGAATATCAATTCCGCGGGTATTCTTGACCGTTGTGAGCGTGTTGGAGGCATACTTTTCCTCGCAGAAGAGGGCTAAATGCTCTTTGGCCCAGGCGCGGGCGTAGTCGCCCATTTCCTTATGGCGTGCCCACACGTGCTCCATTCCCTCTTCGAGCAGGCGGGTGCACTGATAATGCAGAGCCATAATATGAGGAATGGAGGGCGTAGTCGGCGTCTGGTCTTTCTCGGCCGCCTTCGCAAAGGCCTGAAAATCAAAATAGTAGCCGCGTTCAGGGACTGACTTGCTTTTTTCCAAAGCCCGATTGCTCACCGCTGTTACGGTAAACCCCGGGGGAATGGCAAAGGCCTTCTGAACGGAAGCAAACACCACATCCCAGCCCAACTGATCGAAATGAATCGGCAGGCCGACCATTCCGCTGACAGCATCGACAAACACCAGCACATCCGGATATTTCCGCTTCATCATCTCGCTGATTTCATAAACCGGATTGGTCAGGCCGGTGCTGGTTTCATTATAGACCAAGGTGACGGCCGCATACTTCTTAGCGGAGAGGGCCTTATCAATCAGTTCGGGGGTTGTGGCCTGTCCCCATTCGACCTTCAGTTCATCCACTATCCGGCCGCACGAACGCGCTACATCAGCCCACTTGTCGCTGAAAGCACCGCACATCGTACACAGGACAGGTTCATCCTTTTTGACACAGTTGCGGATGCTGGCCTCCCAAATCCCCGACGCCGACGAGGTGCACAGAAAGATATGCTGCTCCGTAAAGAGAATCTTCTTGAGCATATCGACGGTTTCTTTGTGGAGCTGAGAGTATTCTTTGTTGCGGTGTCCCAGCGTCGGACGGGCCAGCTGCTGGAGCACTTCCGGCAGGACATGAACCGGGCCCGGAATGAAAAGTTTTGGGGGATTCTTCCAGTCTGTCATCGTAAACACTCCTGTTTCAAAAAATCGTATCGGTGTCTTTTTTGCGGTACAGGTCCCACGACGTAAATGGTCAGACCGCTGAATACTTTGGGATAGAAGAAGGTGGACTTCTGCGGCATCTTTTCGCCGGCTTCGGCGACGGCCCTTACATGGCTCATCGGTGTAGGATTCAAGAAGAAAACGGCCTGGGCATCGCCGGCATCGATGCGGCGGATTGACTGCTCGATGGCATCGCCCAAATCCTTAATGTAGTCAATATGAGACTGGCTGGCGAGTTTCTCATCACCAATATTCAAATGCTTTTCAAAAATCAGCCGATGGAGGACATTTACATCCAGCCGGCGGGAAACGGCACTCATGTGAGGGGCGGCCTGGGCCATTGCTTCCGGATTTTTCAGGGTCAGGACATGAAAAGCGTCTTCTCCGGCGTAGAACCCAAAGGCGGTTTTTCCTTCGGACTGGGCCTGCTTCATCTTTTCAAACATTTGTCTGGATGCTTCGGCCCGCTGATTTTCATCTGCAAACGGCAGCGGCTGAATCTCAAAATCAGCCGAGAGTTTTTCAAGCAGCGCAGAGGCGGAAAAATCCGGAAGCCCCCGCAAAAGCCGATGGGTCGGCTGAATCACAAGGCCCTCGTTATAAGTATTTACAAACGTCATCATCTGCCACTGGGCGTTTGGGTTGCGGGTTTCCTGCCAGTAATTGAGCGCTGTCTCGTAGCGGTGATGACCGTCGGCAATGATGCCGGATTTAGACCGCATCATTTCGACAAAGGTCTCGATGGCCTCATTTTGCGGAATTATATAAAGCCGATGACGAACATTTTCCTTATCGGTAAAGTCCAGCACCGGCGGCTGTTCCATTGCTTTTGCAATAATTTGTTCGGCTGTGCGTGCCGGGTCATCATAAAGCATAAAAATCTGGCCAAACTGGGCCGCCGTCGCCCGCATCAGGTTCAGGCGATCGGCCTTGGGGCCGTCCAGCGTCTTTTCGTGCGGGCGGATTCCTTTGCCGAAGGGTTCCAGACGTCCCAGGGCGATAATTCCGCTTCGCTGGTAAGCACGATTGCCGATATGAAAATCCTGAACATACCCATACAGGGACTCCTGAGGGTCATAGACAAGGGCTCGACAGTGAACGGCTTCCTTCAGATAGTCGGCTGCGCGGGTATAAACATTCGACTCTTCATTGTCTTCCGGATATTTCAGACCTTTTGTTGCTCGAACAATATTAAAGGGATTGGCATGGTATAAGTCGCACTGAGTTTGCTCGTCAATCACATCATACGGAGGAGCAATGCAGGTACCCGGATTTCCAACCACCTCAGGATTAAAACGAAGAGCACGAAACGGTTTTATTTCCATTTTTCTATTTTTATCTCAATTTCATTCTGGGTCTGATTGATTTGTTGTTCCAAATGGCGCAATAAACCGGTTTTCTCTCACAACTGAGGGTAAATATAACAAAAAATTTTTACATTGCAAAGAAAATAACAGGAATTTCCCGCCAAATAAAAAATGTTTCAGAAATTCCCTCTCTTGTCAAACCGCAAAAGGATTATTACGATACACTCTGACTCAGAAAAATAACCTTTTCAGGAGTTTTCGTCAATGGCTCAAAGGAACTATTCGGCTCACCAGCAAAAAATCATCTCCAACTATTATCAGCATTTGGACACCATCCTTTTGGGCCGACTCCAGGAACTGGTCAGTCAGCTTTTTCTTGCCCAAACCGACAGCCAGCGGCAGAAACTTTGGAAACGGGTGGAAAAGGCCCTCCTGAAACTGAATATCCCCGACGCGATTCGCCTTCATCTTCTTCAGCAGAAAAATGTCGAGGTGCTGGCCAAAAACCTCGAAGAATGGCTTCGACAGTCCTGATGCAGGCCGCAACGCCTTAAAAAATCGAAGAAATGTTTTTCGCCAAAGGAGAAACTGTCCTGCACTGCTCTCTCCTTCCGACAATTGACCCTGCCGACGGAAAACGATACAATTTTGTCTGCGTGTTTTGTCACTCTTGTTTTCTGGAAAGTGTGTCCTGCCAAGAACAGGAAGGCGGATGGTTTTTTTGCCGAGTCAAGAAATTTTGCTGAATCTGGGCCGAATGGATGACCTGGCTCGTCAGGACAGCCCCATTCACCGGCTTGACGGCCGAATAAAGGTTTTGACTGCACTTTTCTTTATTGTGTGTGTCATTTCCTTTCCGCCGTACACCCTCGGCCCGCTGCTTCCTTTTTTTGTGTATCCTTTGTTTGTGATGAGCACGGCCCGTCTGCCCGCCGGGCTGATTGGAAAACGGCTTCTGGTGCTAAGCCCGCTGGCAATTCTGGTGGGGCTGTTTAATCCGCTGCTGGACCGGCAGCCGCTGCTTCAGGTTGGAACGGCATCCATCTCCGGCGGGTGGGTTTCGTTTGTATCGATTCTGCTGCGATTTGTCCTCACGGTCGGCAGTCTGCTGACGCTGACGGCCTCGACGGGCATCGAGACTATTTGTGCCGCTTTGCAGAAAATGAAAGTTCCGCGTCTTTTTGTCCTGCAGATTCTTTTTCTTTATCGATATTTGTTTGTTCTGACGGAGGAGGCCGCCCGTCTGCTTCGTGCCCGTTCGCTGCGTTCGTTCGGGCGGCAGGGAAACGGGTTTGCGATTTTCCGTTCGATGGCAGGCAGTCTGCTGCTTCGCAGTCTTCAGCGAGCCGAAGCCATCAGCCGGGCAATGTACTGCCGGGCATTCGAAGGACGGATTCCCATCGAGCGTCCTTTTCAATTAACCAGACAGGATATTCTGTTTTTCTGCTGCTGGACTTTTTTGTTTGGTGTTTTTCGATGGGGAAATCCTATCGGCATTCTTGTCGGACTGATTCAAGGACCCACCAGATGAGTCATCATATTGTCGAGGCGGACAACCTGCATTTTACCTATCCGGACGGGACGGTCGCCCTTCGGGGCATCTGTTTCCGCATCACCCACGGCCAATCGGTCGCCCTTGTTGGAGGGAACGGAGCCGGCAAATCCACTCTGCTGCTGCATATGACCGGCTGTCTGCTGCCGGAGAAGGGAACCCTGCGTATCGGAGACCTGCCGGTGAACCGGCAAACCTTATCAACCATTCGGAGGACGGTTGGAATGGTTTTTCAGGACCCCGATGACCAGCTGTTTATGCCGACGGTGTATGAAGATGCGGCTTTCGGGCCGCTGAATCTTGGCCTTAGCCGCCAGGAGGTTCGCCCTCTGGTGGAGGAAGCACTCCGCCGGACAGAGGTGCTCCACCTGCAAAATCGGCCTCCTTTTCGCCTGTCCGCCGGCGAAAAACGCCGTGCGGCCATTGCATCGGTGCTGACGATGAATCCGGCTATTCTGGTACTGGATGAGCCCAGCGCCAACCTCGACCCGCAGGCCCGGCGGGAACTGATTGAACTGCTTCGTTCGTTTGAGCACACCAAAATTATCGCCACTCACGACCTTGACCTGGCGATGGACCTGTGCCAACGGACCATTGTCCTGGAGGGAGGAAAGGTGCTGATGGATGCTCCCACGGAGGAGGTCTTTCAGAATGAGTCCATCCTGCTGAAAGCGCGTTTAGGCAAGCCGCTTCGGCTGCAGAATTGCCCTGTGTGCGGACGGGAAAAATCCCCCTCGAAGTAAAAAAGAAAAGCCCCGTCGAAGACGGGGCTTGGAGGGTTCAGAATTTCTCTGCTGAGACTAACAGGGTTTTACCTTGGTAGCGCAGGGGCCTTTTTTGCCCTGGCCGACTTCATACTCGACCTTCTGGCCTTCCTTTAGGGATTTAAAACCGCTGGCTTGTATCTCGGAGTGATGCACAAACAAATCGTTTCCGCCTTCCTCCGGACAGATAAAGCCGAATCCCTTGCTGTCATTGAACCATTTTACTGTACCTTTTGCCATTGCGTGAACTCCCGGGTCCTGGGGACCCTGCTGTTAGCCCTCCTTTTTCTGTAAAAGGGCTTGTATTCCGGAGAGCCAAACAAGAATACCCGCCCGTACCTATTCAATTGTTTCCAACCCGTCATTTGCGGATTGGCCGACGTTTTCTTAGCTGCGTCTTCGTCCGCCGCCGCGGTTAGGCCGCCGATCCCGATCGCCGAAGCTTCGCGGGGCATGCTCGGTCCGCTGACGCGCTTCATTCACCGTCAAAGGCCGATTCATCATCTCCTTGCCGTTCAGGGCATCGATGGCCGCCTGGGCCTGGGCATCATCCGGCATTTCGACAAAGCCGAAGCCGCGGGAGCGGCCTTTGAACTTATCTTTAATAATGGTGGCGGATGTAACCTCGCCAAAGGCCTCAAACAGACGAAGCAAATCACTCTCTACTACGTCAAACGACAGATTGCCTACATAAATGTTCATAGATTGTCCTTAGTTTGGAGTTTATTCCGATTGACTCCGTCCGACGCCGCTGCGTAGAGGAGATGACCGCATACCCAATCCGCTTTCGGATGAATTCTGACTTGAAAAAAATCCAAAAAGCAAGGAATTCGTGAAAAACCGACTTCTTTGAAGGGCTTCTTTATGTCCAAAACCAACTTGTAAAATGTGTCTAACCTTCCAGACTCAAATTATCCATTCCGAGAAATGACAATCATAAAAAAGCACGCTGAAAAACAATCAGCATCGCCGGTCACTTCTCCAGAGAAGCATTATCTATAAGTATCGGGAAAAAAACAAGCAAATTTTAAAAATGATTCTTCATTACGGTTTTTAATTTGTTGCCTATGTAGGTCTTTTTTGTCCTGATGAATTGGTGCGTCTTTTCCCATGCCCCCCTCTGCCGGCAACGGAGCCGATTTCCCATTTGATATTTTGGGCCAAAAACCATACAGTATTGACCGTATTGAGTGTCTGACAGGGAATAATAGCGGGGAACTTATGAAATCATATCGGAAGGAACTTTGGTTCCAGACCGCCCAGCGAAGGGAACTGATTAATATTACACCGCAGGTGGAGCAAGCGGTGGAAGAATCCGGCATTACAGAGGGATTATGCCTGGTCAATGCGATGCATATCACCTCCTCGGTCTTTATTAATGATGACGAACCCGGGCTGCATCACGATTTTGAAGTCTGGCTGGAGAAACTGGCACCAGAGAAACCTTATGAGCAATACCGCCACAATACCTGCGAAGACAATGCAGATGCCCATCTGAAGCGGACGATTATGGGACGGGAAGTCGTGGCGGCTGTTACGAAAGGCAAACTCGATTTCGGGCCGTGGGAGCAGATTTTCTATGGGGAATTTGACGGCAGGCGGCGAAAACGAGCTCTTATTAAAATCATCGGGGAATAATATCCGCCTGACAAAACATTGCAAAAAATAATTATGGCACTATTGTCCTTTCTTTTCAATGCTGTTGTTATTTCGCTGTCCGGAGTGTTGATGCCCGGGGCTGTGACGGCGGCGACTCTGGCTCAGGGCACCTGCCGACCGCAAGCCGGCTCGCTGATTGCCATCGGCCATGGTTTGCTCGAAATTCCGCTTATTTTTCTGATGATGCTTGGTTTGTATGTTTTTTTGGATGCTGCCGCCGTCAAAACCGCTGTGGGCTTTGTCGGCGGGGTTTTTCTGCTCTGGATGAGTTGGGGGATGTTGCGGGAATTGAAAAAACCGGACTTCCATCCGCAGGCGGCCTATCGGGCCGGCCCGGTAGCAACCGGCTTTCTTCTGTCGGCCACCAATCCGTACTTTCTGCTTTGGTGGGCTACGGTAGGGCTCAATCTTGCTCTCAAGGCCAGGGAACTGGGGACGACGGCCCTGGTGCTGTTTGCCGGCGTTCATTGGCTGTGTGATTTTGTGTGGCTGACGATTTTGTCCGTCAGTGCGTTTTACGGAGCCAACTTGCTGAGCAGCCGCAATCAGAAATGGATTCTTGCTTTTTGCGCCCTGACTTTGGCGGGATTCGGTATTTACTTTATTATCGATGCCCTGTAGCGGCGGCGGCGGGCTTCAAACAGAGGTCTGGTCCTGCGGCGGCGGGCTTTCCTGCGGTTTTGCCGTCTCCTTAGAAAACGGCTCCAGCACATCCTTGAGGGTATATTGAGCCAGCATCTGACGGATTTTTTCAAATACAGCGGTTATTTTGGGGCTGCATTTCAGGGCGGACCGGCCATAACTGAGCGAAGAGACCGCCTGGCTGATATCCGCCAGGGAAATATTGGCTCCGTCGGTGGAAGGGACATAGCCCTGAACCGGTTCATTGGTACGGTACAAAAGCCCTGCTTTGACGAGTTGGTCTAAGAGACGCTGGGCAAACCCCGCCGGCATTTGCAGATGGGCGGCGACCTGCTCGACGCTGACGGGCAGTTCTTCTTTCTGTTCAAAGACCCGAAGCACAAATTCCATCATCGCCGTCACGGTCTGGCCATTCGCCAGAAAACACACATCAGAGCCGCGCTGGACTCGCGCCAATTCCGCCGCATCGAGCGTGCGAAGATTCTGAACCGCATACGTAAGCTGCAGGCCGAACAAAATAAAAATCCACGTCCAGTAAATCCAGAACACCGTCAGCGGAATAATCCCCAAAATCCCCCAGACCGCATTAAAGGGCACAAACTTTGTCACATACAGGCCGAAAAGGGACTTGGCTATCGTCCACAGTACGGCCGCAACAATCGCCCCCCACAGGGCCGCCGACGGACTGACAGCCGTATTTGGAAGCATATAATATAAAAGGAAAAACAGCAGGATGCTGATCAGAAACGGCAAAATGGGCCGAACATAGGGCAGAATCCCCTGATGAAAGCCCTCCATCATCAGAAATTTGGTACTGAAGTGAATCCCCACCCCTAACAGCAAAGGACCGAGCGTCAGCAGAGACCAGTAATTGACCATTCTTTTTAAAAAGGACCGCCCCATCGGAACCCGATAGATTAAATTAAAGGCCTTTTCAATGGTGGATAGAAGACCGATAGCCGCATAAACGACGAGCAGGCCGCTGACAATGCCGATGGCACCGGTGTTGAGCCGCTCTAAATAATGGTCAATCACTTCATCGAGTTTCTGGGATACGCTGATTTTCGCCGGCTCTTCGGCTGAAGCCCCCGGAGGCACAGCCACCTGTGCGGCAGGATATTCCAGACTGGTCAGATTCAACTGTCCATAAACAAAAGAACGCACCTTTCCAGCAAGGTCCCGGTATGTTGGGAACATCTGAAAAATCATCAGCATTGCAATCGCCGCCGGCACCAGACCGAAAATGGTATAGTATGAAAGCGCCGCCGCCTGCGTGCCGCAGCGGTTGACGCGAAGCAGACGAATGCAATGCCGCCAGATTCGAACCTGAAAAACCAAAAACCTCGCCCATCGCCCCAACTCTTCCGTGGGGGCGGTAAACCACCGCCTGACACTTCGGACGATTGATTTCATTTGATTAGTTCCTTCAGCAACGCTCTGCCCAGATTCGCTTTCAGCATCTTGCCCCAGTCAACCTGCGGTTTCTGAATGGTCCCGCCGACAGCAAGAACAATGCGATCCACCGCCTCTTCGCCGGTCCGAATTGTTTGGCCGCTTAAGGTCCAGGGCAGCTGCATTTCTAACTGGAGGCGGCGATCCAAGCCAATGCGGCCGGAAAAAACAATGGGTTTCTTTCCGACATCCAGCTGCATATTTTCATAAGAAAGTACTTCGTTCTCGAGCACCACAGGGGTTGGCTGCAGGGTCAGTACAGCCGACGGGTCACTGCCGATAGCATTCAGCAGTTCCTTGAGAAATCCTTCCGAACGCATCGTCAACTGGGTAATAGCCAGAACGGCCTTCATTTTCAGCAGGTCTTTTCGCTCCGTCGCCAGCGGCACCACCAGTTCTTCACAGGAAAAATCCGCACTGCCGGAGACCTGGCTGGCACCGGCAAAGATAGGATTGACATATTCAAGCAGATTGCGGCTCAACTCATCATTGATGCGTACTTTTTCAATAACGGCCATCGGCTTGCGAAGGCGAAACACCATCGGCTCACTCTTCAGGTCGATATCGCCGGCCAGGCGAAGGGTTCCCTCGTTGAGGGGAGTATCGGCTAAATCAATCGCCAGCAGCCCCTGCTGCGTCTTCAGCGTCAGTTCGGCAGGCCCTGCAGTGAACCCTTTGTAAGCTGCCTTGGCAAAACCGAAGGAACCGCCGGCTTTGAGAATCTCCAATCCTCCAGCCGATGCATTCTCCGGTTTGCGAAGCAAAAACTCAAACCGGTCTTTGCGTTTGCCCTCAAGCGTCAGTCCTTCAGGGAGAAAAGGGCGGGCCAGAGCGGTTACCTCCTTCCAATCATAGTCTGCCTCCGCTTGTCCGGAAATCCGGGTTCCGCCGTCCGAAGCAGATTGTTCCAAATCACCGCGAATCTTGATCGGCTCGCTGTCCAATTCAAACCCTTTCAGCTGCCGAAGCGCATTCTTTTTGAGATCCCAAACGGCATCGGCCTTGACAGTTATCTTAGGACAGACAAATGGCTCGGCGGCGGGCTTGCTGATGGTAAGATTCTCTGCCTCTGTCGAGGTGGTAACAATCCGAACAGTTCCTTCTTTCATCTCAATCTTTGCCTGGGGACGAACAACTCCTGCTATCGAGACATCTTCCGGCAAAGCAGAAAAGAAGTCCAAAATCGGTCTGGTATTTTTCAGGTCAACCATCGCCGCAACCTGAAAAGCCGCCTCCATGTCCGGCTTATCCCATTTGAGCATGCCGTCAGCAATGGTCAGATTTCCTGCCGGCGGCGCTGCCAGTTCAAACTGATGAATCTGAAGGGTCGAAGCATCGGTCAGAACCGTCATCTCATAATTCTGATTCAGTTCCGACAGGGCCAGCGACTTGGGCCCCTGCTGGAGGGTAAGTTCCTGGATGCCGATGCGGCCTGAGGCCTTTACGGATTGCTGCTGGTACTGAATCTTGCCGTTTGCCGACAAAATCCCGCCCACTTGATATCCTTGGAAATCCGCCAGGGAAGCTGCAAAGGCCTGCGTCTGCGCCAAATCGGCCGAGAGGGTGTATTCAAGCGTATTCAGTCCGCCCTTGCCTTCCAGCCGGCAAAACGAGGACTCCAGCCCCAACTCTTCAATCAGCAAGTCGCCGTTTTTGGCGGAGATATGAGCACGGGCCTTGACCGGCTGCTCCAGGCGGAGCGTTTGCTCGCCGAGGACCTGCTCAAACCGCTCTAAATCAGCCGAGACCTGAAGATTTTCGATTTGCCCGTTTGTTATTTCCACATTTGCCTTGCTGTTAAGCGTGCCGGACATCTTTACATCTGTACCGGCCAGCGCCAGCACGGGCACCAGACTGGCGAGGGAAAGGGAATCAATCTGCACCTCAAAACGGCCGCTCAGCCCGGCCAGCCCCGCCGGCAGCGAAAGGGCAATCCCCTCTCCTTTGGCCTCTACGGTTCCCTCCTGCCGGCCGTCGCCGACATTCATGGATACAGAGACGGCAGAGTCTTTGCCGGACGCATTCAAAACAACTGTGGAAGCCAGATTGCGCACTTCCAAACGCATCGGCGGCTGTCCATTCAGACAGGCCTGTTCAAGAACCGCCTGTCCCTGCCGAACCTCCAGCTCAATCGGGCCGATGCGGTAGACCGAACCGCTTTTGGCTGTTTGTGCTTTTTCGACTGGAGACGAGGGGGCCGAGGAAGGAACTGTCGGCACCTTCATTTGCACATTAGGACGCTCCACCACGGCATCCGTCAGCGCGATGCGTCCCGTGAGCAAGGCCAGCAGTTTCGGGCGGGCCTTCAGCGAAGCAATCTGAACCTGCATATCGCCGGACTCATCCTGCCAGGAAAGATTCTGCACCCGGACTCCTCCAAACCAGCCCAGCGACAAATCATCGACTGTCAGGGTGCCGCCCATGGAACGGTTCAGTTGAGCCAGCAGAAAGGACGTGCCCGCATTCGAAGACAGAAAAGCAGGCAGCAGCCCAATCAGCAAAAGAACAACCACCACTCCAACCCCCAGCCAAATCAGCAGACGCCGTTTGACGGATTTTTTTCGCGTTTCCTGCTTGTTCTCCTGCTTTGCCATAGGTACTCTCCCTAATCAGAAGGAAGACAGAATCCATCGAAACTCAAGTCTTCCTTATTTTTTCATTCAGACGGATGTTATTCCGAAAGAATTTCCTGGGTCTTGGCTTCGATGATTTCATCCACCTGTTCGATGTATTTTTTGGTTAAGTCCTCGATTTCTTTTTTGCCGCGGTCGCGGTCGTCTTCGGTGATGGTTTTTTTCTTTTCTTCATCTTCGAGGGCTTTGATGGCATCGCGGCGGGTATTCCGAATCGTTACTTTCACTTTTTCGCCCATCTGCTTGACCTGCTGGACAATTTGCCGGCGGCGTTCTTCGCTGAGGGGAGGGATATTCAGACGAATCATCTTTCCATCCATCACAGGCGCCAGACTCAGTTCGCTGTTCTTGATGGCCTTTTCAATTTCCTTCAGGCACGAGGCATCAAACGGCTTAATCACCAGCGAAGAGGCATTCGGCACCGCAATGGTCGCCAGCTGTTTCAAAGGGGTGGATGTGCCGTAATACTCCACCATCAGATGCTCTACCAGACCGGGCGAAGCCCGCCCTGTACGCACCGTCCGAAGTTCATTCTTAAAAAAATCAATCGTTTTTTGCAGGTTCTTTTCATACTCGGACACAATACGTTTTGTCGGCATCGCTGATTTCCCCTTTTCTGCTGGATTTCATCCGGCTCTGCACGCCCTGTCCGGCCGGACACTCAGTCGCTGATTAATGTTCCTACCTGTTCTCCGCAAAGAGCTTTGGTGATATGGCCATTTCTGAAAAAGTTCAGGACAATAACCGGAATATGATTCTCCCAGCACAAACTGACGGCGGCCGGGTCCATCACTTTCAGATTTTTCTGGAGTACTTCATGATAAGTCAGCCGCTCCATCAGCTGGGCATTGGGATTGGTTTTGGGGTCATCGGTATAAACCCCGTCTACTTTGGTGGCTTTAATCATCAAATCAACACCCAATTCTGCGGCTCGAAGTGCGGCGCAGGTATCGGTGGAAAAGAACGGATTGCCCGTTCCGCCGGCCAGAATGGTCACCCGTCCGTGCTCGAGGTGGCGCAGGGCCCTTCGCCGAATGAACGGCTCGCAAATAGCGGATACTTCAATCGCGCTGAGCACCCGCGTCGGCTGGCCTTTCTTTTCGAGAACTTCCTGCAAAGCACAGGCATTGATCACAGTCGCCAGCATCCCCATATAGTCCGCGGTCGTCCGCGAGATTTGGCTTTTGCGTGAAAAGGAAGGACCTCGCAGGAAGTTGCCGCCGCCGACGACAATCGCCACCTGGGGGCCGAGTTTGCAGATGCGGATAATCCGCTCGGCAATGGAATCGAGGGCTTCTCCCTCAATGCCGAACCCATCCGGTTTGCAGAAACTTTCCCCCGACAACTTCAGCAGAACGCGTTTGTATCGTATCTCGCTCATACTCATCCCTGTTCCCGCCTTTTTGCGGCAGGGTAAAAAAAAGGCATCGGAAACCTATGTTTACGATGCCTCTTCAGAACCGGCTTTTATCCGATTTCAAATCGAGCAAATCGTTTAATCTTGGCTCGTCCGCCTGCTGCGCGAGCCGCTTCATTAAGAACCTCGCTGACGGTCTTGCTGTCATCTTTCACGAAGGGCTGGTCTACCAGGCAGTTCTCTTTCAGAAACTTGGCGATTTTCCCTTCTACAATTTTCTCAACCATATTGGCCGGCTTATTTTTGACCTGCTCGGCTGCAATGCGGCGTTCCTGCTCAAGAACCGAAGAGGGGACCGACTCTCTGTCCACCGCAATCGGCTTGATGGCCGTAATGTGCATAGCCAGTTCATTAGCCAGCTGCTTGAGGGCCTTGGCCGTTTGGTCTGAATCCGTCTCAATCTCAACCATTGCACCGGTTTTTTCATTGAAATGAACATAACAACCGATTATGCCGCTGCCGGTGAGGGTATATCGGGCAAAATCACCGATTTCAATCTTCTCGCCAATCTTGCTGACCGCCTCGGTCAGGATATCCGAAAACGGCCGGCCATCAATCTGCATTTCCATCAGAGACTGCGGGCTGCTGCCTTCGGCGGCCAGCAGAGCACAATCCCCCAGTTTTTCAGAGACAGCCAGAAAATCTTCGTTTCTGGCGACAAAATCCGTTTCGCAGCAAAGGGTCACCATCGCTACTGTGCGGCCATCGGCACTTTTTCGAGAGAGCAGACGTCCCTGGGTTGTTTCGCGATCAGCCCTTTTCTGCAGGGTAGCCAGTCCTTTTTTGCGAAGCAGTTCCATAGCCGCTTCAAAATCGCCATTGGCCTCTTCCAGGGCCTTTTTGCAGTCCATCATCCCTTGGCCGCTGGCTCTGCGAAGTTTCATTACATCCGCTGCTGATATATCTGCCATTCTTCAAACTCCCGTTTGCTTTTTTATTGCTGAATTGTTTCGATACAACCAACCCCGCGTGTCTTTCAGGCATTCTCAGACGCTGCCGGCTCCGAAAGAGGGGGCTGATTCTCCGATACGGCGGGTTCCGTTTCTTCTTCTGCTGCTTCCGCCGATTCGGCCGATTCGGCCGCATCGGAGGCGGCGGCTAATACCCGGCGACGCGAACGACGACGGGCGGGCTGGCCTGTCTCCTGCGACTCGGCCGGGCGAACCATGGTCTTGCCTTCCGCCACAGCATCGGCCAGCTCGTTCAGAATCAGTTCGATGGCCTTAATCGAATCATCGTTAGCCGGAATCGCCACATCAGCCGTATCCGGGTCAGAATCCGTATCAATAATTGCTATCGTAGGAATACCCAGTTTTCGCGCTTCCCGCAGGGCAATATATTCCTTGCGGGCATCGACAACCACGACAGCCCCCGGCAGACGACTCATCCGCCGAATACCGCCCAGGTTGCTTCGAATCTTCCGCAATTCGCGTTTCAGCCGGGCCCCTTGCTTTTTGCTTTCTTCTTCGAGCCGTCCGGAGGCCTCCATCTCTTCGAGTTCTTCCAGACGCTGAAGGCGGGAACGAATCGTTCGAAAGTTTGTGAGGGTACCGCCCAGCCAGCGTTCGGAGACATAATGCATCCCGCAGCGCTCGGCCGCCTGCTGTACGGCTTTCTGGGCTTGACGCTTCGTACCGACAAACACGACATCTTTCCCCTCGGAAACCACCGTGGCAAGGAGCTTTTTCGCAATCAGCAGCCCCTTAAGGGTTTCCTTGACATTAATAATGTGGATCATTCCGCGTTTGCCGAAGATATAAGGTTCCATCTTCGGGTTCCAGCGGCTGACCCCGTGTCCAAAATGTACGCCCGCTCTAATCAATTCGCGAGCTAGTTCCTTATTCACAGAAACTAACCTCCCATTTTAAAAAAGGTTCTCTGAAATTTATAAAAACACTCTCTCTATCTGGTTCACTCAAACCAGAGAAGTATAAGAGTAAAGGAAATCCCCTTCAGATGTCAAGAACTATCAGAATTTTCCCCAAAAATCCGAAAAAATTTTTAACAGGCAACCTGTTTTATTTCAAGACACATAAACTCTTAATACGGTTTTGCTGTTAAGGGATAGACTATATCTATTGAGCGGCCTTCAGGGCTTCCGAAAGAGAAATCGTTCCTTCATACAAGGCACGTCCGATAATAACGCCGGCAACACCTGTGTTTTTTAATTTTTTGACATCCTCGACCGTAGTCACCCCGCCGGCGGCCACAATCGGAACAGCCGCCGCTTTCACAAGTTCTTCGGTTCTCTTCAAATTAGGTCCGGAAAGCATCCCATCTCTCTCAATATCTGTATAAATGATAGCAGCAATCGGCAGTTTTGACGCCAGCCGGGCAAACTCGAGCACCTCTCCATCGGTCTGAGTAAGCCAGCCCTCCGCCGCCAAACGGGAGCCGCGAGCATCCAGACTGAGCACCAAACGATATGGAAACCGCCGGCACATCTGAGAAAACCATTCGTAATTTCCAACAGCCCTGGTGCCGAGAATCACCCGCTCCAGCCCCAACTGGAGCAGCTGCTCAATGGTCTCCTCGTCCCGGATTCCGCCGCCCAGTTCCATCTTCATCGGGACGCGGCGGAGCATTTGTTCCACCACCTTCAAGTTAACCGGCTTGCCCTCTTTGGCCCCATCCAAATCGACGATGTGGAGCCAGCGTGCCCCCTGTGCATAAAACTCCTCCGCCTGTGCAACCGGATCCTCGCGATAGAGAATCTGGTCTTCGTATCGGCCCTGAATCAGCCGAACGCACTTACCTGCCCGAAGGTCAACAGCCGGAAAGATATCCATCGTTTTTACAAATCGTAAAGGTCTTTGTCAGCAATCAGCGTAAAACCATACTCGGCAAGCAGCCGTCCCAAATCCGCTCCCTGGGGATTTTCTACCTCCAGATAGCAAATCCCCTGCTTGTCAGCCGGCGAGACAAACCCGTAAGCATCTTTGATATTGATATTTTTTTTCGCCAGCGCTGTCGTGAGGGTCTCCAAATTGCCCGGCCGGTCCGCCGCCGTAATCGCAAAGACCGGCTTGGCGGCACAGGCCATTCCGCGTTCTGACAGAGCCAGGCGGGCCTGCTCGGGTTTATCAACAATGATTTTCATCAGACCAAATTCACCGCGGTCCTGAATGGAAAAAGCAAGAATGTTCAGATTTTTTTCTTTGAGAATGTTGGCAATCGTCTGAATCCGCCCAGGACGATTTTCCAGAAAGACGGTAATCTGTATAGCCATATCTTTGCTCCTTGCTTTGCGATTCTTTTCAGAACGGCTGAAATCTACAACTTCTCCCGCTCGTCCACAACCCGTTTGGCCTTGCCTTCAAAAGCAGGCAGCGAGCCGGGCTCGTGCAGTTCAATCCGAGAATTGATGGTAATGGAAGCCCGCAGTTTATCATTAATCCTGGTTTTCAGGGATTCCAAATGGGACAGATCGCCTGTAAACAGCTTGGAGTACAGTTCCACCTTCACCGTCAGCCGGTCCAGTCCTTCATGGCGGCTCAGATGAATCTGGTAGTTGGTTCCGACCTCGGGGATGCTCATCAGCACCTCTTCAATCTGCGAGGGGAAGACATTGACGCCGTTGATGATGAGCATATCATCCGTCCGGCCGGTGATGCGAGACATCCGCCGGCTGGTTCGCCCGCACGGGCAGGGTTCCGGATGCAGAAACGCCAAATCCCGCGTCCGATAGCGAAGCAGCGGCATCGCATGGCGAATCAAATTGGTAAAAACCACTTCTCCTTCCTGTCCCTCTTCTGCCGGCTCGCCCGTCTGCGGATTGATGATTTCAATAAGGTATCCATCCTCCCAGACATGCATGTCGTTTTTATAGACACACTCGAACGCCACCCCCGGCCCGTTCATTTCGCTGAGGCCGTACGAATTATAAATATCAATACCGAACAGATTCTGCAGTTTCAGGCGGGTATTTTCTGAATGCGGCTCCGAGCCCATCCACGCCTTTTTCAGGTTCAGGTCCGCCGGCGTCAGATGAAACTCCGGCAGCCGCTGATGAATGTGAAGCAGATAGCTGGGGGTGATATGCAGCACTGTCGTTCGGAAATCTCTCATAATCTGAATCTGCCGCTGCGTGTTGCCGCCGCCGACGGGAATCACGGTCAACCCCACCCGTTCGGCGCCGTAGTGAAGCCCCAGCCCGCCGGTGAACAGACCATAACTCATCATATTCTGAAAGACGTCGCCCGGCCCGACGCCGGTGGCCACGATGCTGCGGGCCAGCAAATCGGTCCATCGGTCCAAATCATCCGCTGTATAATAAATGACCGTCGGCACGCCCGTCGTGCCGCTGGAGGAATGAATCCGCACTACCTTATCCATTTCCACCGCCAGCAATCCTTTGGGAAATGCCTGGCGAAGATCATCTTTCACGGTGAAAGGAATCTTCTTCAAATCCTCCAGCGAACGAATATCCTCAGATGAAACAATGCCGGCTTTTTTCAGCCGTTTCTGATAAAACGGGGTCTGGAGGGCATAACCGACCACCTCGCGCAGCCGCTCCAGCTGCAGCTGCCGAAGCTCGCTTTGCGGCAGCGTTTCCAGATGCTGATTCCAATACCGAACTTCCATTCTCACTATGCCTTTCGGAGAGCGCTGAAATAATCAAAGACTGAGAATTTCTTTTTCTCCCACTACGTTAATGCCGGCCGATGCCAGCACCTTGCAAGCCCGCTCCGGGTCATCAAAGCGAAACACCAGCAGGGCTTTTTCTGAGAACTTTTCTACAAATCCGTACATATATTCTACATTCATATTTTCATTCGAAAGCACTTTGAGCACTTCCGCCAGGCCGCCGGGCTTATCCGGCACTTCCACCGCCACTACATCGGTCAGATTGGCGGTAATATGGTGCTTCCGAAACAGGTCAATCGCCGCTGCCGGCTTATTGACCACCATCCGCAAAACCCCGAATGATTCCGTTTCCGCAATCGTCAGAGCTCGAATGTTAATCTCCGCCTCTCCCAGCAAAGAACAAACCTCATACAGCCGTCCCCTCCGGTTTTCGAGAAACACACTGATTTGTCGGACTTTCATCGTCTGTTTCCTTTCCTGCAAACGTAGGCCGTTGCTTTAGAGAACCCGCTTGTCCACCACCCGACTGGCCTTGCCTTCGCTTCGCTGAATGGTCTTCGGCTCAACGAGTTTGACGGTGACGCCGATGGACAGGACTCCCTCGATCTCCTTTTTAATCTTCTGCTCCAGCATCCGCATCTGCTTCATTTCATCGCTGAAAATCTTCTCATCGACCTCGACCAGAATCTCCACCTCATCCAGTTTATGGGCCTGCCGGTCAATCACTAACTGATAATGCGGATGGGTTCCTTCGATGCCCAGCAGCACCCCTTCAATCTGCGACGGAAATACATTGACTCCCCGTACCACAATCATATCATCGGTGCGGCCTTTGATTTTGCTCGTTCGGGGAGACGTGCGTCCGCATGGACAGGGCTGGGTAGTCATGTTCACAACATCTCGCGTCCGATAGCGCAGCAGCGGAATGGCCTGCTTGGTAAGCGTGGTAATCACCAGTTCTCCATCCTGTCCTTCGGGGACGGGCTTGTCGGAATCCGGGTCAATAACCTCCGGATAAAACACATCGGAGAACAAATGAAGTCCCTGCTTATAGGTGCACTCCTGCGCAACACCTGGGCCGATGATTTCGGACATCCCGTAGATATCCGTCGCGGTCATATTCCAAATCTCTTCAATTTCCTTCTGCATCGAGGTGCTCCAGGGTTCGGCCCCAAAAATGCCGATTCGCCAGCTTCCCTGCCGCGTATCCAGCCCCATCTCTTTGGCCTCGTCAGCCATATAAAGGCAATAACTGGGCGTACAGGAAAGAATGTCGGGTTTGAAGTCCTGCATAATCTTCAGCTGCCGCTTGGTTTGCCCGGCCGAGCACGGTATAACAGTCAGTCCCATCGCCAGAGCGCCGTAATGAAAACCCAGTCCGCCGGTGAACAGTCCATATCCAAACGCATTCTGAAGCAAATCGCCGGGCTTGGCCCCGGCACAGCAGAGGGAACGCGCCATCACCTCCGACCACAGTTTCAGATCGTCCCGGGTATAGCCCACCACGGTGGGGTTGCCTGTTGTGCCGCTGGAAACGTGAATTTCCACCGCCTCCCGGCGAGGAAGGGAAAACAGGCCGAAGGGGTAATGGTCGCGCAGGTCCAGTTTGGTCGTAAACGGCAGTTTGGTAATATCCTCGATGCCCCGGATATCCGACGGGCTCACGCCGGTCTCGTCCAGTTTCTGCCGATAGAAGGGACTGTGCTCATATACATAGTGAACAAGGTTAACCAGCCGTTCCGACTGAAGATTCTTCAGATTCTCCAGCGGCATCGTTTCGATTTCTTCATTCCAAATCATAAATAATCTCCTGTTTCGGGTTCCCTCCATTCCTCCAGCATCTGCTCTGCCAACGAAATGCTCGGCTCTACTCGCTCAAAGCCCGTGCCTGGGCAAAAACCTTCCGATTTGATTCAAGTACAGCGGGCTTGAACACCGTCTGAAGGGCTCGCTCCCAACTGTCCGGGCGGATGGGAAGATACTTCGATAAAAACCCAACCATTCCTGTATTCACAGCACGGGTATTTTCCACAGATTCCTGAATCTTTGCCAGATAAGGCATCAAATCGAATCCGCCTTTTTTGAGAAAAACCTTCAGCCGCGGATGCTCATCCGGATGAAAGCAGAGCAGAAAATCGGCCTGCGCCAAGCCAATCATCGGCGAGTAAATCACGCTGCCGAACCGTACATGCGACTCCACCGAGCCGCCCCGCTGGCTCATCCCGTGGACTTCGGACTTTTTGACATGATAGCCGTCATAAAGAGCGGCCCAGCCGAGCAGTTCGGAGGCCTTGATGATCCCCTGGCCGCCCACCCCGCCGAAAGTGATATTATACACATCCTGCTTTCTTTTCATTGTTCTCTCGTTTCAAAAGGGCACAGGGATGCTGGACAATAATCACACTAAGCGCATCCGCATTCAGCCGCTGCACAGCAAGTTCCTCCAGGGCTTTCAGGTTGCCGTGCGGATCAATCACATCCACAAAATCCGCTCCGCACGCCTGACAAAGGGCTTTCAAATCCAGCCGTTTGGTCGATTCGTTTCGGATGGTTTGTCCGGTTGCCGGATGGGGCTGGCCGCCGGTCATGGCGGTTGTTGCATTATCGAGGATAAAAATCACGCCTTTGGATTTGTTGTATGCTGCGTTAATCAGGCCCGTAATGCCGGAATGGACAAAGGTGGAATCGCCTATCACGCCGACAATCCTGCCTTCCGGATGGGCGCGGCGGAGTCCTTCGGGCATAGTCACCCCCGCCCCCATGCAAAGGCATGTATGCAGTGCGGACGTGGGCGGCAGGGCTCCCAAGGTATAGCAGCCGATATCGCCGGCTACAAACAGGTCCAGTTTTTTGAGCACGGAAAAAATCGCCCAATGCGGACAGCCGGCACAAAGCCGCGGCGCCCGGCCCGGACGGGGCTTGACCTTTTTGGGTTTGCCGGCCACCAGCGAGCGAATCAAATCCTGATCCAGTTCGCCCACACGATAGGACGGATGCTTGCCCTCCACCTTTCGGATGCCCAGCGATTTGACGTGCTCTTCGATAAACGGGTCCAGTTCCTCTACCACCATCAGCCGTTTGACGCTCTTAGCAAAACGTTTGATTTTCTCATCACAGAACGGATACAGAAAACCAAGCTTCAGATACGAGGCATCCGGATAAACTTCCTTCAAATACAAATAACTGACGCTGTCGGTAATAAACCCCAAAGACTTCTTGTTCAGTTCTATGCGGTTAAGGCGGGAACGCTCCGAGAGGGCCTTCAGTTTTTCTATCCGTTTTTCGAGTATCTCGTGGCGAACGCGTGCATTGCCGGGAACCATCACATACTTGCGCATATCCTTCTGGAGGGCCTTGACGGGCCGCTGGAGCCGCTTGCCCAGCACAACATCTTCCTTGCTGTGAGAGACCCGCGTCGTCATCCGAATGATTACAGGCGTGTCAAACCGTTCGCTGATTTCAAATGCCTCCTGGACAAAGGCCAGTGCTTCAGAGGGGCTGGATGGCTCAAGGATCGGCAGTTTGGCGTAAATCCCCACCCAGCGGGTATCCTGCTCGTTTTGAGAGGAATGCATCTGCGGGTCGTCGCAAACCACAATAACAAAGCCGGCATTGACCCCGATGTAGGCCGAGGTCATCAGCGGGTCCATCGCCACATTCAGCCCGACATGTTTGCAGGCAGCCAGCACCCGCACGCCCCCCACCGCGGCGCCGTAAGCCACTTCATAGGCCGCCTTTTCATTGACGGACCATTGAACATCCACTTCCGGAAACAGGGCCAGCGTTTCGAGAATTTCTGTCGATGGGGTACCCGGGTAAGCACAGGCCACTTTCAAACCGGCCTGCCAGGCCCCTCGGGCCAGGGCTTCATTGCCTGACAGAAATGCCTTTCCCATCGATGCTTTTGGGGCCATATACAAATCCCTTGCTGCAGAATTGCTGCGTTTTTATATTCAAAAATAAGATTTTTTAGAATATCCAATTCCCCCACGGCGGTCAAGAAAATATAATCCCCCAAAGGCCTTTTTGCCATCGGCCAAGAAAAAGGCCCGGTTTGAAAACCGGGCCGGTCCATGAATCGTCAAAGGTGCTTGCAGGAAGGGAGCAAGTGCCGCTAAAACGTCCACTCCACATTGATGCGGGCGAAAAATGCATCATCCGTAATCTGGTAATAGTCTCCCGGGATGAAATAATCGATCAAAAAGTGGGTTTTGAAATTCTTGCAGCAGCTGTAGGTAGCAAGACCGCTGAGCATCTGTCCCCGGAAGTTGTCGTTGGTTAAAAAGTTGCCGGTAGGTCCTAATGGTCTGGGGGTTGTTTCATCGGCCCACAGCAGATTATAAACCGAGGAAACTGTCCAGACCGCATTGGGCTTGAAGGAGTGTCCGATACCGACCCGGTGGAGATTGGTCACTTCGCCCAGGGCGGTTTCAAACGTCCAGATATACGATTGGAGGTCGCCGCCCCGCTGATACTGCGGCCAGTCTCCCCACAGGGTATCGAACTTCTCATCTGCACTGGAGTCGGGGTCATCACCGGAGAGGTATTCATAATCCACGTGAAGTTCATTGGCCTTTGCATCCTGAAAGGCGTAAGTCAGTCTGGTATTGGCTCCCAGCGCCTGCAGGGTGCGTCCGTCTCGATCGCCCCACTGCTTGGCCAGCTCCGCACTGTAGGACCAGTGGTCATTCAGCGGGCCCGCCAGACGTCCGCCGATGGTGTGAACATCGGCATCCAAGCCCGGCGTGCTGTATGCCTTCGCCCACTCAGAGCCGTCCTCGTTTTTGTACATGTAGTACAATTCCTGCTGCTGGCCGCTGTCGGCCTTGTTCGTCAGGTAAAAAATAAAACCGCGTTCATCGGTATTCTGTGTGAAATGGCGGCGGTTCTGCACCGCGTGATGATTGAACGGCTTGAGATACTCTTCCTCGTCATCATACTGCTGAATATAAATCATATCAAGATTCAGTGAGTCTAACAGCTGATATTGAGCGCGGAGAGCATCAAAGAAGATTGTCCGAGAGCCGTCAGCCGGCGTGCCGTCCAGCACCAGCCAGCCTGTGCCGAGGACGATTTCCTGGCGTCCAAACGTAAGGGTCAACGGCATATCCCAGGCATTGCGCCATTGGATATTGAAAATATCAAAAAGGGCTTCGTCAAAATCGGTATTTTGTTCTGCAAAAAAGGCGTTCGGATGCTCCTCCGGCTTGCAGTGATTCCAGAACTCCCACATCAGGCGGGTGTTAAAGTCCACATCCTCTGTCATTGCCCATTTCAAAGACCATCGGGCGCGAATCCGCTGCCAGTGATGAGCATTATAATCATCCTTGCCGCCCCAGTCTTCATTCATCGAGAACAAATTGTTGGTATAAACCTCCCGCAGGCGGAGATCCAACCCCATCGTCACCCCTTCCATCGGATTTCGAAAGGCCTTTGCAAAATCACTGTCCACCTCATGCCAGTGTTTGGACGGCTGAGCCGTATCTTCCGCCTGGCTTGGCTGTGCACCAGCCAAAGCCGCGAGCAAAACACCCAGAAGAAAAGGGGATTTTGCGACAATCTGAATTGATTTGGCTGCCTTCATTTCATTCTCCTTTTTCGCAGATGTCCTCTCTTTTTTTAATAAATGCGGGCTTCTATTGCCTCAACGATATATTTTCTTCGGTATGAGTCCACTTTTCTGTGAATTTTTTCCTGTTTTTTGCTCGGAAATAACTGAAAAAGTGTTTGAAAAACCGGACAAAACAAGGGAGTACAGGGCTAAGGGGGTATGACAATCCGGGCGGGTATGAGGGAGGAATTTTGTCAGAAACTTTCAAAAATTCGCCGATTCGAGCAAACGGGCGGCATTTTCATAAAAAATCTTTCGTTTCAATGTCTCGTCCGAAATCAGGTTTTCAATACTGATAACGGCCTTTTTCTGATCATCCCAGGGGCTATCGGTCCCAAAAAGAAGATAATCAGGGTTGTGATTTTCGAGCATCCGTTTCATTTTTTCGGCCCCCATATACTCCAGCGAAACGGACGTTTCGATATAAATCGGCTTGCCAAGAAGATGCTGCTCCACCTCATCCCACTGATACCACGCCCCCATGTGGGTGGTAATCAGCTTCAACTCGCCGAAACGGTCGAGAACATGAAGGATTTGTTTAGGGTTTGCCCGCTCTTCCCTGGGAAAGGCGATATCGTACCCCGTATGGAGAACGAGAATTAAGTCGTTTTCTATAATAGACTTATACAACAAGTCGTGCCTGGGCTCATCAATCACCATACTCTGATAATATGGATGCATTTTGACCCCAATAAAGCCCTTCTCGGCTATCAGGCCGATTTTGTCTGGAAGGTTTGGGGCGTCCGGATGCACGGAGGGAAGCGGGATAATCCGTTCTGAACGAATCCGGCAGCTCCACTCAAGAATCGAGTCGAACTGAGAGGGGCGCGTAGCAATATTGCACAAAACACTCTTTTCAATCCCTGCCTCGTCCATTGAACGAAGCAGGGAACTTACCCTGCCGTCCAAATAGGACTGGATATCACATTCCGAATGAAGCTGGGCCATGGCCCGGTCCGCCAGAAAATCCGGGAAAGCATGGGTGTGAAAATCAATAATTCGACGTTTCATTGCTGCCCCCTTTCCTGCAAGACAATATAGCCAACCTCTTCCGGCGGTATTATCTGCACATCTGCACCGCCGAGACGGTTAAAAAAGGCATCCCCAACAAAAAAACGCAGAAAAAGCAGTAATCAGGCGGGCCTGACGTTTATCGCAATCTTGCCTTTTTCGCCATTGGTTACATCAAATGCGACACGCTGACCTTCTTTCAGGGTGCGAAAGCCCTGCATATCAATCTTGGAATGATGCACAAACAGGTCATCCCCTCCCTCGTCCGGCGTAATAAAACCAAAACCCTTCTTCTCGTTAAACCATTTTACTGTCCCGGTGCTCACAACAGTCTCCTCAGGGACGGACTTGTCCCATCCATAACTCTATCCCTCCAGGATTCATTCTGGGATTCGGCCGGAGGGAGATGCCCGATACCCATAAACCTTTTTAAATAGAACAAAAAAAGAAAAATATGTCAATTTTCTCTCAAAAATTTTTCAGGTTTTCTCCGGAATTGTTTATGTCCGATAATGCTGTCAAAATGGTCGGTTTCGGAAAAATGGGGTGTTCTTGTGAATTAGCAGCGATATTCAGACGATATAGAAACAAACGTTTTGACAAGTCTACAGAGAGGAACTCAAATATGGGTATTCAGCAATGGTCTGAAAACGTTATTTTGGTGAATTTGGCACCGGAACCGGACCTCGGGGAAGAGATTATCTCCGTTTGCGAAATGGTTTCTCGTCAAAAAGAACAGGATGTCGTAATCGACTTTTCCGATGTGGAGATTGTAACTTCTTCGAGTATCGCCAAACTGCTTAAACTGCGCAAAGTCATTCATGACAATCAGCGAAAACTGGTTTTCTGCTGTGTCCAGCCCCAGACCAAAAATATTTTTCTGGTAACCGGTCTGGATACGGTCTTTACGTTTGTTGAGGATCAATTTGTGGCCCTGGCAGGTTTGCAGATGGCTCAGGCCGCTTTGTAAATTCCTTGCCGCCGTTTGGGATTGACAGAGTCCGTCAAAGGGTGTAAATAGGACTCTAAAGAAATAAACAATCGCAAGCACATTGCCAAGCCCGCGTCCGGCTGAAAGCGGTCTTCGTAATCTGCTTGCTCAGAAAGAGACTTGCAAACGAAATGGAAAAAGAACTTCTGCAGCAGGTAGAAGAGCGGCTGGGGTATCATTTTCACAATCCGGCCCTTCTCGAGGAAGCCCTGATTCATTCTTCCTGGGCAAATTCCCGGCTGGTAAGCAATGAACGGCTTGAATTTTTGGGCGATGCCGTGCTGGGGCTGGTTATCTGCCATGACCTTTATGAACGGTTTCCGGAATACTTAGAAGGCGATCTGACCAAAATCAAGAGCGTCTTAGTGTCCCGGAAAATCTGTTCGCAGATTGCCCATACACTGGGGCTGCTCGAATTTATCCAGGTCGGCAAAGGCACTAACGGCTCCCGTGCTCTGAACGGTTCCATCTCTGCCGGCACACTCGAAGCGATTCTGGCGGCCATCTATCTGGACGGAGGATTTGCCGCTGCGCAGGACTTTGTCCGGCAGCAGTTTGGTCCTTATCTTGAATCCGCCGATGCGCAGGGACATATGGACAATTTTAAATCCATCCTTCAGCAGTACAGCCAGCGGCATCTTAATGCGACTCCCGCCTATCGGCTGCTGGACGAGAAAGGGCCTGACCACAACAAGTGCTTTGAAGTCTGTGCGGTTGTCGGCCAGCGTCAGTTCCCGGGGGCATGGGGCCCCACCAAAAAAGAGGCGGAACAACGAGCCGCCCTGAAGGCCCTGATTGAGATGGGCGTGCTTAATGAAGATGGAAACCGGCCGCAAGAAACGGCGGATGATTAACTGGTCATCAGCCAAACCACAAGGTTCAGCACAATCCCAGCCAAAATCATAAAGCCGCTGAGGGTTAAAAACAAAATCAGCACTTCCCGTACAAAGGTCTTCCAAAAAAGGACTCGAATGCGGGTTGTTTTATAAACCACCGCAATGGACAACAGCAGAGGAAACATCCACAGCAGCGAAGCCGGTGTGGTGGGGATATCCACAGGAGCATAAAGCCCTGCCAAAACTGCACCGGCCAGTTCAGCCATTTTCTTCCTCCTGTCCGATGACCTCGCCGATACCCGAATAGGCCCGATAGACAGCATTCAGAATACACAGCAGATTCAGAAGCCCCGCCAGCGCGGTATAGATTTGTCCGTAATCCTGTGCCCGGCCGGCCACAAAATAGTCGCCCTTTTGGGCGATTTGGCCCAGCCAGCCCACGATCGGGCTGGTTAAAATCTGCGCCAGATACCAGAGTCGGGCTCCTACCGGGTCCACAATCCCAATAGAGCCGATGTACAGACCGACCAGAAAGGTGAGCACAATCGTCGTAAACAGCACATAGGCATGGCGGCGCTGCCCGATAAGAAAATGGCCGCCGCCCGGGACAGCCCAGGCAGCCATTCCCACCAAAAACAGCCATACAATATGATCAATCGGCCTGTGTGATTTCATCTGCATCAATCCACCGGCAGGTCAACGTCCACCGGCATTAGTTGAGGCGGTTCTTTGGTTTTCTTATAAACCAGTCCCATTCGGCCGGCAATATTTTTCGGATTGAAATGAACCAGCCCGAGGTCTATTTTGGCCAGCATAGCCCGCTGCATGGCTACCTTGCTTTTGTTGTCGGCATAGTCTTTTTCGGTGGCCGGCTTCCGAGTTAACTGCTTGACCACGACAACGTTCCGCGCCGGCTCAAAAACCAAAAGATGAGCAATGGGGCCTGTTGTTTCCTGAGAGGGGTCCAGTATTTCCGCTAATTTCCGAATAAAGACCGCATTCTGATAACGGCTGACGAGTATATCACGGGAAGCGGACGGAACCGCAAGCCGCTGGCGAAGCATCTCCACCTGGCTTTGGGGAGGAACGGTTTGTTCCGGCAATGTCCGCAGCTGCGGTCGGAGCGGCGACGGGCTGTTGGGGTCTGTCTGCGGATAATACGTTTCATAAAACCGCTGGAGTCCTTTTTCCCAGCCATCGGCTTCGACGAATCGGACAAGGTCGGCCGCCTGCGTGCGGGCCTTTTCCATCGCGCGGAGGGTTTTGAGGTCTTTTATCACCTGCTCACGCACAGAAAAGACGGACGGCTGAGGGGGCTGCGAAAGACTGACGCCGTGATTATCAAACGAAAAATTTACATCTTCCGGCACCAGCGGCGGCTGAATGCCGATGACCCGCACCATGCCGCGCAGTGTAATATATTGTCCATCAGCCGGCATCCCTCCGCTGATGGGACTGATGGTTTCCCACACTCGCACAGGCGGCAGTCCCGGCTGGGAAGAGGGCTTGCCGGTCTCCGGAATCGCCAGCAGAACATCAATCAACCGTACCGATGAAGGGGCCGTTAGAACGACCCTTCGCAGGAACGGCTCTGACGATAAATCCTCCGGACGAAGCCATCCTGTCTTGCCGGTCACGACTGAAATCTGATATTTCTTCTCCAGCTCCCTGGCTGCGGTCGTATAATCCCCTGCCGCCTGCTGCATCTGAGCGACAGCGGCCTTCTCGAGGTCCAGCGTATCCCAACCGGCATCGATCATCTGACGGGCTTCGTTAAGAATATTGTTGGCCAAGGCCTCCGCCCGCTGTTTTTCCACTTCCTGACGGACCTGCTGCATCACTTGCGCGAAGGGGCGTGTGATGGTCCGCGTGCCGGCCTCGGGGTTATTCGGATCGATCGGCTCGCTCTGCTGAAACTTGCTGATATTGCGGAGATAATAGGATTCGAGCTCATCAAAAGAGGGTTTTTCGACCCGCTTCTGAATATCGTCCAATCGCACCAGCAAATACTCCAGTTGGATGCGTTTGCCAAGGGCATAGCCGAATCCATAAGGATTGTCCGGAGAAAAACTCATCGGATAAACAGAGCGATACTGCTGAAACTGCTTCTGAATCTCCTCCTCGGTCGGCTCGGGCTGTTCGTCCACCCATTCTTCTGCATCCAGAAAAAGTGCCTCCGCTGTAAGTTTTTCCATCGTCCGGGCAATCTGGCTGCGAATTTCATCGGTTGTAACCAGATAATTGCCCAGCACCAAATCCGCATAATTCATAACGCTCACCAAATTGCCGAATATGCGGATAATTTCTTGTTCGGACTTTTTGGTTCGCTGGACTACCTGGCTGAGCAGCATGGACGGGTCAACCTGATTCTGGGTCAGCCCTGAAATAATCTGTCTCAGGTAGCCCGCTGCATCTGCATCCGGCACAACATACCCTACTTTTTCTACCTCTTTTTTCAGCAGAATCCACAAAATCTCCGGGCGATGCTCATGAGGAGCAAAAAAGCTGTCAATTTCTTCCGGCTTCAGATTCAGCTGTCCCCGCTCCACCAAGGCCATCAGTTGAAGGCGAAGTTCGCCGGAAGCCCTTGTATCGGGAAAAAGAATCAATTCGAGCAGTTGCGGGCTCAAATCCCCATACATCTGCGAAAAGGCCGACAGCATACGGTCTGCCATCAGCATCTTTAGGATTTCGAGTTCATTTTGTGCGGCCTGCACCTCGCCGGCCCGGATTTTCTGCCCATCGCCATAGGCGGCTATCACCTGCTTGGCTCCTCCCTGGCCGATATACATCAAAAATTGCTGGAGTCCATAGCCCCCTACAAACGAAATCATAATCAAAATCACCAGCCAAGCCATCAGCTTGCGCTCGTTTTTGCGAATCCACTTTATGGCATTCATGGGGTTCCTCGAATCAATTCAGGCAATTCATACTCCATTATTTACGAAACGGCTAAGTATATTCAAAGCCAAACCGATTGCAAGAAAAAACACCTGCTTTTCAGACGGGAGATGGGTTATTTCACTCAAGGACAAAAACCTTTATTTTGGACTTTCCGAAGGCAAAGGATAGAATCAAAAGGAGCAGATGAAAAAAAATTAAGGAGTTTTTCGAGATACAATGAAAACAACCGCTTCTCAAAAGGCATTCGAACGGGCCTGCCGGGTTATCCCGGGAGGGGTCAATTCTCCCGTCCGGTCTTTTCGGGGGGTTGACTTGCCTCCTCTTTTCATCGAGCGGGCGGCTGGGTCCCATATTTGGGATATTGACGGCAATGAATATGTTGATTATGTCGGTTCGTGGGGCCCGATGATTGTCGGCCATGCCCATCCGGCCGTCATAGAAGCCGTCTGTTCGGCTGCGCGGAAGGGTACGTCGTTCGGAGCGGCCACAGAAAACGAAGTTCGTCTGGCGGAAACCATTGTCCAGGCCTTTCCGTCGATTGAAAAAGTTCGTCTGGTCAGCAGCGGCACCGAAGCCGTGATGACGGCCGTTCGGCTGGCACGGGCATTTACCCAAAGAGACCTGCTGGTCAAAATGGACGGCTGCTATCACGGCCACAGCGACTCCCTGCTGGTTGGAGCCGGCTCCGGAGCCGCCGAGCTGGGAATACCGGCCAGCGCGGGGGTTCTTGCCTGCCTTGCCGAAAAGACGATCACGGTTCCCTACAACAATGCCGACGCCCTGCGGCAGGTATTTCAAAAATACCCGCGTCAGATTGCCGGCGTGATTGTCGAGCCGGTCGCCGCCAATATGGGGGTGGTGCCGCCGGAAAAAGGGTACCTGCAAACAATCCGGCAACTGTGTTCGGAACACCAGACGCTTCTGATTTTCGATGAAGTGATTACCGGCTTTCGACTGACTTACGGCGGGGCTCAAAGTCTTTATGATATTCCGGCAGACCTTACCTGTCTGGGGAAAATCGTCGGCGGCGGTTTGCCGTGTGCGGCTGTGGGAGGAGCCAGGGCCGTTATGGACCTTTTGGCACCGCTCGGGCCGGTCTATCAGGCCGGCACGCTGAGCGGCAACCCCCTGGCGACCGCAGCGGCCCTGGCGACTTTGAAACTTCTGCAGCAACCCGGCGTTTATGACCGACTGGAGACGTTGTCCGCCCGTTTGGAGCAAGGTCTCCGGCAAGCCGCCGACAAAACCGGCACCGCCATTCAAATCAATCGTGCCGGCTCGCTGCTGAGCATGTTCTTTACCTCTAAGCCGGTGTGTAATTTTGAGGATGTTCAGCAATGCAGCATCGGCCGGTTCAAACGGTTCTTTGCCGCCATGCTCCATCAGGGCATTTACCTTGCCCCCAGCGCTTTTGAAGCGTGGTTTGTCAGTGTGGCTCACACGGAAACCGATATTGATAAAACTATTCAGGCGGCCTATAATGCCCTGGAGAATCTGAATAGAAAAGGACCTTCACAATAAGGAGTCAAAACATGGAAGAACATCAGACCAATCAAGACATTATTGATATAACAGACTGTCTGGAAGCCCGAGATGCCTTTCGGGGGATGAAAAACCTCTGTTTCTGGCTGATGCTGCTGTCGCTGATACTGCTGCAGGGATTGTTCTGGTTTCAGCAGAGCGGCGGGATTGCCTATGAACAGCGCTGCGGCACAAGCGCTTCCTGTCGGGCGATTTGTCCGGCTCTCTCTGCTCCTGAATCTGCGCCGGCGGCCGCAGAAGCGCAGCCGAGCGATGCGGCTCCTGCTGTTCCCGCCGCCGCGGCCGCTCCTGCGGCTGCTCCTGCCGCCCCCGCAGAAAATCCTCAAGCCCCTGCGTCTGTTCCGAGCGAGCCGATCGCACAGGCGGCTCAGGAAGTTGCTCAGGAAGCCCAGCCGGCTGCCGAGCCCGAAAAAACCAAATCTGCCTCTTTGAAGTGGCCGCTCTTTCATCTGTCCTGCCGACATGCGTGGGTTCTCATCAGCGGTCTGAATGCAGTTCTCCTGTTCGCAGCAGTATTGTACTGTCTGGTTTTGCTGATAACGCTGAAGGTCTCGCTGGTCAGCCGTTTGGGCGGCATCAATCACATCAGCCGGGCCTTTTTTATCTCTCTTTTTCTGCTGATTTTTCTGTTTCCGTGGCAATGCCTGATACCCGGCGTACTGGCGGGTGCTATTTATCTGCCGTCGGAGCTGCTCTGCGTCTTCCCGTCGCGGGCGGACGGTTCGAAGTTCTGGCTTGTGCTTACATACCTTCGCTTTGTCGGGCTGTGGATTTTGGCTGTTTGGTTGCTTGTATGGTCGGCGATTCGCTCCGGCAAGTGGTACCAGGCCACCCAGCGAAGACTGGGCATTGTCAGCCGATAGGAAGGGTTCGAGTTGGCAGATACACCAAAAACAATCGCCCTTATCGGCACCGGCATTATGGGTGCTCCGATGGCCGCTAACCTTCTGCGGGGCGGTTTTTCGGTCGTCGTACACAATCGAACCAAATCAAAGGCCCAATCACTGCTGGACAGCGGAGCCGTCTGGGCAGACACCCCCGCCCAGGCCGCACGGCAGGCGGAAGTGCTCATCACCTGCCTGCCGGATACCCCGGACGTTCAGCAGGTCCTGCTGGGCAAACAGGGCGTCCTTGAAGGCGGCCGGCAAGGGCTGATTTGCATCGACACATCGACCATCTGCCCGCAGGCAACGCAGGAGATGGCCCGGCTGCTCCATGAAAAAGGGATTTTGTTTCTGGATGCTCCCGTCAGCGGCGGGCAAATCGGGGCGATTGAAGGCAAACTGTCTATAATGATAGGCGGCCCCGCGGAGGCCCTCGAAAAAGTCCGTCCTGTTCTGGAGACAATCGGACGGACGCTCACACACTGCGGGCCTGTCGGCTCCGGGCAAATGACCAAACTGGCCAATCAGGTGATGGTGATTCATACGATTGTGAGTATTGCGGAAGGGCTGGCATTCGCCAAAAAAGCGGGACTGAATTTGCAAACCACCCTGACAGCGACTTGTGCCGGTGCCGCCTACAGCCATTCCCTGAAGCATCTGGGGCCGAAGATTCTTGCGGGCGACTGGAAACCGGCCTTTAAGACAGAACTCCAGATAAAGGATTTGAACCTTGTGCTGAACTATGCCCGGCGGATTGGTCAGCCCCTGCCGGCAACTGCTCTGGCAAGAGAACTGCTCAGTATTCTATCCGCCCGCGGGCGAGGCCAAGACGGCACGCAGGCCCTCTTTGAAGTGATTGAAGAAATGGGGCAAAAAATCTGAACAGCAAAGCCGCCGGACAGACGAGCCGCCGGCGGCCTTGCTTTGATTCAGAATCTGTGCAGTTACTCAAAGATTTCTTCGACAGGGCCGCCGTCCTCTCCTTCCACCGTCAGACAAAGTGCGGCAGGCAGAGAACGGAAGACCTCGCAGGTGCCGCCGACCGTCAAGCCGTCGTCTTCCTCGGCGGACACCGTGCTGCCCAGCGTCAGAAAGAACGTCAGGGCCATCATTATCAGCATCAGATAAGCAACCGTCTTCATCGGTTTTTCCTTTCGAAAAGAGAAATGTTTCCGGTTCGATTAAATCGTCTCCTCATACGTATCTTTCAGAGGTTTCAGAATAATAGGGGTGGTGATTCCGCTGGGAAGCATCTGTTCTTCATCGGGGGTGATTTCAATGACACCGATGTCGCCGGCTTCGACAGTTTCCGAACCGCCGTCTTCTTCTGTTGCACCAATGTTGGTCACATAGCCGGAAGTATAACTGGTCGTGTCCGCCATGGAAATAATGGTACCGTAAATCTGAGCATTGCCGCGGATATCAACAATGCCCCCGACAATGGCCCCCGTTAAAACGTTGTTTTCGCTTTGAGTGGGGTTGGTATTTCCGAGGTTCACATTGAAATGAGGCGCCAGAATCGTCGCTTCCTGATAGCCGGACGTATTGTCAAAGGTTGCTTCTCCCGTAAAATACAGGCAGTTTTTTATCCACCAGTTGCTGTTCAGACTTTTGGGCACATTGGTAACAATCGTTCCATTGAACGTACAGTTCTCAAATCGGATGTTGTTGTAAGTCGAGGTTGTAGAAGTAGGCCCGCTGGTGCTGCAGTCCACATACAGTACGCCTTCAAATGTGCAGTTCCTGAAAAGAGCATTGGTGCCGCCGGGGACGACAACATTGCGGATGGTTTTTCCTTCATAGATACAGCGGTCAAATGACAAGCTGCCGCTGCTGCCGCGCGTTGTATAACTGCCCGAGGCATGGGGAAAATATTCTGTGATGATAACGCCTGACTTAGAAAGTTTGCCGTTTTCAATCCTATTTCCGGCAACCGTAGCGAAGGAGGAAGGAATCTGGTTTTTGTAGTGTATCGCTGTCAGACTGTTGCCGGAAGCATCATAATAATCGTCAATCTTCAGGCCGGGAATATCAGTCTGATTGGGCTGGCTGTAATTGACGGTTTCATAAGTTCCCTGGAGTTCATCGTATCTGCTGTAGATTCGATTGCCGTTTCCGTCAAAGGCCTCAACAGGGTTGCCGTACAAAACAGGCCCTATGTTCTGTCCGTTTACATACCCTATAACAGGATTGCCGCTTCGGTCAACAGCCAAATTGACGCCGTTTTCCGTCTTAAACTGGAGGGACAAAACGTTCAGAGGATTGCCGCTGCTGTCTGTAATGACCCCTCCCTGCTCATTATAGAGCCGGCCGGTACTTTTGTTGAGCGTCTTGCCGTCATTGAGGATTAAGTTTCCGCTTGCGTCGTAGGTAAATGTCTGCATCTGATAGTTCTGATTCAGCAGAGTCTGCCAGGGCAGCACGGTATTCAGTGAACCTTCTACGACGGAATCATCGGTCATATTGAAAGGCGAGATATTGGTCTTGTTCCACGAACTGTAAATATCGCCGTGAATGGTGGTATCGCCTGCCAGCCACATTCGGCCGCGTCCGGCAAGAGCATAGTTGAGCACCCGGGCATCTTTGGTAATGCCCATCTGCATCTTTACAGTCCGCGTTAACTCTTCAGAGCTGCCCTCAGGTTTATAACGGCCTTTCGCTGTCACAAAAACAAAGAGATTTTCACGAATATCCTCTGTTCCAGAGTTATCGTCATACCGACAAAACTGAACTTGAAAAGAAGTGCCATCCAGATACTCTTTCCAGTCGGTGGAGACCTGCTCGCCGCCATCTCCGAGCGTCTCCACTGAACCTCCTACTTCTTTTACTTTGGTGCAGAGATTCGTCCAGACATTATCGGCGTCAGCATCGGTTACGGTATTGATTGCGGTAGCTTCTCCGTCCGTGTTGGCGGCAATCCACTTGGCATATTCCAGGCCGGACAGGGCCGCATTCAGCGCCATATTGGCCTTCTGGTGATTGCTGGATACCTGCAGATTGGCCGAGGCCATCGAAAGAATGCCGACCGAAAACGCTGAGAACAGGACAATAAAAATCAGCGCCGCCAGCATTGCAATCCCCCGATGCCGGATTTGGACTTTTCTTTTCTGATTCATAGATTAACCCCTTCATTAACAGGGGGAATTTGATTCTTGAAGTTTCGTTTGTTCTTACCCCTGTAAAGTATAATAAATAATGGAATAAGAAAGGACGGAAAGGGCAGAACAGAAAGGGGGCTTTTCTCTCTTTCCCGCAAAAATTCAGGAAAGACCGATAACCTGCGGCGGAATGCTTCTCTGCGCAGGCAGCTCCGATAAAATCATCATTCTAAGGAATTGCTCAGAAAGAGGATGACTGTTCGGCATGATAGGAACTGCGGGTAAATGGGGAGGCCATTACCCAGTCAAAGCCCAGTCGGCGGGCCTGCTGAGCCCACCAGTCAAACTTCTCCGGCGGGATAAACTCCACGACATCCAGACAGTTCCTGTCAGGTTTCAGATATTGCCCAAGGGCCAGACGATTGCACCCGACCGAGCGTAAATCCTTCAAAACCTGAAAGACCTCGTCTTCCGTCTCTCCCAGACCGAGCATCAAAGCCGACTTGGTCGGTGTATCCGGCCAGGACAGTTTGGCTTTGTTCAGCAAGGCGAGGGAGCGCTGATAATCGCCGCCCGGCCGTGCAGCCGGATACAATCGAGGCACTGTCTCGAGATTATGCCCGAAAATAAACGGCCGAGCCGCCGAAAGAATCTCCAGCGCCTGATCCTGACAGCCGCGAAAATCCCCCGCCAGCAATTCAAATTCGAGGCCCGGATTCTCCAGACGGCAGGTCTGCACCACGTCTCGAAAATGGCCGGCCCCGCCGTCCGGCAGGTCGTCCCGATCTACACTTGTGATAACCAGGTACTTCAGATTCAGTTCTTTGGCCAGTGCCGCCACCCGGCGGGGTTCTGTTTTGTCCGGCGGCTCCGGTTTGCCGTGCCCTACTGAACAAAAGCGGCAGTTTCGGGTGCAGATGTTTCCGAGAATCAGGATTGTCGCTGTCCCCCGGCTCCAGCAGTCGCCCCGATTTGGACAATTGGCATTTGTACAGATTGTCTCCAGCCCCAACCGGTCAAGGGTCGTTTGTGTATGGGCAAAGGTTGTCCCGGCACCCACGCGGCGTTTGAGCCACGCCGGAAATCGTCCCTTATTGCGACTCATCAATCGCCGCCTCCGATAAAGACAAATATTTTCTGCACAATCGGCTCAAACACGCCTTCACTTCCGCCATAGGAGGGGCCTGTCCCAGTTCTTTTTGGACGGAGGTCATCTGAACTCCTTCAAGGCCGCAGGGGACAATCGCCTCAAAAATTGACAAATCATTGCAGATATTGACCGCCAAGCCGTGCATGGCAACCCATTTGCGAACCTGAACGCCGACCGAAGCAATCTTCCTGCCGTCAATCCACAAGCCGGGCATCTGCCTGCGCCAGCAGGCCTCCAGACCAAAACAGCGAAGCATCTCTATGCCTATTTGTCCGAGTGTGTGCACGTAATCGCTCAGTCCCATTCGAATGGTTTTCAGTTTAATGATAGGGTATATCACAATCTGCCCGGGGTTGTGTGCGGTCGCGGCGCCCCCTCGCCCCACTTGACAAATATCAATCCCCTGCCGGCGCAGGTGAGCGGGAGGGACCAGCAATTTGTTGTCGGAGATTCTGGCCCCGAGGGTAATGACAGACGGATGTTCCGCGAGCAAAACGGTGTTTCCTGCGCCGTCCGCCAGCCGCTGCGCGCAAAGCTGCTCCTGCAATGCCAAACAATCCGCATATCGTATGATTCCCAGGTCCCGAATAATAAGCTCATTATCCATATTGGCTTAAGGTGCTACTATACCTGAAATTGGGCCGGCCGACAAGCATCCGCCGGCGGGGCAGGCGGCACTTGCCCTTGCCGGTCTTTTTCAGGTACAATACTGCTGCTTTCGCACTCTAACGAAACAGAAAGGGCATACAATGCTGAAAACGGCATGGAAACTGATTCGATTCACATTTATCGCAGCGGGCGTAATGCTGTCCTTCATTGCCTTGATGGAGGTTTTGCAGGCCTATCAGACTCTGCACAATTTTCACCCTCTGGCAGGGTTTTTATTCCTGCTGGTCATTGCGGCGGCGATTGTCTGGGTGGTTATCTATTACTGGAAAACCATTGGCTCCCATCCGCGTGTGCTCACGCCGCCGGCTATAGGCGATTTGACCCAGGCGCATCCTCGTGCGCTTCGCAAATATGTTCGTTATCTGAGCCGCTATCTTGAACGGCTGGGCCGCAATCCCAACTTGTCCGACCTCCAGTGTCAGCGGGCCCAAACGGAATCCGAGACGCTGCAAAAAATCCTCTCGGAGAACCGCAGCCAGGAGGAACTGCTGGCCCTGATTCAGCAAACCGAAGAGACGGTCATCTGTCCGCTGCTGGAGGTGATTGATGAAAAGGCGGCTAAACATGTGCGCGACAGCATGCGCGACGTGATGGTTTTTGTCACCCTCAGCCCGTATAACTCGATTGACCTGGCGGTGGTGCTTTACCGCAACATCCAGATGGTGCTCGACCTGGTGAAAATGTACAACAGCCGGCCGGCTTGGCGGGAGCAGATTGCTATTTTCTATGACATTCTCACCATCATCGCCACCGTTAATTATATTTATCTTGGGCGGAACCTCATCGAATCGCTCGGCAGCAAGATTCCCGGCATCGGGCGATTTCTCGATGACATTGCCCAGGGCATCGGGGCCGGCTTTCTGACAACCATTACCGGCCATGCCGCTATGCAGCGATGCCGGGCCTTTGCCGGCTGGAATCCAACGCAGGCCAGGGAATCCATCCTTTCCCATTTGGGGGATTTCTATGCGGACGTCCGCGACGTGTTTTTCAAAGACGTCTGGGGGCTGTTTGTCCACAAATCCGACCAGACTTTTGTGCTGGCCAAAGAAGCAATTGGGGCCGCTCTGGATGAAACGGGACGGCAAATCGCCGGCTGGATCCGGATTCCGACGGAATTTGCCGTCGAGGCGGGAAAATCTGTCAGCAACTGGTTCACCAGACCCTTTAAGCAGAAATGACATTTTTTAAGGTGTGCAGATATTCGCCCACTTTGTTAGAAAGCATGTGTAATCTTTGAGTCTATAATACTGTCATCTCTTCGCCTGCTTCACTTGTACTTAGTTGAGCTTTCATCCGGCGTATAATCGATGTATGCAGGTCTGCAATCCTGCATTCAGGCATCCAAGTACTTCTCCGATTTCTTTCAAGATCTTTTCTTCGTGATACTACAGGATCAGTAGATGTTTTGGGGTTTCTTCATCAACACTTTTTGTGCCTTGGTCTTGCTTTTTGGGGACAAACCGCACCTCAAGATAGCATTGTAAGGCAGCGGCCAATTTTTGCAGGGTTTCGAGCCGCTCATTTTTGTAGTCTGTACTTTCGAGACGACTGATAACAGATTGGGTTGTCCCTACAATCTCGGCCAATTGTTTTTGGGTTAGCCCCATTTGGCGGCGCAATGCATACACCTGTTCGGCTATTTTGATTTTTTCCCGTTCGGCCTCTAATACCGCCAGCCGCTTGCTGTCGCCTTTAATAAAATGCTTGTGCAAAAGAGCAACACCGTCTGTTTTTTTATTTTTTTTCATAATTAATCCTCGCTATCCGCCGAATGAGCACCCGGATTTCGTTTGAATTTGTTCAGGTTTTCTACGGCCTTATCAATTTCTTTTTGAGGGACACGTTTTCCCTTGATACAGCCATGTGACAAAAGGACCACGTTTGAACCACAAAAGGCATATAAAATGCGATAATTGACCGTTCCATATCTCGTTCGCAATTCATAAATACCACGTTCTAATTGATCAGCAGTAGGTCTGCGTAATTCATATCCCCGGTCTCGAAGTTCTTCTATTCTTGCCAGACATTTCATTCGAACCTTTTCGTTTTGCTGTCTCAACCAATCTATCAATGGAATAGAACCATCATCGTCCTTGAAGATAATTATCTCTGTTCGGGGCATCCTTACTCCTTTTTGCTGACCACCTTTTTACAATATCGCATATTTGCGATATAAGTTCAAGGAAAAAATGTTGTTTTAATTCTATATAGTTTACATCCGAAATCAAGTATATGTCCGTATTATAAGAATTAACAAATGCAGATACTTAATGTCCAATATGAAATATGGATTTTATTTTCATCTGGTTTCTGGTTGTAGTATTTTTCCGGGACATTCAGAAGCATATAATTCATGGAATGATTGTACAGTCGGCTGCGTGAAAAAACCGTATAGGGCCGTCGTGGAGCTGCACCACCAGCCCCCGGATGGGGTCAATATCCAAACACGTCCCGACAAACGTCTGCCGGTTTTCCAAAATTCGGATGGGATTTCCAATCTGGCGGTTGTACCGTTTCCACGTGTCGGCAATCTTCTGGCCGCCATCCCGGCTCGCCCGGAACCAATCATCCAGCGAATTCAGCAGGAGGGCTGCCAAAACATTTCGGTCCAGCGGCTGGTCTGTTTCCGCAGCCAGACTGGCGGCCGAGTCGGCCAAATGAACTCGTTCGAAAAATTCCCGTTTTTGATGGACGTTGATGCCGATGCCGACCGCAAACCAAGGTTGAGAACGGATGGTTTTGGACTCGCACAAAATCCCGCAGACCTTCTTGCCGGCAATCAGCACATCGTTGGGCCATTTGATTTGTAGAGAGGGGATGGAAAGTCCGGCCAGGCACTCGGCCACTGCGACGGCTGAAGCCAGTCCCAGCAAATCGGCTCCGATGCGGCCGCTGCGCAACAGGATGGAAAACAGAAGACTTTCGGCGGGTACATCATGCCAGCGCCGCCCCCGCCGTCCCCGCCCTGCCGTCTGCTTTTCGGCAAAGACGCACAGCCCGTCTGCATCCGGCTCAGCAGCATACTCCCAGATAACATCGTTCGTACTGGAAACCTCCTCCATCACGAGCAGGCGGCGTCCTATCCGCTGCGTCCGAAGGTGTCCGGCGATTTCCTGCCGGTTTAACGGTGCGGGTGTGTCCATACCTCTACCGGTCCATGCCGATATCCGCCGCCATCGCTGAATGCGTAATCGCTCCGACGGCAATCCGATCCACGCCGCAGCTGGCTATGCTGTGGACATTATTGAGGGTCACCCCGCCGCTGGCCTCCAGCAGCGGTTTTCGCCCGCACATCTTATTGCGCATCTTGACAGCGTGCTTGAGCTGCCACTGACCCATATTGTCCAGCAGAATAATATCAATCCCCGGAATCGGCAGCACTCGATCCAGCTGATCATCTACGTGGTCCACTTCCACGATCACCGACTTGACACCCGGCATCTGACGGGCCTGCTGAACCAGCTGGCGAAGTTTGGCCTCAAACCGTTCGCCCAAATCCGCCAGATGATTATCCTTGAACATCACCATCTCACCCAGATTCATCCGGTGGTTGCATCCGCCGCCGCAGCGAACCGCATACTTTTCCAGTTCCCGCCAGCCGGGGACGGTCTTGCGGGTATCATAAATCTTCGCTCTGGTTCCCCGAATCGCCGAGACAAACTTCCAAGTGAGGGTGCTGATGCCGCAGAGCCGCTGGAGAAAATTGAGTATGACTCGCTCGGCACTGTGCATGGGGCGCAGCGGCCCCTCCACAATCGCCAGAGGCTCGGCTACATCGGCCCGCCGGCCGTCTTCAACCAAAACATGCAGATTCAGACGCGGGTCATACATCTTCAGCACCTCCCGAACCACGTCCATGCCGGAGACTATAATCTCTTCCCGTGTCACAATGTACTCTTTTGCCCGCTTTCTTTCGCTGACAGCCAGCAGACTGGTGGGGTCTCCTTTGCCGTAATCTTCCTCTACGGCCATCTTCAGGAGGGGGCGAATTTTGTTTATGTTCAGTTTTCGTATGCGGGGTACAAGTTGTTCAGTTTTCTTTTTCTTTTTCTTTTTCGGCATAAATAACAGACCCTTTCCGCAAGGCAGCAGAATTTCAATTTCGTTTTTTCGAGCGAGCGGCCCTGCCTCGGCGGCCGCCCGCCGCCGTTTGTTTATTCTCCCATTCCGGCAATTCTTTGAGCTGACGAATCTGGTCCCGCAGGCGGGCGGCACGTTCAAATTCCAGTTCTTCGGCCGCCTGGAGCATTTCTTTTTCCAGCTGAGCAATCATTTCCTGCCGGTCATATTCCTGCTCCTCCAGTCCGACGGCCTGCTGGGCCGCCTTGCGGGCACGAAGCTGATCGGTCAGACCCCGCTGAATTTCCTTGCGGATGGTTTGCGGTGTAATGCCGTGACGGGCATTGTACTCCAGCTGCAGGGTGCGCCGGCGGCGTGTTTCGTCAATCGCCTTCTGCATTGACGGTGTAATCGTATCCGCATAGAGCCACACGGCGGCATCCACATTGCGGGCTGTCCGTCCAATCGTCTGAATCAGTGAAGTTTCACTCCGCAAAAAGCCCTCTTTGTCGGCATCCAGAATCGCCACCATGGAAACCTCCGGCAAATCGAGTCCTTCGCGAAGCAGATTGATGCCGACCAGCACATCAAACTCTCCCGCCCGCAAATCCCGCAGGATTTCCACCCGCTCAAGGGTTTGAATTTCACTGTGCAGATAGCGGCAGCGAATCCCCTTGGAAGTCAGATAGCCGGACAAATCCTCCGCCAGCCGTTTGGTTAGTGTCGTTACCAGCACGCGCTGATGGGCCGAGACGCGCTTTTCAATCTCCCCGATCAGGTGGGAAATCTGGTCCGACGCCGGATGTACAAAAATCTCCGGGTCCACCAGGCCGGTCGGACGGATGATTTGCTCCACCACCTCTCCTCCGCACAGTTCCAGCTCATACGGCGCAGGGGTGGCCGAAACAAAAATCACATGCTTCCAGCGTTCCTGAAACTCTTCAAATCGAAGGGGCCGGTTATCAAGGGCGCTGGGCAGACGAAATCCATGCTCCACCAGCACCTCTTTGCGATGCCGATCGCCGTTGTACATCGCCCGCAGCTGCGGAATGGTCACGTGCGATTCATCAATAAACAGGAGAAAATCCTCGGGGAAATAATCAATCAGCGTATAGGGACGGGCGCCGGGCTTGAGTCCGGCCATGTGGCGTGCATAGTTTTCGATTCCGCTGCAGTAGCCGACCTGGCGAATCATCTCCAAATCATAGAGGGTCCTCGCCTCCAGCCGCTGGGCCTCCAGCAGTTTGCCCTCGTGACGGAGTTCCAGCAGCCGCTGGTGAAGTTCTTCCTCGATGCTGCAGCAGGCCGCTTCGATGCGCTCGGCCGGCAGAATATAGTGCTTGGCCGGATAAATGAAAATCTGCTGTTCCTCCGCCAGCACATCGGCGCTGACCGGATGAATATAGCGAATGGCTTCTACTTCATCGCCGAAAAACTCAAACCGCACTCCATAGGACTCATAGGAGGGCCACAGTTCCACTACATCGCCGCGGACGCGAAACGTTCCTCGTGCAAAATCGAAATCATTGCGGTCGTACTGCAAATCCGCCAGCCGGCCGAGCAGTTCATTGCGGTCCAGTGTATCCCCCGTTCGCACGGCAATCACACTGGCCTGATAATCCGCCGGGCTGCCCAAGCCGAAAATACACGAAACGCTGGCTACAATAATGACATCCCGCCGGCTCATCAGACTGGTGGTGGCCGACAGCCGCAGCCGGTCTAACTCGTCATTGCGGGAGGCATCCTTTTCAATATAAATATCCCGCTGGGGGATATAGGCCTCCGGCTGGTAGTAATCATAATAACTCACAAAATACTCGACGGCATTGTCGGGGAACAATTCGCGAAATTCTTCATACAACTGGGCCGCCAGCGTTTTGTTATGAGAGATCACCAGTGCGGGCAGACCTGCCTGCGCAATGACATTAGCCATGGTGAAGGTCTTGCCGCTGCCGGTTACTCCCAGCAGGGTTTGACAGCGCTTGCCTGCCCGCAGACCTTCCATCAGACCGGCTATCGCCCGCGGCTGATCGCCGCACGGTTGAAACGGACTTTTCAGCGTAAAGACGCTCATTGGAAAAACTTACCCTGATTCTCACACTTCTTCAGCGCAAAAAAGCCGGACAAGAGTCCCTGTGAACGCTTGTCCGGCTGAACTCGGTTGACTATGCAGAAACGATTAAAGATTCGTCGAGCTGAACAAACGAGCCATCCGCTGTGATTTGCGGCGTTTGCGGCGATTGCGTTCAGAGGGCTTCTCGTAGTAGCTGTTTCGCTTAATATCGCGAATCAGCCCCTCTTTCTCGCACATCTTTTTGAACCGCTTGACCATTTGCTGGACACTTTCCCCTGCTCTTGACTTCACTTTAATCATAAAAAGACGAACCTTCCTTTCAATTCAATCAAAGTCTATTCCTGTTCCATTCTTAACAGCGAACGTTCTATTTTATTTTTATCGCTTATTTTTGCAAGTGATTTTGTTCGTTTTTGAGAGATTCCCAAAGTTAAACAAAGGAAAGAATGTCTTGTTTGCACAAATTCCACCCGCCGCAAGACAAAGGCCAACTCCAAAAAATCCTGCATGATGACTTCGCAGAAAAACACCTTCTGGGGACAAATTTTCAAAAACCAGAAAAGGAAGGTTTAAGACAGGAATAATTGAAAAACATTAAGGCCTTGTATATAAAAGACTTAAAAACAGATGTATGCAGACGCTTTCTGGAGGAGTTTTGTTGACTTTCCTATATCTTCTATTCGTTTTAAATTGCAGATTTTCCGGTGTTCCAATATCCGGTTTACGGTAATCGGCCCCAACCCCGGCACCCTCAGCAGTTCTTCCCGGGAAGCCCGATTAATAGGAACAGGGAAAAATTCGGGATGGCTTCTCGCCCATAATTCTTTGGGGTCCTTATCGAGGGGGAGGCGTCCATCCGGTCCGAACTCAATATCAGACTCATTAAATCCATATTTCCGCATCAAAAAATCCACCTGATAAAGCCGATGCTCCCGCAAAAGCGTTTCCGCAGGTTCGCTCCATTTCTGTTCGGCGGGCAAATCGGCCGCTCCCAGCCCATACTGATAGGCACTGAAATAGACCCGGTGAAGATGAAGACGTTCATACAAGCCGGCCATATACCGGACAATCTTGTTATCCGGTTCATCCGCAGCCCCCACGATAAATTGCGTTGTCTGCTTGACTCTTGCAAAACGGCTGCCCTTGGCCGTAAGTCGGCTGATGAGTTTGAGGGGTTCTACTATATCCTTCAGAAAATCCTTCTGTCGGGAGAGTTTGGAAAGATATTCCGCCCCAGGGGTTTCGATGTTAATCGAGACGGCCGTAGCCAGCGAAACGGCCTTTTCAATGGCCGCCGCACTGGCACCCGGAATGATTTTCAGGTGGATGTAGCCGCGGAATTGATATTTTTTTCTGAGGGTTTCCGCGATTCCATTCAGCAGGTCCATCGTTCGTTCCGGCGTACCGATGACGCCGCTGCTTAAAAAAAGTCCAAAGACTTCCCTTTTCCTGTAATAGTCCAGAAAAACCCGACAGGTTTCCTCCACAGTAAGCGTACAGCGCCGCACATCCTGCTGACGGCGGAGCGGACAATACTTGCAGTCGTTGGAGCAGACATTGGACAAAAGGGTCTTAAACAGGACACTGGTGCCGCCGTTGGGCAGGGTTACCGGATAAATCCATCGGCCGCCGGCGCCGCGTTTGCGGTGTTCTTCGGGTCGTGTGGTACCGCACGCACAGGCCAAATCGTACTGGGCATCACTGGACAAAATCCGGAGTTTTTCCAATGTATCCGGCTTTGTAATCACCGCCGTCATAATCACATCCCTGACAAGAGGTACTTTCCTCGGCAAACAAGCATATCTTATTCGGCTTCTCTATACAAGAAGCAGCCGGCTTTTTCCTTGCCTTTGAAAAGTATCATCCTATCATCTTACTGGAGAGAACTTGCAAAAACCGAACTTATGAATCCAACGCGAATGCCATCAAAATGTTCATCGGCGGTTTTTGTCTTGCAGCAGCAAAAAATCTCGCCGCTTGCCGCTGTCGGCAATCCGCCATTGGCAGAGTCGACAATTATTGGAAATCCGCAAAAAAACCGCCGCCAACCCCAATCAAACCAATGAAAGGAAAATGGCATGCTTTTTCATGTAACCGGATTTACAAAGGGAAATTTGGGCACCCCATGGAAGGCCGACTCCTCGCAGCTTACCGGCTATGTGCAGCGGCTGGAGATGAATGTGGCCAAGACCTTGATGATTTGCGAGGCCCTTTGGGAGCTGCTTCGAGAGAAAACCAATCTGACGGAAGAAGACCTTTATAAAAAACTTTACGAAATAGATATGAGAGACGGCGTTCTCGACGGTCAAAATCAGCCCAAAGTACGCGAATGCCCGAAATGCCATCGGCGCGTCTCCGGCCGGCATGCTGTCTGTCTTTACTGCGGGGAGACGATTGATGAATCTGTTTTTCGTCTGGGATAGATTTTCTGAACGACCGCCCTACTGGAGGAGGTAATGGTATTTCTCGACCGCCTCCTGCTTGATTTTTTCCATAATAAGCGGATAGTGTTTGAAGGGTTCGACCTTGCCCTGAATGTCCGCCCGCCGTTTTAAGGCCCCTGCTTCCAGATAAGAAGATTGAATAGTATAAACAACCTTGATTCCGTATTTGTCCAGTCCATCCAGATTCGGCCAGGGCAGGCAGACGGGCGGCTGGTCTGTCTGGCCGGGAATCAGACAGGGAATGATCTGCCCTGTTTCAAAGCCGACCTCCATGTGGCGGCGCAGAAGCTTGTTTGAAGTGAACCATGTCCCCCGCACGCTCTCGAGAATTTCCAGGGACCGCTGGCGGGAAACCACCCCCAACTCCGTCAGCGTCTGCTGTATCAGTTCCGTCATGGCCTGATTATAATCCTGAACCGGTATCGCTCCCTTCTGGATTGCCTTGATCGCCAGATGCGCACCGAGGGCGTTCGAATACAAATCCTCCCACGAAAAGGCTGACTCGTGCTCCGGCTCAATCAGCGCAAAATGAAGCCCCTGCCAGGTGAGCATCTCGTGCCAAACAGAAGAATGATAGGCAACAGCCGGAGCGATGATTAAAGCGGCCTCGTGAGCGATTTTTTCTTTTTCAGCGGCGGGACGCTGGTCCCAGCCCTCCGGATACTCCAGACGAACAACATTGGTGGTCAGTTCAAAAGCCGGCCCTACACGAAAGCTGCTTTTCCCTTTTACGATGGCAGTATAGGCCTTTACATAGGTATAGCGGGTCAAATCCGCTGTTCCCCGCAGATGGTCCAGGTCAATGTTGCCGCCTTGCAGGGTGTACAAAATCCCGTATCCTTCCTGTCTCCCATAGCCGTAGGAATGAGTGCCAAGGTCATTGGGGTCACCGTGATATTGTTTGGGTGTAAACCCCCAGCGGGGACGCGGTCCGCCGTCCAATCCGCAGCCGCTTCCGCTGAACAGCCCAACCCCTGCTGCCGCCAAAAACAAAAACACCCTTGCTGTATGAGCCATTCCGCTGCATCCCTTTCAATTGGTCTTCAAAGCAGGTTTATCTAACGTTTGGGGCTTCGGTTTGATACCGATATAGCCCGCCTCGTGACAGAATTGAAGAATCTGCCTGCCGATCGGCGCCGCATAGCCGGCACCGGAAAGCCCTCCCGGCACAGCCACCACAATCACCACACTGCGGTCGGCCGAATCTTCGGCAAAGCATTCAAACCAGGCCATATCCGGATTTTCTGTAGAGCCGGTTTTGCCGTAGATTTTCAACTCCTTCCGCAGCGGACAATCCCTGAATGTGGAATAGGCCGTTCCGCCATCTTCATATACGGCTGCATGCATTCCCTCCCGAACGACCGAAAGGGTTTTGGGAGAAACCGGCAGGATTTTCTGCTGCTTCTGGTTAAACGGATCCTCATCCAGGTAAATCAAACGGGGCGGCTTATAAATCCCGCCGCGAACGACGGCCGCCAAGGCGTTGGCCGCCTGCAAAACCGTAACCCGAAGATTGCCCTGCCCAATTCCCCAGAATCGCTTTTCAGACTGGCGGTTCGGCGGAATCGGCCGTATCTGTTCCGGATTGGTATAAGGCCTTGGCTGAATCCCATATTCGATGCTGCCGTAGGCCTGCGGCAGCGCCCCCCAGGAGACAATTCTCTCCCCCGTCAGACGGTCCGTCATCTCCACCGGCAGCAGGATGCGCCGTCCGAAGCCCAGTTCAAACAGCCAGCGCTGAAGGGCCCCGCTGTCCAGCCGGTCTGCCAGTCTTGAAAAATAAACATTGCAGCTGCCCCGCAGGGCATTGCGGGCAATATTGCCGCCCTCATCGGCCCACCGCCAGTCGTGTCCCATTTGGGAAAAACGCGTCTGGGCCAGGCAGCTCGGCCAGCCCGGAGGCGGCGAATGAGGCGGACAGGAGATGATTTCGTTCGGCGTAACTTTCTTTTCTTCCAGTCCCATCAGCAGAATCAGCGGCTTAATCGTGGAGCCGGGCGGATAGTTGACTTCCAGTGCCTTATGCCGAAGCGGAGTATTTGGATCGGTCAGAAGTTTTCCTGCCTGCTGGCGAAGGGTATTCAAATCATACTGGGGCGAAGAAACCATCGCCAGAATATCGCCGGTTGCCGGCTCCAGCACAACCGCCGAGGCCCTGCGTCTGACGACGGACACCATTTCCGGCGGCAGGTCGGGCTGCTGAAGATATTTCTCAATCTGCTCCTGCAGGTCGATGTCCAGCGTCAGCTGAACCGGCTGACCATATTGCGGCTCTTTGCGTTCCAGCAGATGACCATCCTTGTCGTAAATCACCTCTCCGCGGCGGCCTCGGAGAAAGGGTTCGCACATCCGCTCAATTCCGGCCTTGCCGATCAGTTCGCCTTCCAGATAGCGCAGGTACTCATCCTGGCTGAACAAGGCCTTTTCTTCCTCCTGCACCAGGCCGACCCAGCCGATAATCTGGCAGGCCGCCGTCCGCCGCGGGTAAAACCGCTTGCCCTGCGTGCGAATCTCAGCATCCCGAAGGCCGCTCAGTTCCGCCTGGGCTTCGACCAGATGCTCCGCTGCAATTTCAAAAACCGGATAGGCCTGCTGCATCTCTGCCAGACGCAAGCCGATGACATCGGCCGGCTCGATTGTTTCTTTCTGCAAACGGTACTCCTCCAGCGAGCCGTCCGGATGAATCCGTCTCCAGTAAACATAACAGCCCATCTCCCAAATCCGGTCGTTGATTCGGCTGATGGTTTCGAGGAGTTCCTGTCTGGAATTGCCAATCCGCTCCGCAAAGGTAAGAATGCGATTGAGACGGTTGAAATCCTCAGCATAGCGAGACTGAATCTCATAACGAAGAAGCCGCGGCGATTGCCCCTCTTCAAGCCCCTGCCGCTGCATCTGTCCTTCCCAAAAACGGTCATCAAGCAGGCGGGTCAGACGATAGTTGATATAGCCGTAAAAATCCGGCACATCCTTAGCCAGCACCGTCCCTTTTCGATCCAGAATATTGCCGCGGATGGTCGGCAGCGGCTGGGGCTCCAAAATCTGCTTGTCGGCAATGGCCTGCCGATATTCCTCGCAATGAAAAACCTGGAGAAAGACCAGCCGAGCCAGACAAACCAGTGCGGCAACGGTGAACAAGATGCTTAAGATGCTTAATCTTACTTTATACATGGCCTAGCCGTATTCCGGAACTGCGTCCGGGCTGCGGTTTTTTCAGGAGAGGCCGCAGCCGTTCGAGCAGCGGCCATAAAAACGGCACAATGGCCGCTGTATAGAAAGCCCGGCCAAGCAAAATCCGCAGCGGAAGTGTCCCGGTCTGCTCCGTTTTTAAAACAGCCAGACCGTGGGATGCCCCCATCAGCACCAGCGCCGCCGCCAGCACAACCGCAATCTGATAAACGGAATGACGAACATTCAAAAGTCCCTGCATCTGAGCCAGCAGGGAGCCGGCCACTCCCCAGCAAACGGTGTTCGGCCCCATCACCGGACCGGCCAAATCCGCCGCAAACCCAAGCAGAAACGAAATGCCGACCGCTTCCATGGGTTCAGTCCGCAACGCAAAAAAAACCAGCAGCACCAGCAAAATGCTCGGGCGCACCTGGCCGTACCCGAAAGCAATCAGGTTCAGCAGGTTGCCGGCCTCCAGCACGCTGGCCGCCATCGTCAGCAGAATGAACAAAATCCATCGCATCAATCGCCTCTACTTCTTTTCCAAAGATGAAAGCGGCGGCACAATCACCGCAACAACCTTCTGCGTATAAGCATCCGCCGCAGGACGAACAGTGATATCCCACAGCAGCGGATGTTCCTCATCCGGCTGAACCTGAACACACTGCCCCACCACCAGCGGCGCCTCCAGGATCCCCGGCTGCGGTGCCGCATAGACCACATCCCCCTGGCGAATATCATAATCCCGCGGCAGAAGCGGAATGCGGCAGCCGTTTTTCCCGTCGCCGAGCATCCGGCCTGCATATTCCCTTTCCGCACCCTGCCGGCGTATCCGAACCTCCAGCGTCATCGACGGATCCGTCAGCAAACGCACCCGCGAGAGGCGGGAAGAAACCTCCTGAACGACGCCGAGGACGCAGTCGCCCTTCTCCGAAAGGACCATTTGTCCGGCGGCCAGCCCATGGTCGGCCCCTTTGTTGATAATCAGTTCCTGGCGCACCCCCCGCACAGAAGAACACACCTCCGCCAGGACCAGACCGGCCCACGGCAGCGGGACCTCTTTGCGAAAACGTGCCAGTGTTTCATACTCCTGATGCAGGGTCTGATATTGGGCCGACAGATTCTGATAGGCCTTCCAAAGCCGCTCATATTCGGCGGCATCAATGGTCTGTCCACCTGCGCCGGCAATCTGCTGGACGCGCTGGGCTTCCACAACCCGGCCCAGCCGCAAAAACGGCTCAAAGACGCGCACAAACAGAAAATTGAGACGGCAGGTCAATTGCTGAGGCAGCCAAAGCAGGATGAGCCCCGCCAAGAGCAGGGCTACAAACAAAAGCCCCGGTGATAAGTGAATTTTTCTGATGGACATATCATACGCATCGGTCAACGGCAAAGCCCGCTGCTCAGGATGGGCGAATCTTATCCGTAGCCGTCTTCATCGAGAACGTCTTTCCAAATTTCCAGATTTTCGAGATAGACGCTGGTGCCTCGGGCCACACACGTGAGGGGGTCCTCGGCGTGAACGACCCGAAGCCCCGTCGCATTGGAAAGGACCGTATCCATTCCCCTCAGCAGGGAGCCGCCGCCGCAGAGGTGAACACCGTTTTCAATCAAGTCGGCGGCCAGTTCCGGCTCCGCCCGTTCGAGCGTCCGCATGACCGTTTCAATAATGCCGGCTATCGGTTCCCGAAAGGCCTCGCGAATTTCCTCGCTGGTAATGACTATCTTCCGCGGCAGCCCCGAAATCGTATCGCGTCCGGCGACCTCCATCGTCATCTCCTGCTCCAACGGTGCAGCCGAACCAATCTGAATCTTCACTTGTTCCGCTCGGGCCTCGCCGATCAGCAGATTGTAGGTGCGTTTGAGATGGTTAATCAGGGCTTCATCAAAATCATCGCCGCCGATGCGGATGGATTCACAGGTGCTGATGTCGGCCAGACTCAGAATCGCCACTTCCGTGGTCCCCCCGCCGATATCCACCACCATTGATGCCGTCGGTTCGGTAATCGGCAGCCCTGCGCCGATGCCTGCAGCCATGGGCTCATCCACCAAAAATACTTTGCGGGCACCCGCCCGCATCGCACTTTCAATCACCGCCCGACGCTCCACCGCCGTAATGCCGCTGGGCACGGAGATGACTATCCGAGGGCTCAGCAGACGTCCCCGTCCGTGCACCTTGCGGATAAAATAATTGAGCATCGCTTCGGTAATCTCGAAATCGCTGATCACGCCGTCTTTGAGAGGACGAATGGCACTGATGGAGCCCGGGGTTTTGCCGAGCATTTCTTTGGCTACCAGACCGACAGCTTCCCCATTATTGAGAACGACATTGGTTCCCTTGCGGACCGCTACGACCGACGGCTCGTTGAGGACGATTCCTTCGTTGCGGACACAAACCAGCGTATTGCAGGTCCCGAGGTCTATGCCCATATCCTTGCTGAACCAGCCCACAATCGACTCGAACACGATGACTCCCTTCAAATCCGATAACCGTCATCTTGCCGCCGGATGACCATCTCTGTGCCTTTCCATCCTGGCTTATTTTACGGCCTGCGCAGCGAAGGACCACATTTCATTGCCGTAATAGTTCCAGCAGACCAAGGCAACATAAATCGCTGTCGCAAAAACGGTCAGCCACGCCAAGGCAAGAATCGCTGTATAAACATCATTTACAGCGGGCATATTCATATTATTATTATTTTGTTTGGCCATAGCCCATCATCCGCTTTAAAGTTTCGTGCTCGCCGTATCGCCCACTCGCGGCATTTGCTGAACCAGTTCGAGCACGCCGGCGGACTGGTTGACATCCACGTGGGTGATCACCACATCACACAAAAACTGATCACCCCGGGTAATGTGAAACCGCATATTCTTTTCCACCCCGTCCGCGCTGCCTACTGTGAGCGTTACCATATTTGAACTCACCTCAGAAACCAGTCCGTGAATATCGGCTCCGACAACCACCGCTGCCGCCGGACGAGCAGGACCGGGTACCGGCGTAACTACAGCAGGCGAAGTCGGCACATCCAGTAAACCGCCGCTCACTTTGGCTTCCAGTTCCTTCTTCTGTTCAAGCAGCCGGCGGCGATCGGCCTCCAGGGCTTCCAGCTGGACAATCTTCTCGTACAGTTGGGAGGTAATCTGGTTGAGTTCGCGGGCATCCTTGATGTTCTGGGCCCGGGCCTCATCCAGCTGGGTCTGGGTCAGACGCAGGGATTCCTGAAGACTGCGGATGCTCTGCTCAAACCCCGTTAAAACCCCCTTCCAGCTGTCTGCCCGTGCCTGATATTCCTGGCTTTGACGCTCGACATTCTGCAAATCGGCCAGCAGTTTGGTATTCTGTGTCTGAAGGGCGGCGATTTTCTCCTGCAGCTGCTCTTCCTGAAGTTTCATCTTCTTCTGGAGTTCATCATACAGACGGTTGAGGTTGGACGCATCCGCCTGGGCAGCTGCATAAAGGTTTTTCTGATGCTCATACATGGCCTTGTAGTTGTTCGTGTTCACAACAAAGGACATCATGGCTCCGCACAGAAAGATGGCGAATAAGGATAATAAAATGACTAAAATTTTCGTTAATGGGCTCAATGTAACCTCCGTTATCCTGACCGATTTTTCTGCCGCAGGGCGGCATTTTCCAGCACCCAACTATCGAAACTATCCATAAATATCGGGATTTTAAGACGCTATTCTTCAGTGGTCAAGATAATTTTAACAGGGGGCTAAAATATTATTCTGTCAAAGGTTGTGTTCCTTTCAGCAGGGGTAATTGCTTCCGGCAGCAGGGCCGGAAAAAATCCAGGTCAATCCTTGTCCTGAACTGTTTTTTTCAATTCTGCCGATAACCCATTTGTTTTTCAATAGTTATCTTCGTTTACTGCTGAACCAGGACGGACTTGGCGGCCAGCAGGCGGATTAGAGGCGACTTGCTGGCCAGTGCCCGGGGCAGATAAACATTCAACGAAGGGTCTTTCAGGGTTCCGATGGCAGCTACTGCTATTTGATTGGCAACTGTTGTCTCATCCAGATTTGGTCTCTGCTGAAAATAGTCTCGAACCAGCCGCACGCCGGAGCGGTCTCCAAAGACCGCCAGCTGCTCTGCCGCGGCCAGCCGAACCTCCAGCACATCATCTTCAAGCATGGTCTGAACAGCCATCTGGGCTTCCGGTGTTTTTAGGGCTCCCATACAGCGAATACCCCACACCCGGTCATCGTGATATTTGCTGATAAGCAAAGGCCAAATCTTATCCCGATATACCCTCGCATCCCCAAGCCGGGCCATTGATTCGACGGTCTGAAAGAGGACTTTTTCGGTTGTTCTGTCGCTGAGCATCAATTCCTGAAGAAGCGGTAAGTCCTCTCGCTGTCCGAGTTTGCCAATCAGCAAGGCGGCATTGGCCGCCACCGTCGGGTCGCTGTCCCGAAGGGCTTTGCGGATATGCTCGTGATACTCCATAGCCCCGGTTTTCGCCAGCCCATAGGCCGCAGCAATCCGAACATTCGGATTCTTATCCTCCAGTTTTTTCAGGAGTGTCGGCCTGCACGAGGTGCACTGCATATCCCCCATCGCCACCAGTGCCGCAAACCGCACCGTCACCTTGGGGTCGTCGGCCAGCTGCATAATTCGGGGGAGGAACATTTCCTGATGGGTCTGGGCCGCCACCTCGATGGCCGCTGTGCGCACATAGGAATTGGAATTGTCCAGCCCGCTTTTAATGACGGCCAACGCCTGCGGAGTTAACGATTGAATCGTTTCAAGTGCCGCTTCGGCATTATTCTGCTGAGCCGGCATCTTCGCCACATTACATCCGCAGACAAGAGCAAACACCATCAGCCCAATCTTGCTAAACCATATCTTCATAGAGGATTCCTCTTCTTTTTCCCCAGCAGCTACTCGATGCCGGCAAAGGCAAGAATCACGACAAGACTTATCCCCAAAAGGACATCCAGCCAGCGTCCATACCTGGTAAAAAATGTTACCCGTGAATCCAGTACAATGCTATCCACAAACCACCCTTCCGCATCGGGTCCTTTGCGCTCGATCGCCGGCCGCGGCAGACTGCCTTCCAGATAATTATCGTGGATACAGCCAAGGGAATCAATCACACAACTGATGCCGGTATTGACACTTCGAACCACAGACACCCTATTTTCCACACAGCGAAAAACAGTGATTGCCATCCGCTGGGCCAGTTCCACTGTCGGCCTTATTTTCCCATCTTTATATCGAACATACCAGCCGTCATTACTAATATTCACCAGAAAATCGGCCTTTGTCCCCTCTTTTTTATCGAGAACCATCTTTCTGCACAAGGTCGGGTCTGTATCTTCATAGCAAATTAACACGCCAAACCCATATCTTTTTCCTTCTTTTTCAATATGGAATCGCGTATATCGCCGACCCGGTGTAAGGTTATAATCATAATCATAAGGGCTGAGCCGGCGAATCATTTCATACAGCCAGGGCAGCGTATCCCGGAACGGGATATATTCGCCGAACGGGACTAAATGAATCTTGTCATAGCGGATGGAACTTTGCTGTCCCGTCGGCTCATACAAAAAAGCACTATTGTATTGGTCGGCCACGACCGGCTCTCCGCCGGAAAAAATGACGCGGGCAGAGTGAGCTCCCACAAGCAGATAGCCGCGGTCTTTGGCAAACCGGCGGATTTGTCTGTCAAATTCTCCGGCTATACTATCCGGCGGCAGATAAAAAAGATAATCCGGGTTTAGTGTCGCCAGAACCATGGTTTCCGGCCAGATTGTCATCCATGCTCCTGCCTCGAAACAGGGTGTACTCAGTTCAAAAAGAGACTCCAGAATGGCAGGGCCGTTTTCGCTGATTTCCTTCACATGAGAGGGCACGTTGGTTTGGACAACGCCGAGCAGCGGCCCGTCCGACAGGAACCGTCCTGATTCATCCAGTCGAGTTTTTCCATACAACCAGCTCAAACCAATCAGCAATCCAACAGCAGCCGGTTTAAAAAGATTGCTCCATCTTTTCAGCCGGCGCTGGCCAATATCGAGCAGCAAATCAGCCATCAGCCCGTTTACCAGAGCAATCAAAACAGACACCCCCAGTTGGCCGAACAATTCACAAATCTGAATCATCGCCAAATTTCGGTACTGACTATGAGCCAGAAAATACCAGCCAAATCCTGTAAAAAGCACGCCCTGCCAGGCCTCAGCGCCGACAAAAATCAGAGGAGCCAACAGAGTAAGCGGCCAGTCCCGTTTCCGCACAAACCGCACCGCAATCGCCAGGACAGGCCCATAACAGGCCTGCACCAGACAAAAGGCAGCATACCCCGGCACCGTCACGCCGATGAGCCAGTAAAGGTTCGCCAGCCAATAAATCAGCCAGACGAGGTAGACAGCCGGCAGCAGGATTTTGGACGGGGCGTGCGGACGGCAGGCCAGCATAAAGGGAACCCAGGCAATCCAAGCCGCCCATGAACAATCATACGGCGCCTGGCAAATCGTCAGCAGCACAGCCGATGCCGCAAAAGAAACCCCCAGCCAAAAAAAAGATTTCACTTTCGGCCCCGCCATGGATTCAAATCCTGGAGCAAGGGGAGAATCGTTTCCCGGTCATACGGTTTGTCGCTGTTCATTCGGATTGCAAATTGACGGCACAAAATCTCCGCCAGTTTTTCGCAGGTCTTATAGTCCTCCAGCGGTCGGCTGATTTCGAAAAGAAGCCGTTTTAATTCCAGCAATTCGTGCATGGACAATCCCTGCGGCGTTTTTGGCTGCTTCTTCAGTTCGTCGAGACGTTTTCGGGTGTTTTCAACGTACTGTTCGGATATATCAATCCCGCAGTAGTTCCGTCCCATCTGAAGGGCTGCTGCCGCGGTGGTTCCTGAACCGATAAACGGGTCCAGCACGACATCGCCCGGATTGGAACTGGCGGCAATAATCCTGGCCAGCAGCAGCTCCGGCATCTGGCAGGGATGCCAGCCCTGACGTTCCTTAAATGTACCGCAGACCCTCGCATACGTGTTCCAGACATCATCGGGCATTTTGCCGCAGGATTGCGCACGCTTGTCGTTGTAAACCAGTTGACGTTCGGAAGGCACCCGCACAGCCCAGTCATGAAAAGTAAATTGCTTTGGATTTTTCACAAAATAAAAAATGTGGGTGTGGGCACGGGCGAATTTGCTGCGAGTCTGCTGGCCGAAGGTATAGTGCCAGATAATCCAGTTGCGCAGGGTCAGGCCCAGTTCATCGCCGATGATTCGTACATGAGCAGCATAGTCATCGCCGATAGCGATATAAAACGAGCCGTCGGGCTTGAGCACATCCAAACACGCACTCATCCAGTCCCGCGTCCAGGCGATATAGTTGTTTTTCTCCACCTTGTCGCGATAGCGGTCGTACTGGTAGCCGATATTGAAAGGCGGGTCGGCAAAAATCAAGTCGGCAAAAGCCGCCGGCGCCTGCCGCAGGATTTCAATACAATCCCCGCACAGAATGGTATTTCGGAACTTTTGCATGGGCAATATCTTACCGCTGCCGGCAGGATTTTCAAGACAGATTCGGTTCCTGTCTGCCGCCCGGCCGGACGCTCAGCGGACTTGCAGAGGGCTTTGGGCCTTCAGCACTTTGCCGGTCAGATAATCGGTGAACTTCACCTTGACGGTCAGGTCGTCGGGCTTTTCGGGCAGAAGTGCGGCAGCATCCCACATCAGCCGATAATATGTCCCCATCAACGAACGCCCCCATTTGGTTTTGAGCTCTTCCGGGCTGACCGTCCATTCGCCGACCAGATAGTCGCCGGCGGCAGGATTCAGATGCCACAGAGAAACCTTCACCTCCCCCGGGGCTTTGACAACATCGCCCGCCTGGTCCACCGGCTCCAGATGCACCCTCAGCGTTTCCGGCTTGCCGTCGCGATTTTCATCCGTCAGCGCTGTCCCTCTGGCAATCCGAATCTCCATCAGGCGATCCAGCGCCGAAAGCCGAACTTCGCGATCCAGAAAAGCGAGGGCACTGCACTGCTCGAGCAGCTGCCGGTTTTCCTCTTCCAGCCGTTCGGTCTTTGTTTCGAGCTGATTTTTGGCGGCCTGAAGGTCCCGCACCTGCTCCCAGAGGGAACTTTCTGAAATGGACCTTCCGCATCCGGCCAGCCAAACCAGCAGGACAACCCCAAGCATCTGCCTCCAACCGTTCCGCTGTCTCTGACTCATCCGGCCTCCCTTCCCAATCAAAATATCAGCCGTTGACTATCCTTCCGCCTTGTCTGATTCGGCTCTTTCCTTTCGCAGCGGAGCCGGCGCCTTTTGCAGAATCCGGTCCGCCAGGCCGTAAGCGACGGCCTCGTCGGCTTCGAGCCATAAATTGCGGTCGCAATCCTTTTCAATTTGTTCGGGGGACTTCCCCGTATGCTCCGACAGAATTGTGTAAATCCGGTTTCGCAGCCGAAGGATTTCCTTGGTCTCAATCTCAATGTCTGTGGCCGCCCCTGTCATCACGCCGGAAATCAGGGGCTGATGAAGCAGGACCCGGCTGTTCGGGAGAATAAAACGTTTGCCTCGTGCGCCGCCGGCAAACAGCACCGCCCCCATGCTGGCCGCCTGCCCCACGCAATAGGTAGCCACCGGACAGCGCAAAAACTGCATCGTATCATAAACCGCCAGGCCGGCCGTAATCACTCCGCCCGGCGAATTGATATAGAAGTGAATATCCGCCTCACTGTCCTCATTGCTCAGAAACAGCATCTGAGCAATAATCAAGTTGGCAATTTCATCCTCAATCTCACCGCCCAGGAAAATAATCCGGTCCTTCAGAAGGCGGGAAAAGATATCATAGGCCCGTTCCCCTCGGCCGGTTTTCTCAATCACAATCGGTACAAGATTCTGATTTTTCCGCATAGGTTCCTCGCTGTTGAATTTCAAAGATTCAGCCGGCTGGTTTCTGCTTTTTCTCCGGGCCGGACGATTCCAGCACCTCATCAATCAGTCCGTACTCTTTGGCCTCCTGGGCTGTCATATATTTATCGCGTTCGGTCTCCTGAGCGATTTTTTCCTCGGGCTGACCGGTATGAAAAGCCAGGATTTCATTAATCATTTTCTTGGCCTTGAGAATCTCTTCGGCCTGAATTTTAATATCGGCGGCCTGTCCGGTAACGCCGCCCCAGGGCTGATGAAGCATCACTTTGGCGTGGGGGAGGGCATGCCGTCTTCCTTTGGTGCCGGCGGCCAGAATGACGGCTGCACCGGACTGAGCCCGGCCGATGCAGTAGGTCGCTACCGGCGAGCCGATAAAACGCATCGTATCATAAATCGCCATGGTATCGTCCACACTTCCGCCCGGCGAGTTGATGTACAGACTGATTTCCACGCCGCGCTTCAGGTTGTCCAGATACAGCAGTTTCATAATCACTTCCGTCGCCACACGGTAGGAAATTTCGCCGATCATAAAGACGATTCGGTTTTCGAGCAGCAAATCATCCAGCGTCATTTCCCGTGTGCGCTGATAGTTCTGCATCTGGAGGCGCGGCTCGATGCGAAGAGGCCGCTTGAACTCTGAATCTTGAAACGAATCCAGCATGGCTGCCTTCCTGTTCTTTTTTCTGAAGGTTGTCGGTTTTCTATCGCACAAACATCCTGTAGGCCGGCCGCCAACCATCCGCCGACTTATGGGAAGAAAACGGCCGGCAATCTCTTCTACTCTTCTTCTTTCTCACTTGTTTCAACGGATTTCTGTTTCCGTTTGGCCGCTGTTTCTTTCCGACTGGCGGCTTTCGGTTTTGATTCCGTCTTCTCTTCTGATTCGCCAGGGGCTTGCTGTTCGGAAGCGGCCTCTTGGGGCTGCTGTTTGCGGGACTTGGGTTTTTTCTCACCAGACGCCGGTTCTGCATCCACAATTTTGGCCTTTTCGAGGATTTTGGCGATACACTTCTGCTCGCGCACCTCTATGGCAAACTGAGCCAGCGAACCATCCCGCAGGAGTTCCTCGCGCATCTTTTCAGGCCGACGCCCTTGCCGAGCGGCCAATTCTGCAATGTGACCGTTGATTTCTTCTTCACTCACCTGGATGCCCAACTGGTCGGCAACCTTGCTCATAATAAAGAACAGTTTCAGCTGCTCTTTGGCCTGCTGGTCTGAACTGGCCCGCAACTGGTCCATCTGCTGTTCAATCTCTTCTTTCGGCATCCCCTGCATCAGCAGATTGACATAACGGCGCTGGAGAATCGCCAGGGATTGATCCGCCACGACATCCATCGGCAAATCAAAGTCGATCGTTTCCTGAAGATAGGCATAGACCTGTTCAACCATATCGGTGCGGGCCCGCCGTTCCATGGCGGCCTCCAGAAACTCCCGCACACGGCTTTTCAAATCTTCGAGTGTACTTACCCCGAACCGGTTGAAGAACTCCTCATTCAGTTCGGCCGGCTGGAGTTTCTTGACTTCCTTGACAACAATCTTCACATCGACCTTCCTGCCGCGGAATCGCTCATCAAAATAAGACTCAGGCACCTCAACGGTAATGGAACGTTCCTCGCCGCGTTTGGCTCCTTTCAGCAATTCCACCAGCCCCTCTACCGGCACACCGGCGACAAAACCCGGCTGCCGCACAAAGATTTCGATATTATCCTGCTTATCGTGCTCTTCGACCCCTTCGATATGGAGAATAACATCGGCGACAATCTGGTCGCCTTCTTCCACTCCTTCTTCTTCCTTGGGCACCCACAGGCCTGCGCGTTTCCGCATCGCCTCAATTTCTTCTTCCACCTGCTGGTCGGTCACTTCGACGGCGGGCTTTCGGATTTCGATGCCTTCCAGATTCGGCAGTTCAAACTCCGGCCGCACTTCAATCTCAAAACTGTAAACCATCGGCCCGCTGTCAGGCAGTTCGACCTCTTCGTGGTTAATATTCGGCTCGCCGAGCGCATCAATCTTATTTTCCTTGAGCACCTCCTCGGCGGACTCAGCCAGCAATTGGAGTTTGACCTGATTGCGAACATCCATCCCAAACCGCTTCTCGAGCAGCCGAAGCGGAGCTCGGCCGCGGCGAAAACCGGGTACCGCCGCATCCCTTCGAAGTTCTTTATATTTTGCATCCAGAAGTGCTTTTATTTTCTCTTCCGGCACTTCGACCGTTACCTTTTTCTTGCAGGGACCTATATCCTCCACTTTCACTATATTCTTGACGGCCTCCGCCGTTTCGGTCTCGGTTTGCTGATTCGACTTGGATTCTTCCGCCATTTGAGGGCTCCTAAGTTATTGCTTTATATATTCTTACAACAAAAAAGGCCGCCGAAATCTCCGCTTCGTCGACCTCAAGCATAATCAACCCCGCCTTTGCGGGATTTCGGACGCTTAAGCGACCAGCGCCAGACTACATTGTATTAGCTGATACCTCGCTAAAGCTATGTCATCAAAAGAGTTAGAATTGTTTTCCAACCTCTTTTTCCGGATAGAAAGCCCTGGGGCTTTCCAAAGCGGGCGATGAGATTTGAACTCACGACATTCACGTTGGCAACGTGACGCTCTACCCCTGAGCTACGCCCGCATAATTGCCGTAAAAATAAACCAAAATTGATGTTTTGTAAAGAGTTTTTTTCAATTCTTGTGGAAAAACTTCACAAAAGCCGACCCGTTTTGATTTTTACAGACCAAGCACCTGCACAATCACTTTTCGGCTGCGAGGGCCGTCAAACTCACAAAAATAGATGCCTTGCCAGGTGCCCAGTACCAGTCGGCCTTGCTGGAGCAAAACCCGCTCACTGCAGCCGACAAGAGAAGATTTGACGTGAGCATCGGAATTGCCTTCACCGTGCCGATAGCCGGGCCGATTCACAGGGATCAGGGCTTCCAGCGTCAGGAGAAGGTCATGGACAACATCCGGGTCCGCATTTTCATTGATGGTAACAGCCGCGGTCGTATGGGGAGTATAAACCGTTGCCTGTCCATCCGGAATGCCGCTTTCACGGACGACATTCTCCACCTGGGAGGTGATGTCAATCATTTCACACCGTCGCCGCGTGGACAGCCCGATAGTCTGCTGGACAACTTTCATAAACAATTCCTCAATATACGTTTCCGCCGGCTATTGTACAGCCGCGCTGGGAAACTGAAAAGCATTATCGGACGGCCTTTTTGCCGCTTCTGATTTTATCTGCCTCCGCAACTATTTGCGGTTCACTATTAAAACAATTACAACCCTTACAAACCTTTTTTCAGATATTTCCCATAAAGTCGTTTTGTTCATATCCCGAAAACCCATCAGGTTTATCAAAAAGGGACCATGAGAAGGCGAGGGAAAAAACCAGCAAATCGTCAAATGGTTTGGCACAGGGTGCTCCCGCTTATCTTTTTTGCAGTGGGTGTGCCGCTTCGAGCCCAAATCGAGGACCCTGAGCTCCAGCGTCAGGAGCGAATCCGTCAAATCGAAGAACGCATCCGTGTCCTCGAAGAGCAGCTGCAAACCATCACGCCTTCCGAAGAAGAAGTTGCCTCCGCCGAGAAATCGCTCACCTCTGATGAAAAACAGTCTGCGTCAGCGGCAGCAGACCTGTTTGAACTGCCGCTTGAACAATTGATGGAAATCACCATCCCTACGGCCGCTTCTCTCACGCAGACTACGCAGCGTCTAACCCCCTCGACAATCACCACCATCACCCAGGAGCAAATCCGCCGCAGCGGTGCCCGAAGTCTGTATGAAGTGCTTGAGATGTATGTTCCGAATCTCCAAATTATTTTTACCCGGGAACGCACCCGTGCGGTCGGACTTCGAGGAATCATAGCCCACCAGAACGATAAGTTTCTGCTGCTGGTCAACGGCCGCATCATGAATGAGCGAACCGACTCCGGCGCCATCACCGAGCTGGATTTGCCCATGCTCACTGACATCCATCATATCGATGTTGTGCGCGGCCCCAGCTCCGCCCTTTACGGACCCGGTGCTATGTCGATGACAATCAATATCGTCACAGACAATTACAAAACCTTCGAAGGGCAGGAGGCCACCATGCGGACCGGTGGTGTGGAAAATTTTGTTACCGGCGAATTCAAGCACAGCCGAAAATTTGATGAAGACAGCGGCCTGTTTTTCTATGCCGGTGCCAGCAAATACGACGGCGCCGATGTTTCCGATTCCCCCGTTGTCTTCGGCACACAGGAACCGATGCTGCTGATGGATGATATCTCGACGGGAATCTGGAAAGTCTATCGGGGCGACGAAGAGGTCAAGGACTGGTTCAAAAATCTCAATCAGATGCCCTTCGAACGGCCTAAGATGAAACTGTACGCCCAGTACACCCAAGGCGGCCTGGATTTGTGGGCACGCTATACCCAGGGCGGCGAATGGATTGATTTTACCGCCTGGCACGATATGCCGCGCGAGGACTGGTGGCATGTGCGGTTGTTTTCCAAAGAAGGCATTGTCTATTCGCAGGCCACCCTTCAGGCCAGTTATGAGCAGGAAGTCAACTCCGACCTGTCTCTGCGGTATGTGCTCAGTTATGACCGCTTCACCAATGAAAACGAAAACTTCGAACAGGCCACCTTCCGCAAACGATATGCCGAAGATGAAATCTACGGCAGGATTCTGGCCCGGTGGAACCCCGCCCAAAATCATTCGCTGGCCTTTGGGACTGAATGGTCTCACGAACGATTCGGGTTGCCGCTGTCCGGGGAGGCCGTCAGCAACCAGCCCTTTATGTTTCACTATCCGCCCAACCGGACAGACCCAAACCCGGCCAACTGGGTCGGCTATATGCCCCAGTGGAGTACCGATTCCTATGCCCTTTTCGGGGAGTATCAGTGGAACATCAGCGAACTGATGACGGTGTTTGTCAGCAGCCGCGTTGACTGGCATCCCTATACCGATACCATGTTCTCTCCGCGGGGGGTTCTGATTTTAACTCCCAGCAAAGAGGACACCATCAAACTGATGGCATCTCGCTCCGTTCGGACCAACTCCGCCGCCCAGATGTGGATCGACTACAATTATCTAAACATCACCAGCCCCGTGGACAAACTTTACGCCTATGAGCTGCGGTATGAACGGCAGCAGTCAGAGCATTTCTGGCTGGGAAGTTCGCTCTTCTATTACGATATGCCCGGTGTTCTCGGCGATACCTCGGAAGTAGCCCAAGGCACCAGCAGCGGGACCAAGGCCGTCGGCGATATGAAATTGTGGGGCTTTGAAGTGGAGGCCGGCTACCGCACTGACCGGTTCAAAATCGACCTGTCGCACGGTTTTACCAAACTGATTGAAATGGAGGGCGAGCCGGGGATTCTCTGGCACAACTACAGCGCAGCCCCCTTCGGTGTCGGCAATGACCTGGCTCAATGGCACAATCACACAACCAAGGTGCAGGCAGAATATACGCTCAGCGACAAATGGCTGCTGAACGGTCAGATTTGCGTGCTTTGGGGTTCCCCCGGCGGACAGGACGCCGCCGACTACCGCAACCAGCTGTTTCCCAACTGGGACTATAAGTCCGGCTTCGATGAACCTTTCAAGGCCAGTGCCTATCTGAACCTCGGAGCCGAATACAAATGGGGTCCCAATACCACACTCACCTTTACCGGCTATAACCTGCTCGGATTGGTGGATAAGGAACTCAACAAACGACGGGTTGGTTTTGACCGTCAGCTGCCGGGACGGTATCGCATTCAGCCGGTCGCATTCGGCGTTACACTGACCCATAAATTTTAAAGGAGGCCCACACGCAAAGGCAAGGCGAAAACGAACGAGAATGAAAAACAAACGGAAACAAACTGCTGCCGAAAGATTTCTCCGGCTTATGCCGCTGCTGGCCGCCTGCATCATATCAGGAACGCTGGGAGCCCAGCAGACAGATAAAGAGGCACAAGCCGAGCAAATCCGCGCCGAACTGAGCGCCCTTCGAGAGGAACTGGCAATGCTTCAGGCCCAGCCCTCCGAAGAGACCTCTGTGCCCGCTGCATCGGCTGAAAAACCGCCCGTTTTTGCTGAAGAACCTGAAGATACGGATACGCCTATTGCCGGAGTTCTCACGCAAACACCCCGCCGGCTTTCCCCTTATACGGTGACTACAATTACCCGCCGGCAGATTCATCTCTCGCAGGCCCGCAGTCTCTATGAACTGCTCGAAATGTATGTCCCCAACCTTCAGATGCTCTTTACCAGCGAACACCCCAAAACGCTGGGGCTTCGCGGCATCATGGCTCATCGCAGCAATAAGTTTCTGGTGATGGTCAACGGGCGTATTATGAATGAGAAAACCGATGTCGGCGCTATTACAGAGCTGGACCTGCCGATGCTCACCGACATCCACCATATCGACATTCTGCGAGGTCCGGCTGCTGCCTTTTACGGCCCCAGCGCCCAGTCTATGGTCATTCATATTGTTACCGACAGCGCCGCCACCTTTCAGGGAGAGCAGGTAACCATCCGCGGCGGGCTGATCGAACAATTCAGCACCTTCGAATATAAATACGGCAAGCAAACCGGCTCTGACCAGGGATATTTCTTCTATGCAGGCGTCAGCCAATATAACGGTGCCGATGCCGACGATTCGCCTACCGTTTTCGGCTCGAAAGAGCCGGTCTGGCTGCGGGGCGGGCCGCCCGGCTTTGTCTGGAAGCCGTACCCAGGCGATGAGTATGTAAAAACCTGGTTTAAAAATCTTAACGAAATGCCCTTTGACCGGCCCAAGATGAAATTGTACGGGCAATACACGGACGGAGGGTTCTCTTTGTGGGCACGGCTGACCCAGGGCGGACAATGGATTGACTTCCTGCGATGGTGGGATCAGCGGGAAACACCCGATGACGGCCTGACCTACTCCCAGGCCACCGTCACAGCCAGCTATGACCAGGAACTCAGCGAGGACCTTTCCATACGATACGAGGTCAGTTATGACCGCTTCGCTAACGACAATGAAAACTGGGAGCGGGCCTTCCTCTGGAAATCCTTTGCCGAAGATGAATGGGTCAGCAGCATCACCGCTCGATGGAATCCTCACCCGAATCATTCGCTGGCCTTCGGCGGCCAATGGACGCACGATGAATTTGGAAAACGTTTCGATGATACACCTATCAGCATCCAGCCCTTCGGGAAATATCAGGCATGGGGAGCGCTGCGTGTCCCTCGCTGGAACACGGACAGTTATGCCGTATTCGGCCAGTATCAATGGGTCCTTCATCCGCAGTGGACTCTGCTGCTGGCAGGCCGCACAGATTGGCATCCCTACACCGATACGCTCTTTTCTCCTCGCGGCACCCTTGTTTTTACTCCTTCGGATAAGGATACATTCAAGTTTATCGTCTCACGCTCGCATCTGACCAACAGCGCAGGTCAAATGTGGATTGACAAGCATATCCATGATATGGACAGTCCCACCGAGAAGTTAAATGCTTTTGAATGGCGCTATGAACGGCAGCACAATGAAAATCTCTGGTCCGGCGCTTCGATCTTTCTGCATCACTTCAGGGATGTTCTGGCAGAGATACCCGATGAGAATGTCGGCGCCGGCGCCCCCGGCGGTACCGGCAGCAAAACCGTCGGCAAGATGCGCACGTGGGGATTTGAACTGGAAGCCGGCTGGCGCAAAGACCGGCTCCAGCTGAACCTCTCTCACAGCTTCACCAAACTGCTCAATATTACAGATGCCCCGCCCTTCAACTGGGGCGATGTCTATACATGGTGGAGTCAGTACACGGTCGCCCCCTTCGGCTTTGGGGAAGACCTGGCCCACTGGTACAATCATTCTACAAAACTTCAGGCCGAATACGCCCTCAGCGACAAACTAACCCTCAGCAGCACCTTGTGCATCCTGTGGAACAATCCCGGCGGGCAGGACTGGGCCGACTACCGCAACCATCTGTTCCCGAACTGGGACTACGATGCTTCCTTCAAAGAGCCCTTTAAGACCTGCGCCTACCTGAACCTCGGTCTGGAGTACCGCTGGAATCAAAACACAACGGTCAACCTGACCGGCTATAATCTTCTGGGGCTGTTTGACAAAGACCTGAACAAGCGCCGCGTCGGCTTTGATGACCAGCTGCCCGGTCATTACCGCATTCAGCCGACCGCCGTATCCGGTTCGATTACCTGCCGTTTCTGACAGCCGCTCTAAACCATCCCTCAATAGGGAATAACAGAGACCAGCCGAACATTGCTGGCTATCGGCAGCTGATCATCCCGCTGCGGCGGAAGAAGTTCAAACTCAAAAACATGATTGTAGCTCGGCAGGTCCACCCCATTGGCATTCATCAGACTGGCGGCCCGAAAATAGGCCATCCCGTACGGACTGCCCGGACGCTGAATATCGGTAATCCAAAGATAGGGCGAGATTTCCTTCAAATACCGCAAATAACCGAAGCCCTTTTCTTTATTGAAGTAGGAGCACGTGCCGCGCACAAGAGAACCAATCTGCCCCCAGGGCACCTCGCTTTCCGTCGGCAGCAGATTGGGAATCACATAACCCGAAAAATACTGGTCCGCCTCTTCTTTGAGCCGCCCGGATACATTGTCAAAAGCAATGACCTCCACCCGGCAGCCGCGATTCTGAGCGGCATTAACCACCTTGACAAAATCGCCATCCCCGGAAACCAGCACAATCTTATCCAAATGTTCCGACTGAATCAGCAGGTCCACAGCCAAATCCATATCCGCATTGGCCTTGCCGAACCGCTGGCCGGTCTCCTCGTCCACAAACCATTTGACTTCTTTGATGATGACTTTATAGCCCAAATCCCGCAGAAAAGAGTGAAACTTCTTGGCACTGGCCCCAAAAATCATATCATCAGACGCTCGGTCTGCATCAAAACTTACATAGGCATTCAGCCGGATAACCTGCGTTCCCTCCCGGCAGGCGAACTCCCGCAGGATATTGTACTGCATCCCGCGGCCGCCGTTTTTATAAACATAGGCGGCATCTACATACACCCCCACTTTCAAACTGTTATTCTGCTCTGTCATCGATAAATCCTTAGAAAAAAAATTGATAAAATATCAGACCGGCTCGTATTGTATCTGCAAAACTCCCTGCCGCAATTTTCTTCTTCTGTTTTCTTGCGCTTTCTTATTCTACCACCCCCTAAAATAAGAAAAAAGCCAGACTCCTATTCGGAATCTGGCTTCGGAGGAGGGTGATGAGAAGAAAATATTTGAATTATCTACAATTTCGACCTCACAGCCCTCTTCACCAATGAACTTTCCAAAGTCCCCGCCTCTGCCTCTTTTTCGGCAAAAACTGAAAGATTAACCCCTTACGTCCTTTGCCTTGCTTATTCAAGACCAAAAATATCTTTTTGGTCTTTCAGCCCCCTTACCCCTACTCCCCCATTTTCCGCTGTTTTTGTTTCTTTCAAGTTCTAAAACAAGCCAAGAACAAAAACATCAGAAAGGTTTCATAAAACATCTTCTATACAAACTATAGACCTTCTCCCCAGAAAGGTCAACAAAAAAACCTTTTTCAATTACAAAAAAAACTATCATTTACGGACTATAGTTGTCTTAAACTCCCTTTGGAAATCTTTCAATCGCAGTTCGGATAGAGCGTGCAGAGCATCCATTGGGCGGCAAAGCCGGCAAAATCGTCCCCTTCATACGCCGTCAGCCATTGAGCAGCAAAGGCCGCCAGGTCATACAAATCCACCACGCAATCCGGCACACCCCACGGGCCTGTCAAGTCATACGCACTCGTATGAGACAGAAGACAGACCCCCTCGCCGGTCATTTCATAATAACCCTGCGCCGCCTCTTCGGCCGTGAAGGCATAATTATAAATCCGGAACTCATCGAGGATCCCTTCAAAAATCTTCTGGCCCCCTACACCGCTGCCCAGCGTCAGCACCGCCGTGGTATCGGATGGCAGGGCATAATCTCCTTCCGCCTGCAAAAGGCCATCCACATATATCTGGGCCGTGGTGTCTGTATAGACCACACAAATGTGCTGCCAGCGGCCTTGTGAAGAAATCCCCTCGGGTGCGGCAAGCATTGTCTCCTCCGGCCACGCATCCATCTGGACATCCGCCGTCGAGATCGGGCTGTATTGCCACTTCGCCCAGACACTGACTGTCATCGCCCCTGTGTCCAAGGCGGCATTCAGCGGCTCCGTCACCGCCCAGCCCGACGTGCTGCTCACCTGAACAGCTCCAGCCGGCGTGCCGTCCGCTCCTTCAACAAACAGCGGTACACCCGCAGCCGCAGCTGACAACCCCGTCTCTGTATCCACATACAAACCATCTGTATAATCCGCCGCATCCAGCGTCCATCGGGCCGCCAGTCCTTCTACCGTAAGTGAGGCAAGATTGCTCAATCGCCATACACCGCTTTCATTGGAAACCAGACAGTTGTACTGCCCCCTGTCGCTTATCTGAGTTTCTTCAATAACCAGCAGGGCTGAATACCGCTGCGTCTGGTCATCATAAAGAACCTGCGCAGTAATGCGAGGAGCGGTGGTATCCACCGGCCCTTCGCCGGCATCCGCAGAACGATACCAAATGACAGTCGGCGGTGTCGGGCTTTCAAATACCACTTCAAAGACCGCAGCAGCCGGAGCACGCACCCGCACATCAGCGGGGTGGCTGACAATCACCGGCGGCGGGCTGCCCGCTGTAAAGAGCATCTCCTCTGCTCCGCGGGCAATCGAACTGATGCGCACTTCATCCACCAGCCCCTCGAAGTTCTCGCCGCACATATCACGTGCATCGTTGCCCACAGAAAAATCAATGGCGACAGACCTGTCCAGATCGGCCTGCATTTGAAAGGAAGCCAGCAGGGCCGCCTCGGCCGCGCCGGAATCCAGCCGCGTCCAGTAAAATTTCAGATTGCCGGCTGTATTTTCCTGTCCATTATAGGTGACGGCTGCGTGGTACCACTGTCCCGCCTGCCAGGCATGTTCGCCGCTGGAAGGAATAGCCGCCACAAAGGTTTCCTGCGTACCGGTCAGTTTGATAAACTCCAGTTCGCCGGACGTATTAACCCGAAATTGCCACCCTCGGCTTTGTCCGCTGTCATTATCGCCGCAGACAATCTGCATATGGTTGGGAATCGCATTCCACTCCACATCAGGCCGAATCAGGGCTTCAAAGGTGAAGGCACCATCCGAACCGGTCAGATTATTAATACTTACCTCATCACTATAGGCACACGGCTGGTTTGCCGTTGTGTTCGAAGAGCCCTCATAGGTGTTCAGCGCCGTGCCGAACCCCTCATAAGAACTCGCCGATGCAGCGGCTCCATACGCAAGGGTCAGATGAATTGGATTGTTCGAGACAGCATCGCTTCCATCGCCTTCGAAATGATACAGGTGCAGCGTATAAGCATCCGGAGTATAAGGTCCGACTATAGCCGCCCAAGCCGCGACTCCCAGCAAAAGAACCATCCACCCGACCGTTGTTGTCATTTGTTTCACAGGTTCACCCCCAAATCCTTTTCATCAATTAGTCATTCAGCTGAAAATCCAACACCCGCAACTTCGTCGCCGCCCCGATAGTGGTCGGCGATTCCTGCATCATCACGGACAAGACCCCCTGCTTAAAACGTGCTGGGTCCACCAAGGCTTCACCGATAAAATAGCCGGGCTCGACATGAATAATCTGCCAGTCCATCCACTGGCCAGCAGCGGTGGCCGCCTGAATCGTCAGGTCGCCGTCTGTAAAGTAAATGCCGGTATCCGTAAGGTTGACCGTCCGGCGCGACTGATAAACTACAAACGCATCGCCGTTGGAGCGGATAAAGAGTTTGGGACGGCTGCCCACATAATCCGGCAGTTCATTGCGATACCAGGTGCCCTGCGCATCCCGCCAATAATGGAAATACCGCCTGGCTCCCTCCGGCCCCCATGTGCTCCAACTGTAGCCCTGATAGGTCTCCGGTGTGCAGTGGAACATCACCACGTGAATCCGCCCCTGGCTGTCCACCGCCTGGGCCTGCTGATTCATCAGGCCGTAATATCGATCCAGCGTAACCACCTGAATCCCCGGCGAATTGAGAAAAATCAGTTCCTCGGTGGAAGAATTGCCGGTGGAGCGGCCGACAATCTGCAAGCCCTCATTGACCCACGTCAAACCGAAAATCGTCTGAAGGGGCTCCGGCCCTGTGCCCACACGAAGCCCTCGCGGCGGCTCATTATTGTACCAGGTGAATCCTCCATCCTTGCTGTAAGAATAAAGAATATCATGATTGGCCCCGCCGGCTGTTTCACGCCAGCACCAGGTCAGATGCAAAGTCCCATCCGGCCCATAACCGATAGGGCCGTTCAGATAGGGATTGCGAACCGTGCTGGTGCCCAGTGAATCCGTATAAGTTCCCGCTCTGGAAATCACCTTCCGCGTACGGCTCCAAAGCCCGCTGGCCGCATCATAATCTGCGATGGCCCAGTCGCCGTTGCCGGAGCTGTCGATGCGATAACCGAATTGAAGATTGCCGTCGGGAGTCTCCCAAAATCTCGGATAGGTCACGCTCGAATAGGACCGGCCTGACTCCAGATAATTTCGCACCGGGCCGAACAGCGAGGCGTTCCAGGTTACCGAGGCCGGCTCGGTCGCCGCATTCGGCTGAGAAAGCCGATAATGAAGCACTCCGCCGTGATGGTCAAAGGAAAGATGAATCGTGCCGTCGTTGGGACAGATGCCCATCGAGACAACATTGTGAGCATCGGTCGTGGTACTGAGGGTATAATCTGTCAGGGTCAAAACTTCCCACGTGCCGGCGGGAAGCTGCCGCCTGCCGACACAGACGTACCGGGAACCATTGTAATAAGTAATATACTGCCAGCCGTTGAAGGTGAGCAGGGCCTCCTGCTGGAAGGACAAGCCGTTAATCGCATACCCATAGGGTGCGCCTCTGCCGAGCGTCATGGCATTGGCCGCCGCCGTACTGTCGCCGATTTTGCTCACACTCGGAAAAGCCCCGCAGACCGCCGTCCAAAGAGCAAAACCAAACCCCAATAGAACAATTTTCACATTCCCGGTTGCATGACAATGCATCGATTCACCCCCAGTTCAGATGGTTCTTGTCAGTTTCGCTTAAGTTGGTTATTCCATAATTACTTGTTTGGAAGCCGCGGCAGCGGACTGGGAACCTGATACCCTCTGCTCCAGTGCAGTGTCCACAAGGCCTCCAGTTTTACCGTATCCGCGTGCAAATCGCGGAAAATGATGTTAATCTGTCTGCTATGCCGGTCGATGCAGAACCGCCGCATATTGTCACTGTTGGCGGGCAGCTGAGCGGCGGTAGAACCCTGGAGGGTCTCCGGCGGCACATCGTTCCCGCGAGGCCAGCCGATTGTCCAGACGCAATCGGCAAAAAGAGGCACAGTCGGCGAAATATCCATCCAATCTTTGAAAAAGTACGGCGCATACATCGAATCGGTTTCATAGTAATAATCCAGGCCCACCCAGCCGTTGATGCCGATGCTGCCGATGGTGGAACGGCCTGTAGAACGGGCCCACGACCACGGCGTCCTCGCCGTGCCGTACTGGCCTGACGGATTGGCATACGGCCCGCTTGAGTCTGCCTGAAAGCGGTCGTACGGAGCCGATGGGCACAGCAGAATATCAATCTTCTTGCCCTCCTGATACTGCTGGGCATAATAGACATCACCCAAAAAAGGTGCCAGTTTGCCCATCCAGTAATCATCGGTCTCTGATGCATCCTTGCGGATAACAAACCGCTTATAATTATACTGCATCTCGTACAGTTCGACCGCTTTGGCGACCTGGGACAAATTGCTCTTGCAGACAATTTTGCGGCCCTGCTCCTTGGCCAACCTCAACGACGGCAGAATAATTGACAGCAGCAATCCAATAATAGCAATGACTACCAGCAGTTCTATGAGGGTGAATCCATTCGTTTCTGTTTTTATCCTTTTCTTGTCTGCCACATCGGTCTCCCAAATCTGCGGCTGCGGGCCGGCCTTTCCCGGCCCGCAGCCAACGGTTAACTTTACTCTGCTAACAACTTATTTCCTCTTCCGTGCTGCCAGAAAAGCCCCTAGACCAAGCAGGCCCATCGTTGCCGGCTCTGGAACCAGAATCCGCAGATTGTCTAAACTGCCGACAACACCCGCGCCGCGAACATCAGCATAAAAGCCGACCACGGTTCCGGCATTGGCATACGCAGGAGTTCGGGTCGCCAGGACAGTGCGCTCTCCCTGGTAATACCAGCCCGCCTCATACGTGTTCTCTGCAATCCGGGCAATAAACAGCGTATCAATGGGGATATTGTTCGTCCAATTTCCTGCCAACGCGTATTCCGTTGTTCCATCGAAACCGCGGCTGAAAAGCTGACCATTGTTCCGGCGATACATAGCAATATAATCCTTGCGAACGCCGGTCTGCGGTGTTGTTCCGCCCACATAAAGCCCGATATCCTGCGTACCGGTCGCACCGACAACGACATCTGCCTGAAGCTCCTGACCGATACCGAGCGAAAGCCCGCTGCGGATAAAGGCGTGCTGCTCAACGCCGTCATAAACGGTAGTGCTGATCTGGAGAACTCCATCCGCAATTTGCCAGCTGCTCACATTCGAGGCGCCGCCATTGTTGTCCAGAATCACCGTGTTTGTGTAAGCACTCAGATCGCCGCTGAAATTATCGATCAGGACGGCCTGGGCGGCCACACCAATCAATCCCACTAACATCAACACACATACTTTTTTCATCTTTCACATCCTCCGCTAAATTAGGTTTGTTTTTAACTGCCTTTCTTTCACAACAACACTTCTCACACACGCACACGCACACACCACTTCACACACTTTCTTGCGGGAAACAGGAACCCCCACAGGAGCCCCTGCGAAAAACCGCTTCTTATTCACCCATGGACAGACCGCCGGCCAGCCAACCCTGTGCAAAGACCGCCAGGTCCGCCAAATCAATCCGGCAGTACGAGGTTCCGGTGTTGTCCAGGTTGTACTGGCTTCCTGCAAAGTCCGGCTCCACACACGGCCGAACCCCTGTCGCGTTAAAGGACTCCGAAGCAATGGTCCAGCCGTCGAGGGCATAGTTGTAAATCTTCAGTTCATCTATCCAGCCGTCAAATTCTGCATCAGCCTCGAACTGACTGCGGCCGATATAATTCAGCGTCGGCTGAAAATCAACCGGATTGATCGTCATAGCCGTATTGACCGCCTTGGGTTCACCATTAACAAAAATCCGTCCCGTATTTCCTTCGAGTGTCACAGCCACATGAACCCACTGGCCGACGGGCAGAGGACTTGTGGAAGCAATCTGCTCGCCGCTGCCGTTGTTCAGCACAAAGCGGCACTCGCTGCCGTTGCTGGGCGTCAAAAACACATAATGCGAGGTATCGTTGCCGAAATCAAAAATCCGCTGCCAGTTTGCCCCGCCTCTCCAATAAACCCAGGCCATCACCGTCATATCCTTATAATCCGCCGCCCCTGCCGGCAGCTGAGCATACTGGCCGTTCGGATCAGTATCGTGATCGCCATTGTCAAACAGCAAACTGTACTGTCCTACTGAACTGGAAACCACATTCGTATCCAACCTCGGCAGACCGGCCGTGCCTTCCTGCATCAGCATCATATCCTTGCCGCCAACCACATCCGGCGAAGTCTGACCGATGAGAACCTCCAGCGGATAATAGGAAACCAGCCGCTTAATCTGCAGCGTCGCCGAGGAAGAATCCGTCGAACCAACCTCGTTGGACGCCCTGCAGAAATAGACGCCTTCGTCGCCAACCTGGGCATTTTCAATCGTCAGCGTTGCCGCCTCGGCACCGGAAATCACCGATCCCGAGCCGGTCGGCCCATCGGCCAGAAGCGTCTGATTTTTATACCAGGCATACGTAACGCCTGCCTCTTTGACCAAAGCCGCCTCGAATCGAACTGTATCGCCGCTGAAGACAAACTGATCTTTCGGATGCACCGTAAAGGTCGGCACCAGCGAGAGCGTCTTGAAGCTCCAGATCGGCCCGGTCAATGTCTTCGAATCAGTGGGGCCGGAATTGTTAATGCTTGCATCTGCTCGCCAGTAATAGGCCTCTCCGTCCTCCAGAGCTATCGGAACGGCAGCGGTAATCGGATTGTCCAAATCCGTTACCTCTACCGGCGCGACCTGCAGAAAGTTCGGCTCTCCGTGCTGAATATACAGAAAATGCTTGGTCACACCAGCGGCAGACGCCTTGTCCCACTGAAGCTGAGCAAGTTCGTAATCAACGTCCTGCCGGCCGGTTTCCGGCACTGGATTTGTAACCCACGGAATAGAGGTGCGAAGCATCATAGCATCGGCGGCAAGGGCAATCCGGCTGATGCGGACTTCATCAATCAGCCCTTCGAAATTTTCATCGGCCAAGGTGAATACCCGCAGTTCGTTACCGATACAAAGTCGGGTCTCATCGTTTGCATCCAAATCCGCCGTCATCGTAAAGGGCCCGCCCACCTGAACCGCTGATGTTGCCGAACCCAGCGGCGTCCAGTAAAGTTTGAGATTGCCGGCGACATTGGGCGTGCCGCTGTAAGTTACAGCCACATGGTACCACTGGCCGGCGGTATAAGTAATCGGTGCATCGAACGCTGTGGTAGAACCGGAAAGGGTCTGAAACCGCAGCGTTGTGCCGGTGTTTTGTATCCGCAGCTGAAAACCGCGGTCGGTATTGCCGGCATCCGTTTCGCCGCTGAGAATTTCCATATGCCCCAATAAAGACCCCGCCGCTTTATCCGGACGCACAATGGCTTCAAAGGTAAACGCTCCATCCGAACCGGTCAAATCGGAGATGAGGACTGTCTGGTTATAGTCGCCCACTCGTCCGGCAAAAGGTCCGTTATTTCCGGCAGTATTGTCATACGTGTTGGCTGCGTTGCCGTATCCAGCCAGCGAAGGCGCCTGGGAGGCATTGTTATAAAAAGCCATATCAATCGGCTTGGTTCGAACCATATCCGGAATCACACCATCACGGCTAAGCACATCAAACCGCCATAAATGCAGGGTATCTCCATCCAGCGGATACGGACCCGCAGGGATTGCCCATGCCGCCAGCCCGCTTAAACAAACTATCCCAATCAATATCATCTTTTTCATCGTCTCGTCTCCTCTTATCGCTATCCGTGTCCTCATTATCCGCTTTATCTGCCGCTACTCATACAGACCGCCGGCCAGCCATTTGCTTGCAAAGGCCGCAAAGTCCGCCAAATCAATCCGGCAGTACGACGAAATCGTATTATCAAAATTAAACTGACTGCCTTCAAAATCAGGATTCACACAGGCCGGCTGGCCCGTTACGCTCGAATAGGACCGGGCAACCTCCTCCGGTGTCCAGGCATAATTATAAACCCGCAGGTCATCAATCAGGCCGCCATAAAAATTAGCCAGCACATTCCGGTCAGCCGTCGTGCGCGTCGTCCCAAGCAGTACCCCTCGCTGCCAGGCTGCATACAAAGCCGGCGTGCCGATCGTGGTATCCTCCGCTGCAATTCCGCCATCCACATAGATTCGCCCGATTGTTCCGGCTTTCCACACAGCTGTAATCAGATGCCACTGATTGTCCGTGAGCATATCAAAGCCGGTCATCGTCGGACGACCCTGAACGGTCACAATTTCCTCTGCTTCCCCGCGAACGTTGATGCGGGCATCCGCCGTACCGCCGCTGGACTCCAGACTCAGCGCAAAACCGGTGGTAATATTGTCATTGTAATTGGTATAAAGGCCGCCTGTTTTGGAGGCCTTCACCCAGCAGGTAATGGTCCCCTCGTTGAGACCGCCGCCAACACCGCCGGCCAGAGAACCCGCCTTCGGATAAGCCGCTGTACCAAAATCTACATACTGCCCCACCCCGTCCAGATGCAGGGCATAACCGCCTTCCATCCGGTCTGCGGTGAACGCCAAAGAAGCCAGATTGGGATCCGGCAGCGACAGGTCAAAGGCCCGGCCATGATTGCCCTCGCCGCTGGAATCATTCAGATTGTTCTCAAAGGAATAGGCCGCCACCAGCCGCCCGATTGCGAGGGATACAACATTGGAGAACACATCAGGCAGCGGTCCGCCGCCGGACTTTGTCGCCTCATTGGAAACACGGCAGTAGTAATGTCCCTGATGGGACAGCGAAGCATTGACAATCGGCAGGGTCGGCTCATCGGAACCCACCGGCATATCACTTTCATCAATCTGGTCATCCGCTGAATAGAACCACTGATAATGTGCCGGCGTGACACTGTACACCTCAATGCTGAAAGCCGGCAAGGCGGACTCGCCCAGCCGAACCATTGTCGAGACCGGCTGCGTATGAATCAGCGGCACCATACTGATTGTCTCAAATGTCCAGGTCGGCCCAGCAATATTATTGGGGTCGCCCGCATGATAGACGCCGCCCTGGCCGTTATCCACTCCTTCCTCAATCTGCCACGAGTACTTGCCGCTGGCGTTCAGCTTCGGGCTGGGCACAAACACGGCATCCGTCTGCTGAGCATCGGGCTGAGCAACGCTGCCGACATAGTAAAGATTCGGGTCTTCCGGAAAGAGGGCCTGGTCTTTGGATAGATAGACATAATGCTTTTTAATGACGGGGTTGACTGGATAAAGCCCTGCCGGATCGATGCCGGCTTTCCACTTCAGCACCAAATCCACCTTGCCGGTAGTACCCTCAGGAACCCCCACCATCGCGGCTCCATCAGCCGGCTCCGGCTCGTGAGGCAGATACAGCGGGCTTTCAAAGCGAAGATTATCCAAATCGCCGTAGGTCGTTGCACTTCGCATATCACCAAAGAATCCCACGGCATTGCCGATATTTGTGTTGTCGATCGTCCCCGTTGAAAAATCGACATAGTTTGTACCGTCAACAATATATCCCAACGCAAACTCATTCAGACTGTTGCGGCGAATGTACAGGCCGGTAACATGGTCCTTCGGGTTTTCCGGAAGTCCGCCCGCATAAATCGTAGTCCCTACGGATGTTCCATTTACAAAAAGCCCCTTCAGATTAGTATTGTCGGCCTGGGCATAGACGGCAATATAATCCCGGCGTGTCTCTCCGCTGGTGCCGGCTGGTACCGCCGGCGGGTTCTTGACAGCTGCCACCGCAATTCCAATATCTGCACGCGTCGTCGTGCCCCAGGTCAAATCCGCCACCAGCATATTCCCGACGGCCAGCGCATAGTCATCACGAAGCAAAAGCACCTGTTCGGCCTCCGTGCCGCTGGATTTGGTAATGCGAAGAACCCCATCAGCAGACTGAAATTTCACGTTGCGAGCGGTATCCTGATCCAGAACACAGGTAAGCACATACTCCGACAAACTGCCGTCTTCAAAATCATCAATCAAAAGAGAAGGGATATAGGCCCCTGCCGTCAAACTGAATACCCCCATCAGCAAAAATACAATACCTTGTTTCATCACACATCCTCCATAAACAGATACATTTTTTCTGTTTTTCTATTTCTGCAATTCGAGGAACGGCTCTGCAAACAATGTCCAGTCGCCGTTGTTGGTTTTGTCGCTGCCCTGCGTCGTCACCAGGGTCAGAAACCGATCTTCCGACCCAATCTCCACCGCTACGGCTCTGGCCGATTCATAAGGCGTCATATCCTGCTGCACAAATCGCACCTTTCCATCCACCAGCACATAAAAAGACGCCGACGGTTCCTGCGGAAAATACGGATACTGCTTCATAATCTCCCAGTAATCGCGATAGGTTTCAGACAGCCCGCACAGGGCTGTAAACCGCCGGATTTCCATCTTCGTAAAATCCCGAATGGCCTGAAGATCGAACGTAATTCCCTGATTGCTGCTCAAATAAATGGCGGGATTTTCCGCTGTGCCGTATTCTTTTCCATTCAGCCGCAGCTGATGGCGCGGCACCTTCACCGTCAGGGCAATCTGATGCCACGCGCCGTTGAGCACCCCCAGCCAATACCGGCCGTTGGTTGGCTCAAACTCAAAAGCCAGCCCATTGGAACTCACCTGCGACAGTCCATTCGGGATAAACACACCATCTACAAAAGCCGTATCCCGGACCGGCACATACTCTCGGGGTCCCTCCGAAGATGTAAAAGTTTCCAATGCTGTAATTTGACCGTGATAATCAATGCCGGCATTGAGACGTCCGGTACCAAAGCCGCTGCCCCCGCCGACAATATCCGCCAGATTGATATTCT
>CALMLO010000026.1 GCA_937868095.1 uncultured Phycisphaerales bacterium | reverse complement strand
AAATTTATGGATGTGCCATTTGCCGGCCATGCCGCGAAATTGTATGATGATGGCGCCGCGATGGCAGTTGAAGCACCAGCCCTGCACCATCCTGAAGGTATGGCCGTCGGCGCTATATTCCGGGTGGACATGTGGATAGGGCAGCGGCCGAAAACACGACGGACAAACTGCCCCCTGCACATACTCGGCCGGCTTTCGCGAGAGATCATCATTAATTTTAACCATCATCGGCTCCTTTCCTCGATTAGGCCGTTCGCACCCGGAAGGTTTGAAACTGCCATGCAGATCCTTCCCGGAGTCCATTCCGACGGAGGGCGCGAAACGGCTCTATGTGTTTTCCATATTCGGCAGCGTCATTTCAAAAGTGCTGCCGCAGCAATTGGATTTTACAATTCTGTGTTCTTTGGGATTCAGGGTGTAGTCCCCAATCCGAACACGATTTTTTATGTGACAGTATGGACAATCGAAAATCCAGTATTGCGTCCCGAAATGGGTACATAATATTGCAGGGATTTTTTGGGAAGGCATAAAAACCTCATTTTTTTGGTTTAAAAAAACCGGCCGGGAGGAAGGAGCCACCTGCCCAGCCGGCCCCGATGGGGAGAAACCGAAATTCGAAAAGAACCCTAAAAGCGGGCGGGCAGAGAGGCACGAATCCTCAGTCCCGCCCGCTTCGGAGGAGGGTGATTGAAGCGAAAGAATGGCGCTATTGAATCTTCGAAAATCGGTAAAACTATATCGTTCCATATCCGCACCTTGCGCCAGGTCTTCATTAAGGCCGCGTAATCTTAACTTTGTTTTAAGGGCCGGACGGGTGTCTGCTCCCGTCCGGCCGCAGTGGTCAACCAGCTATCGCTGATTGGAATTTCCGATAATCAATGTCTAAATCATGGATCTTTTGGTCGCAATAAACTTCTATGATCAACTTTCCAAGGGTGTGTGGACGCAATCTCTCTCGCTCGGCAACAGCATTTAGTTTGGCCAGCAGGTTGGCATCGTTTTTAGGGTTCAAATTGAAAAAACGCACAACTTTCATAGTTCTGATAACCTTTGAAAAACTCTATCGGCAAAAATAATCAGTCTTCATGAGTTTGTCAAGGGGAAAATCTCTACAAAACTCTAAATAATTTTTTTGGAACGGATATAAGTGTTTTTATATAATGGATTTATATGGGAGAAAAAATTTCAAAAAGAAGCTATTATTTGCCAGATAATCTGGTGGATGTATTCAGCCAATGGGCTAAACCTGGACGCGATTACAGCACACGAATTGCTGCAGGAATCATGGCCATCCTTGCGATCGAGGATCAGGATGTGGCAGACCGATTGGCTAAACTTGCCTTTTCCGGGCAAATCGGATATAATAGTCAAAAAAACAGGGTTACAGGGCCTGCGGTAAAGGAGGCTCACCAGATACTTGAAGCCCATTTTTTAGATCATCTGATTGCACGTCATATCGAGGATCTGGGAATTGAAAAGCAGGATTTTTTGCTTCTTTTAATGCAAGCAAAAGGGCGATCTTCGACTTCAGATCCATAGTGTCCAGCACAGTTTTGATGGCTTGATCTATGGCCGCTCCCTCTTTGTATACGCACTTGGTTTCTTTTGCCACAATGGAATCCAAAATTGATAAATTTCATTGATTGTCAATGAAATTTTTTATATAATGTAGAAAACCACTAAGGGAGGTGGGCAATGACAAAGATGCTTACTTTTTGGATGATTGCCTCCTTATCCGCATGGACCGATCCAGCTGGATGGGAGCAACTTTCGCCCGGGATGACCGACCGACAGGTTTTGGTAATCCTTGGACCTGCGGTGCATGCTGAATCGATCGGGACCCGTCAAGTCTGGTACTACCAGGAACTCCCTGTGCGGGATGCGGCTGGACGTTTGCAAAATCCGCCAAAAAACGGATATGTGGTATTTTCGGTCAAGAAGGAAGGGCGGCGAGAATCACTGACTTTGGTCCAAATCAAGCAGCCGGACTGGGGGCGAATCGCGATTGGGGTGGAAAAACCGGCACAAAACCTACATGCCATACAACAGCAGCCGTCCCTGCAACCTCAAGTTAGCCAAGCGATAGAACCGGAGCCAAGCATACACCTTGCGTCCATCCAGCGATCACCCATGCAAACTCAAGTCAGTCAAGCGACCCAGGAACCAAAGCCAGGGCGGGACCCTGTCTCCGTGTACTTCTTGTCAATCGGGGTACTTTTTATTATCATGGGTATCGCTTTTGCGATCATCCGGCCGTTTGGTTGGTTAAAATAAAATTTAAAAAAACTCTTGACATAGAGAGTTAAAGGCCGAAAATAGAATTGGAATGGCGGGTGTCCGCAAAATACCGCCTTCCGCAAAGAGACAGTGTTCAACCAGCTATCGCACGGAAGCGACCGGCTGGTTGTTTTGTTTTAAAGCCATCCGGACTCCTTAAAGTCGGTTTTGAATGGATTTTAAACCTTTTGGAAAGGATGCCTGATGAGACACATCACGTTCCGCTTACAGATTTCGTTCCTTTTCGCGGCCCTGCTTGGTGGCTTTTTGCTGCTGCCGGGATGCAGCGGCGGGGCCGGCGAGTTTGCCGCTGGGGCAGCGACCGGCGGGGTGCTGACCGGAACGGCGATGGCCCTCCAGCAGCAGGAAGAAGATCTTCTGGCTCGCCGTGCGGAGGCCCTGGCCCAGATGGAGCAGGCCGTGACAGAAACAGAGAAGCTGGCCGCCCAGGCCAAAGTGGAAGCCCTCGAAAAACAAATTGAGAAAAGCCAGGAGGCGATTATCGCTTTGCGCACTGCGCAGGCCGCTATCTCAGCAGCCAAAGTCGACTGGACGGACCCGGAGGCCGTGAGCAACTTCTCGACAGCGGCATCAGTGTTGATTGCCTCCTATCTATTGAGCCGAAAAAGCAAAAAATAGAGACGGACTTGATGCAGATGCAGACCTGTGATGTGTTGATTTGTTCCGGACGGGGGAAGCTTCCCTATCGCATCCAGGAGTATAATCGGCTGATGCGGGCCCGTGGTGAATCTGCTGATATGACCCACGTGGCCCTGGCGGCTGGAGGCGGACAACTCGTTTTCGAGAGCACGGCGAACAATCGCTGGGCTGGGAAAAAAGGCACACAAATCAACCCCATTGACAAGTGGCTCGACCATTATCCAGGCCGTGTATGGGTCAGGCCGCTCTATTTTGATCGGACGGCAGCGTTTGAAGAAGAGGCCGCTAATGCGATGTGGGAGAAGGTTGGGCGGCCCTACGAGCATGGGATCCCTGGGTTGCTTGAACTGGCTGCATGCGGGATTGAATGGCCATGGCTGCGTCGGCTGATTGATGCTGATGGGCGAATGGCCACTTGGGCTCTGCATTGCTCGGAGGCGGCGGCCAAGGTACTGATGGAATTAAGTTTAATGCGTAGTTTTGATTGTGCCGGCAATCGGATCTATGCCAACAAACTGCCGCCTTATGAGTGGTGGCTTGGTGGTCGCGTGGATGGCCTGCTGAATCCGACCCTCTGCCAAATCGGTGATCCGGTTAAACTGAAGTAAATAGACAGAAATCAACAAGAGAAAGGACACAGATGAACTGGCCGATGTTGGCGACGGTAATCAGCGCCGCCGCAGGGATTATCAGTGGGTTGATATTGATGATCTTAACCTCCATCAAATCGGACTTGCGGGCAATCTCGGCTCGTGTGGATCTACAGGATGCGAAGATCGAGAGATTGACGGAGCGGAGAAACCTATGTAATCAGGATTATGTCGGAAAGGTTGAGTATATCCGCTCGGTGAACTCGCTCGAAGAATCGATGAAGAAGGTAACGGAGGGAGTGGCAGTATTAAACGGCTCCATGCGGGTGATTGAACAGATGCCGCAAATTTGTGGTAATATCGCAAAAGAAATCGTCAAGGAGATGCGACATGGCTAAGCGTGACCTGATACGGCAAGCTCGCAATCTGATGCTGCGATCTCTGGACAGGGTGTATCCATCCGGGTTAACCATACGACTGCTTGAGCAGGTGATGTGCACCGTGGACCAGAATTACGGCATGGACTTGATGCGAAAAGACATTGCCTATCTGTTGGAAAAAAAATACATAGAGATTCTTCGCATCGACGGAAATGGAACCCTGGCCGATGTGCGCAAGGACTCAATGGCAGTTGTTAAGCTGACAGCGGCGGGGCTTGAGATTACCCAAGATTTGCGGGTCGATCCGTCCCTGGAGATCTGACAAGCAATGCGAAAGCGTCGCGTACACAGTTTAATTGATACCCTTCCGCCGTCGGTGCGGAAGACGCTGGCGGCGATGGTGGTAGATGGGACATGGCCGGAAGGTCTCAACGTCGGCTCGACAGGCAAGCCAACCTATGACGATCTGGCTGAGTACTGTCGGCGTCAGGGGTATGTTGTGTCCCGTTCGGCCATTGGGCGATGGGCCAAGGGGCTTTTGGCGTATGAAAGGATGCGAAGTGCTGCACGCATCGCCCGGCAGGTGATGGGCGATCTGACGGCGGAGACGGCTACTGAAACGCAAAAAGCGGCCGCAGAGATTATGACTGCCCAAATTATTGAGATGATCAGTGATGCGGACTTAACCCCCAAGGAGATTGCGATGACGTCCGCAGCGATACGCGACTGCACGCAGGTGGCCCTCAAGGCCGACCAGTATATCCGTGCCCAAGCCGTAAAGAAAGCCGAGGCGGCGGTCAAGGAAGTCAGCACTACCCTGCGAAAAAAGAAGATCGACCCTGAAACGCTCAGGGTCATCCGAGAACAGATCTACGGGATTATCAAATGACGATCGCATCAGCGATTACCCTGTATGGATTTCAACAGCGATGGCTGGCGGATAAAAGCCGATTTAAAATTGGCAATATGTGCCGACAGATCGGCAAGTCGTTTATCGTGGCGCTGGAGGTTGTTGACGATGCGATTGAAACGGGCGATGACTGGGTGCTGCTCAGTGCAGGCGAGCGGCAGAGCAAAGAATTGATGAGCAAGGTAAAAATGCATTGCCAGGCCTTTGCAGCAGCGGCGGCGGATATTGAAGAGAGCTGTTTTGACGGCGGAGGGGTCAAGTACACCATGTTGACGGTCACCTTGCCGAATGGGGCGCGTATCATCGGTCTGCCGGCCAATCCAGACACGGCACGCGGATTTACCGCCAACGTGGTGCTCGATGAGTTTGCTTTTCACACTGACTCAAACAAAATCTGGACAGCATTGTACCCAACGATCTCTCGCGGCTACAAAATCCGCATCGTCAGCACGCCGGCAGGCGTGGGAAATCGATTCCATACCCTGATGACAGGCGATAACGGCTGGAGCAAGCACACCGTGGATATTTATCAGGCAGCTGCCGACGGCGTGCCCCACAATATTGATGAGCTCCGAAAAGGCATCGATGACCCGGATGCCTGGGCGCAGGAGTATGAGTGCAGATTTATCGATGAGACCTCGGCCTGGCTGACGTATGAAATGATTGCAGCATGTCAGCAGGAGGGGCTGCCGAAGGAGCTGGAATACAGCGATTTGACCGATGCCATGGTCGAGCAGATAAGCCGTTCATTTTCTGGGGACGGCCAGGCCTTCGGTGGATTCGATGTGAGCCGACGGCGCGATCTGACGGTGTTGGACATTGAGGAGCAGATCGGCGATGTGTTCTGGCAGCGGGCGATGATCATCTTTCCACACGTTCGGCTGACGGTCCAACAGGAGATGCTCTGGCGATTGATGGACCAGTTGCATTTGGAGCGGGTGTGCCTGGATGCAACGGGGATGGGGTTATCCCTGGCGGAAGATACCGTCGCACGCTATGGTGCATATCTCGCGGAGCCGGTGGAATTTACGCTATCGGTCAAGCAGGACCTGGCCGCCCGTACACGGCGGCTGTTTGAGGACCGGCTCTGCCGGATCCCGATCTGCCAAAAATTGCGGGACGACCTGCATGCCGTTAAGAAAACAACGACCGCAGCAGGCCATGTACGCTTTGACGCCCAGCGTACAGACCTGGGGCATGCCGACCGTTTCTGGGCCAAGTCCCTGGCCTTTATGGCGTCGAATCTTGGTGCAACCGTAAAACCAGAATTGATCTGTTTGAGTGATGCGATATGAGCCAGACGCTGGCCAAAGAACTCTTTGCTCTCTACAACCAGCATGATCAGTATGCTCAGCAGGTTGATGTGCACCGTAAAGACGCTGGAGTGTCGCTGAGCGATTATGCCAGGATGTGGCGGATGGGGCTGGACCTGGAGAGCGGAGCATCCGGCAGGCCAAGCCAACCATACAGCCAGGTTTCCTGGGTCTGGAAATGCGTGACGCTTATTCAGGATGTGTGCCAGGATGTAACTCCTGTGCTCAGCACTCGTGAGGATCGGATTATTGAAGGCGGACCGGTGTGGGATTTCTTATTCGGCGATCCGGATCGGCCTTTTTCGGACTTCTTGAAAACGACGCTGGGCCACCTGCTGCTCAAGCGGGAGGTCTATTGGATTTGGCAGGAGCTGGATGGGCAAACCCCGAAAGGGATCGTCGTGGCCGGGGCTGATGAGATTGAGCCGATTCGGCTGCCTGATGGTGATCTGCTTGGGTATCGATGGACGCCAATCGGAAGCAGCAGGCAGTTTGTGCTGATGCCGGAGGACCTGCATGCGGTTATCGGCTTCAACCCGACGGATAAGCTACGTGGTGCTGGACCGCTTGATGCGGGCAAGATCGCTGTCAGCAGCGCCTATCAGGCGGCCCTCTTTAATGAGGCGACTATGGCCAACGGAGCTCGGATTGGTATTATCCTGGCCCTTCCGCCTGGAGTAAAATTGACGCCGGAGGAAAAGGAGTTGATGAAGGCCGAATTCCGCCGCCAGCAAGGCGGTGCACATAATGCAGGCAAAGCATTTCTGGCGACCGGCGGGGTGGAGGTCAAAACGATCAGCCAAACCTTTGCTGAGTTGGGGATGATTGATCTCCGCAAATTCGATGCGGCGGAGATCTGTTCCTTGTTCGGCGTTCCCAGCGAAATTGTTGGGCTCGCGACCGAGGCCCAATATGCACACGGGCCAGCCCAGCAGCGATTTTTGCTCTATACGATAAGTCCACTCTTGTCGTATATAGCCGAACATATCAATCTTGGGATTCTGCGGCGGTTCCGATTTCGGGCTGATGGAAAGCACAAGGCCGTCCAGGCGAAAGAGTCTAAGGTTTATATGAATTTTAAGCCGCTCGGACGCAATGGCTCTTATCGAAGCGGAAAACAAAAAGCCCTCCTGACAGGGCTGGATTACTTTCTCTGGTTCGATGTAGAGAGCCATCCGGTTATTGCCGAAATGACGCGAGCCCGTGCAGAGCAGGTGCTCAAATTCACGCAGCACGGCATCCCGCTGGAGCAGGTGGTTGCTGCCTTTGACTTGCCGTTTGATGTGAGCGACATGCCGTGGGCCAGGGAGTGGTGGACATCAATGGGGACTGTACCAGCTAGATGGATTTTGGATGGCGGGCCGGAATCTGTGACGGGGCCGACCTATAGTCCGGAAGCACAAGAGGAGCCCAAAGAGGGTGAATTGGGAATCAAGAAGGACAATCAGAACCAAAAGGATAAAGAGGAAAAACGCGGTCGGATTTGGAAGCAGTATGTCTCTTCCTGGCTGCCGATTGAGCGGCAATTTCAGGCGGCCCTCAGGACGTTCTTCCGGCGGCAGCGACGTGAACTGACTAACAAATTGCAGAAGGCACTGGCCGAGAACAAGGGCTTGAAAAGCGATACAAGTGAGATCCTTGCCCGCGTTGTTCTGGATCTCGTGCAGGAAAATGGAAAACTAAAGGTCATTAATCGAACTTTTTTTGAGCGGGCAGCTCGACTCGGGGCATCTCAGATTATCGCGCAGGGGACCGGTCAAGTCGGTGCGGCCTTACAGGATGCCGCTGAACAAACTCTACGCCGCCAGGCCGTGCGGCAGGCAATGCAGGTCTCTTCGCAAAAAATAACCAATGTCAATGCTACGACTCAGCGGGCTGTGCAGCGGCATTTGCGGGAAGGGCTTCAGCAAGGCGAGGGACTCAGAGAATTGACGGATCGGCTGGAGCGAGTACTGGACGGCTCCCGAGCCAGAGCGATGACGATTGCACGCACTCAGACTTCCAGTGCTGTCAGTGCTGGGCGGTACGCAGGACTGCAAACCAGTGGGGCTGATCGAAAGGCCTGGCTGACGGCTGGTGATGAACGCGTGCGGGATGCACATCGCCAGGCCGAACAGAGGTATGCCGATGGGATTCCATCTGAACAGCCGTTCCTGATTGGAGGCGAGCCGCTGATGTACCCAGGCGATCCGAATGGTTCGGCCGCACAGATTGTTAATTGTCGCTGTGCGCTGCTGGCGATGTGGGGCCGCAAGGGAGTAGATCTGGATTGGTGGGAAAGGGCCGCCTGGATAACGGAAAACGGCCTGAGTACAGACCGAATAAATGAGATTTAAGAATGCGTTAAATGAGGGTTATCATGGACATGAAGACGAAGGAACTCAAGCATATCAGCGCCTTTATTGCGGAGGGAAAAGAGGCCATCAGCGAGGAAGATTACAGCATCGAGTTTGTGGTTAGCAAGGAGGTGGTGGACCGCGATAACGAAATCGTGCTGGCCGAAGCGGTTCTGGACGCAATACAGCGAAAGAACGAATTTTCCGCCAATCCGATCTGTCTTCCGTGCCATCAGCATCGTCTTCCAGACGGCACGCCGCCCTGTGTTGGATCATGGGATGTAAGCACAGCCCGAATTAGGGACAGGGCCGTGCTGATGCGGCTGCGGTTTGCGGTGGATACAAGATTAGGAGAAGCATATTGGCGGGTGTACAGCAAGCGGCACATGCGAGCGGTCTCCATTGGATTTCGCGTTCTCGAGGGCCGCGATGAAGTCCATGATAGAGTGCACATCCATGTGGTGGAAAGGATAGAATTGTATGAAATATCATGCGTTGGCGTGCCCAGCAATCGCGAGGCCCTTAGCACACTCAAGGCCATCGGAAATTGGCAGGAAGATCGCGAACGTCGTGAACTTGAAAAAACATCTACTGACCTGAAGGAACTTGAGCGGGTCCTTGTTGGGAAGATTGATGCCTTGCGGGAGTATCTGGATGACAGGATTGAGGAGCTCCTGCAATTGAGCTTGAATCCTAATGACCTGTACCTCGATGAGCCGGCGGCGGAGGCGGCTTTTTCCGGCCGGGCCGCAGATCCCGCCGCACAGCAGCGAGGGCAGGAGGCCGGATTGGATCTTTTGAAACAATTGGAAAAAATTCTGACCAAGAAAGGGTAATGTATGGGACTGAACGAAGAACTGAATCTGACCGTCCTGCGAATCGAGAAGGCCCTCGAAGATTTGCGTAAAGGGACGGCCACACGGGAAGAGGTGATCGGCCTGATCAATCAGCAGGTCGAAAAAGACAAAGCAGCCCTCACCTCACTTGAAGAGAAACTAAATCAAGTGCAGGGCGTGCGTAATGAGGTCGGGGAGGTCAAAGAAACGGCTGATCAGATGCGCCAGCAGATTCGGCGGCTGATGGCCGGCGGGATGAGCGCCATGAGGGATTCGAACGGCACGTATCGCGGACGGTTCCAAAGCATGGAAGAGGCCCGGATTGTTGGACTGTCGATTATGGCTGGTGCGATGCAATCGCACCAAACACGACCCGAAGTATCGGCAAAATATACACGAGTGCTTAAGGCCCTCGAAAAGGGCGGCGTGGATATGAAGTTCATTGAGCCGGATACGGGCCGGCCTATTGAAAAGGCCGCCACAACCGGCAGTCAGGCCAGCGGTTCACTGCTGGTTACGAGCGAAACGGCGCCAGGCATATTGATGCTGCTCGAGTCGTTCGGCTTGGCACGTCGGCTGGCGGCTCAAGTGCCGATGGGAGCTTCGCAGACACTGACGCCGAAGATGGATTTGCTGCCGACCTTTTACGTCCCAGGAGAAGGGACGGCACCAACGGCGACGGATCCGACGATTGGAGCGGTTTTGCTTGTGCCCAAGACGCTGATGGCCCTGGGGGCCTACTCGATGGAACTGGATGCTGATGCCGCACCAGCCATCGGCGAGCTGTATGGGACCTGGTTTGCTCGCGGGGCGGCCTACTATGAGGACCTTTGCTGGCTGCTGGGCGACGGGACAAGCACCTATTTCGGCTTCACTGGAATCTGCGGTGCTCTGCGGAGGGTCGATGCAACGATTAGCAACATTAAGTCGCTGGTTGTCGGCAGCGGCAATGCCTACAGTGAACTTGTCCATGGGGATTTTGCTAAAGTCGTTGGAATGTTGCCGGATTATGCTGATAGTGGGGCGTCCTGGATTATGCACCGCTACTTTTATTACACAGTAGTGGTGCGGGCGGCCCTGGCAGTTGGGGCGGCGCCGGCTCAGGAAATTCTGCTCGGGACTGCCATGCGGCAAAAGCTTTTGTGCGGATATCCAGTCAATTTCAGCCAAGTAATGCCCAAGGTTGAGGCTAACAGCCAGATCTGCGCACTATTCGGCGATTACTCCCTCGGTAGTCAACTGGGCAGCCGGGGCGGACTGGAATTTGCCTCCAGTGATCAGGTCTATTTCGATCGCGGCCTGATCGGCGTGCGATGCCGCGATCGGATCGCTATTGCTGTGCCTGGAGTGGGCAGCACCACCCAGGCAGGACCGATTGTCGGATTGATCACGGCAGAGTCATAAGGTTAGAAACAATCAGCGAAAGGAAAGTATATGGATCTCAAGTCAATTCTGAAACATGTTGCGATAAGGCAAATGCTTCCGCCGCAGCTGAAAGATAACGGCGCCTTTGCCAATAATACGTACTTCGACAGCGCTGGTTGCGCCGGAGTATTGGTGCTCTTGACGATTGGGACAACGGACATTGCAATGGGCTCTACCAACGCTTCGACCCCGCCCTACCTGGAAGAGTGCGACACAACGAACGGAACATTCACTAAGATCACAGGGTCTGACCTGGCTGCCGTTGTGTCGGCCACAGACGACAACAAGACGATCGGCTGGTTTGTGGACCGTACAAAAACCCGCAAGCGTTACTTGCGGATCAATGCTCCAACGGCCGGCGACGGAAGCACCGGCGTCAATGCAGCGGCGATCGCGATCGGATTTCCAGAAAACGAAATTCCGATTACAGCGGCGGCGATGGGCCTGAAGGAATTGGTGCAAGTATAACTTAGTTTGGCGAAATGCGTGGCCGTCCGCTGCGGCGGGCGGCCACGTTAAGGAAACAGAAAGGGGAATGCTTATGCAGATCATCGTAAAGGAGACCTATCGAGGGCAGCATGGATTGCTGATTGCTGGCCATCCATATGATTTAACGGAAGGTCAGATTGACGCTATCGAGGAAGAATTGGCTTTGCAGAATCGCGTTTTTCGCTACGAGCGACTGCGTGATAATCGTCAGGCCAAAACCAAAGAGATCGAGGATTATCCTAACAAAGAGCAAAAACGAGGGCGGACGAAGTAATGCTTTGCACAGTCAAAGACATCAAAGATCGCCTTGGGCTCACAGATGAGCAGACTGACCATGATGCTGTAATTGCTCAGATTATTGCAGGCTTTACATCGCTGGCAGATCGTCTGACAAGTCGAGTTTTGCTGGCCACAGAAAAGGATGTTTTGGAGTATTATACCGGAGGGACGGCCTTGCTCCAGGTGCGGCGGTATCCGATCCTTGCGATCACAAGTGTCAAAGAATCCGAGACGGGTGATTTTGACGAGGCAGCGGCCCTCATAGAGGGCGATGATTGGCGGCTTGTATCGAAAGGCCTTTCCGGTGTGATTCGTCGATTGTGGGGCCTTTGGAGCCCCGAAATCGATGGGATACAAATTATTTATCGCGGCGGATATGCTGCCGCTGGGGCCGAAGAGCAGGAAGGCGGGCTGCCGGCTGGTGAAATCGCCATGCCGGCGGACCTGCGGGAGGCAGCAATCAAACAATGTTCAATGGAGTTTCAGCGGCGGGATGACCTGGGGATCAGCGGAACGACCTTTGAAGGCGGCGGATTTAACAAGTTTGCGGATATGCAGCTGCTGCCGGTGGTGCGTGACGTGCTCGAATCCTATCGAAGGATCCAGATTTAGGTAACCTATGTATTTGATGATAGAACTGGGACCGGAATTGAAGAAGACGGCTGATGCAATGAGTCATGCTGGCCGACAGATTCTGCCGGTTATCCGCGATGGACTCGAACAAGGCGCCAAAGAGACCGCTGAGCGGATCGCGGTGCAGAAACTTACTGGCAACTATCTAAAGGTCCGGACGGGAAATCTTCGCCGATCGGTCAGCGGCTGGATGGAAGGCGACCTGGAGGCCGTTGTGGGAATCCAGGATGCCTCGGCTGTGCGGGAGTACGCGTGGCTGCTTGGCGACAACCCAGAAAATCAGCCAATGACAATTCGCCCGAAAAAAGGCCGATATCTGACTATTCCGATCGGCGAGGCGCTGACGCCGGCCGGCGTCGTGAAGGGCGAATACAGCGGCGGACTGCGGAGTATTGATGGCGGCTTCTTCTTTTCCAGTAAGCGGGGGAATCTGATGTTCGGGATCCGCAAAGGAAAGACAACGCGTTCGAGGGTGCGTCCGTTGTTTGTGCTGGTGCGGCAGGTGGAGGTTTCGGACACAGGAGCGATCGTCGATCAGGTTATCGAGGATTTGGATAGTGGGACGTTTCTTGAGCCGCTTAATCGATTGATAGAAGATGTGCTAACGTAGATAAAAAGGAAGAAATGAAGAATGGGGATTAATTTGCAGCCATGTTGCGTGGGGCATTGGAAGCTCAACGACGATGGGCCCTCGCGGGTTGCTCTTGACGCCATGGGCTGCTATCACGGGATACTGGCTCGTCCGGCGTCGGAGATGTCCATCGAGGGTAAGATTGGAAAGGCCCTGGCCTTTAATGGGGTCGATGACTGCGTCCGTCTTAGCGGCAGTTTGCAGGATGTATGGCGGCATTCCTTCACCATCTGCGGCTGGGTGCGGCGTGTGGATTGCGATGCCGAAGTCAATCAGCCGATTTGGGGTATCCTAGCCCCCTATTTTGCAAATTTCATTGAGATAAATGAAAGATCAGATGAGATCTGGCTGGTGTATGTTTGCGATCAAAAGGCCACTATCTGCAAGGCCACGGCTATCCCAGCGGCCTGGTGGGATAACCAGTGGTGTTTTATCATGGTGATGGCTGATTTTGACGCGCGAATCGCCGAACTCTATTTCAATGGAGACCAAATACAGACCGTCTCGGTGGCATCCGGGACAAACCCTATGCTGTGGGAGTCGCCTCATGACTTTGTTCTGGGTGCCGGCATTTATGCGACAGGAGAAGTATATGCCCAGCGACCTCTTGAGATGGATAACGTCATGATCTTTAACAGGGCCCTGACGGAAGCGGAGCGGGAGTTTTTGTGGAATGGGGGCGAGGGCCGAGAGGTCTTGGTGGAGGCGGCTGCCGGTGTCTTGACGCAGGTTCGGAACTGGGCTGTTGGAGTGCTGGCGGCGGTCGAAGATGGCGGACAGAGGGCTTTTAAGACGGTTGAGCCGTGGATAGGTCAAATCGGCGGCGCCGACGGAGGCATCAGCAGCTTTGCACGCTATGCCCCGTTCGCGTTTGTGCGGACGCTGGCGGATCGTGTGGAGCGGGAAGGAGATGGTGATGCGGATATCTTTATTCATCTGGATATTGTAGTTGGGGCTGCCGATGATCGTCCTGGGGTGTGCCTAAGCGGATCTGATGGCAAACTCGGGACTGACCGGCTGATTGAATTGGTGATTATGGAGATTGATCGCCAGCATCCAGGCAAGGGAGTCGTTTGTGATGATTTTTACCTAACGGATTGCCAGCCGGTGTGGATTCGGCCGCAGCAGTCGGCGGTGCAGCTGCATTTCGTTGCACGCTGGATACACGTGTAATACTTAGCAGGAGAAAAAAATGGCAACGGTCAATAAACGCATTTTTCTGCCGCAGGCGGTGGTGGCTAATGGCGTTTCATTCGGCGGAACTACAAGCGTCCGAATTGAGGCGGGTTGGGAGAATCAGATTCGGACAAGCCCTGATGGGCTGGCTTTGCCGGTGGTGGATCGGGATGTCCAGTATGTGAGGGGGTCCTTTACCACGGGTAACTGGGCCTTAATGGATGCGGCACTGACGGGCACGCTTGGATCCTTGGTTTTTTATGAGCGGAAAAGCGGAACAGCGGCGGCGACTGGCTACATCAAACATACCCTGACCTCGCCAGTAATCTACCGCGTCTCGCTGGCTGTCAGTCAGGGGCAGCTAGCGGCCCTGACAGCGGCATTTGAGTGCCGCTTTGCGAGTGATGATGCGACGATCCAAGATGTCTGGGTAATTACCGACAGCCAGGCCGCCCCTGTGCAGATCAATGCCGAGTACGGCGGCTGGCGGGTGACGGAATGCAGCCACGGACAGACGAGCATTATGCATGTTACCGGCTTGTCGTTCGATCTCGCAATGCCGCTGCTGCGGGCTTGCAATGATGGAGATATCGGCTATACAGCGGTCGATGCGGTCTTCGGGGGAGGGATGACAGCGGCCGGATCGCTGACCTTTGAGGATGCGAGCATTACTGACAACCAACTACTGGTTAATCGTCTGCTGACTGCCGCTGCTGCTGACTTGACTGTTCAGCTGCGGCAGAGTGGAGGAGATCCGGATAAACTGCTTACCATTGCAAACGTTATTTTTACCGGCGGAACACAGTCGGGTGGCGGCGTGCGCTACAGCGGATTCACGCTGCCCTTTGCGGTCACCAATGACTTAACTGCCCCGCTGACACTTACAGGCGATAACAAGATCATTGCGATTACGGATGCATAATGGCCAAAGACCACGATATTAACATCCATATCAAGGCCAAGGGAGCCGAGCAGACCCAGGAGGACCTGAAGGCGATCGGCACCGAGGCTGAACAGATGGGCCGACAGGCTAACGCCGCCGGACGAACTGGCGCGGACGGGACTGAGCAGCTCGGGCAGGAGGCTCAGAAAAGTGCTGGCTTTTTCGATTCTTTGACTGGCAAGATTGCTGCCTATGCGGCTGGATTATTCGGCGTGCATAAAATCATCGGGCTTGTCACAGAGGCAATCCGGTTGCAGACCCGAGCACTTCAAGAAAACGCAGAGATTATCCGCCGGCAGCAGGAATCGTTTCTGCGGCTGCAATTTCTTGGCGACTTCTTCCGGGAAAGGCCGGATGCGAGGTCGGAGGTGGCGGCACTGGCTGAATTTGGGCGGCGTCCATTTGAGGAGGTGGCGGGGGCTTGGTATAACCTGCGGAGCAAGTCATCTGCCATGCCGCAGGACTTGCAGGACAAGATCCTGCGGGAAGCTCTGGAGTTGGGGCGTACGGACCTGACAATGCCACTGGATACGCTTGTTGATATGTTTACGATCTACGCAAAAAAAACAGGACAGGTTGATGCCAATCGAATACAAAACGTGCTGATGCAAACGATCACCGAGGCCGGAGGCAGCGGACGTGATGTGGCAGCATACATGCCTCAGTTTCTGCCGATCGGGATGGCGGGCGGTTTAACGGGGGCGGAGGCGGCTGGCCTGTGGGCTTGGGCAACCACGCAAACGGCGGACGCTGCAACGGCTACGACTGGCCTCCGATCGGTCTTTATGGGCCTGATGGGAAAAGGGACACCTCAATCTGGAGAGGTGCTTTCCTCACTGGGTATCACATCCCAGATGTCTTTTGTCGATAAAATCAATCGATTGGCAGCCGCCAGAGCTGCTGGAACTCTGACTCTCGGGACTGCTGAGCAGTTGGCAGGAGCCAGCGGAGCGGCCCTGCTGCTGGATATGGCTGCTATGCCGCAGGCGATGGTTGCAGCCATGCAGTCAGTCGTGGGAGTGGATCGGGCGGACATCGATTTGACAGCTGCCAAAATAAGTGAAGTTTATGGAGGCGATGCAATCGCCAAAAGAGAAGAGGATGCCAGACGTTTGGAAATTGCCATTCAGAACGCACGGGCCCGGGACGAAAGGGCTCTGCGTTATCAGGTGGAACGAAGAGAATATGAATTGGAGATGCGAAGATTGGGATTGCCAGAGGCACTGATTCATTCTCTGTTGTGGGAGGCAGATTTGGGCCCTGCGCTCGGATTTGATGCATTTGGCGGCGGAGAGCCTGTAAGAATGAGGCCCGATGTACGAGAGCGGGCGATCCGTATGGGGATGTATGGCAACGGCCCGAATGGTGTTGTCAATCATTATCACCAAAACACGATCATCGAGGCCCCGGAGCCGCAGGCAAGACCGAGGGCAGAGGATCGATAAAAAATGCTTGACAGAGTGAAACTGTCTGATATAGTGCTGAGGCAAGACCGAGGGCAGAGGATCGATAAAAAATGCCGAATATAAATACAGTCTTTGGTGATGAGATAACGGTTAATGTGCAGCCCAGGCAGATGCAGGTCAGCTATAGCGGCTTTGCTGGTGCTCATGGAATGACGGGACTGATGCATGGCTCGCGGGGCTATGTGATTACCGTGCGGGGCCGGCTTCGGAGCCAAAGTGGATTGACCTATAATCTGGCTCGTGTCGATTTAATCGAGCGAATTGAGTATCTTGAGGCCTTTATGGCGTATCCTGATCAGACCTGGACCTATCGGAAGGAGTCCTATTGGTATACACGGGTGGAGCGAGTGGTGATGCTGCCGGGGTCAGACGGACGGATCATCCGATACGGGCTGGATGGGTCGGCATACGCGACTTTTGAGGCCGTTCTGCGGTCGTTGCTTTGAGCAGTTATGAGCGATAAGAATAACATGATGCGGGTAGGTCAGCGGCTGACGGTCGAGTATCGATCGCCGCATGCCGTCGGGGCCACTGGCTGGATGCCAATTTGGGAGGCTGAAGTGATCCAGGTCACTCTCAATGCCGGCGAGGAGCCCAATACGGCCCAGATCGCCTTCCCCCGCCTGCGATGGAACAGCAGAATTGGCTTGGGCAATCAGATTCGCATCCGCACAATCGTGCCGACAAAATCCAATGGCCAGCCGCTGTATCGAGACATGCAGCCGACTGTGCTTTTCCAGGGATTTGTACTCCAGCGTGCGGCGGCCTTTGATGGCGGGGACGAAAAGGATAATACCGCCTTTGAACGAAGCGAAATACTTTGCGCGGATTACCGCTGGTACATAAACAGGCAGGTCAGTGTTTTTGGACAGTTGGCCCGTGGCGTTGAGGACATGGACTTCCAGGCTACTGCGATGTATGGCCGGAGGGCCATATTCAACGAATCGGGCTCCAAGAACCGGGCAGCCATGGATTATAACAATCCGCCGCAACCGCCCTTCCCTATCTTTGGGAAAAATGAGTATTGGACTGCCAGACAGATGCTGGAGTATTTGCTGGCCTTTGATACCACCCGGGCCCATATTACCGATTTCGTCTTTTCCGAGCAGAACGGTCTGGAACAGACGCCGCATCATGTGATTGTGGACACGCTGCCGGTAGTGTCGGCCATGATGCGGGTTCTTGGGCCGCTTGGCTGGACGATGCGGGAGCAGTATACGATGGCCGGGCCTGTCTGGGTTTTTTATAAAGCGGGTCGGGCAACACAGACGGAGCGATGCAATGCCAGTCCTACCATCTTCCACAATCTCTATGCCCCTGCGCCGGGGGAAAAGATAACCTGGCCGGTGGAGGCTGGAAAAAAGATGGTTAAGGCCGCCCGATTCGTCGAGGATATGACGGCCCTGATCAACGCCCCTGTTGGCATCGGCTCGCGGATGCGGTTTGAGGCGACGTTTGATCTGGTACCCGGCTGGATCGATTCTGACCTGGTGCCTGATTCCGCTAATAATTATTCAAACGTCTTTGTCAGGGAAAGCGACATCCAGCAATCCACCAGTCCCGACGATTACAGCTTCTATAAAAAATATCATGTCTGCGGATCTGAGTTCATGCCCGATGTCGGCCGCAAGTGGGTGCTCAACGAGGCGGGCGACTATACAGATAGTCCCTATAATCGTGGTCCGATCTTTGAATTCTATCGCGTTCTCCCAACACAATATGTCATGCAAGACGGCCGGCCCAATTACGGGCCTTTTAAAAGGCGTTTTTTGGACTGTTTAACATACGATCAATCGAATATTAATTCCGTCGGAATCAAGGCCGAATTGTCGCTGGATTTTGGAGAAACGTGGCAGGATTTGGGGGCAATGGCCTCGCTGCGAAACCTGCCGAATGAATGCGGGATACGGATCGAAGACCCCAACCTCTCAGAAATATTGGATAAACAGGCCCGTGCGATCAGCGGAGGCTCTCTGGCAAGCAAGGAGCTGAATTACTGGACCTCGCTGGCAGACGACAATGTAAACAGCCGCACATGGCCGAACTGGAGAACACGAGTGCGCGTGACAGCTTCGGTGTTGATGGACCAGCGAATGTATTATGCGGCGGCTCCTGCCGCAGAAAACGGCTGCCCCTTTTATACAACTGCTGTATATGATTACAGCAGCGAGTACGCATGGTCGCTGCGGACGCCAGGCAGCGTATTTGAGGAGAGTGGATTGCCGGCCTGGAACACAGACGACCTCGCAAAGATGCAGGAACGGATTAATGCCCTGCGTGATGCCAATCAGGACAGGGCTGTCAGCGGACCCGTTGTCCTTGATCGGCTCTGGCTTGGAGATGGCAGCGGTCTGCCGGATATTTTGGTGGGAGATTGCATCGCTGGTTTTGAGGGGCGCGAGTATGTTTTGACGGGCAGCCAAGGTGGCGGTCGGGCCTATCCAGAGGTGGCGCAGATCATTTTTGATCACAAGACACAGCGGCAAATTCTTGTTCTCCGCGACTCGCGTTTTGCCCGCATCCGGTTTGGGATGTAATCATGACAGCAAAGGTAACTATAAAATTCTGCGTACCGCTCACGGCCATGGTTGGCGATACCGGCTATCTGCATTCCAACGGCGGCAGCGGCTCGATCAATTGGGACACACCGGTCAGTCCTAAACAGTATCCACTCTACCCCGATGGCGTTGGCAACTTTGGGGCAGGGCTGGCACCGGCTGGACTGGAGCGGGCTGGATTGGCCTGGCCTTCGGGAGTGCTTGGGGCGGGGCTTTGTCCTGCCGGGCTGGAGCCGGCTGGGCTTGGGGCAGTCGTTGTGGAGGCCGTTAATGCTGTTGACGATTGCGGGATATATCGCTATGGCTTTAAAAATTATGATGCATGCGGCAATCCGATGGAGGGAACACCTGAAGAAAAAGAGATCGAGGTGCACGTGACGCCGTCGGCGCCGCTGGGATTGAAATTGGTCGCGTATGACGTTGATGCGAAAGTCCTGACCCTGGCAGTCCACGATCCGGCCGCCGAGCCGCTCATGCCAGGCTTCCTTTCGCGGGTGCGTGACGGCAATCAGCAGGAAAGCAGCATGACCGGAATTGATTGGGATTTACCAAGTCGAATCGAAACAGAAACTGAATAGAAAAAGAGGGTAACGATGCAAAGCATAAGTGACAATCAGGAATTTGGTTATCCTGCCCTTGCGGCCTTAATCGATGAATTGAGATCTTTGGGGATTGAAACGATCCCGGAGGGAATGACGCCGCACAGCCAGGCGAGGTGGGAGATGATTTGGGGAGTGGTCAATGCCTGTCGGTGGGCGATGACCCTGGGAATTTACATTGCAGATGGATCAAAGACAACCTTTGCAGTGCGTGGCGGATGGTACACGCTGGATGGGACACCGACGGAGTATGTACCAGGCGAGCCGATTGATCCCGTGGATAACGATACGACCTATGTGTGGCTCGACGCCGATGGGCAAGTCGGGTCTGGGGTCGATGGGGATGGCTGGCCAGTCGACCCCCATATCAAACTCGCCGAAGTGGATGTTGACGAAGACGGTGTTATTACGGCGATCCGAGACTTGCGAGGGATCGCGTTTTTGAACAGCCAGGCGAGGTGGGAGATGATTTGGGGAGTGGTCAATGCCTGTCGGTGGGCGATGACCCTGGGAATTTACATTGCAGATGGATCAAAGACAACCTTTGCAGTGCGTGGCGGATGGTACACGCTGGATGGGACACCGACGGAGTATGTACCAGGCGAGCCGATTGATCCCGTGGATAACGATACGACCTATGTGTGGCTCGACGCCGATGGGCAAGTCGGGTCTGGGGTCGATGGGGATGGCTGGCCAGTCGACCCCCATATCAAACTCGCCGAAGTGGATGTTGACGAAGACGGTGTTATTACGGCGATCCGAGACTTGCGAGGGATCGCGTTTTTGAACTTTAATATAGAATGAGGTCTACCATGAAAAAAGTATTTCTTTCTTTCGCCGTTTTAATCGCACTGCTTCTGTTTGGCGGGGCGTATCTTGTGGAAGGTGAGTATCGTTATATTGGGACATGGCAGGCGGATTGGGTGCCGCTCGGTTCCGGACTGAATGCAGGAGTCTATGATACTGACGATATCCGCTCGCTTGGTGTGTCAGAGCGATCATCGTCGTTTGTGGAGTCACATTGTCAGGTCTATCGGATCCCGCCGTATTGGAATTACATCGAGATCCGCTGCGCCATCAAAAGCGAATCGAGCTCTGTCTCAGTCTTTGACCTATATCTTTCCACTCCCACCGGATCGGATTATATATTAGGAACATCCCTGATTTTTACCAAGGGGGGGCAGCTGCATACGGGCAAAAGCGGCTATTATTATGCGGATACAATTGAAGATTCCGAATATCTCCTGCTTGGCTCAACGTTGACTGCTGCGGATAATCATGTTGCCTTGTATAGGATGGATCGACACTGGGCCAAAAAAATAGCCATCGTCCCCACGGCCCTCGACAATGAGACGTTTCTTGAAATAATCGGATATTAATTATACAGGAGAAGACCATGGCTCGGACGGTTGGAATTATCGTGATGACGGCGACAGTCCTGACTTGCGGACTATTGGCCAATGACGAAAAAGCGACGATCGAAAAGATGAAAGAGGAGGTCTATGAGGAGGTAAAATCTGCTGCCAACATGCAAAGGGAACTGGTGTCGAAGGTCTATCAGGGAGACCTGGCTAGCATCTTAAAGCGGCGAGAAGAGGATATAAAGGCCTCTCTTCAAATCGTTGAGTCTGCTCGTGCAAAGGCTATCCATCTGGCTGAGCGAAACGGAGATCCGAACAACATCAAGATGGCTGTACAGCAGGTAATTCGCGAAAAAACTAATGCTGCAAAACAGGCAGAAGAAGGCCGTTTAATCGATTTTGTTTTGCAGGCTGAAAAACTCTTAAATGATCCGAATCATCTGCCCGATCCAAATGACCTCGAAGAGCAGCGGCGGCTCCTGGGGCTGCGACTGGATATCTATCGCGTCCTGCAATCGAATGGAGGCGGCCTGTGAAGGATTGGACTATAACAATCATACTATCTATATCTTCCTCTGTTCTTGCGATGCAGGGGGATTTTAACGGGGACGATGTCGTCAACCTAAGCGATCTGAGTCTGTTGACTGCCGATTGGCTGTCGGATAATCCGCAGACTCCGGCAGTAGATATGGATGAGGATGGCCGCGTTAATTATTTGGACTTTCGCCTTTTTGCGAGCGCCTGGCGATCTGGTCATGTCAATAGACCCCCCATCGCTTTTGATGTAGAGTACAATTGCGTCGCTGGGGGCCAAGTTGAGGTTTTGCTTAGCGGTACGGATGACATCGACAATCCATTGACTTTCCGACTTCTGGATTCTCCGCTCTATGGGCATTTGTCGAAGCGGGGCGAGGGGCGTTATGTATATTATGCCCGGAGGCAGATTGGAAAAGAAGAGGTTAGATACGTCTCGAACGACGGCACATTTGACAGCAATCCGGCTCGTCTCGTGATCAATGTGCTGCCCAAAACCATTGACACGCTCTATCTATCAGGTGGGGCTGTCCGTGTTTACGACGGACAATCCTTTGCTTTAGATTCCAGCTTTACGCTGAGTTTCTGGTTCCGGAGCCGCTATGACACAGGAGTAATCGCAAGCAAGCGTTCTGCTGATAAGGGGCTGCTTCTTCTGCTTTTTGACGGGCGTCCTATTTTGCGGCTCTACGAGGCAACTGGAGTTTATCATCAGATTCTTCTGAAGACACGAATTGACACGGGCGAATGGGTAATGCTGACAGTCTCTCACAATTCGGAGGGGGGTGTGGTTACAAATGGCGATCCCAACATTACAACCGTGTTCATCTCATCCCCATGGCCCATTGGCAGAGTACCAGAAGAAGCTGGATTGATTCTCCCCAATTTAGACATTGCCAACGCCGCCGATCTTTTGTTCTTCTCTGGCTATCGTAACTGGACGCATTGGGGACAGATTGATGCTGTGAACTATTGCGATTCGGCGCTGAATACGTTTAGCGTATCGCTTGTCTACCTCGAGGGGCGAACTCAGAATACTCATTCACTGTCGCCCACTTATGCGATTCGATTCCCCGTAAACGAGGGATCTGGATCACAGATTAGATCAACGGACGAAGAGTATGATGGGATGATCTATCCAGATTATCTCTGGGCCCCAGCCGATAGTCTGCTTTATGCTCCTATAGAATATCGCCTTCGCTCGCGTGGAATCAAAGGGTCTTTTATGAGGCAAAAATGAGACTATATGGACCGAACCTTGTTGCAAACGGCGGATTTGATGCCGACGCCGATTGGTCTAAGGGGCCGAGCTGGTCTATTGCAGACGGAGCGGCGAAGTATCAAGGAGAAGCGGGTGGCGAGGATTTCCTCTGGCAATCTCTGCCGATCGAGTACGGCCATGTTTACGAGGTGCGATTTAGTATCAGTGATTATCATGGGGATGGTGTTGGCATCTTCTTTTCGCTGGGAGGAGGCGGGAGGGCAAGAGGGCCCTATGTTGGCGATCAGGTCGTACGCGAGATCGTTGCGGCTGGACCTGTTCAGATGTTTGTCATTGAGGCGGACGAAGGGGCTCTATCCTTCAACGTTGACGATGTCTCGGTGCGGAAGGTGCTGGTGAGATATGATATTTATCGCGGTCAGGATGGGCGGATCAATTATGAGACGCCTGTTGCGACAATGTGGCCGGGGCAGGAGGTTGTGGAGATCGCTGATCAGGATTTGCCGGCCAATACGACATGGCATTATGTGAGGCGTGCGGTTCGGCTCTGCTGCTGCGGAAAGGAAAGCGATGACTCGCATGCCTGTATCGTGAGGATTGCATCCGATGGCCAATCTATCGGGCCATCGCCAAATCCGCCGACAGATATTCTGGCAGAGCCGATTGCCGGAGGATCTATTCGGCTTCGCTGGCGATATGAGCCAGGCGGGCAGGCTGTGGCGCCAGAGACGTTTTCAATATCGCTGGATACGTTAGATAATGAGGTTGGTGTGGTGCCTGCCGGATTTGCAATTGGCGGGGTCTATGAGTGGCTCAGTGAGCCATTCGAGCATGGCCGTCTGGTGCGTCTGTGTGTGCGATCGGCAGGCCGCGATGGAGCAAGGAGTTCAAATACATACTTCGTGTCAGCTGTTGCGGACGCACAAGGTCCCGAGGCAATCCATGGATTGCTCGTGGAGGTCGATGATGTTGAAGTCTGATCTAATCCTGGCTGTTGAGCGAGAACGTCCATCCGCTCCGGATCGAATTAGTTCCACGCCATCCGTTCGACGGAGCGGCGGGGATTCGATCGAGTATTTTGGCCTGACAAATGTGTCAGCAAGCCCGATGACTGGTATTCACATTCAGTGGAATGGCACAATGTGGATTGCTGGCCCACTTGGATCCGACGTTGAAATCTACCCACATCCCGCTTCCGATGCTGCAAACTATATGCAGGGAGGGGTCTGGGCTATTAAAAAGGGCAACCGGTGGTTTGCCATGGAATCCTCAAACTTTCAATTTTATATATGCTGACAATCGCCTATGTATGAACTCTTGGGTTGTTATCGGAAGAAGTCGATCGGGGGCAAAACTCTTTTGGTCCCGGAGTGGATGAATCCCTGTGCGCATGCCGGCGATCCTTCCGTGATTGAGGGTTGTGTGACAAAGGTCAATGGAAAAATGGTTCCAACTCTTCCGAATGGACTCGGCCACGATTGCTCTGCTCCAATCACTGGATGTAATGAGATTGAGGCGGGTCGGATAAGGCCTAAATTGGTATGGCCTGATTATTATTCCGCTTCGGACCTTATCGAGCGATGCTGCTATGATCAGCAGCCGTGTGCGATTCCTGGCCCGATGAATCTGCTGGTTACCCTTAGCGGGGTAGAGATCTGTGGTTCCTGTGATCCTGCCGTGCCCGTGGATACTGTGCCGGAATTCCAGTTCTATTTTAATCGACGATTGCAGCCATTTCAGTCCGGTTTTGAAATGAAGTCCCCTGATTGTAGTTGGGGAGAGTGGAAAGGAGATGCTGTCTATAACAGTGGAGATTGTGTATGCTGGCAAACGGTTTTTTACCGCTCTCTCGCCGATGATAACGTCGGCAAATATCCGCACTTAAATCCAGACTGGTGGGAAAGGTCAGCAATCCCTGGACGATGGCACCTTACGTTTACCTTTGATGGGCTATGGACCTCTTTCCACGTTAGCGCCAGGTTGATATTTGTGATGTGCAACGACACCGTGTACGAATTCTACTTTG
>CALMLO010000025.1 GCA_937868095.1 uncultured Phycisphaerales bacterium | reverse complement strand
ATTCACACGAATAAAATAAATTGGCCCCAGCGAGTCATCCGGACGGATTTCCCGCACGACTCGGCCAATGCCGTCTCCGTAAGGCGAGCCGTAAAAACCCATCGTCAGGAAACGGCCGTTCGGGGCCCTATAAAAGCCCATCCGTTGGTGCATATAAGGATATGTAATCTCGGCTTTTTCATTGGCCAGAGGATAGATCGGGAAAAGGACTTGGGGGCGGCTCCAGTGTCTTCCGTCTTTGGAACGTGTGAGCATGGTTACCCCAGGTGGTATATGTTCGCCGATAGGATTCGTCAGATATTGACAGTAAAACTGGCCGTTGGCGTAAGCAAGCATGGGGGCATGGTTATAGGTCCATCCTAAGCCGTCAGCCCATTCCGGATGGCTTCGATTTGCCCGCAGAATTTGGTAATTGTGCACCCCAACAGCGGGAGGCAGCTGCCCATCATGATAGCCGTTTTTGTAATCGCTGTTGGAGACGGCAACAGAACCGACAAAACGGACGGGTTCTTCTTCATCCCCTACCGCAGCCCAAAGAGCGGCTGCCAAAATCAGCCACCCGACGGCGGAAAGACGGAGAAAGATGGACACCTCTTTCAAAGACCTCTTTTCAATCCGCCCGCTGAAGACGCAAGGCCATATAGGGCTTGCCGGGCATCGGTACGCTTCGCTGTTCGACATCTGTATAAGTATAGCGGCCCAGTTTCTTAATTTCAAATATTTCCTCCAGCGGTTCAATAGTCATGTTCCATGTATCAATACGCTCCGCTGTGAGCTGCATTCCGGCTTCAAGGCCGAGATGGGGAAGATCGCCAGAAAAATCATCCCAGCCCAAGAAATCAGTTTGCTCATCGTCCAAACCTCTGCTCAGAAGATGATTTTCGAATCAACCAGAATAAAGCCGGAACCTCACCTACCGGCAGCTCTTGCTCTTGGCCGCCATCAACCACTTGGCTGGCGGCAATCCGGCCGCTGTTCATATCTATCCGCCGAACTTCAATGTGTTCCCCGCCGTCGGCCTGAGGAACAAACAGCCTGCTTCCGGACAGAACATAAATGAGGGATTGCTCGCCGCCATCCGACAGAGCCAAACACCGCCCTTCTCGAACGGGCCACTCCATCGGTTCCATCTGTAAAACCGCTTCCAAAAGGCCGCTATCGGTTTGAACCGGCAGCTGAGGCAGCGAACCGCCTCCCAGAAGAACCGCCCAGCCGAATCGGCTGTCTGCTGAAAAAAGAACAGCTTTATCAGGATAGCGGCTGCGATAATCTCGCACAGCCCGAACAACCTGTTCGAAGGAAGCGGGTTTGGGATTCAACAGACGTGCATGCTGACGGGGCGACAGGTTTTGGCCGGCTCGAGGCGCATAAACAGTTCCATCCGCCTGATACCACCAATACCGAATGTCAATCACAGAAACAATATCCCGCCGGACGGGATCAGCCAAAATCGCATCCTGAACATCCTTGGTACAGCTGAGTACTGCAAGCGGCTTCCGATGTGTTTTCTTTTGCCACTGGTCAATCGTATCCAGCCAAAACTGGACAAACTCAAGAGGACCGGTGTATTCAGCGGAGGTCAATTGAAGGACATTGGTATTATCCGCAAAAGCATCCAGACATTTTTGAATATAGGCCTGATGCAGCGGCCG
>CALMLO010000024.1 GCA_937868095.1 uncultured Phycisphaerales bacterium | reverse complement strand
ATTGTATAATTGATTTTTAATTTCTTCAACAATCTTTCGATTATCTTGTCGATTAGGGCTGAGACCATTGATATTGATTACAAGGTTCTGTTCTCCTTCAATATAAACGATAATACTCAAATTACCTGAAACCAACTTAACGCTTGTTTCCCTATATATCGCAATAGGCTTAAGATGTGCAACATCTTCTGGGACTGTCGTCTTTTGTGCCAACTTATAAAATTCAACAGTCTCTTCAATAATTTGGAGAGCATTGTTTATTTCTACTTGGTTTACACTACCGTTGTCTTGATGTCGGCTGTTGCCTTTCAGGACTACATCATAGTTTGTGGCATAGTCACATCCCAAACAATAAAGAAGCATGATTGGTACAATTAAAATCAATTTTTTCATTTTGTATCCTTTCATTAGAAAATACTAATCCTATGGCCACGGTCTTGGAGGATTAGAATACGGTCCCTCTTCTAACCAGTTATCTGAATAGTATCCACCATGAACAGCCCAGTCCAATGCATGAGCTGGAAGATAAAGTGGACCAAGCACTTCACCTTGGTAAGTGTGTTGCATCTCATGTGGCCAGCTATAGTTTCCTTGTCCATATAACATTGTATTTCCAAGGGTCAGAGCAGCACCATCAATTATTAAAGGACAATTAGTAAATTCTATGCCATTATGTTCAATTTTTGGCATATCTCCTCCCAATGGCACACCTACTATTCCAACTGCTACACCCAATGCCGTATTAGGTGCATTCCACGCTTTTTTAACAACTTCTCCTAAAAACCAACCAATATCTCCAAGCATATCTCCAAGAGAACCTTCCTTTTTATCCAAACCCCACGGATCAATCCAGTTGAGTGGATTATTCCCGCAGTAGGCGTACAGGTTCATCCCGTCGATGTATCCGGCCGGGTCGGGCTGCATAAACCGCCCTGCGTCCGGACTGTAATCCCGCATGCGGTAATAGTACAGTTCTGTGGTGCTGTCCCACCGCCGGCCGGTAAACAGATACGGATTGCCGTACAGCAGCGGATGGCTGGAGGCATACACGGCCGTATCTTCCGTCAGCCAGTTGCCGTCAGGGCCGCCTGCCCGCATCACCCGCGGCCGGCCATATGGATCATACGTATAACTTTCTTTGATATTGCCGGCGCTGTCGCTCAGCAGCCGAATCGACCCCAGCGCATCGGCATAGTAATAAAACCGGTTCCCGTTACCGCTGACGTATCGAACCATCACCACAGGATTATCTATTCCCGGCCCATAGATATATTTACGTATCAAAGAGCCGCTGCCGCTGTATTCAGCAATGATCTGCGCACCATCCCAGACATAATATACCGTACTGGACAACAGCGTTCGGCTGACCCGCCTGCCCAGCAGGTCATAAGTATAACTGACCGTACCCGCTGAGACAAGCCGATTTTCACAGTCATACGCCAGCGTCAGCCCGCCGCCGTAGCCGTTCGTCATATTGCCTCGACTATCATAGGTCGGGCTTGTCGAACCGATCTGCGTGTATTGGTTGAGGGCATTGTCCTGATAGATCAGAGAACCCAGATCTCTATCAGCCCAATATGTGCGATTATAGACGCTGTCGTAGGCAAAATCAATGGTTCGGTTGGTCGCCGTTCCCTGGGCAGCTGAGGTAACCTGGTAAATCCGGTCATATCCGTAGGCCCAGCCGTAATTGCCGCCGACATCCGCTGTCTTCACATTGCCTGCCTTATCATAGGTATAGGTAATGCTGTGGTGGTTGACATTGCAGGCATAGTCGATCCGTTCTATCCGGTTGCCGAGATCGTCGCCCTCTACATCACGGTCTTCATAGTCATAGCTGATGTCGCCAACAAAAGTACTGCTGTGGTAATAATGGACATAAGTTGTGCGACCTAGTTCATCATAGAAATATCGTACAATCGTATTGTCGTACCGATCCCTAATATATTCAAGGTTGCCCGCTCTGTCATACTGATACGTGACCCAGTCTCCATCCGGATAGACCAGTTTGGTACATCGGCCTAGGCTGTCGTATTCATAGCCGACCTTATAGCCATTCTGGTCAGTTGTTTCTCGCAATCGTCCCCCTCGGTCATAGTCAAAGGTTATCTGTTCGGTATCCTGAGCTACGTGGGCCAGTCGCCCCCCGAGATCATAGGTCAAAATGATATCGGATTCGCCAGGCCGTTTTTTCCTGATCAAATGATTCCATCCATCGTATTCAAACCGGACAGTTTCTCCCGCCCGGTTGGTGAAGGATGTGATATTCCCGACCTCGTCATAACCGTATTGCTCAAAACTCTGATCGGCATATCGGACAAATTCCAGCCGGCCGTAGCCGTCATATTCATAGGTGGTATCAGCATTCTCATCATCCGTCCTTGTTATCAGCCGCCCGTTATCATCATAATCAAAGAACGTAGATGCATTTTCTGCGTTGATCAGTTCCTTCAGGAGTTGCCGGGCATTATATCTCCTCTGAGTTGTTTGATTGTTCGGATCGGTAACAGCACGAACCAGGTTGCGACCGTCATAATCAATGGTGGTCGTGCGGCCCAGTGAATCGGTAAGGGTCTGAAGTTTGGCCAGCACGTTATAGCCATACTCAAATTTCTGCCACCCCTCTCGAAACCGTCGCTGAACCTTTGTTACCTTTCGGTCGCCGTTATAGGCCAGCCGAGTAATTTGCCCGGCTGGATTTTCGATTTTCGTAAGCAACTCAAGGTCGTTGTAGGTCAGTCGAGTCGTATATCCTTCCGGGTCATTGACATCCACAACCCGTCCCGTTGAATCATAGGTTATTTCGTAAGTGATATTCAAACAATTCGGATCGGTTCCGTAATCTAAAATCACTGTTTTTAAACGCCCAAAAATACAATTGGGATCTCCGTTTATTGTATCCGGATTATTATAATATTCGTACTTGATGACAATCCCGTCTGGGGAAGTGATGGTTTCAATCTGATTGTAGGAAGTATAGGTAAAATAAACCTCCGGAACTTCCCATCCATGGTCGGTCAACAAATCTGGATAGACGATCTTTGTTAAAAGTCCGCGGCTGTCTTCGTTCTGCGGATCAAAATAATCATAGACGAAGTCTAAGCTATGGCCTCGCGGATCAGTAATGACTACAACATCGTTTGATGTATTATAATACAAATTATATGTAAGATCGGGATCGTCAGGATCGCTTGAAAAGGCCGAAAAGACAGTCAGATTCCCCTTGTTGTTATACGTCAGATTGTATCCATTGTTCTCCGGATAGGTTATTTTGGTAATCTGGTTGGCTTGATTCCGCTGATAGATGGTTACGGCTGTTCCGGTATCTGTCCGGGCCTCTTCGCGGAGCAGATACCCGTCATCATTCAAGGTATAGGTAGTCGTTACATTTTCAGAATCAGTTACGGTTGCCTGATTTTCGTTGCCATAACTGACCGTTGATGTAGTGTTGCCCCAGGTTTGTGAACAGACGCGACCATAATTGTCATATTCATTCTCCAGCCAGGCATGCCCTTTGGCGTCTTCGATCCTTTCCAGATTTCCCTGCGGTGTGTAATAGTATATTTCTTTGCATAAGGTTATAAGATCGTTTGGATCCCCGGTAAACTCATTTGGATCAGGCGCAACAAATCCATTGGGATCAGTTACGCTTTTCAAATTTCCATCTGGATAATACTCATAAATCCATTCTCGCCCCTTGTGGTCGATGATTTTCGATAGATTACCCGGATACATGCCGCTTGAATCCGTATAAACCAGAAGGATTTTTCTTCCCAAGTAGTCCTCAATCCAGTCAAGTCGTTTTTTATCATTCAAACCAAAAAGCTTGGGAGAATAGTGAAAGGTGACTTCCTTGCCATTTTTGGTTTGGCTGGCAATATATCCGTCCGGGCTAAAGTTCCAGTATTCGTAGTCACTCAAATATAGTGTATAATCTCGTGTGCTCCATTTTTTTAGAACATCGTATCGCTTATCGCATCTCCATACAGTTCCGTAAATCGGGTGATGAATCGCGGAAGGCTTATAAACCCAAACGTTTCCATCCCCTGTATACAGATGAATCTGCCGCTCGTCTTTCCAGTCGTCTGGATCAGGATCTGCGTATTCGATGACATATTTATTATAACTCATATTCCAGCCCGGCGACCAGTTCAGTCGACAGGTGTAGGGTTGCTTTCCATCGGGACCTTCGCCTTCAAAATCCTCAACAGGTAATTCATTAGATGCACCACCAGAGATTGGACTATGAGAGGAGGTCGGTATATAACATCCGAAAAGTTCATAATAGTCAGGAAAAGGGGAAGTAGTAAAATCCACTTGATAATCAAATACCGTTCTCCAGTCTCCACATTTACAGTAATAAAAACAAGGATACACATCCCACGCGGGTATAGGATCACAAAGCATAGAGGAACAAACTGGCTCCCGGAGGCACCCCCCCGAAGGCTGCGGTGGTCCCACATAGATCCATTGGATATGCTCTCTTTCAATATGTAATCGTACAGTAAAGGTCTTTCCTGTCCATAGCGGAATTTTAAAACGACATCCGATTCGATCACCATCATCAATATTGCTTACGATAATCCCCTCAGAAGTTATAAATTCATGTCTGAATTTATAATACTTATTAGGTGGATACCTCCACCATGTCCAGTCAATCCAATCCGAGTAGAGAGGAAAACCAAGAAAAGAATCTCCCAACCATCTAACCGGTACCCAGGTGTATGACCCTTCCGTGTCTGGTCCATCCGGTCCTCCACTTGTTGCACCCGGAGCATCTTTTATTGTATGTCTGTTTATCGGAGAAGGTCGGCTCCGATAGGTCCGGGTGATCGGAAAATCAATGCCACACCCTTCCAGCATAGCATCCTTTCGTGTCAGAAGGAATTCGCCCGTTTTTAATAGGACAGGATCCACCCCACTTTGTCCATCCGTAGGTGGAGGTGTATTGGCATCAGTTATGATCTTAAAATTAACACCTGTTCCCGCGATAAGGTCTGGATCATAATCAGGCTCTTTCGGAAAAGGAGGAACTTTGGGACAACCTATTCCATTCGTTCCGTTTACCAAAAGAATCAGAACTATCAAATACACAGATTTTTCGATGTTTTTTATAAAACTCATTTTTCACTCCTGTTTTCGAAGTTTTGTTCCTATAAGGAATTTTTTATAGATTTAATCCTCATAGATGTCATGTTTTAATCGAACAATCTTTGATTGAACCTCCGCCATTCGTTTTGCATCTTTCCCGCCGATCTGATCAAGATATTTGACATAATAGGTGAGGGCCGCTTCTTTGTTCCCGGCCTTTGCATACGCCTCTGCTAGTTGGAAACTGGCCTCCGATCTCTCAATCGGTGCAGGTGGTTCATTTATAAACACCTCAAGATATTTTACAGCCCTTTCCCATTGGCCGAGTTTATAATAAATCTCTCCCAGAGTCCCACCCCAATCCTTGTTCCACATGCTCGGATTGGAGGATGCAGACAGGGATGCAATGACATATTCAAGGATACCTCTTGTATCCTCTATATCCAGTCTGTGCTGCTGATAGAGAATGCAGCAACAGTCTCCACATTTTTGCAAGGCATCATAAATATATTTATAGTTGGGCTGGTCTGCAGATAGTCTCAGGAAATATTGCATCGCCCTTTCGGGATCCCCTGATTTCCAATACGCAATTCCGGTATAATACAGAGCGTGGCCCTGATGTTCTACATCTTCAGATATTAATAGATTCTTTTGCCATAAATCAATCGCTTTTTGGAAGTCCTCCTTGGCTTGTTGTTTATTACCTGACATCCATGCTTTATCCGCTCGTAGATAATATTTTTCTCCAATCACAAACAGAGAATATCCAATCTTCTCTTCCTCTCTGTAATTCGTAAAAATCATAGTTGCGATTTCGTTTACCTTCGTATCATCACCCATTTCGATATAAGCCTGAGCCATACCGGCAAGAACACAGAGTCTATCTTTCCTCGGACAATTCCTACTAATAAGAGCCTGCTGATAGACTCTAAGGGATTGTGGATAAAGACCGTGTCTTCGACAATCATGACCCACTTCAACTAATATCTGTCCGATGTCCGGATGACTGCCAAACTTTGCAGCAAGCGCATCCGCCCATTGACAGGCCTGTTTGGCATCCCCTATCCCGGCCGAGGCCTCCGCCAGCCAGCGATACACGAAAATCCCTTCCGGACGGTCCGGATAGAGTTGCAAAGCCCGATTGCCCAGGGACAGCACCCTCGAAAAATCATTGCGAGCCAGATACCGCTCCTGGATCCGGGCGGCGACCGCCAGAAAATCCTCCGCTGGTTCCGGCCGGCTATACAGCGATTCAATCGCCCCCTCAATCCGCTCCTCGTTTTGCTCCAGAATCAGCGCCCCGCAAATCCAGTCTCCCAAAATCCGCGTCGCCAGCGGATGCTCCGGAAACTCCGCCAGTAGCCGAAGGCATAAAACCTGCGACTTATCCTTCTGATCGGCCTTCCAGTAAGCGCTCTTGACTTTATGCAGAAACGGCACAAAATCCTTCCGCTCCCGGTACAGCGCAAACATCTCTTCCACCAGGGCATCCGCCTGGTCCACTTCCTTCATCCACACCAGGGCTTCAGCCATCACCGCCCGTGTGGAAAATGCATTGCCGTGCTCCGGGTATAGCTGCAGGGCACGCCGGCCGATTTCCACCGCCTTGGCATACTCCTTCCGCTGGAGATAACGGTTCAGAATCGGATAGATAGCACGGGTGAATTCGTCTGCCTGACCCGAATAATTAGAAAACAGGATTTCGACCTGCTCCTCCGCTTCAGCCGATTCCCCTTTCTCAATCAGCATCTCGATGATTCCCTGCCGCAGCAGGACAGAATCGGCTCCGGCTGGTGTTTGCAGTCCCTGCTGATATAAGGCAAAGGCCTCCTCACTCCGCCCCGCCTTGCGGTACTCCCGGCACAGTCGATCTATCGAGAAGGGGTCCTCTTTTTTTTTGGCAAAAAGAAAAGAGACACAGCAAAGAAGACAGACCGTAGCGAAAACAAACTTCCTCCCCCGGATGGTTTTTCCACCGATAAACTGCATGCTCATCTCCTTGTCGGAAAGTTCCTCACCTGCCATTCCGCAGGGGAAAAAAGGGGGAAAGAAAGATAGAATCTTGCGATACTGACCCTTCGAAATACCTCTTTTGCCTCTGCCCGATATTCCTTTGTCAAGAACCCTTGTATTTCTTTACCCTGATGCGCATCTGCGAACAAGTTAACCTTACTGCGCTCCTACACTCTGCCGTTTCTTTTGTCAAGGAAATTTTTTAAAGAGATAAATAGAAATTTTTTATGTTAGGGAATTATCCGGATAAGGTCCTTTTTTAATAGATCTTTCAAGAAAAATAGAACTCTCTTTGTTCAGAAGGACTTAAAGCCATTACAAAAATCGGTGAACTAGTATTTTTCCGGATAGATTGGCTAAATTCAGCTTTTTAAAAATTTTTTGAAAAAATTTATTGTCAAGGTTCCATAGAAACGTTCTCTTAACTCAATCGAATGACGAACAGGACTCCCCTTGCCTCTTAACAGTCAAATATATACAAATTTAGGGAATACCCCCGTAAGGCCAGAATTGTCTCGATTGTGTATCATTTCGTTGCTCTCCTCGCCCAACAAGATTTTATTGTCAATAACCGTGGTCGGATTAGCAGGATGTTTTCATGAAACCCAAACTTCATACGATGCTATTGATGATGCTGGCCGGATGGCTCAACTGCCACCAGCAGGACATGATCGAATACCTCAAAGCGGAGAACAAACTCCTCCGGGAAAAACTCGGCAAGAAACGCCTGCTGCTTAGGGCACCGGCAAGATCATCTTCCGCCAGCGGCTTGGGGGGCTGCTGAAGTTCTACAGGAGGGCCGCTTAATGAGAATGGACGACTTTTCATAAGGTTCCAGAGAAGGCCAACGGGGCCTCCAGAATGGCCCCTGTGGCGGCCAACCAAACCGGGTATAGATAGACGCCAAACTGAGACAAATCGGCACAAAAAGTGCCTGTATTTTACCCCCTAATTACACCAATCTGGACTGGTTTACCCTTGAAGTAGATACTCTCCAAAACCGGTATAATACTCGCAATGAGTGCAATGGGGTGCAATGGGGTGCAACAAATGCAATGAACGCAAGAAAGCCCTTGACCCCCCTACCCACAGTTATATCCTTTGGGGCAAAGGGCTTACGACTTTTTGCCCAGGTTTGGCACCGAGGTAGAGCACAATGGCTGTTAACCGCTAGGTCGCAGGTTCGAGCCCTGCTCGGGGAGGTGGCGTAAGTTACGCTGAAACCCATACTTACGGTTACATGCCCAAGGGCATCGCGGTCGTAACTCCTTCGAAGAAAGCAGTAAAATACTCTTTTTTGAAAGGAATAGACCGTGAAAACCAAGAAAACCACCCAAATTCCAAAACTGCGCCACCACAAAGCCAGCGGCCAGGCCTATGCCGTCCTCAACGGAAGAGCCGTTTACTTCGGCCCCTACGGCACCCCCGAGGCCGCCCAGCAGTATCACCAGGTCATCGCCGAATGGCTGGCAGCCGGCAAGCAGGCAGACCAGCCGCCTAACGACATCACCATCAATGAAATCATCGCCCGATTCTGGGAGCACGCCCAGCGGTATTATGTTCACCTGGATGGAACGCCAACCTATGAGCTCAGCAACTTCCGGCAAGCCCTAAAACCCCTTCAATTCCTGTACGGCACCACCCCAGCGGTCGAGTTTGGACCGCGTGCCCTCGTGGCGGTACGGCACAGGATGGTTCAGAAGGGACTCTGCCGCAGCAATATCAATAAGATGGTCGGCCGTATCAAACTGATGTTCCGCTGGGCCGCGGAGAAGGAATGGATTCCGGCCGGCATCTACCACGCCCTGCAAACGGTCAAGGGACTGCCCAAGGGCCGTTGCGAGGCCAAAGAGACCGAGCCGATCGGTCCGGTGCCTATGGAGCACATCGATGCGGTCAAGCCGTATGTGAGCCGACAGGTCTGGACGCTGATTCAACTTCAACTATTGACCGGTGCCCGCAGCGGGGAATTGGTGATATTGAGACCCTGCGATATAGAGATGACTGATACAATCTGGCTGTACCGCCCTGCCCAGCACAAGACGGCCCATCACGGCTTTTCCAGGACTATTTACCTGGGCCCTCGTGCCCAGGACCTTCTGCGGCCGTTTCTCTTGCGGCCGGCCGAGGCGTATTGCTTCTCGCCGGCTGAGGCGATGGCCCAATGGCGGCAGGAGAATTTTATCAACCGCAAGACCCC
>CALMLO010000023.1 GCA_937868095.1 uncultured Phycisphaerales bacterium | reverse complement strand
TTGCCTCGGAACCGCCATCTTTTTCAACCTTCAACTATGAAAGGGACACCCTCTTTATAATGATTCGTATATTACATTGATAATTACTCAACTTGACTGACTTTTTTTCATAGTTTTACGCGGCGATGAGCAGCCGCTCCAGCTCTTTGACAACTTGCGTTCCACTGGACAATTGCTTGAGATGTTCGGCCAGATCGTCCCAGACGATACGACGCGCCTCGTTTTGCAGGTCTGCGGTGGACAGTTTGACAGCCGGTTTGCGTTTGGCTTTTACACCTTCGCCGGTAACGGCGATGTGGGTCAGCAGGGCATAGGCGAAACAGACCAGATGCAGGACAGACCAGATGCAGGTGTGTAACTGCCGCTTCCACAGAAACGTTCTGGTATTGGCCCAGCCCCAGAAGCTGTTTAGCGTCCTTGAAAAAGACCTCAATACTCCAGCGTTCGTCGTACATCCGGATCATCTGCCCGGCCGACATTTTCGGATCATCCGTGACAATGTCCAGCACCTTTTTCTCCCGGTTTTTACGCGAAAAGACGACATGCAGTGGGCCCAAATCGCTGACCTGAATCCAGCCGGCATCGACATAGGTGTGGTCGGCAAAACCGCCCGCTTTTTCAATCCGGCAGGTTTTCTTCGACCGACGGCCGAATAGGCCCCAGCCATACGCACCGGCCTTCAGTTTACGTCCATTCCTTATAGAGGTTCCGATTACTCTTGAGCGTGGAAACCAAGCGAAATCCCTTCTTTCGGCACGCCTTGACGACCGTGGGGCACAGATAGTAGCTGTCGAACAGCACCCGCACCGAAACCCCTTCGGGCGGCTGGAACTCGTCAATCAGATCGGCGGCTAACTGGGTGGTCTTTTTGAACGGCTGACCGAGTAAGGCGGCATCTTCCTTTTTGAGATAAAGCCGTACGCCCCACGGAATCACATGGCCGCGAAAACGCAGAACGGCTGTTACGTACTGGTGGCCTTTGATACTGCGGCCGCGGACGGGGTCGTGAATCCAACTGACGGCCTCCATTTTCTTGCCGCGTTTTTGCTTTTTGGAGCCATCCAGAATCAACTCAATTACGTCGCCTTTTTGCGGATTCAGCAGGGCCAGCAATTGGTGGGCTTTCCGTTGCAGCAGCATGGCATAGTCGCATCGGCCCACGTTCAGGAAGTTGTTGAACCGGCTGCGATGCGGTTGACTGCGGCGGTCCAGATGGCGGTACAGCGAGGAAATATTCCGCCGACCCCAGGCGATGACGATCAGCAGAACGAGGGTGCGGAAGTACTGAAAATGGTCCCAGTGGAACGAATCTTCAAGGGAATCGAAAAAAGATTCCAGCTTTTAGGGAAAACGGACGATCTTAAACATAATGGCAATCTCCTGTCTAAAAGGTCTTGTTCCAACCCTTTTATCGAAGAGAATGCCGTTTTTGTTGAAAAAATCGTCATGTTTGCTCAAAATCCCATCCTAAAAGTGAGTCAACTTGAGAATTAAGAATCAATATCGTGTAATAAAGGGACAATCTATGAAAATCTCAAATAAATATGTATATGTGGCGTTGTGCATAAGCTTAATTGTTGGAATATCAGTCTTCTGCAATAGGAACAATAGTGCTGATGTCTCCAAAAACTTAATAGGGATATTTTTTGAACCAGCATTACTGAAATTTGATCCAGATTCCAGAATGCTCGCTTTTTCTCCATCTGAAGAATTTTTGTTAGATAAAGATGACAGACCAAGGTCTAAAAGGAAAGATGTTTATGTATTTGACGTAACAACCCAAAAACTACAGAAAGTAATAAATAATTCAAATATTCATTGGTTAGCATGGCAACCATGTTCAAATCGATATAATCTATGGGTTTCTACACGGGGGTCATATTGGGGATTTTGGCCACGTTATATATTGTTTCAAATAGGCGTCAACGAGCACCAAAAATGGCAAACAATTGGAACGCATGTTAGACCTAAAATTGTAAGTGCATTCTATTGGAATCCTGAAGGTACTATTCTCGCAGGTAAACCAGAAAAAGATTTTTTTCCTTCAAGGCATGTATTAGATGGCAATATTGCTGTATCGTGGAATGAGGGACGAGATGCGATATACTATGAAGGGGTCCAATCTCTCGAAATCTTTTGGATAGACGAGAACACTTTTATCACTCAGGATGCCCGAGAGAAATCAATACATAAATTCTTTGTCGGTGGTCATACACTTTCACTCGTGAAGACCTTTTCATATGGAAAAGATGTTTATTTATTTGGTGCTTATGAAGATAAACCTGTTTATCAATTGGAAGGAAATATCTATATTGGTGATGAACCAATCTATGATTCGAAAATATCCATAGGTTGGCTTAGAGTTAAAAAACCTTATGTCTATTTCAATGAAAGCTCAACTATTGTCATATTTAATGTAGAAAGCAGAGAAGAGTTCCAAATAGATACAACAAAAGAAGACGTTATACCAGTCGGATTATCATTGCACGAAGGAACGGTCTATTGGCTATCTGAAAGGAAAGAAATTTGCAGATGGAATTTTAAAGATGAAAGTGCGATTGAATCTGTTCTTAAAATAGATTCGATAAAAATACAATAACCATATCGTTGACTGTTAAAGATGCGTCCTCTTCAAAAATGTGCGTCACGAAGATGCGGGAGGTGTATCATGTAGAAACTGAACATGTTATGCTCCACGGGTGATGGGGGTTATGGACGTATGGTGCAAATATCCATCGGCACTTAAAATCTTGCTCTTTCACAAGTTGAGACTGAAAATTTCATCCGTAAATTGCCGGCCGTTGCTGCGGCCGACGCAAGGGCAAACGAGGTCGTGGAGCCGCCTGTAAAGTGCCTGTATTCGGCATTTTGGAGCGAAACGGCGTGGTTCGGGTAGACGTGGTCAAAGACGTCACCGCCCGCCGGCTGCTGGAGATGACCCTTCGCATGGTGCGGCGAGGATCGATCATCTATACGGACAAGTTTCACATCTATGATGCCCTGATGTGCTGCGGGTATCGGCATCTGCGGGTGGATCACGGGAAACGATTTTCCAGCGGCAAGGTGTACATTAATGGCCTGGAAGGATTCTGGAGTTATGCCAAACAGCGGCTGGCCAAGTTTCATGGCGTCTCGAAGGAAAAGTTTCCTTTGTACTTGAAAGAAATGGAATTCCGATATAATCATAGAAACGAGGATCTCTTTGAATTATTGGCTCAAAATGTCACTAAATGAGTGCAAAATCGTTTAGAATTACCAATTGAATTATTAAAGGATTTGATGAAAAATGCGTAAGAATATTATTATTTTGATATTATTGGCAATTCTTTTAGTGAACCTTTATGTTTGTGTTATTTTCCAAAAATCGTTTTCGAAGAAGAACAATGGATATGGTCACCCCTATCCGAGAGATCGAATTACTTATGCTGCTCGAGATCCCGATGACGACCAAATCAAATTAATTGTAGATGCCACAGAATGGACCGACGGAGGATGGGATTTGGTAGTTTTATTTAAAACAGAAGATAATAAGGTTTTTAGATTTTGGACAAATCCGCCGAATGCTCCACGTGACTGGATGGCTGATAAATTAGAGACTCCTGAATCAATGGAAGGCAAACTTATGTCCCTGGAGGAGATATGTCATCATCATCGTCCATTTAGTAGTCCGTCCATTTGGATAACATCACGAGAAAATGAAACAGGGTCAGATACTTTATCTGACCAGCAAAAAGATTGAACGCAGTGGACAGGACTGAAAAGCCAACACGATACCTTGATAACGACCAGCGGGTGGCGGTACAGACGCTCGTTTCCGGCGGCGGTACGGAAAGCGACGGACGGATGTTTGTGTTCGGCAACTATATTGACGAGGTGCTGGTGATGCACGACGGCGCGGGCGACCTCTACTACGCCCACGACCACCTGTCCAGCCCCGTCGCCCTGCTGGATGACGCCGGCGCTGTCCTCGAACGCTACGAGAGAGCCTGTCCCGAGCATAGCCGAGGGAACGCCTACGGCACGGCCATGATCATCGGCATAGGCCCCGACGGCCTGTGGTTTACGACCGATGATGTCGAGCACACGGCCTCGCTCTACGCCAACCCCTACACCTTTACCGGCCGCGAACTGGACATCCTCGACGCCGGAAACTGCACGCTGATGTACTACCGCGCCCACACCTACGACCCCCACACCGGCCGGTTCATGCAAAGAGATCCGCTGGGGATCAATCCCACCGGCGGGAGCATAAATCCATTTAGCCCGACGGGGCAATATATGGATGGAATGAATCTTTATGAATATACAAAATCAAAACCATTTACCAACAATGATCCATACGGTTTAAAAACAGCAAACGATACGAATGTCTGCTGCAAGATCAAAACAACCACAACTCGATATATCCCGCACGGCATTACTACAATTGTGCTTCCGTACCAAGAAACGTCATGTACGCAAATGACGATCTCCAACCCGCAAGGATGGTCTCCTGGTCAAGCATGCAGATGCCGTTATAAAAATCAGAAAAATGTTCATGTATATAATTGGCATTCGGGCGAGTGCTGCTGGTGTGATGTTTACATAGGATGGGTAACAAGCCCTTGGCCGGATGGAGATGCGGATACCGATGTGCGATTTCACACAAAGTTCTATGTTAAGTGTGATAACAACTCCTCTCTAGACTTTACTGCGGAGACAACGCCTAATGATATAGAAGGTCTTCCTTCAGTAGGGGGATTGATAATTGGTGGATATCCTGTTCTGCCGCAAATAGACACAGGAAGTTCCATGCATCTAAAAGGTTATTCCTGGAGCTATAAAGGCCAAATTAGCTGTGCGAATGCCGAGCAAGCCAAAATGATTGCATCCGCTGAAACCTATTGGAGCGTTTTCCATAATTGCTGGCATTGGGCGCATCAAGTAGCAAATACCGTTCTTGACCTTTGCCCATAATAAGGAATGAGCAATGAAAATCATGCGTAAATTCGACCTGGTTCTTGTATTTGCAGTTTTACTCATTATCGGTATGTATGTATCTTGGCATATATGGAAGGCTTTTCCTGTTGCTTATGGACACAACCTGGTAAAGATCAAAATATGTCTTCTTTATTATATTGAACAGAATTCTGGCGAATTTCCTTCGAGTGAAGAAGATCTGCTTCAAAAGGGCTTCTTGAAAGTAGATAATTCGCATATATACGTGCAGTTTCCTAATACTGCATCTACGATTGAATCCCATAGATGTTTTCGATTTAGAGCATTCACCATACGATACGGTACGAAGTTTGAAGACTTAAAATTATTTAAGGGGGTGTTAGTAGATAAAAAGACCAATAAGGAAGTTTTACTAATCAATGGACCGTGCCGCTTTCTTCTCCCATATAAGGACTATTCTATTGAGATTTATGAGAAAATGCTCACTATAAAAGAGAAAAATAGAAACTCATAGACCTTATTGACTATTGAATAATTATCTAAACACATTATAGGTTCAATTTTGCACAGT
>CALMLO010000022.1 GCA_937868095.1 uncultured Phycisphaerales bacterium | reverse complement strand
CTCCCCGAGCAGGGCTCGAACCTGCGACCTAGCGGTTAACAGCCGCTCGCTCTACCGATTGAGCTATCGGGGATTCAGATATTAAAGTAACATTTTGCCATTTTTAATTTGTTTGTCAAGGCAAAGAGGTCAAAATTATAATTTTTGTTAATTGCTGTAAATGAAAAACTCCTGCTGGACAACAGACCTATGGGAGACTATACTTTCCCTTAGGGTTTTCAATAAACAGAAACAGGGAGAAGGTGTGTTTTGATTCTCCGGGTCAAGAAAAATGTAAGTGATTTTATAAGAAGGACTTGCGAAGATGCCGATTGAAAAAATCGACATTGATGGTTTTACGATTATAAAAAAAATCGGGACAGGGGCCCGAAGTGTGATTTATCTGGCCCTCGATGAAGAATCCGGCCAGACAGTGGCCGTCAAGCGGTCGGTTCTTGAGACGCCTGAAGACCTTCGAATTTTTGAGCAGATGGAGACGGAATACAAGGTCAGCCGCAAGATTGATCATCCTTATGTTCGAAAATGCTATAAGATTATCCGAAAGCGAAAACTGCTGAGGACGCATGAGCTCCTGCTCTCAATGGAATATTTTGACGGACAAAGTCTGGAAGAATTGCCGGGTTTGAGTTTGGGGGATGTCCTTCTGATCTTTCGAATGGTAGCCACCGGCCTGAATGCCATGCATCAGAAGGGGTATGTTCACTGCGATATCAAGCCCAACAATATCCTTTTTAGTAGAAAAGGGGCTATTAAAATTATTGACTTGGGGCAAAGCTGCAGGATTGGGGAGATTAAAAAGAGGATTCAAGGCACCCCGGACTACATTGCTCCTGAGCAGGTCCGCCGAGAACCTCTGAGCCATCGGACAGATATTTTTAATCTGGGGGCGACGATGTATTGGGCCCTGACGGGGAAAAATGTGCCGACGCTGATTCCCAAGAAGAATGAATACGGCTTTTCTGTACCTGTCACGACGGGCTTCAAATCCCCCCACGAGATTTATAAAAAGATTCCTCAGGCCTTGTCCGATCTGGTGATGGAGTGTGTCAGAGAGCGTCCGGGAGACAGACCTTCCAGTATGTCTGAAATTATTGCGCGTTTGGATTTGATGATACGTGAAGTCTTTGGAGCACGTTTGCAGACTCATGCATCAGCAGGCAATACAGCTGTACCGAAAGGGGGCTGAGGCCAATCAGTCCGATCCCTATCGACAGGGTAACGTGATTGTTCTGCCGGAGAAAGGCCGGGTCATTGTCGCGGGGGATTTGCATGGTCATCGGCGCCATTTTGAGAAGATTGTCAACTATGCCGATCTTGAGAATCACCCTGAAACGCATGTCATTTTTCAGGAAATCATCCATGGAGGGCCGGAAGATAATTATGGGGGCTGCCTGTCCTATCGTTTGCTGCAGGATGTAATCGGCTATAAATTGCTCTATCCGGGTCAGGTTCATATTCTCCTGGGCAATCATGATACTGCTGTCATCAACGAGGGAACCGTGATGAAAAACGGGCGGGAGCTGAATCTGGCGATGCAGGATGCAATGAAAAGAGAATACAAGGAATATTTCGGGCCGGTTCATCAGGCGATGGTGTATTATCTCCTTTCTCAGCCGCTGGCTGTCAGAACCCCCAATAAAATCTGGATTTCGCATTCTTTGCCTGCTGATCCGTATGTGGACACATTTGATATCAGCATTTTCGAACGTCCCTATACCGTGGAAGATACGCAGCGGCCGAATCCGGTTTATCTTTTAACGTGGGGCCGACGCCAAAGCCCGCAGGCACTTCAAAAAATGGCTCAGCGGCTGGATGTCGATCTTTTTGTACTGGGCCACCAGCCGCAGGATGAGGGCTGGGCTATTGTTGGTGACAATACGATAATTCTGGCCTCCGAACATAGTCATGGCTGCCTGCTTACTTTTGAATTGGGTCGATTTTATAATATTGAGATGCTCAGTGAGGGGGTAGTTCCGCTGGCGTCTCTCTTATAGTTTGTTCTCCGGCGAGGCGGGGCGGGAAGAGGGGGACTGGCTTGAGGAGATTGAGTCTGTTTCTTTTAACTCGTCTGCCGGCTGGTCTTGGGTGGAGGTGTCAGTCTTTTGAGTTTTGTCAGACGCTGCAGATGGAGAAGAAGAGGCCCCTTCTTTTGATGCAGAGGTATAATTGCTGTTTTTATCCCCGATAATCATAATTTTGTTTTTTCCTTGTCTTTTGGCTTCAAAAAGGGCCTGGTCGGCGCGATTCAGAAGTTCTTCAGCGGTCTTGCCGTCTTCGGGGAAGGAAGCAAGCCCGCCGCTGATGGTCAGCCGCCCCCGTCCCTGGGGCCCAAGAAAGGCAAACCGAGCGGCTGCAATTTCCTTTCGAAATCGCTCCGCCATAAAAATCGGCTCTCGCGGAGGTTTGGCTTGCTGCTGTCGACGCTCTGTTCCTTGAGGCGGGACAGAAGACGCTGTTTTTTTCTCCGGCAGGTCCCAGAAGACAACGGCAAATTCATCTCCTCCGATTCGGGCAACGACATCGTGGACCCGGCAGCAATGCCGAATCATCTCACCGGCCTGCATCAGAACCTTATCTCCGACCGAATGGCCAAACTGATCATTGTACTGCTTAAAATTATCAATATCAAACAGCAGCAGCGTTACAGGAAAGCGGTACTGCCTTGCCAGTGCCAGCACCTGGATAAGGAACTGATTGAGATATCGTCGGTTTTTCAGACCTGTCAAATCATCTTGCGTGGCGAGGATTTCGAGCTGTCGAATTCGTTCTTGGTATTCCCGCTCTCGTTCGCTTGTTAGTGCCGCTGGAGAGTTTGACTGAGCAGCGGGAGGCCGAAGCTCTTCGACACGGATAGGGCAAATCAAATAATCATCGGCAGCGGCTGGTATGAAGGTAAAGCCGTCTGTCAGCTCACGAGCCAGCGGTTCTTCGAGCATTTTTGCCAGCAGAATGATGCGAGCATGAGGGCTGCTGAGCCGAAGTGCTTCCAGTGCCTGGCGGATTTGCCCCTGAATATTGGAAATCACCACGGCGATTGTGTCGAACCGGGTTGATTGGGCCTGTTCAATGCCTTCTAAGATAGATTTGCAGACTGTCATTGCGTCCAGGGCGTCCGGATTCCGCAGAGCTTCTTGAGGGCGGCCGATCAGCAGGATTGTAGAGGGTTGGCTGCTCATTGCCTATTCCGAATTGAACAAGGCCTCTATCTCTTCAGTGCTGAGAGATATGGGGTCCGGTTCGAAGGAGGAGTTTTGCTTATTAACGGCACCTTGCTGATTATGCTTCGTAATCCAATGGATGGCTTCCGGAAGAGCATCTTCTCCCAAACATGGCCATAGTTTTCCTTCCCAGATTGCCTGCTGTAAGACCAATGGATATTCTTGTCTGTTTGGGTGTAAAGCAAGGCAGCGGATGTTGGGGTGCCGCTCTAAAAAGGACACGAAAGACCCCTTTTCCTTTGAAAGTTCTTTCAGAGGAGCGATGAGTAAAACCCCCGTATCGTCCGAAAGTCCGGCAAGAACCCGAACAGCTTCATAAAGGTTATTGCAGACGTCTTTGCAACCCTTAAAGTCAGCTAGACAAGCGGATGACAATGGTAAAAATTTGTCTGTTCCATTGATGATCAGGATGTTGCTGATTTTTGGAAATTGCATTTTTCCCCTCGGATTCCAGACCTTATTTTACCAAATTCTTGTGCAAAAAGTCAAGGTTTCCCTGGCTTGCCCTTATTTTCCATTTTCACTTTTTAGCTTGCTGAAAAATCATATTGCCTCGGCCGTATTCATTTTTCTATAGTATTTTGGTACCGATAATATCGCTATTAGAAAAAACAATTAGCCCGTTTTTGCAGAAAACAGGATGGCTTTTCGCTTTTCCTCGTCAAGCCATCTCTCTGCTTATTCTCGACGGTTCCCAACATGCTGTCGCGGACGAAACCTTATTTCAGGCAAGATTTCGGCAATACCAGTCGATGGTTTTTTGGAGGCCTTTTTCGAAGGAAATGACGGGTTGATAGCCAATGAGTTGCCGAGCTTTTTGAATGTCGGCCAGTGAATGCTTGACATCACCGGCACGCGGCGGGGCATAAACCGGCTGAACGTTTTTGCCGAGGTATTGATTAATCAGCCGCACAACTTCGTTGAGAGTGATGCGCTGACCGCAGGCAATATTAATGGTTTCGCCATTTGCCCGAGGAGCACGGGCAGCCAGCAGGTTGGCTTCGACAACATTGTCTATGTAAGTAAAGTCGCGGCTTTGTTCTCCGTCGCCGAAGATTGTGGGCGGACGGTCGTTCAAGATGCTTGTGACAAAAGCAGGGATGGCGGCGGCGTACTGGCTTTTCGGATTCTGATAGGGGCCGAAGACGTTGAAATAGCGCAGCGAGATCGTTTCCAGCCCAAATACCTTAGAGAAGACGCTGCAATAATATTCACCGAATAGTTTGGCTGCCGCATAGGGGGAAAGCGGAGCAGGGAGCATCGATTCCGTCTTTGGCAGAGTCGGGCTGTCTCCATAGGCGGATGAGCTGGCTGCATAGACGAAACGTTTCACTTTGGCATCCCGTGCAGCTATTAAAAGAGTAAAAGTGGCATCTACACAATGACGATGGGTGTCGGCCGGCTTTTCCACGCTGAGCGGTACCGAAGGGAGGGCCCCCTGATGAAGGACAATATCAATTCCTTTCATACATTGGCGGGCGGTCTTTTCCTCTCCCATGTCGCCCTCGATGAATTCGATAGAATCAAGGATGTCGGCCAGATTGCTTTTTTTGCCGGTTAGGAGATTGTCCACCACCCGGACAGAAGCTTTCTCTTGGACAAGACGTCTGCAAATGTTGGAACCGATAAAGCCGGCTCCGCCGGTGACCAGATAGTGCTGCATAGGAAGAAGTCCCTTTTAAGGATTTGAGCGGACGGGAAGCTGATGATAGTCCAGATAAGAGCGATAAATTTCCTGGAAATAGCCGCCCTTGAGACTCCTGACGCCCATCAGAACCGTCCCGACGATATTGGCTCGAATTGATTGAAGTTCCCGAAGAATTCGCATGGCTGCCCCTCGATGAGTGGCGGAAGCTTTAAAGACAACCAGTGTGCCGTCGGCGGCGGCCGACAGGGATTTGGCATCGCTGACCAGCATCGCGGGACCGTCAATAAGAACATAATCATAATGAGTTTTACATTGCTCGAGCAGTTCCTTCATTCGCGGGCTGTCGAGCAGTTCGGCCGGATTGGAGGGAAGGGGGCCGCTGTCAATGATGTCCAATCCGGCAATGCCGCTGGGCCGAATAATTTGTGAAATATCTGTGCACTGCCCCATCAAATAATTACTCAGGCCATAGTCCGGATGCTCAGCAACCGCACCAGTTTCTCCGGTCCGCGGGAAAAGATGAGCGAGGGCAGGACGGCGGAAATTGGCGTCAATCAGAAGAATTCGCCTGTTTTCGGCCAGAAAGGTGCTGGCTAAATTGGTGGCGACAGATGTTTTTCCGTCTCCGGCATTCGGGCTGGTGATCAGCAGAGATTTGTGCATGGCTGTGCCGGCTGAAAGTTTCAGATTGGTACGAAGCTGTCGGTAGCATTCGCTCATAATAGAATACGGGGCCTGGCGGACAACATGAAAGAGGTCTATCCCTTCCACGTCCTTATCATCGTCTGCATGACAGATGTTGCCCAGCAGCGGAACTTTCAAATGCCGCATTACTTCACTTGGTGTGCGGATCAGGTCATTGAGCAGCTCTATGGCAAAGGCAAGTCCCAGCCCCGCCAAAAGTCCCAGGATGAAGCCGGCCGGCAAATAAAGTTGCCATCGCGGCGAGCTCACTCTCAGGGGTTCCGGTGCCAGCCCCAGACTGCGCAGCTTACTCAAGTAAGGGTCGTTGAAAAGAGCTCGAAGACTTTCATAATGTGCGTTGGCTTTTTCAAGCAGGGTCTGTTTTTCGGTTCGTTCAATTTCATATTTGGCATATTGAGCACGGTCGTTGTCCGCCCGTTTGTATTCGTCTCTGGCCTGCTGAACCTGCCGCGTGACCGCCTCCAGCTGCTGACGCAAGGCGGCTACTTCATCCTGAATCTGCTGCCATTGAGAGTTTCTCACAATTTCAGCGATTTCAATCTTGCGGGCATCGAGATCTTTTTTGAATTGTTCCCGAGCGTGCAGCGTTTCCTGAACCAGCCGATGGTTTTCGCCGAATCGCGCTTTCTGCTGGGCCAGAAGGGCATCGATGCTGTTTAGTGAATTCTGCAGCTGCCGTACGATCATGTCCTGCTCAACGGCTTCCTGGACGACTTGATCATAATCCACCTGAGTTGCCCGACGCTCGGCAATTTGCAGCAGAACATTAAGCCGATCTCTTTCTGCTTCAAGACGACTGAATTCATTGTATAAATTGGCCAATTTCTGGTCCATATAATCCCGAAATTCGCCTCCCTCGATATTGAGTCTGGCGAAGTCGCTGCCGGCACGAAGGGAATCCATTTGGCTTTGGATTGCATTTAAACTTTCCCGAAGGTCTTGACGGTTTCGTTCTTCAGCAGCCATTTCTTCCGAAACGCTTGCACGGGCTTTTTCTCGCTGGTCGGAAAGGAAAAGACGAACCATTTCATTGACAATCAAAGCAGACTCTCGTGCACTGCTGCAAGTCATCGATACCCGAATAAAGTCCTGATCCCTCGGGGCATTGGCAACAAGTTTTTTGTTGAGGCGGTCGATAGCTTTGGCTGTGTCGATGGAGACAATTTCACCGTCTGCACTGCGTTCCACGAATTGTTCGAACCATTTTGTGGCTCGAATGCTGTCCTGCTTGATTAAGTTCTGCAGCATATCCTGCTCTTTAAGCAATGCCGCTTTGGTAGCTCGAAACTGATAAAACAAATCCTTTTGGGGTTGAGCAGCAGTAAATTCTCGAGGGTCTGCCGTAATAGGAGGCAAGACTTCGATGCCGGCCACTGCGGTATAGCGCGGGAAGAAACGCAGCGTGAAAATATAGACGGCTATACTCAAGATGAATCCCCCCGCTGTGAAAAGGATAATCATCCACATGTGCCGTCTCAGAATGCCTAAAATTTCCTTGGGTGTTAAAGTGGGGGCAGCCGCCGGCGGCATGGCCATTCGCGGCGGTACAGGATAAGCCGCAACCGGAGTTGTCATTCCCTGGATAACCCGTTGAATTTGCTCAGCCATATTATACTCCTGCTGAAAGGATCATTTTCTCTGAATTTTATAAGCTCAATTCCTGGATTTTCTTTTCCAGGACTTCTTTGTCTGCAGATGGAATGCCTGCGGCAGATACAGCTCGCCGATAGGCCGCTGCAGCTTCCGTCTTCTTTCCCAACCCTTCCTGGGTCATTCCCAGATGCTTAAAGACTTCCCACGGGATTGATTCATTGCGTGCTTCGTGAAGCTGGATCGTCCGCAGCAGTGCCTGATGGGCCTCTTCATAGTTTCCAAGGAGGCACTGAATATAGGCATAGGTGTCCAGATAAACAGGATTGCCCATTTCGTTCTGACATGCTTTTCGAGCATACTCCAGCGCCTTGTCGAGCTGCTGATTGCTGTCGGCCAGCATGTAAGCCAGATTATTCATTATCGTATAGTTGTTGGGCATCCTTTCAAGCATTTCTTCCATCAGGGTTATTGCCTGCTGAAGGTACTGTTCGTCGGAGGTCTGAGAATAAGCCATTGTTAAAAGATTGGCCTTCTTCAGGGAGAGTTGGACCCATTCTATTTGGGAGGGCTGGAGCAGCTCCAGACATGTATTAGTATATTGAAGAGCCTGATTGTACTGGCCGGTCTGAGAATACAGATTAACGGCCCCCAGCAGTCCTTGCATGGATTTTGGATCCTGACGGAGCTTTTGGCTGCACCATTGGGCTGCCGTCTCGGGACCGGTCTTTTCCACGATGATGGCGATGATCCCATTCATCAGGTCCAGATTGGTTCCTGTCTTTTCAAGGGCTTGGAAGAAGTTCTGAATGGCCTTATCTTTCTGCCCAAGTTCCAGATGGGTTTGGGCTATATAGGTATAGAGAATTGCTGCATGAGGGGAATCGATTAGTTCAGCCGCAAAGGCCAGCAGTTTATTATAATTCTTGCTCTGGAGAAGTGTTTCCAGGTAGTAGTCCAGCGTTCGTGAATCGCCAGGACCATTCTTGCGGCTCAGTTCCCATGCTTTGGCCAGCATCTGTTCTGCGGCGGTCAGGTCTTTCTGCTCAAGAAAGAATTTCCCTGCTCGAAAGTGCCAATAAACATTGTCTGAATACTTAGCGAGGGTTTCCAGATAAAAGCGTTTCAAATCACTGGTTCGATGATGCTGCTCGTAGATGTTTTCAAGCATAATGCGCAGCTGCATAGGAGCTTGCGGCTCATTCAGGGCTGTTTTCAGCTCTCCAATGGCGGCTTCCACCTGTCCGCTTTCCAGATACACATTGGCCAGTTCCATACGGGTAGCGGCAAGCGGTTCAATTGTTTTACTGCGCAGCAGAGAATCAATGGCTTTGGGATAGTCTCCCATCAGACGATAGACTCGCCCCCGCAGACGCCACGCGCCGGCATGCTCAGGATTGCCGGCCAGAAACTCATTCAGTTTCGCCAGTGCATCCTGCAGATGCCCGCAGCTGATGTTATACCATGCGTCCAGCAGAAGCACTTGGCTGTTATCCGGATAGCGTTCTCGGAAACTGGCAATTTGTTTGTCAATAGAGTCCGTAAATTCAAATTCAAGATAAAGTTGGAGAATCCATAATTCCTCTTCTGGCGTGGATGCCAGCGGCTGCATTTTGTCCAGCAGTTTTTTCACAGCGGTGCGGTCGCCTTTGCCTCTGGCGACCAAAATCAGCCCTTGCAGTGCTTCTTTGTCAGATGGATTTTTTTGAAGCATTTCATTCAGGATGGCTTCGGCCTTCTCAAACTGACCGTCCCGCAGATAGAATCGCCACAAAACATCGGATTGACCGCTCAGGATAGTTTCGGCCTCCGCCGATCGACCGGTTTGGCGCAGATATTCTGCATAAGCGTTAAGAACTCCTTCATTGTTCGGCTCTATTTCGAGGGCTTTTTGATAAGCAGCGCCGGCAATTTGGTAGAGACCTTCCTTCTTTTCCGGATTTCGTTCTTGAGCGGCCATCCGCATCGCCATATTTCCGAGGAGAATAGCATTGGATGCGGAGGGATTGCTTTTCAGAAGCTGCTGCCGCATTGCCAGCGAACGCTCCGGATTTCTTTCGAAAGCGATTTCCGCATAATAACTCTGCAGATTCTGATTGCCGGGATTCAGCATCATAGCCAGAATGAGCATTCGTTCGGCCTCTTCCACCTGTTCCGGTGTGACTTTGCCGCCAAGGCGTGTGTTTCGTTCCTGCAGAAGCGAGGCGTAATGCAGAATAATATCCGGACTGAGCGGATTCATCTGGGCGGCGGTCTGGGCGGCGGTGATGGCGTCATCTAATTTGTTCTGGGCCAAAAAGACACGACTTTTCAGCAGCCAGGCCTGCGGGAACAAAGGCCGATAGGTCAAACATTCTTCCAGACGCCGAAGTGCGGCATCATAATTCTCCCTGGCTATTTCCATCTGAGCAGCGTAGAAACTGCCTTCGCAGCCGTCGAGGTTCTTTTGACGAGCTTGTTGGGCAATTTTCTCTGCTTCTTCGAAAGATTTCTCACGCAGCAGCAATTCGTAATAAGCATTGGCAACAGCTGTATCCTCCGGAAATTGCTCATAGGCCTGACGATAGGCCGCCAACGCTTCCGGAATCCGATTGGCTGATACAAGATACTGAGCCCATGAAACCAGCCGCTTGCGAGGATCGGAAATCCCTAACAGGGCCTCTTCGGTTAACTGGGCCATCCGCTCAGAGGGTATCACTGTTGGGTCCGGCTCAGTCAATTGTTTTTGAAGCAGAACAAAGGCCGGTTCATCCGGTTTGTGCTGGAGATAGGCGTCCACCAGAGGTTTGACCTTCTCGATTTGTTTGTCGCGAATCCAGCGATGGCAGCTGCTCAGCAGCAAGGAGCTGTTGACCCGGCTGGCATCCAGATTCAGCAGTTTGGAAAACAAAGCAAATTGCTCATTATACAAAGAATCCAGCCGGCTTTTCATTTCTGCTGCGGACGCTGTTTGTTCTTCGCCGGCAGCAGAAGAAGACATCTCGATAATTTTTCGATTAAGCAGGAGCACGCGAAGCGCGATGGTATCCGCTTCATCCGGATTCATAGAGGCTAAGGTTTCTTCCGCTTCCTTGGTGAATCCAGCTTCTATATAGGCCTGTAATTGCAAATATTTTGTTTCGGCTGTGCTTCCGTAGCTGCTTTCATAAGTGCGTATCATCGCCACCGCTTGGGGATAGTTTCTTGAAGTCATTAAAATTTTGGCATAGTCAATCAGAGTCTCCGGTTTCCACGAAGCTACACTGTTCCGATTGAATAGGGCTTTTTCAAGAAACTCTTTCTGCATTCCGAAAACATTCTGATTGGCCATTTCCTTTGCCAGAACATAACACAGATACGAATCAATCTGGGAAAGTTCATTGGGTCGATCAAGTGCCTTGAGCTGTTCATAGACTTTGTATAACTGGCGGATGGCTTTCTCCCGCTGACCTTCTGCAAGGGCAATCAGCCCCTGCCATTTTTGGATGATCGGATTTTCCGCCGTACCGACCAGCTGCGTCATCCGATCAGCGGCGTTCTTGACCCGCTCCAACTGCGGCTTGAATTCATCCGGAGAACGTCCTGCCCACTGACCTTCCAAAATCGAGTCGATACGAATTTGGGCAATGAATGAATGCAGGGTGTATTGATTGCTGCGGGCATACGATTCACGCGGACCGCTTTGTTTCTGAGCATCCGGAAGCAGAAGGCCTTTTTCCGCAATCTGAAGGGCTTCTTCGATGAGAGCCGGATTTTTCTGAATGGAACCAAGCCGATGAAGCAGACTGGCTAATCGGAGAATATAGGAGATATCCTCGGGTTTCATTGCTGCGGCCTGACGCATCGCCTCGACGGCCTTTGTCAGTTCCTCTACGCGGCTTCGACGTCCGCTTCGTTCATAGGCATTGGACAAGGCGGCATATAAAAGGTCGCTTGCAGGCAGAGTTTGAATAAGATTCTCGGCCTCCTGACGAATTTCTTCCAGACGGTTTGGGTCAGTGAGTGTTTCCAACTCGAAATTGATTTTGGCTGCCCACGCCGCCGGCAAATTGTCGCTGCGTTCAATCGCCTGCTGAAGAATCTTTTCCGATTCCTGGTGTGCGGTTTGTTGAGATTGCAAGTTTCCCTGAGATGCCTCGATTGACCCCCGCACCAACATACATTCAGCCAGATATTCATATCCTTTGACATCGGAGGGATTCAGCTCAAGATACCGCTGAAAGTCGGCTGCCGCTTCCTTGAGCAGCTCCAGCCGATCGCTGGTAGTCCCAAGCCGGGCAATTTCCAAACAAGCTCGACCATGAGCCAGAAGAACTTTGATGTCCGTTGGCTGCTGGGTCTCCTCCAAAATTTTCAGGAGGTCACCGGAGTAATTCTGTACCTGCTTCCATGCTTGGGATTGACCCAGGTCGGCCACTTCGTAGAAATAATCAAACATTTTACGCGTGGCGGGTTCATTTTTAGGATCAATCCTCAGGATTTGATTCCAGCAGCCGAGGGCTTTGCTCCAATCCGCCTCGTGATAATCATTCTGAATCAGGTGAAACTCAGCAAGGCGAAAGTAGTTTTCAATTTTCTCCCGGTTGGTTTTGGCGACGGCACAAGCCCTGCCGAAGTACCGTTCAGCAGTTTTATAGTCCTTTTCTTCAAGAGCTTCCTGGGCCCTTTTCAGACAATACTCAGGGTTTCGGCTTTTCAGAAGATAAACTCCGGCTCCCGCTGCACCCAATGCACAGATGCCTGCGATGACCAGCAGAATTACGACAACCTTTTTATTGAGTTTCTTGGCCATATTTCGCTTATCCGTTTCTTAGGAAGGACTTGTTGATTTTTGATTGGTTTTTTCCCAGTCCGGCCAATGGTCGGCTTCAAGAATCGGCAGGAGAATCGAAAGAAGTTTTCGGCTGCCTTCAACAACCTGTTCTTTATCCGGATAGAGGACATCGGAAAAGCCGATTCCATAAAATTTCCATTCTACTTTGCAGAAATACGAATAGGGGCTGAAAAAATTACTTCCAAGGATGGCCCTTGTTTCGGTTCTGCTGGAGGCATATTTGCCGTTGGTTTTGAAGAAATACTGGACTCGCAATTCTTTTTCCGTTGGTACGAGCCCCTGACTTTTTTGGCTGAAAAGAATAGATTGTATGCCAATTGTATCTGGAATCAGGCGGCGTATATTTTCCGGCATGGAAATTTTGTCGATAGGAATTTGAAGGATTTCCCCGCCGAGTTTTCGATTGCCGCCGCCGACATAACATTCATCCGGTACATGCGGCACCATATCCGGATTGCCGGTGTAGTATGTAATAAATAAAGAACAAAAACGCAAAGGACTGTCCTTGGGAACTTCCGGGTCTTCCAATTCCCATTGCAGGTATTCTTCGGTTCCTAAACTATCCAGCACATCCCGATTTGTGATGCGATTTTTCTTCTGAACAATGTAAGGAGCCAGTTTGGCCTCATCCATTTTTTCAAAAGAGGCCTTCAGGGGCAGGGGAGATTTTGAAAAATAAACTCCCATTTGATAAATGGAGAATTCTTTGGAGACAGTGGCAATTGCTAAAATGCCGCTGCAAAGAAGGAAAGAGGGGGTCAAAATCGATCGGGAGGCAGACCTCATAAACCAGACTCCCTTTCGGAAGAAGACTCAGGACTCTTTCTGCGGATAACGACTTCCTTGGCTGTTTCTGTTTCCTCCACAAACAGGTTTTCCATCAGCCACGCCAGTCCCCAGTAAAAGAAGAATGCTACAAAAATCATCATCATCCCGAGCATATCGTGATAAATGCCTTGGGCATATTGGGGGTCGCCGAAGATATAAATCAGGCCGGTGACGGTCACTCGAATAAGATTGCACAGAATGGCTATGGGAATTGTGCTCAGCAGGAGAATAATCTTCTGCCAGGCAGGACGTTTGTGCAGATAGGCCATCAGCACTCCCAGTGCCAGGAAAGCCCACAAAAGCCGCATCCCGCTGCATGCTTCTGCTACATCTAAGCCCGGTTCCAGCGGAACCCCTTTGTATTCAATTTCAATAGTTACTCCCTGCGTGTTGGCTTCTAATTGGGGGATAAGGTTTAAAATCACTGCGGAGGCCTGTGCCGCAATTGTCCGAAGGGGTCTGGAAATACGTGTGTAGATGTCGGCAGGCAGGGGGATGGCGAAATAAAGATAAAAAACAGGAAGCCAGACCTGTTTGAACAGATTCCACCCACCAAGGAATACGACGATAGAAGCCAGCGTCGTCAGCATAAGGAGGGGCCGGCCATAGCCGAATTTAAATACTACGAGATTCAAAACATACAAAATGAGCGAACCTGCCAGTCCGACAGTTCCCCAAAAATAGCTGGGTTTTATTTCTGTTCGCAGTACATCTTCTTTTCGTCGGTTTAACAGATAGAGACTGAAGAATGGTATCAGAAATCCGTGTGACCAGCTTGGGTCCAGCCATTGCACAAAAAGGCGATGGATTTCATCGTAGTAAAATGCATAAAATAAAAGAGCAATAATGCCGATCTGCAGATAAACAGAAACTGAGATATCCCGCCATCGAGGGGAAGGCGGTTCAGGAGACAGGGTTGGGTGTTCTGCAGTCGCTGTGGTTTGACTCATGAGAGCATTTCCATGGGTTTACCATGTCCAAACGTCTTCGAAGTCTTCATTAGCAAAGTTTCGGTCATAAACCAGCCCAAACCCATAGGTGGCCCGGAAGGCATTCCGCAAGACTGCCAGATACCGGCTGCTCCCGTGAGTACCTACGTTAATTAAATCGTAGGGTTTGATAAAGAAATCGGGTTGCGTCCCTTTGGCAATCTTTTTCAGATCTACCAGTACGATTTCTTCCTGAGCCAAACCAGCGGAGTTCTTGCCCAATCGACGAATCACCTCGACTTTCTGGGGATAGGCAATCTGATTCAGGCCGCCGGCGGTTGCAATGGCTTGTTTAAGTGTGATGGGTCTGCCGGTTAAGGGGAAGGGCCCTTGTGCGTTCACGTTCCCCAAAATCCAGAATTCCCCAATAATGTCTAAGGGTACGGTGATTCGATCCCCAGGTCGGATGACAACGTTACAGCGGGGATCGCCTGCCAGCAGTCGGTCTACAGGGATGCGGATAACTCTCGTTGTTGTTTTTGTTTTTCCAAGCCCTTCAACGCCGAAACCTGCCGGCAAAGGTTCTTCGGGTATTGGTTGGGTTTCCTGAGCAGCGGCCGGTGATTGTTTGGTAATCGGGGCATCTGCACGAACTTTCGGGACCCATTTGCCGTTCTCATAGACCCATTCAATGGGTTCGTTAGGGTTCACTGAGGATGCTTGTTCTTCAGGAGTCGGCTGTGTTGTTTCTTCTGCAGGAGGAACATCCAAGCCGTCTGGAGCAGCCAGAGCTTCCAGTTCATGGCGGGTGGCCATTTCCGCAGACGTAATCAAAATTCCTCTGCGTTTGGGCCCGATTTCTGCCGGAGCGATAATTTCAAGAAGATTTCCCTCCGGTTTGTCTGGAGTTTGCAGTGAAGATTCTGGTTCTGCTGATTTTGCGGGGAGATCGGCCGGAGATGATTGTTCGGCGGTGTTTGTCTGAAGGATATCCGATTGCTCCGTCGGAACATCCCGTGAGACATAGATATAACTCAGGTTAAATTCCGCAATACTGCCGGTCAAGGCAATTGCATCTGTCAGGCGAAAGGTATAACGGGGGAGGGGAAATCGTCCTGATGTCCCCAACCCTTGGCCGACAATCGAAAAATACTGTTTCTGCGAATTAACCAAACTCACCGTAACAGAAGGATTTTTGAGAATATTCGGAGATAGTATATCCCGTATCTCCTGTTCGAGTTGGGACTCTGTTAAACCGGCTGCCTGGACAATACCAACATCAGGAATAGAAATCCGGCCTGACTCGGTTACGACATAGTTGTTCGTATAGAGTTGTCCTTCTTGGTAAAGTTCGAAGATGCTGATTTGAACAACATCGCCTGCTCCAAACACATAATCCGTTTGGAAATCGACGAGGTCTTCAGGTTTTGGGTCTTCGGCGCCCTCGTAAGCAGGACTGGGTTCTTCTGCTACGCCGAGGGTGTTTAGGATTACGTTGACTTTGGGGGTGGGCTCAAATCGCCCTATTTGGGTAGGGTCTAACGGGTCGTTATAGCAGCCGAAAAGAAAGGAAAGAACCAGAATGCTCCCTACTACCCCTCGAAAACCAGGTTTTTCAATTTTTTTTCTCATATTGAATTTATCCAAGATATAACAGATGCATATTCTCCGCTATATGTGTCTCGTCACCGATTTTGCTATCGGTATATCGCGACGTCTTCTTAACTGCTCTATCGGCCATAAAGACCTTATTCGCATATTATTTATGCATTTTTTGCGAACATAAAGAAGAATCGTTTTGGCTCCTAATGTAAGGCGTTTAATTCTGGTATAATGATTTTTAGTCGAGTTTTTAGTAAAACAAGAAAGGGCGAATAATCCTTCATCATTTTCAAGTATCCTCCATATTGAAAATCGGTTTTATTCTTATATTCTTCATAGGATATGTTTGTAATCGATCTGGATTATTAACTTTTTAGACACAATACCATCTGTTATGTCAAATATATCTATTTTCCGCGGAACAATCCTATTGTTTTGTCCTAAGAGACTCCAATTATAAAGGATTGCCATCTCTGCCTTTTTATCTGTTTTGCTGTAAACTCCGACCCTGTCAATGAGTCCGGTTTTACGATTTCTGTATAAAAAGGCATCGAAGTTTGCAGTCTTAATTGGAAGTTTTATCGGAATATAGGCCTGGCCTTCCAAACTGACGGGTTCCGATACCGCAAGTGTATCTGTCGAGAGAAAACCGCTACCGTACAAAAAGCCGGCGAAGAGGGCATACAACGAATCTGCCTGCCATTCCGCAGTAAAATGCTGCTGGACGGATGTCTGCCGGATAAAGATTCCATCGGCCCATTTCCAGAGGATTTTGCCTTCCGGTTCTGTCGCCGAGATTTCCAGCGTGTTCAGCGAGGGGCAGAAGCGATGTTCCTGTTTTGTGTAATAGATCTTTCCGGAAGGCAGGTAAAAGAGAGTGACCGCCTGGGCTGTGATGGGGTCTGTGCACTTCAGAGAAGTTTGTTCCGGCGAGGGCGTGTTTGGGCGGTCTGCTGGCACTGAACAGCCGCATGTCCAAATAACAAGAAGAAGGAAAGCCCAATAACCTGCATTTTTTATGACTGTCATACGAGTCTTCCTTTTAAACAAAGCCCGGGCGGCCCTGAAAGGAGTTCGGAGCCGCCCGGGGCGTCTATTCAGCACTCTAATTGAGACAATTTTTCATAGAGAGCATATTTCCGCTTAACATGCTGTCGGGCTTTTTCAAGGAGCTCTTGAGCGATTTCCGGCTTAGTCTTTTGAAGAATCCGGAAACGGTTTTCCCCGCTTGCATACTCTGCATAATCTATGGTTGGGGCTTTGGAATCCATCTGGAGCGGATTTTTGCCTTGTTGTGCCAGACGCGGATCGAAACGGTACAGAGGCCAATGGCCGCAAGCCACGGCCTTCTTTTGCTCTTCATATCCTCGGCCCATGTGTTCAAGGCCATGCGCGATACAATGGCAGTAAGAAAGAATCAGAGAAGGCCCCTCATAGCTTTCAGCTTCAGCAAATGCTTTCACAGCTTGGTTGGGATTGGCACCAATGGCAATAGAGGCGACATAGATGTTGCCGTATGTCATTGCAATCAGTCCCATGTCTTTTTTGGGAAGTCGTTTGCCTCCTGACGCAAACTGAGCGACCGCTCCGAGGGGGGTAGCTTTCGACATCTGACCGCCGGTATTGGAATACACTTCGGTATCGAGAACCAGTGCATTGATATTTTCCCCGCTGGCCAGCACATGATCTAATCCGCCGTAGCCGATATCGTATGCCCAGCCGTCTCCGCCGACAATCCAAACACTCTTTCGGACAAGATAGTCCGCTACCGTTAAAAGCCGTTCGCATTCTGGACAACGACTTTTCCGGCAGGCGGCCTTGAGTTCTTCTACCCGTGCACGCTGCTGTTCGATGCCTGCCTGGGTATCCTGTGTGTTCATTCCCTCTTTGAGTGCGTCGGCAAGATCTTTCGAAATACATCCGGCAGCGGAGACCTGTTCCAGCAGTTCGAGGGCGTGCGTCATCATTTTGTTGATAGCCAAACGCATTCCAAAACCGAACTCGGCATTATCTTCGAAAAGACTGTTGCTCCATGTTGGACCTCGTCCGTCCGCCCGTTTTGTATAAGGTGTGGTTGGCAGGTTGCCGCCGTAGATAGACGAACAGCCGGTGGCATTGGCAATATACAGGCGATCGCCGAACAATTGGGTAAGGAGCTTGACATTGGCTGTTTCGCCGCAGCCGGCACAGGCGCCGGAAAACTCAAACAGCGGCGGCACCAGCTGGCTGCCCTTGATGGAGGCAATCTTAAACTTGTTCGGATCTGTGTTGGGAATAGACAGGAAAAACTCGAAGTTTTCCCGTTCCTGCATTCGCAGCGGTTCCTGAAGAGCCATATTGATGGCCTTTCGCCCGGTTGGCTGCTTGTTGGCGTCTCGTTCCATGCCGGGACAGTTGATGACGCAGGCCTCACAGCCGGTGCAGTCTTCCGGGGCGACCTGCACGGTAAACTTCATCCCGGCGAATTCCTTGCCCTTGGCATCGGTGCTCTTGAAAGCGGCCGGAGCCGTCTTCAGACAGCTGGGGTCATAGGCCTTGATGCGGATTGCGGCATGCGGGCAGACAAACGAGCACTGGCCGCACTGAAGGCACAGTTGCGGCTCCCAGACCGGAATATAGACAGCGATGTTGCGTTTTTCGTATTGCGTGGTTCCGGTTGGAAATTTCCCGTCGCAGGGCATCTTGCTGACGGGCAGTTTGTCTCCTCGGCCGGCCATAATCTCTGCGGTGACCGTGCGCACAAATTCAGGGGCATCATCAGGCACTATCTTGGCCATGTGAATATGACTGGTGGCCTTGGAGGGTACCTTGACTTGATAGACTTTCTCGAGGGCCTGGTCGACGGCCGCAAAGTTCATCTGGACGATTTTTTCCCCTTTTTTGCCATAGGTCTTCTTAATAGCATCCTTAATGGCTTTGACGGCCTGGTCAATATCAATGACGCCGCTGATTTTGAAAAAGGCCGTCTGCATAATTACATTGATGCGGTTGCCCAGCCCTACTTCTTCCGCGATACGGAATGCATCAATGACATAAAATTTGATTTTTTTGTCGATAATTTGCTGCTGGACCTCCACCGGCAGGGTATCCCACACCTCTTCCGGTCCGTGGCTGCTGGTGAGCAGGAAAGTTCCGCCTGGTTTAAGGTTGGACAGCATATCATATTTTTCAAGGAAGCTTGGATTATGGCAGGCGACAAAATCAGCCCGGCTGATCAAGTAGGGGCTGCGGATTGGGTCGGGCCCGAAACGCAGATGAGAAACGGTAACAGCACCGGCTTTTTTGGAGTCATATACAAAATAACCCTGCGCATAGTAGGAGGTTTGTTCGCCAATAATCTTAATGCTGTTTTTGTTGGCACCGACTGTGCCGTCTGAACCCAGCCCATAGAACATTCCGGTAAAGGTCCTTCCGCCGATATCGAATGATTCATCGACGTCCAGACTGGTATGACAGAGATCATCGATAATGCCGACGGTAAAATGATTTTTCGGTTCTTCGGCATCGAGGTTGTCGAAAATTGCCTTAACCATTGCAGGCGTAAAATCTTTAGAACCAAGTCCATAGCGTCCGCCAATGATTTGGGGATAACCCTTGAAAGGCGCCCATCCTTCGGCCATTCCTTCGCCCACAGCTGTCCGAACATCCAAATAGAGCGGTTCGCCGATGGAACCGGGTTCTTTGGTGCGGTCCAGAACTGCAATCTTTTTGACGGTCTTGGGCAATGCTTGCACGAAATATCGATTGCTGAAGGGGCGGTACAGACGGACTTTCACGAGACCGACCTTTTCTCCGCGGCTGTTCAGATAATCCACTGTTTCGTGAACCACATCGGCGCCGGAGCCCATAATCACAATCACTTTTTCAGCATTCGGATCGCCGATATAATCAAACAGATGGTATTGACGGCCTGCAATTCCTGCGAATTTGTTCATCGTTTGCTGAACCGCTTCCGGACAGGCCTGATAAAAGGGATTGACGGTTTCCCGACCCTGGAAATAGACATCCGGATTTTGAGCGGTGCCGCTAATCATCGGGCGATCAGGGCTGAGAGCCCGTGCTTTATGGGCTGCAACAAGACTTTCATCAATCATTGCTCGCATATCATCATAAGTCAATTCTTCCACTTTCTGCACTTCGTGGCTGGTTCGGAATCCGTCAAAAAAGTGAAGGAAGGGGACCCGACTGGCCAACGTGGCTTGCTGGGCAATCAGCGACATATCCATTACTTCCTGCACGTTGGAAGAGGCCAGCATGGCAAAGCCGGTCTGCCGCACAGCCATTACGTCGGAATGGTCTCCGAAGATGCTCAATGCCTGACAGGCCAGCGAGCGTGCGGAAACGTGAAAGACAGTCGGCAGCAGTTCACCGGCGATTTTGTACATATTCGGAATCATCAGAAGCAGACCTTGAGAAGCCGTAAAGGTGGTCGTCATGGCTCCCGTCAGCAAGGAACCATGGACAGCGCCGGCGGCTCCTCCTTCTGACTGCATTTCTGAAACAGAGGGAATTGTGCCCCAGATGTTCCGCTGGCCGGCAGTGCTTTTGGCATCTGCCATTTCTCCCATTGGAGAACTGGGGGTAATGGGATAAATTGCGATTACTTCATTTGTTGCGTGAGCCACATGGGCAACGGCAGTGTTGCCGTCGATGGTAACCATTCGTCGTGTCATAATAAGATTTCTCCAAATCAGACCGTGTGCTACAGAGATACGCTAAAAACAAGTCCCATCTAAAAAAGAAAAATTCCTTATATCACCTTTTTTCGAAGGGGGCAACCGTTTTTCGCCCTTTATGTAAGATTCTTTCTGGAAAATGGATATAAAAGGGCTGTTTGTGGATAAAACAGGCAAAGTATAGGGCGGATATTTCCAGAGGTTTGAATGAAGAGGGGGGATTGGCGGTTTGGCTGCTGAAGAGCAGGGGGAAATTAGGCGGAAAGCGGCTTAGGGCTGATAAGCGTACCGTTTTTTACGGGGCGGACCGGCGAAGCGAGTTGTGTCTGCTTGGCAACAGGCAAGGAACGGGTAAGCCAGTTATTGTTGCCGACAGTGAGCAGGGCATAGGGACTGATCCAGGCCAAGCCGGCCAGCCAGAAGAGCGAATAGGCAAAGGCCCAAAGGGCATTGCTGCTGCGATACTTGAGTGCGTAGAAAACGCCAGGGATTGCTGCCATCAGTTCGGCACCAAAAAGAATCTGAGCCAGGAAGACCTGGGGTTCCCAAAGAATGCACAGAAGGGTCCCAAACACCATAAAGGTTGCACCGAAAAGGGTAGATGTGCTGTGGAGGAAGTTGAGTTGGGCACCAAGCCGGTTTTGGCGGAAACGCGTAAAGACAAAACGGGCCATTTCGACTGTTTCACGAATATTGCTTCTTGCCCAGCGGAGGAACATCTTGCACAGACCTTTATAACGAACGGGAACTTGGGTAAAGACGACGGCGTTGGATTGAAACTTGACGGCAAAGCCCTGTTTGAGAATCAGATTGGTCATAGCACGGTCTTCGCCGATGTTGGATTTGCGTCCGAAGAATCGCTGGTTCATCCACGCTCGGAGAACCTTCATTACAGCATCCCGGCGGTAAGCGGACAAGGCGCCCGGGGTGCACAGGACTGAATCGACCTGGCTTTGGCTGGCCCGAATAAAGTCGAAACTGAAGGCAAAAGAAACATCGAGCATTTTGGGGATCAGGCCTTGCTGGCGGTTGAGAACACGGACATTGCCGGCAACGGCACCGACGTTGGCCTGCGTTACAAAGGGGCTCAGCAGATTCCTAAGTGTATTTTTTTCGATAAGCGAATCGCTGTCGATCGTCACAAGAATATCCGCAGAGTTGCGGATAAACCCTTCATAGAGGGCTTTTCGCTTGCCGCTGTTGCGTTTGAGACGCAATGGGGTAACAAGGTGGGCATGTCTTGCCGCAGCCCGCTGAATCCATTGCCAAGTATCATCGGCACTGCCGTCATCGACAGCAATAATCTGGAGTTTGTCGATTGGATAATTGCTTGCTGCTACACTGTCAATGGTCTCGGCGACATGGCGGCCTTCGTTATAGGCGGGAATGACGACAGTGCAGGTCGGCAACTCCTCGTCCGTACAGGAACGAGCGGGACGATAAAACAAAACCAGTCCCAGTCGCCAAATCAGGGCGGCTATGTTAATAAGGAAGAGAAAGCGTGCAACGGCCAGATAGGCGACACCCCACTCCAAGCCAGTCAGCCGAGCAAGAACATTTTCGATTTGGTCTCGCTGAGCCCAGACGCCAAGAATAGTTGTCAGCAAGGCGATAAATATCATCGCTTTACTCGACATATCATAGAGGTTGTCCCGAGTAAAAAACTGCCCCGGAAAAACTCTGCTTGTCATCCGTTCTGTGTTCATTTTAAACCTTTGTAAAATAATAAGTTATATTATATTCTCTTGTTTTTGTTGGTATACGTTTTCCGCGTGAGAGATGCGGAAAATCCCGCGATTTGCTGTCGGGAATAAAATTGGGAGTATCAACGAGCAGCGCTGACGCGCTAGTTGCGGCTATAGCAGGTTAAGCCCTTTTCATCCTAAGTTAAGCTCCAAAGAGTTTTCTCCCGTATTTACATTTACGTATCATACCAAATTTGGTTTGTCCGGTCAATAGGATATAGTTAGCAAGACACCAGGATCGGATTTTAAGGTTGAAAAAAGGGGCGGTTGGTTTTCAACTATTATCATTATTGATTCCAAAGCAGAAAAGAACAGTTTGGAAAGAGAAGAGTTAACAAAATGAGTCCACGGCTTGGGCGGATGGTTTTGCGAGCCGCCATATTCTTTTTTTTGCTGGTGAGCATCGGCTGCAGCCGGAAACCTTTGAACGAGGGGGCCAGGGCGGTTGCGCTGTCTGTGATTACCCCGCACAATGAAAACATCCGGTATGAGTTCAGCCGAGCGTTCAGCGAATATGCCCGGCAGCGGTACGGCTGGGAGGTGTCGTTTCAGTGGCGGGATGTGGGCGGGGGCAGCAGTTCGATTCTTCAGTATTTACGGAATGTGTACTCTCAATCAGAGACGTCCGGGATTGATGTGCTGTTCGGCGGGGGAGAATATACATTTCAGTATTTGGATGCAGAGGGGCTTCTGGAAGAGCTGGATTTGCCGGCGGAGGTGTGGGAGGCGATTCCGGCAGAGTTTGGCGGGATGGAGATGTACAGTCCGCGGAAGAGATGGGTGGGGAATGTGCTGAGCAGTTTTGGGTTTCTGTATAACAAGGAACTGCTCAGACATCTGAATCTGCCGGAGCCGTCTTTGTGGGAGGATTTGGGCAGGCCGGAGTTTTTTGATTTGGTGATTTTGGCGGATCCGACGCAGTCGGGTTCACAGGCGGCGGCCAACGAGATGATTGTCCAGTCAGCGCCGGACTGGCCGCAGGGGTGGAAGAAACTGCTTTTGATTTTATCGAATGCTAAAAAGTTTTTGGACAATTCCGGAGCGGCAGCGCGGGCGCCGAGTTCGGGGGAATGTGCGGTAGCGGTCTGTATTGATTTTTACGGGATGATGTATGTGTCGGAGGCGCCGGACAAACTGGGATATGTGAGCCCGAGGGGGCAAACGGCCTATACGCCGGATCCGATTGGGGTGCTGAAGAATCCGCCGCATCGGGAGGCGGCACAGGCGTTTGTTCAATTTGTTATGTCACAGCGGGGGCAGGGATTGTGGGCGCTTCCGCCGGGCCATCCGGACGGGCCCCAGCGGTATCGGCTGAACCGAATGCCGATTCGGAAGGATTTTTATGCGTTGTATGCTGAAAGCGGACAGCTTTTGGCGGCCAATCCGTATGAATCGGGCAGCGAGATGGTGATAGATGCCGGGCTGAGGGAGGTTCGCTATGAAGTGCTGGCGCGGCTGGTTTATTCGGCGGCAATCGAGAATGCTTCGCTTCTTCGGGAGGCCAAACGGAGAATTCTGGCCAAACAAATGGATGAGTCGCTGGTTGCCCGGCTGACGCGGCTGCCTGAAAATATTGACACGGTGGAGGAGATTTATCAGATGGCTGAGCAGATGAAAGACCCCGTCGCGGCGGAAAGAATTACAACGGAATGGACGACCTATTTTCGCGAACAATATCGACAGATTCAGTAGGAACGGATGGAAACACCTGCCGCAGAAAAGCCCTTTTGGCAAAGATGGATCAAGCAAATAGAGCCGCTGGCGGCCGGGGAGCTGCTGCTTTTTTGTTTTGTGGGGGTTTTCTTTTTTTATCCGCTGTTTAAGGTCGTTCAAACCGGCCTGATGTTTGAGGGGCATTTCAGTTTTTACTGGGTGGGACGTCTGTTTTCCAATCGGATTCTGATGGGCCAGATCGCTAACAGTTTCTTTCTGGCGTGTGTGACGACGGGCCTGTGTGTGCTTTTGACGCTGCCGATGGCGATGGTGAGTACGCGGTATCAGTTTCGGGGGCAGGGGTTCCTGACGATGCTGCTTTTGGCTCCGCTGATTCTGCCGCCATTTGTGGGGGCGCTGTCGATCAAGCGGTATCTGGGACAGTTCGGGATACTTAATCTGGTGCTGGAGCGGGTGGGGCTTCTGGATTTGTCAGAAGGGCTTCCGCCGGACTGGCTGGGGTCTGGATTTTGGGTGGTGGCGATCCTGCAGACGCTGAATCTATTTCCTATTCTGTATTTGAATCTGTCGGCGGCACTGGCAAACCTGGACCCGTCTTATGGAGAGGCGGCACGGAATCTGGGAGCCGGGCCGCTGCGGGTGTTTTGGCGGATTACCCTGCCGCTGCTTCGCCCCGGCCTGTTTGCAGGAGGAGCCATTGTTTTTATCTGGTCGTTTACAGATGTGGGGACGCCGCTGATGGTGGGGTATGAGCAGCTGGCTTCGGTGAAGGTTTTTAAGGAATTGGCTCGGGCGGATGTTTCAGGGCGGACCTACAGTCTTGTGCTGGTGATGCTGGTTTTGTCGGTGGTGTTTTATTTGTTGGGTAAACTTGTATTCGGGCGTTCCAGCGGCGTTGACATGGCGAAGGGTGCTTCGGCCTCAGCGGGACATCCGCTGGGACCGTTGGGGACGGCGGCGGTGTGGGTGTTTTTGGGGGCTGTGATTTTTACGGCGGTGCTGCCGCATGTGGGGGTGGTTCTGACGGCGGTGTCGGGGCGGTGGATCGATACCATTCTTCCGGAACGCTATACGATGGACCATATTCTGTTTGTGCTGCGTCAGCCGGATACGCGGCGGGCGATTTTGAACAGTCTTTTGTATGCAGCCCTTTCGACAGGGGCGGACTTGGTGATCGGCCTGGCGGCGGCGTGGATGCTGGTTCGGCGGCGGCTTTTGGGGGCACGGCTGCTGGATTTGTGCCTGATGCTGCCGCTGGCGGTGCCGGGGGTGATTCTGGCGGCGGGGTATATTGCGATGACAGCACCGGGGAAACTGCTGGAGGCCATCGGGCCGATGCGCAATCCGCTGCTGATTTTGGTGATTGCTTATACGATTCGACGGGCACCGTTTGTTGTACGGGCTGTAACGGCCGGCCTGCAGCAGATTCCGGAAGCACTGGAGGCGGCGGCACGGAATCTGGGGGCCGGGCCGCTGCGGGCGGTTGGAAAGATTACCCTGCCGCTGATTGCGGCTAATTTGATTGCCTCCGGGCTGCTTACGTTTTCGTATGCGATGCTGGAGGTAAGTGATTCGCTGGTGCTTGCTCAGCTGCGTGAGCATTACCCAATCACCAAGGAGATTTACACGCAGGCATATTCGGCCAATGCGGATGCGGTCAATATTGCCGCGGCACTGGGGGTTTTGGGGATGCTTGTACTGGGCGGCTCGCTGGCGACAGCGGCAATCCTTTTGGGCAGGCGATTGGGAGCAATTTTCAGGGTCTGAGGGTCTGATGGGCGGGGAAAAATATGATTGAAATCAAACTGGAAAACATTTCGAAGGTGTATCAGCAGGGTTTCAGCAGGACCAGCGTGCTGGAGGGGATTGATTTGCTGATTGAGCCGGGGGAACTTTTCTTCCTTCTGGGGCCCAGCGGATGCGGGAAGACAACGTTGCTGCGGATTCTGGCGGGACTGGTGGAGCCGTCGTCGGGACGAATTTATTTTGATGGTCAGGATGTGACATCTCTGCCTCCAGAAAAACGCGGGACGGCGATGGTGTTTCAGAATTATGCACTTTGGCCGCATATGAAGGTGATTGAAAATGTAGAGTTTGGGCCGCGGATGCAGGGGATAGAGGCCGCTCCGTGTCGCCGGATTGCTCTGGAAAAACTGGCAATAGTGCAGATGCAGGAATATGCCGCTCGAAAGCCCAGTCAGTTGTCGGGAGGTCAGCAGCAGCGGGCAGCGCTGGCTCGCGCCCTGGCGGCCGAGCCGCAGTGTCTGCTGCTGGATGAGCCGCTGAGCAATCTGGATGCGCGGCTTCGGGCGAAGATGCGCGTGGAATTGCGTCGGCTGGTTAAGAGCACCCAGACGACGGCGGTCTATGTGACGCATGATCAGAAGGAGGCCCTTTCCATGGCTGACCGGATTGCGGTACTTAACGCCGGACGAATTGTGCAGGTTGGGACGCCGCAGGAGGTCTATCAGAGGCCGCAAAATGAGTTTGTCGCGGACTTTATCGGGGAGGCCAATTTTGTATCAGGCCACCTGCTGCAAACCAATCCTATGAGAATCAGAACTCCGGCAGGGGTTTTGGCTTCGGCGATGAAAACAGAGCGGCCGGCAGGGTCTGAAGTGAAATGCTGCGTTCGCCCCGAAAAGATTCAGATTCGCGGCAAAGAGCAGTTTGCGGATAGAAATATCCCGAACCTGCTGGCCGGTACCATTCAATCCATTGCTTATTATGGGGATATGAGCCAGATTGAGGTACGGCTGGCGGGGGGGATTGTGTGGGCGGTTTCGGTTTTTTCGAGTGAGGCACAGACGCTGTCGGCGGGGGCGGAGATTCTTTGCGGTGTGAATCCGTCGGATGTAATTGTGTTGGGGAAATGAAAAAAGCATTGGCAGCTAAGGTGTGGTTTTTTCAAATACCCGCACGTAGTCGATGTACATCAATTGGGGGAAGGGGGTTGTTTGGTCGGGATAGCCGGGCCAGTTGCCGCCGACGGCGATGTTCAGGATGAAGAAAAAGGGCTGATGGAAGGGGGCGGGGTAAGGGTCGTTGGCCCACCAGTTGGAAGTAGTATAGTAGTTTCTGTCGTCAAAGTACCAGCGGATTTGGCTGGTATCCCACTCAACGGCATAAATATGGAAGTCTCCGGAGGGATGGACGGCAGGAGTCAGATAGCCGCCGTTGGAATCATGGATGTAAGGGTCGCTGCTGCCGTAGTGAAGCGTGCCGTATATGGTGGACAAAGAGTTAATGGCTTCCATGATGTCGATTTCGCCGCATTCAGGCCAGCCGACCGCTGAGATTGAGTTTCCGAGCATCCAGAAGGCCGGCCAGATTCCCTTGCCGCCGACGGGCAGTTTGATGCGGGCTTCCATTCTGCCGCGGCAGAAGGAGCGTTTGTTCTGCGTTGTCAGACGGGCAGAGGTGTAATTGTGTCCGAGATGGTTTTTACGGGCGGCAATGACCAGACAGCCGTTTTCAATGTAAGAGTTTTCAGGGTGGCTGGTGTAATACTGCCGTTCGTTGTTGCCCCAGCCGCCTGCGCCGGTCTCCCAGTTCCAGATGTTGGTGTCGATGGCAGGACCGTCGAATTCATCAGACCAAACGAGTTGATAACCCGGGTACTGGGGAAAGGTGTGGAGCCATCTGTCGGTCAGGACGAGAAGGTCTTCAAGGTCGATGAAGTTTTGTCCGCTAAGATTGGAGAGGGGGGAATCGGCAAGCCATGACCGGGCTAATTGGGCAAAGTCGATGTAGTTGACTATTTGGTCGGTGTTATAGTCGGGGAGATTGAGAACCTGGCCGTCATCGACAGAAAGGTTGTCCCAGTAGGCCTTGCCGTTGGATGGAGAGCCGGTTGCGGCGGTAAAACAAAGGGTGCGAGCATGGTTGGCTGAGGGGGGGACGTTGAGAGATTGTTCGAAGGAGTACCACCTGCCGGCAGTATCGGAGCCGGTGAGCATTCCGATAACAGATTCGGACAGTTTTGTGCCGGAAGAGACCGGGCCGTTCCAGAATTCGATTTTCAGGAGGGCCTTTTTGTTGGTAAGGATTTCCTCAGTATGGTAAATCATCTGGCCGGATACCGTCAACTGCATTCCTGGCAGGATGGAGAAGGTTTGGGCCAGCCCCGTGTCATTGTCCCAGATGGCGATGCCGTAATTATCGTGGCGGTAGCCCGGGTCAGCGTGGTGCCAGCCGTTGATTCCCCAGCCATCCCAGCCGTCGGGATAGCCGTTGGCGAAATGACCTTTCACGAGGCCGGTTTCGAAGTTTCCGTTTGTGAGCAGATTCTGTCCCTGAACAAGAACAGTCAGCCCGAGGAGCCAGGTTAATGGAATGATCGGCTTCATAGAACCCCCAATAGTTTTGCAGTCAGGCAAGATGGATATCAAGCCGTTTGATTTTTCGTTCGCGAAGCAGGCGGGCGAACCGGCCCGTCAGCTCGGGCTCTTCAAGGGTTGTCTTTTCGTCCACTATATATTGAACCGGCCGCATGGCACCGGAGCCGTAGGTGTTTCGGCGGCGGGGATTATGATAGACCAAAAGGGTCTCGGCGAGCAGAGCACAGGAGAAGGTATCTTCGGGAATGGAGAAGGTCTGGTCTTTCCAGCGGAGGGTTTTGGGTTCGCGGGTGAACCATGAGCCGGGCAAGGCCGGCGCAGGAGCAAAAACCAGCCGGCTGCTGCGAAGCCGGAAGGGTTTGCTGCCGACGGTCAAAAGAAGCCAGATATGGATAAATTCGGCGGTGCTCCCGCTGAGACGGGCGACAAAACCGCGTCCGCGGGCGTCAGGGTCCGGACAGACGGAAGAGGCGATGAAGGAGCTGTTTTCGAGAATGCTTCGACCGTAAACTTCGGGCTTCATAAAAGGCACGAGCATGGTTTGTGCATCCGCAAAGAAATCTTCATACAGGCCGTGCTTGAGCAGTTCGAGAAGATATTTGTAGGACATGTGGAGCCAGACTGATTCATTTTCGAACCAGCCGCGTGTAAAAGTGCGTGCCCGTCCGATTTCGGGAGAGCAATTTTCGAGCGATTCGTTGAGTTTGTACATGTTCAGGTGCAGATCGAGCAGGGGGCTTTGCCGGACGGCGGTGCTGATGCGCTGGGCTGTTTGGCTGCTGCACACCCGCAACCAGTGAACCTGCCCTTCGAGAAAGACGGGCAGAGGGGCAGCAAGAAACGACGAAATGGCACATCTGTCGTGCGGAGCTTCCTGCGGCTCGTGAAGATAATAGGTATGAAGCAGTCCGGTTTCGGGGTCGATGGAGTTCTGAATGGCTTTTCGGCAGCAGGCGATGATGCCTTCGAGAAGCATCTGGAGCTGGGTGCCTTTGATGAGGCGGGTTTTCTCCGAGCAGTTCTGGTAAACTTGCCGGCGATAGTTTTCGCGAATATCGCAGGCACGGTGCCAGGAAAATTCAGATTGGATATCTGTCAGGACTGCTTCAAGCAAATCGGCGACGGTTTCAGGAAAGAATGTGTCGGGGATCGTCGGCAGGGCATTTTGAAGCCATCGAGCCAGGCGGAGGATTTCGGCGGTTTCACAGGTGGATGAGCCGAAGAGGGCGGGCAGGCCGTTTAGTGCGTCGTTCCAGCCGGGCCGTCCGGCTTCCATTTCGAGTCCGCGTCCTTCATAGTCGAGACAGACAATCTTGATAGCCAGCAGTGCTGAAAGTTTTCCCAAAAGGGTAACCGGCGGCAGGGGTACCGGCGGCAGCGGGGCATCCTCGACGGAATGGAGCTGGCGGAGACCTTTTTTGCGCCGGATGTATTTCCGTTGGCGGTCCTTCACCTGGGCAGGTTCGCAGAACCACTCAATATCGGCTTTTTCGGTGAGCATTTGTTCCAGCCGGTCTGGATAGATTGCCTCATAAGTTTCGAGCAAATCGGTGATGTAGGTCCAATGATCAATCCAGTACCCACCTTCATGGCCGGAGGCCATCAAGCGAATATCACAGCCGGATAGAATACTTTCAAGCCATTCGGTTCGGTGGGGAAGAAGCGGACAAAAGCAGTCGGCCCAGGCAAGAAGTTCACCCGGCTGAAAGGGCCGCCGGAGAATGGATTGGAGGGCTTCTTGAGCGGCCGGTTCCTCTGTGGGGCAAACGGAGATGAAATCCTGAGTTTGCGGCCAAATCCATCGATAACCCTGCACGGAGAGAGGGTTGTAGCCGTCGGGCTGGAGCAGGCGGGCAAACATCCGAATTTCTTTATCTTCTGTTTGGGGATAAAACCAAAGGTCGCTTCGGCGGTTTTGGCAAATGTCCCGATAATTGCCTTCGCCGCTGGAAAGAGGACAGGCCGGCAGGTCGAAGAAATTATAATCCCGTTCGGCATCTCCGTGGCGTCGGGAATACAGATGGAGGAGGACGAGACCTTGCCGGGAAGGGAGGGGAATGGGCATGCCGCCGCGGAGGATATTGTCCAGAAAGTTCTGCCGGGCGTAAGCATCCAGCCGCGGGTCTGCGGAGAGCGTTAAAGCCGGCAGGGTGAGGGCTTCGATTGTTTTTCGGCTCTGACGGGAGGCGGCTTCAAAGTCGGAAAGTTTCTGAAAATGCGACAGAAAAGTTTGCAGGAGCGATTCGTGGGGAGCCATTCCAGCTGCGGAGACCAGGACGAGGGAATCGTGCGGGCCGAGCACGGCTTCAAAGGGAGTCATGGCACAGGGGAGTTTGTTTTCGCCGACCTGTCGGCTGCGGTCGGGCAGCCCGTCGGGGGTAAAGTGCCGCGGCAGCAGGAGGTCCTGGTCGGTTCCGAAGATTACGTCGGGGTCGTAGTAGGGTTCGATGGGGAGCAGATAATCGCCGTCGCTAAGCCAGGAGGCGTAGAAGTTTCCGTTTTGAACTTCTTCAACTTCGGCTTCATCGTGGACGCGAACCCGTGCGGCGCAGAAGGGGATACGGCCGTCGATAATCCGAACGGAGGCATAGGCCTCATAGATGCGGCGCATGGTTTTGATTCCGATTTCGGTGAAGCCGGCAGGCAAAAGCTGGGGCAGACCGTCGAGGATGCGAAGGTGCCGGGTTTTGGAGGTCAGGTTGGAGATAGTGAGCAGACGCAGAAGCGAGCCGATGGGCTGATTGACCGGAGAAAAATAGGTTATTTCAAAACGGATGCCGACAGATTTATTGTCTTCACGGATTCTGAAACGGTCCATTTCGATCCACATCGTTCGTCGGATATCGGCCGAGGGCCGATGGCGGCTGCCGAAGGGTTCAACAAAAGAGCCGTCTGCATAGCAGAACGTGCGGAAACCCTGGATGCCGACCAGCTGATAGGCCCAATTGGCCGGCAGGAATTCGACAATGGCGTGGTTCTTGTTAGCAACGCCGAAAGAGGAAACCCCCTGTCCCCGATTGACATACAGACACCAAAGCGGGATGCCGTCGGGCCCGCCGATGCCTGGCAGAAAACTGGCGAAAGCAGGCCGGCTGTCGTACTGCTCTATGCGGAAGTTGCCGTTTGGCTCCAGAATATACTCTGGGGTGATTCCTCTTTTTTCTTTGGTTGTCTGTGTATCAGTGATTTTTGCTTTCATTGGTTTTTCTCGGCATCGAAGCAGGATTAGTCCGAAGGCGGCGGAGCCGTAGTGCTGCGTGTGCAAAGGGTTTCATTAAGAACGATTTTTTGGGGCTTTCGTTTGTCGGGCTGTTTGATTTGTTCGAGCAGAAGCTGAGCAGCCGAGGTGCCCATTTGTGCTGAGCCCAAGTCAATAAAAGTGAGGCCGGGACTCATAATTTGGTTGGCATAATGATCGCAGAAACACATTACACTGAGGCGTTCGGGGACGGGGATATCGAGGGAATGGGCGGCCTGCAGGAGGTTCAGAGCTTCCATGTGTCCGTAGGCAAGGATAGCCGTGGCCTTTTTTTCGAAGACCAGTTCTTCCAGAAGTTTATTGGTTTCATCCAGGACGTCGAAGCGGCTGATGAGCGGCGCCAGACCGCAGTGTTTCATTTGTTCGCAATAGGTGTTTTGGCGGTCGGCGATGCTCGAATGGCCGACCATCATAAATCGGTGAGGGGGCGGGGTATAGGCAATTCTGCGATGTCCGAGGTCGAATAGGTGCTTGACAGCCAGCTGGGTTCCCTGAACATCGTCAGGTACTACCGAGGTGCCGCCGGCAGGGGCGGGCCCGTTGATAACGACATAAGGAATCCCCATCTGGAGGATTTCTTCCATTGTAATGGAGGTGCAGCAGGCGAGAATAATAGCACCGTCAATTTTCCAGGCAGGTATTTCGCTTTGGTCTGAGGTGTGTTTGGACATATCAACAGTGACGTCGAAACCATCGCCTTGGGCATCGATGAACTCTGTGATATGGTTGACGACGGTTTGGTAGATGTTTCCGAGCTGGCTGAGGGCGTGATTGCCTCCGATGATGTGAATCATCTTGGTGGAGCGCATCGTAAGACTTTTGGCAATAAGATTAGGCCGGTAATTGAGTTTTCGGGCCACTTCGAGTACCCGAAGGCGAACCTCTTCTTTGACCGAAAAGCCGTTTCCGAGGCGATTGTTGAGGATGCGGCTGACGGTAGATTTGCTCACGCCGGCTTGTTCGGCTACGTCGCTCAGACTAGGGGCTGCTGATTTCATAAAACAAACCTCTTGATGCTTTTCTTGCAAAAAATATTTAGAAACCGTTTGCTTAGTGAAATTATTATACATTTTTGGAGCGGGAATGTCAATCTCGTTTTTCAAAAGGCAGCCTGGAAGGTGTGAATAGCAGAGAGAAGAAGATTTTATCGGACCAACTGGAGGGCATAGAGGAAGAGGGTTTGTTGTCCCTGCCCGCCTGGAAAGTACAGGCCGATTCCCTTGACGGCATATAAGTCCAGTCGTCCTGCTCCTTTGGGGTTGCCCCAGTCGGTTCGAAGGGTGAGGTCGGAGAGGTTGAGATGATAGATTTTTCGAGTTCCGCTACCCTGGAGAACGGGAAAGATAAAACTTTCGGCATCATCGCCGGCGCGAGTATCGTAGGAGGGGGCATCAGGGCGATCTACGCCGGCTTCGTCGATAAGAACCTGAAAGGAAAGGGCTTGCGGAATGAGAGCATCCATTTCGATTGAGCTGTAGCCGTCCAGGTCCGCAGCAAACTCGGGGCCGTCGGCGGTTTTCCATTCTTTCGGCCCGAAAAAGAGCAGACCGCAGCCCCAATCCCGGCCGGTTTGCAGGTGGATTTGGAGGGCGCCGTTTTCCTGGGGGCCAATCTGGATAGAGGCATCGGGGGCCCAGAAAAGTTCGGGGGCCTTAACCGGTTCGGTTTTGAGCAGATCCGCAACCGGGGGTCTTTCGGGTCGCTGGGCAATTTCGATGCGGACTTGTTTGGGTGCAGGCAAAGTGATGGGGGCAGTTCGCGGGGAGCGGGCGTGGATTTCCTCGATTTGCTGATGGATTTGCTTCATTGCGGCCAATAATTCTGCGTATGGCCGGTGTTCTATGTCCACAATACCGTAATTGGAGTTTTCGCCGTCAAAACGGCCTTGCGGTGATTGGTCGGCAAATTCGAACCAGTGTGCCCCGATAACCATCGGATAGGACAGCAAATCTTCGATATATTTTTGATAGTTTTCGGCTCTTTGGGCTTGGGTTTTGACGACGGCGCCGGCACCGCCGGTGTTGGGATTGCCGCTTGTGTTTTCCTCGGCTCGCCAGGAGAATTCCGTGATGAGCAGAGGTTTTTGTCCGCCCCAAATCCAATAGCGGGCGAGCATGTCGGGATCGGCGGCCGGCTTGGCTGTGTAATTATTGAAAGAGATAACGTCGCAGTGCCGCCCGCATGCTTCGATGACCGGCTGGGGAGCATAGCCGGCAAAGCGAGTACCGAGGAGGAGGACGCCCGGCATTTGTTCCCTTACGATTTGGGCAACCGCGTGATAGAAAGATTCGGCGGCCAAACCGATAAAGGCCTGTCTGTCCGTATGGGCCGCTTCAGAAAGGCAGCTGCATGCATACTCGACTGTGAGCTGACGCCAGTCGGAAATGGGCTTTCCCCAAGCGTTGGCAAAGCTTTCGATAGACTTGTAGCGTTCTTGAAGAAATTGGATTGCGGCCCGACGGGCTGGGTCATCTTCGGACAAGGAGAGAGCGGATTCGAGAAGGGTTGCGTTGGGTATCTCGCCCCAAGGGGCGTGGCCGTACCAGGGCATTTCATTATCAAGAAAGACGCCGAGCAGATTGCCCCTGTAGGGGTATCGTTCGAGGGTGGTTTGGATGTTTTGAAGGACACGTTTTTGGAAATCAGGACGGAGGGCATCCAGACAGCGATCAGGGGCGTGGGCGGCGACATAAAGACAAATTGTGCCGGCCAGCGGTCCGTCAAAGAGTCGTCCATCCGACCAGGCACCGAGGGTGTTAAAGCCGTGTTCCTGCAGGAGTTGAAGGACATCTTGTTTCCATGCCTGAAAATCGCCCTTAAAAAGAGTAGGAATTGGATTGTAATATCGGCTGTTGGGGCGGGGCTGGAAGGGTTCGGGAACAACATTATTGACGCCCAGAGAAAGGAATTTGCGGCCGGAGGAATCGGCAAACCAGAATTTTCCCTGCGGGTCTTTTTGGATGGTGAAAGGGGCGATTGGGGCAGGCGGGGCGGAAACGGCAGCCGGCTGTCCGAGCGACCCTGCTAAGAAGGCAAGGGAAATCACTCCGCTAAACAGGACTTTTTCGAGAACAGGTTCCATATTCTCCTGGCCGAAGATAAAGATTAGCAGGTTGCGGCTGTGGAGTTGTTCTGCTTGCTTTTTAGCAAAGATATCGACCGGCATTGGGCACGGCTGCGAAGCAGGTTTAGTCTTCAGCCAGCAAGCGGCTGACGGCTTGTTCAAGCTCTGGAGCACTGATGCCGCTGTGGCGAACAATTCCCTGCTGGTCGATAACAATAATCAAGGGAATTGCGTTGCCGCCAATCTGCTGCCAGATTTTGTTCTGCCATCCGAGACCGTCGAAATACTGCGGCCAGGGAATTTTGTGTTCCTCCAGGTAGTCGGTCAGTTCTTTTCTGCTGGTGTCTAAACTGATTCCGAAGATCACCAGACCTTTGTCTTTAAAATTTTCATATACCTTCAGCAGATAAGGGGTTGCTGCTCTGCAGGGACCGCACCAGGTTGCCCAGAAGTCGATAACGACGACCTTGCCGCGGTAGTCCTTTATGTTATGGGTTTTGCCGTCGAGATCAGTAAGCTCAAGCGGGGGGAAGGGACTGTCTTCGATGAGTTTGCTCTGGGGTCGCGGCAGGGCAGGTTTTGGCGATGCGGGTCTGATGACTGTGGCTGAAGACGATGAGTTTTTTAAGGTTTGGTTTAAACTGGGTAAAAAGGCAAACGTGAGAATAGCACATATATAAAATTGAAAAAGAATACTTAGAATCAGAAGAAAAATAATGAAAATCTGCGCGTTTTTCATGGGCTCTCCTTTCCTGTAAAATGTAAATGTATTATAGTTTCGAGAGAGATTTTTTCAAGAGAGAAAATATTTTTAGGACAACTTTCGTTTTGGCTGTATAAGAGTTTGAAAAACTATACCGTCAGGGAAGGCGATACAGCAGGATGTTGATATGAAAAAATTATTTTTTATTCTATTTGCAGCGGTAATTTTGGCGGGGGGTGGGGTGTTTTTATGGCGTTGGACCGCAAGCCATCGGTCTATCCAGCGGCTGCTTGCAGAAAACCGGCAGCTTCAGGAGGCCATTGCCAATCTGGCATTTGAGCAGCAGATTGGGTATGCCAAAGTGCTCGAACAGGGTCTTAAAGACGGGCGGCTTTTTACCAAGATTCTGTTTGTTCAGACGGCGCCGGAGGAGCCCTCTTTACAGATTTTGCGGAAAGAAGTGGAAACCGAAGGAGATGTTGCCCATTTTGACATTCTGATTGTTCGATTCAGCAACCAACTTGTAATGGACGGACGGGAGAGGGCGATTGGATTGTGGCGTCGGGTTTATGGGGAGAACATGCGTCCGGCGGATGGGATTTCGCTGGAGCAGGAGGGGGTTGAGCCAGCTCAGTATGCAAACATTTGCAGGATGCTTTCATCGCGAGACCGCCGGCTGTTTTGGCAGGAAATCTGGAGTTTATCGAATCAGCCGAAACGGCTGGAGTCATTGGGTATCAGCGCTGTGTATGGGAATGCGGTTTACCGCCAGATGCGGCCGGGGCTGATTTATGTCTTTAAACTGAGCAGTACCGGGGCCTTCTGGGCGGAGGTGATTCCGGATTTATAAGGGGGGGCGGCAAAAATATTCTTGACAGGAGCGGCGGCAGTTTTTAATCTCACACTCTTATAAGTTGTACATAAACAACAGTCGTCTTCAGGGAGTTTCAGGTTGGGAGAGGACGTAGGAAATCATGCGATGCGGATAAGCAGCTTTGGTGCAGGCGTTTCGATTTGTTTGTCTTTGGGGTTAGGGGTGTCTGAAAAGGTGTCCAAAGGCAAGGGCCCCGAAGAAAGAAGGTGTTTGGAAGGAGCATACCCCATCAAAATCAAATCTGTATATCAATAAAAAAGGGAGACAAAGTATGAAAAAGGGAAATTTTCACAAATCACAAGTTTGGCTGATGGCGGGGATGTTGTTTTTTGTGGGAGCATGCAATTGGCAGATTTGGCGGCTTGAGAGAAAGGAGTGTGCGCAGATGAATGTTCAGAAAGAGCCGTTTGGGACGCTGCCGGATGGCCGGAGCGTTGAATTATACACCCTTACGAACAGCAGCGGCGTAACAGCCAAGATTACCAACTACGGCGGACATGTGGTGTCGCTGGTTGTGCCTGACGGCAAGGGAGCGATGGAAGATGTCCTGCTTGGTCATGACAAACTGGAAAAATATCTCGACCGTACCACCAACCCCTATTTTGGATGCATCGTCGGGCGGTACGGCAACCGGATTGGCAAGGCCAGGTTTACCCTTGACGGCAAGGAATATGTTCTGGCGGCCAACGACGGTGTCAATCATCTGCATGGTGGCGTAAACGGTTTTGACAGGCAGCTGTGGAAGGCCAAACCCTTTACAACAAAGGATACCGCCGGTCTGGAGCTGTCGTATGTGAGCAAGGATATGGAAGAGGGCTATCCGGGCAAGCTGAAAGTCACGGTGATTTATACACTTACGGATGACAATCAGCTGCGGATTGATTACAGAGCCGTAACCGATAAGCCGACGGTCTGCAACCTGACCAATCATATGTATTTTAATCTGGCCGGTCAGGGCAAGGGGGATATTCTTGGTCATGAGCTGATGCTCAATGCCTCTTCCTTTACGCCGGTGGATGAAGGACTGATCCCAACCGGCGAGATTCGGCCGGTTAAGGGAACGCCGATGGATTTTACCGTTCCGACCGCTATTGGTGCCCGAATCAATGCTGATTATGACCAGCTCAAATACGCCAAGGGATATGACCATAACTGGGTACTCAACAAGAAGAAGGGCCACGAAATGTCGCTGGCGGCATCGGTGTATGAACCCTCTACCAGGCGGCTGATGGAAGTTTGGACCACTGAGCCGGGCATTCAGTTCTATACAGGCAATTTCCTGGACGGGACCATCATCGGCAAGGGCGGCAAGGTCTACGGACAGCGGAGTGCCTTCTGCTTGGAGACTCAGCATTTTCCAGACAGTCCCAACAAGCCGAATTTCCCATCGGTAGTGCTGCGTCCGGGAGAGGTTTACCAGACCACAACGATTTACAAACTCTCCGTTCGATAACTGCAGCAAGAGCGATTTTGAACGTGATTAACTCGACTCAAGGAGACAGACATGGAAACAGGATTGTTAGCCGCGGCCGCCTGGAGCGGTTTGGACACAACGATTTTAATCGCATTTTTTGTGGCCTTAGTGGGCATTGTTGTCTGGGTGCTCAGTCAGAAAGAAGAAACTTCGCAAGATTACTTTCTGGCAGGCCGCAATGCCGGCTGGGTGTCGATCGGTTCTTCGATTTTTGCATCCAACATTGGCTCAGAACACCTGGTCGGGCTGGCTGGGGCGGGTTTTGTGAGCGGAATGGCAATGGCCCATTGGGAAATGCATGCCTGGCTGATTCTGGTACTCGGCTGGGTATTTGTGCCGTTTTACGACCGGATTAAGATTTTTACGATGCCGGAATATTTGGAGCTGCGATTTTCACCTGGCTCACGGTCGGTTCTGTCGCTGATATCACTGGTTAGTTATGTGCTTACGAAAGTGGCAGTGACAGTCTATTCGGGTGGGGTAGTGTTTGGAACAGTTTTTGGGATCAACCGTGTGCCGGAGAATGTGCCCCTGATTGGCGGAATGGATATGTTCTGGGTGTCAGCCATTGGGCTGGTAGTAATCACCGGCCTGTACACAGTGCTTGGCGGAATGAAAGCGGTTATGTACACCTCAGTTCTGCAGACCCCGGTTCTGCTGATCGGTTCAATTGTTATTTTGATTATAGGATTAGTGAAAGTAGGCGGATGGGGAGAGGTCGAGCGTATTTGCGGGCCGAACCTTCACCTCGTGCGTCCGGCATCGGATCCGGAGTTTCCATGGACAGGTGTGCTCTTTGGCTCGATGATTATCGGTTTCTGGTATTGGTGTACCGACCAGTATATTGTTCAGCGTGTTTTATCTGCTAAAAACCAGAAGGAAGCCCGTCGAGGGTCAATTCTGGCTGCTTATTTCAAACTGCTCCCAGTCTTTATTTTTCTGGTGCCTGGAATGATAGCTTATGCGCTGGCCCAGAAAGGTTTGTTAGATATACCGCTGACGGCGGAAGGAAAACCGAATGCGGATTCTGCCTTTTCGGTAATGGTTTCTCAGCTGCTTCCAATCGGGTTTAAGGGGTTTGTAGTGTGCGGACTTCTGGCGGCTTTGATGAGTTCGCTGGCCTCCCTGTTTAACTCGTCAGCGGCCCTATTTGTGGGTGATTTTTATAAAAAGCTGCGTCCCAATGCCAGTGAAAAACACTTGGTTATGGTTGGGCGAATCGCAACAGCAACGGTAGTCATCCTTGGTATTGTCTGGATTCCTGTGATGAAAGGAATGGGCAATGTGCTTTACCGGTATCTACAGAATGTGCAGGGGCTTTTGGCACCGGCGATTGCGGCAGCATTTCTGATGGGCGTGTTTTCGAAGCGGGCTACCTCCATGGGGGGCTTCTCGGGACTGGTAATCGGTTTTGTCCTCGGGATGTTCCGGCTTACGCTGGATGTGTTTAAGGATCGTCTGACAGAAGGTACTTTTCTCTACTGGGTGGCGGATGTGAACTGGCTGCATTACTGTGAGTTTCTGTTTGTGATTTGTCTGCTTGTGACAATTGTGGTCAGTCTGATGACGCGGCCGCCTTCTAAGGAGCAGCTCCGGTACACTTATTATGCTGCTACACCGGAAGAGAAAGCCGCTACAAGGGCCAGCTGGAATAAATGGGATGTGATTCATACCCTGATTATTCTGGGCGTGATTGTGTCGTTTTATATTTATTTCTGGTAAGACACGGTTTTCTCGAAGAGACCTGAAGAGAGGGGTATTCTATGGCCTATGCAGTTGGATTAGATTACGGAACCAATTCGGTCCGGTGTGTGATTGTCAATACCGCCAATGGCCGGCAGGTCGGCACGGCTGTCTATAATTACCCCTCCGGTGAGATGGGGATTCTGCTGGACCCGAAAGACCATAATGTTGCCCGGCAGAATCCGGCGGATTATCTGACCGGTTTGGAGGCGACCATCAGGAAGTCGCTGGCTCAGGCACGGCGAAATGACAAGAAGTTCCGCGCGGACCAAATTGTGGGTATCGGCGTGGATACAACGGGTTCTACTCCGATGCCGGTGGACAAGAATGGAGTGCCGCTGGCGATGAAAAAGGAGTTCAAGAAGAACCTGAATGCCTATGTATGGTTGTGGAAAGACCACACAAGTTATGCCGAAGCGGCAGAAATTACGGAGTTGGCAGCTCGCGAACATCCGGAATACCTGACCAAGTGCGGCGGTACGTATTCCTCGGAATGGTTTTTCAGCAAGATTCTGTACTGTCTTCGGACCGATCCGAAGGTATTTGATGCCGCTTATACGTGGGTGGAGCATGCGGACTGGATTCCGGCGGTGCTGACGGGGACGGACCATCCTTCGAAACTGAAGCGCTGCCGCTGTGCGGCCGGCCATAAGGCAATGTTCAACGACACCTGGGGCGGCTATCCGGCCAAAGACTTTTTGTCTAAGCTGGATGTGAAGATGGGAATGCTTCGGGATACGCTGCCGGCGACCACCTATACGGTAGACCAGAAAGCCGGCGATTTGACAGAGGAATGGGCCGGCCGACTGGGGCTCAAACCCGGTATTCCGGTTGCCATAGGAGCATTTGATGCTCATCTGGGCGGTGTCGGCTCGGGTATTAAGCCAGGGACGTTGGTAAAAATCATCGGCACAAGCACCTGTGATATGGCGGTGGTTCCTAATACAGAGAAACTGCCGGATATTCCTGGGATTTGCGGTATTGTGGATGGTTCCATCCTGCCGGGCTATTTCGGTCTGGAGGCGGGACAGTCTGCCGTTGGAGATATTTTCAACTGGTTTGTGAACTACATTCAGCCGGGCGGTAAAAAAGAAGGCAGCCATGCAGCACTGACGGCCAAAGCGTCTAAACTGAAACCCGGTCAGTCGGGTCTTCTGTCGCTGGACTGGAACAACGGCAACCGGACGATTCTGGTGGATCAGCGATTGACAGGCCTTTTGGTGGGGCAGACGCTGCATACGCGTCCGGAAGAAATTTACCGGGCGCTGGTGGAGGCAACGGCTTTTGGGGCGCTGACGATTATAAACCGCTTTGAAGAATATGGCGTGCGAATTGAGCAGATTGTCAATTGCGGCGGCATCTCTGAGAAGAACCCGATGATTATGCAGATTTATGCGGATGTAACCGGCCGGGAGATGAAGATTTCCCGCTCGCCGCAGACCTGTGCGCTGGGGGCGGCCATCTGCGGAGCGGTAGTCGGCGGCGCCTATCGTGATTTTGCTTCGGCTCAGAAGGCGATGTGCGGTGTTAAGCCCAAAAGTTTCAAACCCATCAGTGCTCATCACGAGGTTTACAAATGCTTGTACGTGCTTTACAAACAGCTGCATGACGCCTTTGGTACTAAGAGTTATGCTCAGCCGCTTTACAATGTGATGAAAGACCTGCTCAAGATTAAAGAAGAGGTCATTAAAAAATGATGCTTCAAGAGCTTCGGGAGCAGGTTTGGCGAGCCAATCTTCAGCTGAAAGTGCACCAGCTGATTATTTACAGCTGGGGAAATGTAAGCGGGATCGACCGCGAGCGAGGAATTGTGCTGATAAAGCCCAGCGGTGTTGATTATGAGGCACTGAAGCCGGAGGATTTGGTGGCTTTGGATTTGGACGGCAAGGTGATAGAAGGGACCCTGCGGCCGTCTTCAGATACGCCGACTCATCTGGAACTGTACAGATGTTTTGAAAAAGTCAGGGGTGTTTGTCATACTCATTCGCTTTATGCCACGGTTTGGGCGCAGGCGTGCCGGGAGATTCCATGTCTGGGGACGACTCATGCAGATAGTTTTTACGGGCCTGTTCCAGTGACCGACCCGATGATGCCCGAGGAGATTGAATGGGATTATGAACTGAATACCGGCAAAGTGATTGTACGGCGGTTTGCCGGTTTGGACCCGATGCAGGTGCCGGCGGTGCTGGTTGCCAATCACGGCCCGTTTACGTGGGGGCCTGCGGCGGAAAAGGCGGTGGAGAATGCCGTCGTGCTTGAACAGTGTGCAAAGATGGCGCTGGCAACGCTTCAGCTGAATCCCAATCAGCCGGAAATTTCACGGGCCCTGCTGGATAAGCATTATCTGCGCAAGCACGGCAAGAACGCCTACTACGGACAGAAAAAATAGGGGCGCTTTCAGCGAGGATTTTGGATTCGCAAGATGGTGAGCGAAAAAGGGGTTGTTGTGTATTCAAACTCCGGCTGAAGGTTGAGAGAGGAGGTTTGGGGGGCGATTCTGTGAGGGTTCTCGAAGGAATTGAACGCAGAAGGGTCTTCGTCAGTCAACACCGTTTGGGAAGCGTTCAGCATCGCTGCATCAAGGCCGCCAAGCCGGAACTGAAGAGAATGGGCAGAGGAGCCGCCGTTGACGATTTTCAAAATGATATCGCCGGTTCGGCTCTCGCGGACGGCGGAGAAAGCCAGCGTTGCGGGCAAGGTTCCGCCGTTCCAATCTGCCGGTAGGAAGGAATCTCCGGCATTTGTACTGAACAATTGCTGAACATAATAATTGACGGTCTTGAGTACCTGCGTGTTTGTGAAGTAAATCAAATTGGGGTTCCACTGGGTGTGTCCCTGCTTGCCGAACAGGGGGGCATAAGAGGCCATTTGAACAAGGTCGCCGTTGCGTTCCAGTGCGGTCATATAGGCGGCCTCCGCCAGAGCTGAGCGAAGGGTATTGCGCCGGCCGGGTTCGTGGGCGGCGTATTCACCCAGATAAACCTTGGAAGAAGAGCGGCTGTAAGTGTCGTAGCGATTCAAGTGGTCCCAAAACCATTGAGGAGGTTTGTAGTAATGCTCGTCCACCATTTCGAGGGAAAGGGTGCGTGCAAATTTCCAGCCCTCTTCGTAATCGTAACCGTCAGGGGCGGGGCCAACAGTACCAATGACGGTAATGTCTGGATATTTTTCTTTGACGGCCTTGTACAGCATCTCGAAGCGTTCGCGAAAGGCGGGGGTTTGGGCATCTTCATTGCCGATACCAAGATACTTCAGGCCGAAGGGGGCGGGATGACCTGCCTGAGCCCGTTTGGAGCCCCATTCCGAGTCGGGACTGCCGTTGGCCCATTCGATCAGGTCCAGCACCTCCTGGACATAATCCGCCATATTTTCCATGGGGATTGCCTGCTGGCCGACACCCCAGTAGCGGTCGGTATTCTGGCAGGAGACACCGGCAGCGACTATGGGAAGCGGCTCAGCACCTATGTCTTCACAAAACTGGAAATACTCAAAATAGCCCAGCCCAACTGACTGATGATATCGCCAGATGTTTTTTTGCTCCTTGCGCTGTTCGAGGGGGCCGATGGTGTTTTTCCATCGGTAAAGGTTGTTCAGTCCATCGCCGTGAACCAGGCAGCCGCCGGGGAACCGAACAAAGCGGGGATGAAGGTCGGCAATGACCTGAGCCAGATCCGCACGCAGACCATTTTTGCGCTTTCGGAAGGTATCTTGCGGGAACAGGGAAACCTTGTCAAGGTAAAGAACCCCCTGTCCGTGGACAAGAAGCGTAAGCCGGCCGCTGGTGACGGATTGGTTAGGTTGGAGGGAAAGCGTATATTGTTTCCAATCTTCGGTTAGAGAAGGGATTTGTCCCTCTGCCAAAAGGCCGCCATCGGCGGATTCAAGCCGGACCTGAATGGTTAGGGTGCAGCGGGGCTGACGGCGGGCAAAAACAGAGAAATCGTAAAGACGATCGGCGCTGAAAACCATTCCATCGAAGCCGGCGTTGCTGAGTGCAACGGCCGAATCAGGATTTGTGCAGCGGCAGTGAAACTCCAGATAACGGGGATTATTGGGGTGGAGGGGGCGGGCATCACCGATGTACAAGGTGCCGCTGCCGCCGCGCTGACTCAGCTGCCAGGCCGTCAAGGCATTCCAGTCAGTCTGGTCAAGCGGGGAATATTCGAAAGAGCCGTTTTGAACCATTTCCGCATACAATCCGCCGTCGGCGGCATAATTCAAGTCTTCAAAGAAGATCCCGAAAAGGCGGGGACTGATGGGCTTTCCCTTTTCATTGGCCGCAATGGCCGCAGTGAAAGTCTGAGCGAATGAAGGGACTGTAAAACAGACAGCTGCCAGAATGAATTGAGCCAGTTTTGACACTTGGTTCTCCTTTGCTTTTTCGGCCAGCATAAAAGAATGACGGATGCAATTCAACAATTTTTCATTCGAGGGATTTTGAAACTTCAGAAAATAAGGAAAAACTTGCATCCTGAAAGAGATGTTGTAGAATAGCATTGCTTTCTTCAGGAGAAAATTATGCATTTTCGATGGTTTTGGTTTTGGGCAATTCTGGTCTGTCTGCTTGCCGGCAGTTGCCGGAATAACCCGCAAGGAGTGGATCGGCGTGCTCAGTTGGTCGGCCAGGAAAATCTGCAGCTGAAAAAGCAAATCCAGGAGAAAGACCGTGAAATTGAGCGTTTGAAGGGGGAGATTCAAACGCTTCAGGAGCAGTCTGCGCACGAAGCCGAACTCCAGGCCCAGACCTATACTAAACTGTTGGAAATGGTGGCGGATTTGACTGCTCAACTGGAGGCCTGTAAGGCAGGCCAGCCGCTTCCCGAGGAGACGAACCAGCCGTAATAGGAGGAGGCGGCTTTGTGTAAAGCGGCAGATTGATCCTCGCAGGATTCCAGTGTATTTTCACTCTTTGCTTTGCACTTTCTGAACAATCTTTCCGATTTTCAGTAATAACTACAGGGTTTTTATCGTCTTTTCTTATAAGAAAATTAGGTTTCATTCAAATTGACGCCCAAAAGAATTGTGTTAGGATAAGGTGTGTTTGGCCGATGTATAAACCGTTTGCGAAGTGAAAATATAAGGCAGCCAGTTGTGCACAGGCGTGGCGTGAGAATCGTGTTCGGGTTGTTCATGTTCCTGTTGTGTGGAGGATCTGTCTTTGCCTCCGCGACAGGGGTGATGAGCGGAACGATTGGAATTGGCATAGGGGTAAATGACGAGTCGGAGCGTCAGCTTCGCCTTTATAGTGAGGCCCTTTACCAGGGCAGCAGCGAAGATGTGCGGGTTGATGCGGCCATTGGTTTGCTTTTGCGTCAGGATTCAGAAGGCCGGGAAGTTTTGTTGAGGGCCTTGCGGGCATCCGATAACCCTTCTGCCCGAGCAGCGGTCTGCCGTGCTTTGATTCGAACTCGCGGATTGGGGGCCTCTGTTATACCGGCGGATTTTTTTGTGCAGCCGCTCATTGAAGTTTTGGTTGGAGCGGATGAGTCCGCTTCGAGATTGGCGGCCGAGGCCCTTTTGATTTATCGTTTTTCGGACATTGAAGGTCCTTTAACCACTGTGGTAAAAGACAGCCAGCAAGACATAAAAGTCCGCTTGAAAGGGATTTATGCTCTTCAGGTACGCACCGAGCCGCAGGCATTTCGGCTTTTGATTCAACTTCTGGATGATCCCAATCCGGAAATACAGCAGGCAGCGGAGCGCGCTCTTCAAGAATCCTTCGGGATCCCTGTGGGGACTGGACGACAAGTATGGTCGGCGATTTTAGAACAGCTCCGTCAAAAAAGCCCGGAGGATATTCGGCGTGAACGGCTTTTGCGTCAAGAGATGCGGTTGAGAGAGATTCAGGAAGAACGGGACCGCTGGCAGCGGCTTTACCTTGCGGCGCTGGATAATGAATTTGAAACCCAAACACCGGAGGTTCGAGGCAAGTATCTTTTGGAACGGCTGAATTCGGATTTGCCCCCGATTCGTCTGTGGGCCCTTCAAAAAATCAATCGTCTGAACGGGAACGTAGATAGCGCTTTGCGAGAACGGCTTTTGGCTTTGCTGAGCGATCCGGACCGGGAGGTTCGTTATCAGACGGCCCGCGTGCTGACGACGATGAGTGCTTTGAATCCTGCAGAGAAATTGCTTGAACAGTATAAAAAGGAGACAGATTCGAGGGTTTCCCTGGCTATTTTTGAAGCATTGGGGGAGGCATGCTACTTTGCTTTATCACCAGGTTCCAATATTACCTTGCCGGAATCAATGCCCGGCGAAGTGCTCGAACTTGCCGCCGGTTATTTGAAAAGTGACCAGCCGGCAACAGCAAAAACAGGTGCGGAGGTTCTCCGCAAACTGCTTGAGCGGGTGCAAATTGACTCTTTTCAAGCCACAATTTATTTGAATGCGATGCTGGAACGTTATCGTCAGGAGACGGCTGCCGGCCGAGGGGGGACTTTACGCGGTGATTTACTGATGATTATGGCTCGACTGGCCAGCCAGGGAGTTCAGAAAGATACCGCCGGACATCTTTTCCATCAGGTTTTTGTTGAGGCGCTTGCAGACAAGAACAATCCTGAAGTCCGTCTGGCAGGGGCGACGGGACTGATTGGAATTGATAAAAATGAGGCATTTCGGATTTTCAAAGAGCAGAATCTGGTTCAGGATGCCAGCCCGGGGATTCGGCAGATGGTATTCGATCTGGCCGGACAGGTTGGAAACAAAGACGATCTGGAGTGGCTCTCAACCCTTTTAGGAGGCAATGGGGCATCGGAAGGGGCCTGGCAGGCATTTCGAACTATTTTGCAAAGACAAACTGCCGAGGTTTGTGTCGCTTGGGCTCAGAAAGTTACAGAACAGGGCGTTCTTCCCGAGCGGGCACGCCAGCTCTGGGAGATTGCCGAGCAAAAGGCCCAAACCGAATCTGCGGCAGGGCTGTTGGAGGAGATTTGGACAAATCTTTTGACTCTTGCCGGCAAAGGCAAGGATTATGCCCAAATTGTGGAAATTGGAAAGAGAATCAAATCCGGCAATCCGCGTCCGGAATATATGGACAAAATCAACCCTGAAATAATTCGTGCCGCCTTATTTTCACATCAACCTGCTGCGTGGGGACCGGTTTTGAAGCAGGTTCTTAGCAAAGGGGATATTGGTGCCGGCCATCCTATAGTAAACGTGATTGATGAATATTTGAACTCTTCCGAAAAGGAGGAAGATAAAAAGATATTTCTGGAAAGCCTAAATAAGGACTATCGGAGTCCAGATTGTCCGGAATGGAGCAAGAACGTCGAGCGTTGGTTGGAAAAATACGGTCATTTTTCTGGAGAAGAGGCGGTAGAAGTTTCTGCGAAAACGAAAACAGAGATTCAATAATTCTGGACATTCAGGTCCATTTATATCCTTCTATATTGGATTTATTCCAAATCCCATATAAAAATCTTTAAAAAATTAAATTTTTTTATATTTTTGTGTTTGCAGTTCTCCTAAGGTCTATTATACTCTCCCTTTTACAAAAATCTGTATCGTAGAGACTTTCTATAGAGAAAAACTTGCCGGTTTCCAAAGCAGGAAGAGACTGGAGCAAGGGAATTGTTTTTATTATAGAGTGAAAAGGGCAAAACGGGAGATTGCTGCTGCTGTAGCTCAGTCGGTAGAGCGCGTCCTTGGTAAGGACGAGGTCATGGGTTCAAATCCCATCAGCAG
>CALMLO010000021.1 GCA_937868095.1 uncultured Phycisphaerales bacterium | reverse complement strand
GCTTGCCGGCCGAAATCGGCGAGGTATAATGGGAGCGAAACGGCTGCTTTGAAAAATATTGGAAATTCGGAAGGAAATAAAATGAGGAGTCTGCTGGGTTTTGGAAGGATGCTGGTTTTCTGGGTCAGAAGATGATTCTATACGGCTTTCAGAAAAGGGGACAGCGGCAGCGGCTCTTTGATACGTAAATACATCTATAGGCCGGGAATAGATAATCCTGTGGTGATGGTTCAATACGTCAGCGGTAACGGGAACCGGTTTTATTCCTATGCCGATGCGGCCGGGGCGGTGCGGATACTGAGCAACAGTTCCGGCAATATCAAAGAAAGCTATACGTATGATCCATATGGTCGGCCGCGGGTGATTCTGTCCAGCGCATGGGGACAACCTTAGTGGACTACTGAAACCACAAAAAAATGCGAGTAAGGCAATAATTATGGCAGTACGAGATCCAGTTGGTGAAGTTGCATTAGCGGTTCATGATGCTTGTATCGGGCGAGGAGTATGTTCGATACGAGCCAAAAATATCGATAACAGTTATCTGTTCCAGTATTTATTGTTATATGAGCCAAAGTGGTTAAAATACGCCCAAGGCAGTACTTTTACAGCAATTAACAGCAGTGACATTCGTTCTCTACGGATACACATCCCTTGCGAGAACAAGGAACAGCAAAAAATCGCATCTGTTCTTAATGCGGCAGATCAGGAAATTGAAAATTTACAGAAACAACTGGATGCAATGAAACAGCAGAAAAAGGGCTTAATGCAACAACTCCTGACAGGTAAAATCAGGGTGAAAGTGTAGGGATATTTGTATGTATTATTATGAATCCTCAATAGGAACTTTTTGGATTAAACCGCAGCCGGGATCTCCGGGGTGTTGGTGGCTTGGATTTGATGACGAGACTTTAGGTTCATACGCCAGTCCTAATTTAGCCGCCGGAGATGTCTATACGCATACCACAGGATTGATGGAATGGGATAGATTAGACGGGAAAATACGTAATGTGCCAGATGATATAAGGGAATGGGAGCAAGGCGAACCTGATTGAAGAATTAATTGAAGGAGAAATAACTGTGACAGTCAAACCACGAATATTTAATTATGCTGAATATCTCCGTAGCTTTGAGGTAATACCGTCTGACAATATAACTATTTTCTTAGGGGCAGGCACATCGATATCCGCAGGAATACCTTCTGCTGGAGCAATGACATGGGAGTTCAAAAGAAAATTATATTGTTCTGAATTGAAGATTAACGAAGAGAGATTTAAGGACATAGAATCCGAATCCAATCAAAGGGAGCTGCAGGAGTATTTTGATTCAAAGGGAGGATTTCCCCCCAGAGGGAATCCGGCTGAGTATTCATACTATTTCGAAAAATGCTATCCTAATTCGAGAGACAGAAAATTATATATACAGAAAAAAGTTGAAAACCAAAATCCATCTATTGGGCATCTGTGTTTAGGGGCGTTAATTATATCCGGCAAAATCAAAAATGTCTGGACAACAAATTTTGATGGTCTTGTTGAAGCGGGCATTAATAAAATACAGGCAGGCTTTAGTTATTCTGTATTTTCTCCAGAAAATTCGGGTTGCATTCCTGATGTTCATTCTCCATACCCCAAGTTATTAAAACTTCATGGAGATTATAGATATGACTCTTTGCAAAACACTTCTACGGAAACACAACAACTGGAAGCTCTTATTCAAAAAGAGTTTGTTGAGATCCATAAAAATAGAGGCATTATCGTTGTTGGTTACTCTGGAAATGATTTATCTATATTAGATGCAATTAAGAAAGTAATTGAGTCCAAAGGATTCCCCTATGGCTTGACATGGTGTATCAGAAAAGGCGAACAGGTCAATCAGAATATCCTTGAGATTGTCAGTAATGCCAACAAATACAATAATTGTTCTGGATTTGTTGAAATAGATGGATTTGACGATTTTTTGCATGATTTATATTGTATATCTCGCTTAAGCAATCCAATTATAGACGGTTTGGCAGAAAAATTATTCAATAAAAGGAGACCATTTCTTGCAACACAGGCAAATATTAATTACCCCCCTATTAAGTTGAACGCATTGAAGATTACAGGGGTACCAAGATCCGTCTATGAATTTGAGGCGGATATAACTGGATGGAAAGAATTAAGAGAACTAACTAAAGATAAAGTGATTATTTCATCTCTATCAAGAGGTAAAGTCTATTGTTTTGGTGATATCAATGAGATTAAAAACACTTTTTCTAAAAAGATTAAATCTCAAATAATTGTTAAGGACATTCAAGACAGCTGGCTCTATCATGACTACACTTTTTATATAGGGATGTTGTACAAATTGATTGCCTATGCTTTTATATCGAAGCTTGACTTGTGTCAGGTTAAATACTTCAACAGATTTTATGATATCAAATCTGTAGTCAGAACAGAAAATGGAAATAAGGATTATGATCTATATGATGCAATAGAAATAGATATAAGTTTCATTGCAGGTAACTTATATTTGAATATCACCCCTTCAGTTGAAGTTGTACCCAGAAATGGAATACAATTGAGTCGAAGTGATAGGCAGTGGTATATAAACAAATCTATATCTCAATGGTACAATATTATATTCTCCCAAAAATTAGATTTATGGCTGAAAAAACTTGGCACTTTAGGAAATCCAATCAATATTTGTTTAGATCAATTCCATATCTCTATTGATCCTCACTTTGTTTTTGCTGGTCATAAAATCGGAAATACAACCTCTTATTTTGAAGGTGTTTTTGAAAGAGCTGAGCCGACATTACAATTTCATACTACGGATAACCATTATTCCACGGTTCATCCATTATTGGGGTTGAGTACATTTGGGCCCCTTGATTTATCGTACAACTCTAAACAATATGGTACTCCAGTTAAGTTGGGAATAATTTCTTTTAGAGATAAATTTCCGGTTTTGATAAAACATCTCACTGAATTAAAAAACGAGTTGCAACCTAAATCGGAGAAGGATTACCTTAAAACCTACCCCGGTTTTGATAAAGTATTTAAACGTTACATTGATATCCCATCCAATATTGACAATAAATATGTGGTTCCAATTGAAGCCCAAGAGGTTAAAGGGATCTGTCCAATAGAATTTTATAATCTTATCAAAAAGAAGATTGATCACTTTTACACTTTAAGGGGAGACATTGACCTATTAGTGTTATATATCCCAAATGAATTTAGGGATTTTCGGGAAATTAAGAACGATTCGATGTATTTTGATTTGCACGATTCAATTAAATTATATTGTGCTAAGCGACATATTAAAGTTCAGATAATCGAAGACAAGTCAATAACTTACTTTGATCAGGCCAAAGTCAAATGGTGGCTTTCTCTAGGTATCTATGCTAAAGCAAATGGGATACCGTGGAAACTGTCGTCTGGCAATAATTCTACTGCATACATTGGTTTGGGATATGCTATTCAAAAATGCGACTCTAATAGAATTGTTATGGGGTGTTCCCAACTCTTTGATTCTTCCGGTCAAGGATTGAGATTTATGCTTCAGCAGATTTATAATCCTAAATATAAAGGCAAAAATCCATTTATGAGCAAGGAGGATGCAAGAAGGATTGTATCAAGTCTTAAAGAAGCCTATTTTAAAATGGATCCCAATGCAAAACTGGAGAGACTTGTTATCCATAAAACAACTTTCTTTACAAATGATGAGATGGAAGGAATTGCTTTAGCCTTGGAAGGAATACCACAGGTTGAATTGTTGCAAATCCAGCAGATATGTCCATGGCGAGCAATAAGAAAACACGATACAAAAGGAGAACCTCATTGCTATCCAATAAAGCGTGGAACAACCATACAGTTAGACGAATATACATTTCTGTTATGGACCCATGGGAGTGTATGTCATGATGATTTAGCAGGCAGACATAGGAACTACTATCAGGGTGCAAGGGGTATTCCGATGCCATTGATGGTACGCCGTTTCAGAGGCGAAGATCCAATTGAAAAAACATCGAAGGAGATTCTGGAATTAACAAAGATGAATTGGAATGGTGCAGAACTTTATAAGAAATTGCCAGTGACGATAGATTTTTCAAAAAGACTTTCACAAATGGCTAAACAGATTGAATCTTTAAATAATGAGCCATATGATTTCAGATATTTTATTTAAATGAAAGTTACTCTATGAGTGATATACCCTCATTTTCAGAAGACCGTATCTCTCAGATACCCGCCTTGCAGGTGTTGATCAATATGGGGTATGAATATATATTAGTGGATGGATTGGTCAAAACCAATGAGAAGATTTATGACCTGTTAAGTCTGGGTAAGAGTTTTGAGGAGACCATTGGGGGAGATACCAAGAGTTTTACTCTAAACTATATCGATTGGGACAATATCGATAACAATGTGTTCCATGTTACAGCAGAGTTTCCTGTCAGCCGGACTGGTTCGGATCAGACTCGAAGACCTGATATTGTGCTATTTGTCAATGGAATACCCCTGTGTGGATTATGTTCCAGCCATAGTTGAGGGAGCGGGGCAGTTTTGCGGTGTTCAGTTTATCCAACTTGGGTTGTTTGAACAAGGGTTTTGTGCCGGGGGCAACGGAGGGAGAATTTGGAGGGGAATTGGGGGAAAAGAAGATTTTTTTTGCAATAGTCAGGGTTGGGGATATACTGGAGCGAAAACTGAGGAGTGCGGGCGGGCTGGGTGGTGTCTGAACGGCCGACGGCCGAGTGTCGGAGGTGAAGTGTTCCGTCTGCTCGGAAATGCAGTTTGGGTAACAGGAAATCTTCTTATTCAGGAGGCCAAACAATGAAGCGGATAGTCAGGATTGCGGCGGCGGCGGGGATAGCGGCGGTGCTGGTGTGTGCGGGATGCAGCAAAAAAGAAGGAGAGAAGGCAGCCGGACAGCAGGCCAGGGTTATTGAGCTGAGTTACAGCGTTTTCTTCCCCCCTACTCATATTCAGTGTATTCGGGCTCAGGAATGGGCGGATGAAATTGCCAAGCAAAGCGGCGGACGGGTGAACATCACGCTGTATCCGTCGGGGACGCTGAGCAAGGCCGAGCAGTGCTATGCGGGGGTGGTCAGCGGAATCTCGGATATCGGGATGAGCTGTTTTGCTTATACGCGGGGTCGGTTTCCCCTTTTGGAGGGTCTGGATTTGCCGCTGGGCTATCCGGACGGTACGACAGCTACGCGGATTGCCAATGAGCTGGCGCTGCGGTATCAGCCGGCGGAATTGGCGGATACGAAACTGCTTTATGTGCATGCCCACGGGCCGGGGATTCTGGCTTCTAAAAAGCCCGTGCGGACGCTGGCGGATGTGAAGGGGATGAAGATACGGGCTACGGGGCTGTCGTCCAAGATTGTGGCGTGTCTGGGCGGTGTGCCGGTGGCGATGAGCCAGGGGGAAACGTATGAAGCCCTGCAGAAAGGCGTTGTGGAAGCGACCCTTTGTCCGGCGGAAACGCTGAAGGGATGGAAGCAGGGAGAGGTGATTTCGTCGGTAACCAACAGCCGAGAAATCGGGTACACGACGGCGATGTTTGTGGTGATGAACAAGAACAAATGGGAATCGCTGCCGGCGGATATTCAGGAGATTTTCACGGAGGTAAGCCGGCAGTGGGTCGGTCGGCACGGGCAGGCGTGGGATGAGGCAGACCAGGAGGGGTGGGATTTTATTAAGGGGCTTCATCACGAGGTGATTGAACTTTCTGAAGAGCAGAAAGAGGCGTGGAAGAAGGCGGTGGAGCCGATTGTGGAAGAGTATATTGCGGCGGCGGCTGAAAAAGGTCTGCCGGGCAAAACCTTTATTGAAGATATCCGCAAGATGCTGGAGCAGCCGCAGGAAAAGCCAGGCGGGAAAGGAACCGATTGAGGATACCGTGGAGACCAGCGGCGGACGGAGCGGCGGAGGCCCTTCGCAAAATTGTTTTTGCGATGTCGTGGGTATCCGGTGCGGCGATTCTGGCGATGACCGGCATCACCGTTACGGATGTGATGCTTCGGAAGACGCCGTGGGCGTTTGCGGGGACATACGATATTGTGATGGTTTTGGGGGCGGTGTCGATTTCGGCGGCTTTGCCTTATACAACGGCGGTCAAGGGGCACGTGGCTATTGAATTTCTGTACCATCGAATGGGGCGGGGCGGGCGGCTGGCGATGGATATTTTTCTGCGGGTTTTGTCCATCGGGCTGCTGGGGCTTGCGGTGCGGGAATGTGTGCGGTACGGGAATATGCTTTACCAGACGGGGCAGGTCTCTCAAACGCTGCAAATGCCGATTTTCTGGCTGCCTTATTTTATTGCAGTGTGTCTGGTGCTGACGGTTCTGGTGATATTCTACCATATGACTCATCCGGGAAAGGTGCTGATTCAGCCATGAGTGTCCTTCAAATCGGGCTGGCGGGGTGTTTGCTGCTTCTGGTGCTGCTGCTGAGCAGTATGCCGGTAGCGATTGCGATGATGCTGGCCGGCACGGTGGGGTTTGCGGCAGCTGTGTCGCCGGCGGCGGCGATGAGCATGCTCACGGCGGAAGTGTATGATACGTTTACTTCGTACTCGCTGACGGTGATTCCTCTTTTTGTGCTGATGGGGCAGGTGGCCTTTCATACGGGCATCAGCCGGCGGCTGTTTCATACGGCGTACCAATGGATGGGGCACTGGCCGGGCGGGATGGCGATTTCGACGGTGGGAGCGTGTACGGCTTTCGGGGCGATTTGCGGGTCGGGGCCGGCGACGGCAGCGACGATGGCATCGGTGGTGCTGCCAGAGATGAAGCGGTATGGGTATGATATGAAACTGGCGGCCGGAACGGTGGCGGCCGGGGGCACGCTTGGGATGATGATTCCGCCGTCAGTGGTGTTTATTGTGTATGCTATTCTGACGGAACAGTCGATCGGGCAGCTGTTTATTGCAGGCATCGGGCCGGGGATTCTGATGGCGGTGCTGTTCTGTCTGACTATTCTGATGCTGTGCCGAAAACATCCGCAGCTGGGGCCGGCAGGTCCGCGTATGCCGCTGAAGGAAAAACTGCGTTCGCTGGCGGGTGTATCGGAGACGCTGATTCTTTTTTTTGCGGTGATTGGAGGAATGTTCGCGGGTCTCTTTACGCCGACTGAGGCGGCGGCGATCGGTGCGGCCGGGGCGATTGTGATTGCCCTTTTTCGGAAGAAACTGACGCTGACGATGTTGAGCCGGTCTCTTCAGGAGACGGTGCGGACGTCGTGTATGGTGATGTTTATTGTGACGGGGGCGGTGATTTTCGGGCGTTTTCTGGCGATTACGCGGATACCGTATGAGCTGGCGTCGTTTCTGGCTTCTCTGCCGCTGCCGGCGTGGGTCATCATGGGGTTTATCATCCTGTTTTATCTGGCGGCCGGGTGTTTTGTCGATGCGCTGGGGCTGGTTATGCTGACGATACCGATTTTCTATCCGGTGGTTCTCGACCTTGGATTTGATCCCATCTGGTTCGGCGTGATTATTGTCGCGGTGACCCAAATGGGCGTTATTACGCCGCCGGTGGGCGTGAATGTATATGTCGTGGGCGGGATTGAGCGGGATATCCCTTTGCAGATGATTTTTGAGGGTGCCCTGCCGTTTTTATGGGCGCTGATTGTTTCGGTGATTTTGCTGATTCTGTTTCCGCAAATCGCCCTGTTTTTGCCCCATCTCATTCACTAAAAGGAGAGCGTGCGATGGAAACGGAACATCCGCAAGGCCTGTTTGAGAAAATCCTGTTCTGCACGGACTTTTCGCCCAATGCTGATTTTGCGTTTTCGTATGCACTGGCTCTGGCAAAGATGACAGCGGGAAGCACACTGTTTCTTCTGCATGTTGTGCCGGAATCGGATGCTCAATTCTGGAAGAGTTATATCTACGAAGTTGAGAATGTGGAGGAGAAAGCCAGACAGGATATAGAAGAGCGTCTGGAGCGGACATATCGGCCTCAGGTGCCTTCGTCTATTCGGTTTGAGACGATTTTTCGAGTGGGCCGCGACTGGCAGGAGATTCTGGCGACGGCAAGCGAAAAGCAGGCGGATTTGATTGTGATGGGCCGGCGCAGTCAGGGTTCACTGCAGAAGGCCTTTTTCGGGAATCTTACGGAAAAGGTATCCCGGCAGGCACCGTGCTCGGTGCTGATTATTCCGCTTTCGTATCAGGAAATGGTCAGCCGGCAAGGGGGTCAGCCATCTACCGGCGGATAGTCCGGCAGCCGAATATGCCCCCTGCCAAGCAGCCGGGATGGGCCTGAAAGCGTACTGTAACTTTTTGCTTGCCGCGGGTTAATTCTTCGGGAATCGGATAAACCTTTTCATAAAATTCGTTGGGTTTATCGGCTCCGAGTGTCTCGGCGGCGATTTTGGTATCGTCGATCAGAATATCGAACTGCCGCGGGCCGGTCTCAGAGCCCCAATAGGTAACCACCAAATCGACGGGGGCATCGGGGAGGACTTTCATTTCAAAAGCAAACCAGCCGCCTTCGTAGGCGTCCCGCCATTGCCGGCCGGCATGCTCGCCGGTGCGCGTGCGGTCGCCAACCAGATTATGGTCTCTTTCCGGCTGCATCCGGCCGATGTCGAGGACATCAACGGTGCGGGCCTCCATTTCCTGGCGGCGTTTCTGCTCGGCTTCGTATTCGGCTTTGCGGCGATTCCACTGCTCAGTCGTAAAAATATCCAGATAGACTGTGTATTTCTGGTCAACAATGTTATAGAGGGGTCGGAAGGCCAAATCCTGGGGCTGGGTGCCGCCGAGAACATGCCCTGCCTGGGGGGCTTCAAAGACGAGAGGTTCTTTGGCGGAAGGTTTGAGGGAAGCAAGCAGGGCTTGCCGCCGGCCAATAAGAACCGGCAGGGGCTGATCGCCATCGAGGTCGGCGGCCAGCAGGACGGGTCCGTAGAAAAATGCGATTCGGTCGGGATTGTCCGGCATTGATTCCAGCCGGAGGGTCATCGGCAGTTCGAGGCGGATGGTGTCACCGTCACGGAAGGTCGATGAGAGGGCAACATAGCCGTCGGCGTCGGGCTGAAGCGTCTGCGGCTGGTCATTAAGAAAGACGCGGAATCCTTCGCACCAGAAGGGCTTGCGAATCCGCACGGTCAAGGGGACGGGCTGCGGGCAGGAAAAGACCAGACGGCTTGCTGCCTCGTGAGGGAAGGTGGTCTGCTGGCGGACGGTAAGGGCTTTTTGGGGCCAGGTCAGCTCAGAGGCAATGAAAAGATTGACATAAAGCGACTGTCCATCCCGGCTTTGGTCATAGACGGCTTCGTGGTATTTGACGTGATTTTCCATGCCCGTGCCGACACAGCACCAGAAGGAATCAAAGGGTGTGCTGAAGGTCTTGCGGGCGGGCATATCGAGAAAGCCCTTGTACATCATCATTCCGGTCTGGGGATGCTGATGAGCAAGGATATGGTTGCAGAGTGCCCGTTCATAATAATCCATTGCTTCGGCTTTGGGCTGCCAGGCAAACAGATGGCGGGTGAGTTTGAGCATATTGTAGGTGTTGCAGGTCTCGGTTGTATCGTGAAGACGGTCGTTGAGCCGTCCGGGCGGGCCGAAATATTCATCTGCACCATGGCCGCCGTTGACATAGGTATGGTAATGGACAACGCGGTCCCAGAAGAACAGAGCGATGGTTTTGAATTTGTCGTCCTGGGTGAACTCGTGAATGCGTGCGGCTCCGATGACCTTGGGAATCTGGGTGTTGGCGTGAAGGCCGGCTAAGCAGTCCTCTTTGGCGGCGAGGGGGTCCAGAACGCGGCGATGATAAAACTTGCGTGCCAGTTGAAGATATTTGCTGTCGCCGGTGAGGGCATAGACATCAGCAAGGACTTCGTTCATGCCGCCGTGTTCGCAATCGAGCATTGTCTGCCATTGTTCGTCGGTGAGGTTGGCCGTGGTGCGGTCTGTCCAGTCGGCCAATTTGGTCAGGACGGTGAGTGCTTTTCGGTTGCCGCAATAGAGGCATGCGTCGCGCAGGCCGGCCATCACTTTGTGCATGGTGTACCAGGGGACCCAGCAGCCGTTCAGGTCAAAGCCGGCGGAGCGGATTTCGCCGCGGGAGATTTCCTCGAATACCTTTTTTCCGTTGGGAATGGCCGCTACATAGCCATTGCCGTTTTTCTCCTGGCAGAGGGCCAATTCATCCACAATATACTCGACGCGTTCGAGCAATTGCTGGTCTTTTTCGTTGGCATACAGCAGCGAGCAGGCGGACAAGTAGTGGCCGAGACTATGGCCGGCAATGCTCATGGATTCCCAGCCGCCGTACACCTGGGCTTTGGGTTCAAGGCCGGCTTCTTTGCGAAACCAGGCGAGGAGACGGTCGGGTTCGAGAGAAAGCAGGTAGGCCTTGTCCCGTTCCATCGCATCGCGAAACAGGCCCGGCAGCAAGCGGACCTGAGAGGGCTGAAAGGGGTCTGCCTGCATAGGCACAAGCGGACGAACGGCATAGGCCGAGTCGGATTGAGCGGCGCTAAAGGCAGTGAGCGACATAGTACAGACCATTACCCCCACGAAAAGTACTCGCGGACTCATAACATTCCCTTTCTTTTGCTTTCTGTGCAGCCCGATTTATGGGTGTTTTTCTCAGAATCCCTTGGCCAGGCCGTAATAGACCTCGTTCCAGCGAAGTTCTTTTTTGATGTCAGGGATAGTTGTGTTCTTGCCGATGAGGACGAACTCGATACCCGCCATTTCGCAGAAGTCTTCGATAAACTCGCTGGTGACGGCCATGCTGAAGCCGGTATGATGGGCACCGCCGGCAAGAATCCATGCGGCAGCGGCCACCTTCAGATTGGGCTGAGGAATCCAGACGGCCCGTGCGACGGGGAGTTTGGGCAGGTCGGCATCGGGCTTGACGACTTTGACTTCATTGACAATCATCCGGAAGCGATTGCCCATATCGATGAGGGAGGCATTGATGCCGTCTCCGGCCGGGGTGTTGAAAATCACACGGACGGGATCGGCTTTTCCGCCAATGCCGAGGGGGTGTACTTCGAGCCGCGGCTTTCCGTCGGCGATAGAGGAGCAGACCTCGAGCATGTGAGCACCGAGGACTTTGCCGCCCTGAGGGTCGAAATCATAGGTGTAATCTTCCATAAACGAGGTGCCGCCCTTGAGACCGGCCGCCATCACCTTCATCGCCCGCACGAGTGCGGCGGTTTTCCAGTCGCCTTCGGCACCGAAGCCATAGCCGTCGGCCATCAGCCGCTGCACAGCCAGTCCGGGCAGCTGGATAAGACCGTGAAGGTCTTCAAATGTAGTGGTAAAGGCCTTAAAACCGCCCTCTTCGAGGAAGGCCCGCATACCTGCTTCGATTCGGGCAGCAATGCGAACCGATTCCATCTGTTCGGGTTTGACGTTCATTTGGTAGGTGTTTTTGTATTCCTGAATGAGGGCGTTGACCTGGGCATCGGAAACCTGATTGATTTTTTCGACGAGGTCGCCGACCCCGTATCCGTTGACGGAGACACCAAGGCGGATTTGGGCTTCGACTTTGTCGCCTTCGGTGACTGCCACCTGGCGCATATTGTCGCCCCACCGGCAGACTTTGAGATTCTGCATTTCGTTCCAGCCGCAGGCAGCCCGCATCCAGACGGCCAGCCGTTCGATGACGTCTTTGTCTTTCCAGTGGCCGACGACGACTTTGCGGTTTTTGCGCATGCGGGTCAGGATAAAGCCGTATTCCCGGCAGCCGTGCGCGGACTGGTGCAGGTTCATATAGTCCATATCAATGCTATCCCAGGGGATATTGCGATTGAACTGGGTGTGGAGGTGAAGGATGGGCTTTTTGAGGAGGCCCAGACCTTTAATCCACATTTTGGCCGGCGAAAACGTGTGCATCCATGTAATCAGGCCTACACAGGCAGGAGCGCTGTTGGCTTCGAGGCACAACTGAGCGATTTCGTCGGGGCCTGTGAGGACGGGCTTGAAAACGACCTTGCAGGGGATTGCCGGGTCTGCGTTGAAAGATTTGACAATCTGCTCGGAATCCTGATCGACCTGCTTGAGGGCCTCGGGGCCGTAGAGGTGCTGACTGCCGGTGGCAAACCATACTTCAAACTGTTTGAGGTTATCCATAAATCTTCTCCCTAATGCGCCGCTTTTTGTTAGAAGGACTCAAACCAATATTCGGTACGGTACCGCGTCGAAGGCCCGCTGTCAAGCAAAGGTTTCTGAAGATTTGGCTGGAGTTCGCAGAAAAAGATGATACGCTGCGCCTGTGGGGAGAAGAATCGGACGGAAAGGAACAAGTATGGCTGCAGCGGCTTCATTTCAGATTTTTTGCGGGTTTTTGAGCATCCTTTTGGGGCAATCTTCGGAATATTTGCGACAGGCAAGCGAGTTTACCTTTTATGGGGCGGCGGATATTTCGGCGGCGGTGTTTCTGGACCCGAACCATTTTGCGACGGCCAATGACGAATCCAATGTGATACGGATTTACTCTATCGGTAAAGGCGATAAGCCCGTTGCCGGCATTGATTTAAGCGAATTTCTGGCAGTAGAGAGCCGATTTCCGGAGGCGGATATTGAGGCGGCGGCACGGGTTGATGAGACAATTTACTGGGTTACGTCGCACGGGCGCAACAAAGACGGCAAGGTGAGGTTGAGCCGGTATCGGTTCTTTGCGACGAAAATCCGAAACAACCCGACGGAGGGGACAGTGAGCATTGAACCGTTTGGAAATCCGTGCAAGACGCTGATTGAACAATTGCTGGCTTATCCGAAGGCGGAGTTTCTGAATCTGGAGCAGGCCGTTCAGATGGGGGCGGAACTGTCAAAAAAAGAGCGTGAGAAACTGGCCCCCAAAAAGAAGGGGCTTAACATGGAGGCGATGACTTATCTGCCGGAGCGCGGCTCTCTGCTGATTGGGCTGCGAAATCCGCTCTATAAAGCAGACAAAAAAAGCAGGAAAAAGGCCATTGCTTTTGAATTGCTGAATCCGGCGGAGACTGCTGCGGGGCAAGCGGCGAAATTTGGGGAGATTGTGCTGTGGGACCTTCAGGAGCGGGGGCTGAGGGGAATGGAATATGACCCCAGCCGAAAGGTGCATTTTATTCTTGCGGGGCCGGTGGACGAAGAAAGCACTTGTGCGATGTATGTTTGGGATGGGGATTTTGAGCACTGCCCTGCCCTTGCGGGGGAATGGAGCAGCGAGGATACCTTTACGCCGGAGGGAATTGCGGTGCATCCGGTCAGCGGGGCGCTGTGGATATTCAGCGATGACGGAACACTCGAAAAGGAGGTCCGCTCCCCTGCCGAGTGTATGGAGGGGGAACTGCTGCCTAACGGCAAGTGCCCGAATAAGTTTCTGACCGACGAGCTGCGGAAGAGTTTCCGGGTAAGGGTTTACGAACAGCCCATGGAGTTTCCGCAGTTGTAGCAGCGGTAGCAGGCGCCGTTGCGTACACAGATGCTTCCGCAGACATCGCAGGCGGGCGCATCATCCTGGAAGTGCTCAAACTGGCTGTTGTACTGCTGAATCAGCACGGCTTCCGGCTGTACGCTGTCTGGATTCTGGATGGCAGAGCCGACCAGTTCGACAGCGCGGTCCGCGGCTTTGTCAAAGCGCTCAGGGAGAGGACGTTCCGGCCGAACGGGTGCTGCGGAGGCCTGAGGAGAGGCCGTGTCGGGCTTCGGCGAGGTGAGTTTCTTTTCGAGAGCGCGGGCCTGGCCGATTTTCTTGGCCAAATCCTGAGTCTTTTCCACCAGCTGCTTAGCCGTTGCGGCGGTCGGGTTCTCCGCGGGTGCCGGGGTATGATTGGGCATATTCTTTTCTGCATAACCCGGGATAAACTGACAGCCGAGCCAGCAGAAAATATAATCAATCAAACTTTTGGCAAAGGGGATGTTTTTGTTGGAGGTCATTCCGGCGGGCTCAAAGCGGGCATGGCGGAACTTGTCCACCAGCGTAATCAGCGGCACGCCGTACTGAAGGGCCATGGAAACACAGGTGCCGACGACATCCATCAGGCCGCCGACGGTGCTTCCCTCTTTGGCCATGGTGATGAACAGTTCGCCGGGCTGGCCGTCTTCGTAGAGGCCGACCGTGAGGTAGCCCTCGTGGCCGGCAACGGAAAACTTATGGGTGATGCTGTTGCGGGTGTCGGGCAGACGACGGCGGAAGGGTTTGGAGACAACGGGTTGTTCGTCGGTTTTCTTTTTGCTTTGCTCTTTTTTGGCGACATTGACGGGCTGGAGCCGCTTGGAGCCGTCCCGATAGATGGCAACGGCCTTGAGGCCGAGTTTCCAGCCCTCGATATAGGCGGACATAATTTCTTCGGTGGAAGCTTCGTTGGGCATATTAATGGTTTTGCTGATGGCGCCGGAGAGGAACGGCTGGACGGCCGCCATCATCTTCAGATGGGCCATGTAATGGATATGGCGCTTGCCGTTTTTGGGCTTGAAGGCACAGTCGAAAACCGGCAGATGCTCCGGACGGAGGGCAGCGGCGGTTTCGATGGTGTCGTCGCGGTCGATGGTATCGCAGATGCTTTTGATTTCTTCTGGGCTGTATCCGAGCCGATCGAGGGCCATGGGAACCGTGCGATTGACGATTTTGAGCATGCCGCCGCCGGCGAGGATTTTGTATTTGACCAGGGCGATGTCCGGCTCTACGCCGGTGGTATCGCAGTCCATCATAAAGCCGATGGTTCCTGTGGGGGCCAGGACGGTGGTCTGGGCGTTTCGGAAGCCATAGCGTCCGCCGACATCGAAGGCCTGATCCCAGATGTTTTTGGCGGCGTTGAGGAGGTCCTGGGGACAGTGCATTTCGGGCAGATGATAGGCGTGCTCGCGATGCATGGCAATGACGCGCATCATCGGCTGGCGGTTCTTTTCAAACTCGGCGAACGGGCCTTTGATGGAGGCCAGTTCCGCACTGACGTTGTAGGCGGTGCCGGTGAGAATGGCGGTTAAAGCAGCAGCAATCGCCCTGCCGCCTTCGGAATCATAGGGGAGAGCCAAACTCATAATCAGGCCGCCGAGATTGGCATAGCCCAGGCCGAGGGGGCGGAAACGATGGCTGTTTTCGGCGATTTTGTCTTCGGGATAGCTGCCCATATCCACGAGAATATCCTGAGCGATGATGAAGATTCGGACGGCCTGCTTGAATCGCTGGACATCGAAGGTGCCGTCTTCGCGGCGGAACTTCATCAGATTCAGCGAAGCCAGATTGCAGGCGGAATCATCGATAAACATATATTCGCTGCATGGATTGGAGGCATTGATGGGGCCGGAATTGGGGCAGGTATGCCAGCGGTTGATGGTGGAGTGGTACTGCACTCCCGGGTCGCCGCAAATTCGGGTTCCTTCGGCAATCAGACGCATCAGTTCGCGGGCGGAGTAGGTATCCATGGGCTGTCCTGTGGTGACGGAGCGGGTGGTCCAGGAGTCGTCTTTTTCAACGGCTTCCATAAACTCATCCGTGAGCCGGACGGACAGATTGCTGTTCTGGAACATAATGCTGTCGTAGGCCTCGTTGGGGTCGTAGCCCTGCTCGATGAGTGCCCAGGCCTTTTTTTCTTCCTGGGTTTTGCAGGTGATGAATTCCTTGATGTCGGGATGGTCGATTTTGAGGGACTGCATTTTGGCAGCCCTGCGGGTCTTTCCGCCGGATTTGATGACGGCGGCGATCTGGTCATAGACGCGCATGAAACTTAAGGGGCCGGAGGGCTTGCCGCCGCCGGAGAGTTTCTCCCGACTGCTGCGAAGGGTGGACAAATCGGTGCCGGTGCCGGAGCCGTGCTTGAAGAGCATCGCTTCGCTGCGGGCCAGGCGCATAATGTCTTCCATGGTGTCCTGGACGGACTGGATAAAACAGGCCGAGGCCTGCGGATATTCATAACTGTTGGAACAGGGGACGGCTTTGGCCTGATGGTCATCCCAGTGGTAATTGTGGGGGCTGCCGTCGATATGGTAAATATCATAAAGCCCTACGTTGAACCAGACAGGGGAATTGAAGGCGCCGTACTGATTGACGCACAGCCAGGTGAGTTCGCGATAGAAAACCTCCGCATCCTGTTCGGTGAGGAAATAGCCGTCTCGCAGACCGCGATCGGCAATGGCGCGGCAGACCCGATGAATGAGCTGCTTAACGGAGTTTTCCCGCTGGCCGGAGTGGACATCGCCGTAAAAGTACTTGCTGACGACGACCTTGGCGGCCAGTTGACTCCAGGACAGAGGTACTTCGACATTATTCTGTTCAAAAATGGGTTTGCCGGTCTCGTCGGTAATTTTGGCCTGGCGGGTTTCCCATTCGATTTCTTCAAAGGGATGTTTGCCGGATGCGGCAAAAAAGGGTTCTATCTTGAGCCCTTTGCGGGAGCAAGCGGGCTGGTTTTCCCACGGCTGAAGCCCTTTTTTCTCGGTTGTCTCGTTCACGCTGGTGTTCCTTTCCTCAGGCACGGTGACCTCCCTGTCTAAAAACAATTATACCACAAGATATATTGCGCTGCATTATAAAATACCACGATATGTTGTTTACTCTCCCTATATCATACTTCAGCCGCAATCCCAGACAAGGAGAAAAATGCTGAAAAAGCACGGGTGTTTCGTTAGTCCTTGCGGCAATTGAAGCTACGAAAAAAAATTTTTTTTCAGGACAAATTCAGACTTCTTTTTGCCCTTGTTTAAAGTTAAATTAAGGTTCAAAAAATTTGTTTCTGCTGTTAGTAATTATACGTTTGCTTTGGCCGCAGGTGTTAAAAAATGCAAATGAGGGCCTGGATAAAAGACATAATGGCTCTGTTAACCTGGTTTATCTTTTGAGGAAGAAAACTGCTTGAAAAGTCGGGGGATTATGGGATACTATTCAAGCCATTCCGGATAACAAATAAATGATTTGCTCAACGAAAGGACTCTTTACGATGGGTAAAAAGAAAACCAAATCTAAAAAAACTCTTTCGATGGCCAGCCGTGCTATTCACGCGGGAGAGCCGCGAAAACGGTACGCCGATTCGATTACGACACCGATTGTTCAGACTTCAACCTTTGTCTTTGCAAACAGCAAGGAGATTGAAAATTATACTCGGCGCGGCAAAAAACGGTACGAATACGGCCGGTACGGCAATCCGACGGTAACGGTGGCTGAAAAACGGCTGGCCGACCTGGAGGGTGCGGAGGATTGCGTGGTGTTTTCGTCAGGAATGAGCGCGATCACGACGACGATTCTTTCGCTGGTGCAGTCGGGCGATCACATTGTTATGACGGACGACAGTTATAAAAAGACGCTCGAGTTCTGCCGGTCGTATCTGAAGCAGTTTGGAATCGGCTGCACGATTGTGCCGTTCGGCGATTACGAGACTCTCGAAAAGGCGATTCAGAAGAACACCAAATTTATCCTTTCGGAATCGCCGACCAATCCGTACCTGAATATTTTTGATCTGGTGAAACTGAAAAAGATTGCCGATCGGCACAAGGTGCTTACGCTGATTGACAGTACATTTGCGACCCCCTATAACCAGCGGCCGCTTGAGTTCGGAATGGACCTTGTTGTGCACAGCTGCACAAAGTATCTGGCGGGACACAATGATATTTTGGCCGGTGCGGTGCTGGGGCGGACGGAATTGGTTGACAAGATTCGCAATCTTCACAAGTCGATGGGCGGCACGATGGACCCGCACTGCTGCTATCTGCTGCTTCGGGGCTTGAAAACCTTTCCTCTTCGGGTTGCCAAACAGAACCAAACCGCGCTGGAGGTTGCTCGTTTTCTGGAAAAGCACCCGCGGATTAAGCGGGTGTATTATCCTTTTCTGGAAAGTCATCCGCATTACGATGTTGCCGTCAGTCAAATGGAGGGCGGCGGCGGCGTGGTTACGTTTGAGACGAAGGGGACACTGGCCTCAGCCAAGAAATTTCTGGATTCGCTTCAACTGTGCTTTATCGGGCCCAGTCTGGGCGGCGTAGAAACCCTGATTACCCACCCGGCCCTGGTGAGTTATTATGACTACTCGCGCAAAGAACGGTACGAGTTGGGGATTACGGATACGCTGTTCCGGCTGGCGGTTGGGATTGAGGACGCTGAAGACATCATCCGCGACCTGGAGCAGGCACTGGCGCAGTTATAAGAATCAGGTTGAAGGGACCAGCACAGCAGCCCCGGAGAGGCGGCTTTGCTTGAGGGCCAGCAGGGCCTGATTGACCTGCTGAAGGGGAAAGACGGTGATTTGCGGCTGAAGGTTGATTTCGGCGGCGATGGGGAGAAATTCAGCGGCGTCCGCCCGTGTAACGTTGGCGATGCTTTGAATGGAACGTTCGGACCAAAGGTGTTCGGCATAGTCCATCGGGGGGATGAGGGTTTGTTTGCGGATGGCGTTGATGAGGAGTTTTCCGCCCTTCTGAAGCCGGCTCATGGCCAGGGGTACCGTCTGGCCGACAGGGGTAAAGTCGATCGCCCTGTCGATTTTGGCAGGCGGGTTATCCTCGGGCAGACCGGTCCAGTCGGCGCCGAGCTGCTCGGCCAAGCGGCGATGGCCGCTGCTGCGGGTGAAGACATAAACCTTGCCGGCGGGAAACCTGGCCTTGAGGATTTGAATGCACAGATGGGCGGAGGCGCCAAAACCGAAAAGCCCGACAATCTGGCCGTCCTGAATCTGAGCTAAACGCAAGGCCCGAAAGCCGATAACCCCCGCACAAAGAAGAGGCGCCGTGTGCAGGTCATCCAGGCAGGCCGGCAGAGGGTGGGCAAAGTCGGCGGGAACGGTCATATATTCGGCATAGCCGCCATCGACATCCAGCCCTGTCCAGAGGGCGCTGGAGCAGAGATTTTCGAAGCCGGCGGCGCAGAAGGAGCATCGGCCGCAGCTCTTCCACAGCCAGGTAACACCGACGCGTGCGCCGAGTTCTACTGTGCGGACGCCGGGGCCTTTGTGAACGACACGACCGACTACCTGATGGCCGAGTACCCGCGGAAGTTTGGGGACGGGCAATCGGCCTTCTATTTCATCCAGTTCGGTACGGCAGAGGCCGCAGGCGAGAACCTTGAGGAGGAGTTCGTCGGGGGCCGGAGAGGGTTCAGGCAGGTCAAGCAGGCGAATCGGCCGGCGCTCAATGGGGGCTATTTCACTGAGAACGGCTGCTTTCATTCTTCAATTCCTCGAGGGCGGCGGCAAAGGTATCGAATGAAGCGCGGTCGTAGAGGCAGAAAACAACGCGGCGGATGGCGGTTTGAGGATTTTGAAGATATTCGGCGGCTGTTTTGAGCATAATGCGAGCGCAGCGGTCGATGGGATATCCGAAGATGCCTGTACTGATGGCGCAAAAGGAGATACTCTGAAGGCGGTGGGCATCGGCGACCTTGAGGGAATTCAGGGCTGCCTGCTGGAGTTTTCGGTCTTCGTCGCCCTCCCCCATGCGCGGCCCGACGGCGTGGATGACATAGCGTGCTTTCAGATTACCGCCGGAGGTCAAGACTGCCCCGCCAACCGGAATTGGGGCTTTTCGGAGACATTCCTGCTGAATGGTCGGGCCGCCCTTGCGTCGGATGGCTCCGGCAACCCCGCCGCCGAGAATCAGCTGGGAATTGGCAGCATTGACAATCGCATCGGTATCTTGTTCGGTGATGTCCCCCTGGACCAGTTCGATTGTGCCGCTGCCCACTTGCCATTTTCTATCCATACTCTCCCTTCGTGTGAATAGGCGGTAAGGCGATAATTAGAGAGTATAACGTTTCGCTTGCTTTTTTGCAAATGGATTTATAAAATTGCTTTTCATCCGCAAAAGAGGGCTTGCGGGGTGTAGCTCAGCTTGGCGAGAGCGCCTGGTTTGGGACCAGGAGGTCGCAGGTTCGAATCCTGTCACCCCGAGTACCTTCAGGGCTGTAACTTATTCCAGTTCCAGACAAATCCGTCGGCGATACTCGCTGCCGCCGGCTGCTGCATTTGTCGTTTCCGAGCGGCGGTTCAAACGAAAGACAATCTCCCCCACCGGGCTTGAGGGTGTGAAAGAGCAGGCGGATAAAAAAACGGGATTTTTCATTTTTACAAGGGGCGGAGATAGATTTTCTTAACCTATTATTCACAAAGGGCTTAGGAGAGATTTATCGGACGGTTTTGCGGGGGTTCTCTGAGAATTTTCTGCAAGGAATCTTGACAAGTTTTCGCGGAAGGGATAAAGTAAAGTAAACGTTTACTGAAGAACTGCTGAACCCCACCGAGAAGCGCAAAAGGATGTGCCGGAAAATGAAGAAGCAGGCATTTTTATCACCGAAAGCAGTAAACGTTTACTGAAACCGTTCGTTTGAAGAAAAAGCCGAGGCCCTCTGCCATGGCCAAAAAAAGGTCTTCCATCCCGACGGTACGCGAAATAGCCGCCCACTGCGGGGTAAGCAATGCTACCGTCAGCCGCGTCCTCAACGGCAACTACTCCAATGGATTTTCCGTTCGCGAAGAAGTTCGCCAATTAATCACCCAGATGGCCGAAGAACTGGGATATCGTCCGAACCTGGCGGCCAAGAATCTGGTCAAGCGTCAAACCAAAATCATCGGCATCATCGGCTATAACACGGTGTTCGGCTGGCCGACCAACATTTATCAACTGACGACGGAAGAGGCCGTCCGTCTGCTGCAGGCCCACCAATTTGACATCTGCGCGACGGCACCGAACCTGCTTCGTGATGATACGGAGCTGCCGCCCTGGCGGGTGGACGGGATTATCGTTACTCAGGAATGCTCTCCGCGAACGATTGAGGAGATGGAGAAAACCAGTCTGCCTTATGTGGTCATCAACGGGCCTTGCGGGCCGCGAGGGTGTTCAGTGGTGCCGGACGATATTGAAGCGACCCGGCAGGCCATTCAGTATTTGTACGGGCTTGGGCATCGGCGGATTGCCTATGCGGGGCCGACACCGGAACACCGCCGGCACATGAGTATCGAGGAGCGATATTCGACCTATACAGCGGAACTGAAGCGGCTGGGGCTGAAGGCGATTGAGGAGGGGGAAAAACCGTTCAGCAATCCCCAGGACTTTCTGGCACGGGCGGTTCTGGAGGAGAAGGCCACTGCCATTCTGGCCTACGACCATGTGGTGGCGCTGAAGATTCTTCATGATGCGCCGGTTTGCGGCATTCAGATTCCGGAGCAGGTGAGTTTGATGTGCTTTAACGATGAATATTTGTGCGATATTGTCAAGCCGGCCCTGACGAGGATGGGTGCGCCGTCGCGTGAAATGGGCAAACTGGCCGCCCAACTGCTGCTGAAGCAGATTCAGCAGCCGGCGGAAGAACGCGTCGGCCAAACCATCAAACTTCGCCAGCACCTGATTATCCGTGCTTCGGCTATCCCCCCGAATGGAAGAAAAGGACCGGAAGAGACGGCCCTGTCAGAGGGGCGGGTGAGCGGATATGACCGGGAAGTACTTGCCGACAAGAATGCAGAGGGTTTGAGTCATGCCATAAACAGCAGGGAAGACAATCGGAAGACGGGTGTCAGGGAAGAAAATTGAAGAAAAATGAATCCAGGAGGCAGTATGAAAAAGAAAAGAGGATTTGCGATTTTGCTCTGGTGTCTGGCGGCGGCAGGAACGGCCTTCGCTGTGGAGGTCATTAACATTGACTTCAACAGTTACGGCAATGATACGGCCTACCAGGGAGAGGGTGTCTTTCCAGGAAGAACAGACTGGATTGCCTTCTACGGGGGCTGGGGGGTTCCGGTGGGCTCGCAGCGGTCGAGCAACCTGGTTAAGCAGGGGCAAGGCGCTGCGCCCAGTACCTATGCCGCCCAGGTGTGGATTGGAGATGACGGGCTGGGGCATGGGTATATTGCGGGCTCCGGTTCGGGGCTGATGGATGACGGATTTGTCAATACGATTCACCTGGGCGGACTGAGCGACCCCAATATTGCCTTTATGGGCGAGGGGGCGTACGGCGGCAATTTTGATTTGATTGTGTACGGAAGCGAAGCGGGCACTTTTACCCTGGCGGACAGCAATGATATTATTTTGGGTACCGCGTCCGTCAGCGGAGGAGTCAGCGAGGGATTTGTCGAGGGCGGCAATTATGTAGTTTTCGAAAATGTGCCGCTGGGCAATCCGAATATGATTCGGCTGTATTATACAAATGTAATCAATGGACTTCAGCTGGTCAGCACCAAGAGGCCGTTTGTGATTTCGCCATCCAGCGACCCCAATGACAATACGATTGACGCCCGCAATTATGACGTGGCCTTTGATACCAATGGGCGGGGCGGTGAAATTACCTTTTACGGACCAGACCTGGGCAATTATGTTCACTATCTGGACACCGGCGAGTATATGATTTATGACCTCTTTGTGCCGGAAGATGCACAGGGCAAGTACCTGCTGTCGGCGGATTTTGTAACACTTTGGGGGGCGGCGGGGCTGAATATGTATCTGGATGGGAAATTCCTGGGAACCCTCACCCAAGCCCAGCACCAAGAAGATCCTAAGGTTTATCACTCGCTGGAGGAACTGCCGGTCAACCTGTTTGCGGGGCCTCATGATCTGAAATGGGCGAACACGGAATTGTATTTTGACGTTGTTCGGCTTCAGCTGGTGTATGTGGGGCCGATTTCGCTGGACAACTGCGAGGATGTGTACCTGTATGAGCTGGAGCCGGCGGGCGATCTGAACCGCGACTGCCGGGTGGACCTTGCGGACCTGGCGGAGATGGTGAACAGCTGGCTGGTGGACTACAACCCCAACGTTCAGTAATCGGCGGAGAGGATGACGAGAACTTTTTGAAGAGGAGATAAACCGATGAGTAATCGAATGAAAGCCCTTGGGGCAATTTGTGCGGCGGTGCTGATATTTGCTTCGGCTGCGCCAAGTTATGCGCTGGTTATTGGAGACTGGGAATCGATGCCCGCCAGCGGCGACGGGTGGATTGACTGGGGCCAGGGACAGGCAGCCATTGAAACACTGCCGGAGAAATACAGTTCGAGCACGATTGGTGCAACGCTGGGCAGCCAAAGTTTGAAGGTGATTCAGTCGGGCTGGGGGCAGTCGCTGGCTATCAAACTGAATGAAACGCAGCGGGCGGCCTTTATGGCCGGCAATAAGTTTTCGATTGATATGACGGTGGCGGCCAATGACGGGACGATCGAGAGCGGATACTCACAGATTTCTGCGGTGTATATGAATGCGGACGGTCCGGGCTTTACTGCTGTGGCCAGTGATAATCCGGTAAACTTCTACTGGTGGTCCGGCTCCGGGCAGCGGACGCAAACGCTGGTGGTGGACTATACGGCATTTAAGGAACAAATCACCAGTCCCAATCCGGGTTATATCGAGATTATTTTTGCTTTGAATACAGGCGGCGGCGCCCCGCCGGAGATGTACTTTGACAATGCGCAGATTCTTCTGCCTGCCAGCTATGAAGAACTTGTGCGGGCGGATAAGCCGGTTCTGTATCTGAAGTTTGAAGAAATGCCGCTGGTGGATTCCTCCGAAAATAACTACTGGACCCAGGCGGGAAGCGGTGCGTCTCTCGTCCCCTCCGGCGGCATCGGCAATGCGATTTACCTGAACGGGGGCAGTGCAGGCCTCGTGGCTGCATCGGTGCTTGACGAGCCGGGCTGGGGAGGTACCTACCAGGATGACTATGCCTTTGCGCCGGATGATATTACGTTCGAGTTCTGGGCAAAGATTGAATCGATAACCCGGTACGGAATGTTCTTCCAGCAGATTGGGCCTTATACGCGGGAGAATTATGCTCCCGGGTTTGGACAGGCCGCCGATGAAGGAGTGGCTTTCGGCACGCTGCGAGTGCTGAACGGCACAGACCCCGCTGAGCCCAATCATATAGACTTCTGGTATCCGGGTGTGGAGACTCCCTCAGACGGCGGATGGCATCATTATGTGGTGACCTACGATGAAGGATACAACGACAATCCGGCCCAGATGCAGATTCAGCTGTTTGTTGACGGGGAACTGGTCGGCTCGACGGTGGTCGGTCGGGAGGGATATCCGGCGAAACTGGGGCCGGAGCAGGACCACCTGGTTATCGGCGGCGAAAATAACCGCGGATATGTTTATAACACGGTTACAGGGGATTTTGATGAGTTTGCCATCTATGCCGGGGTTTTGAGTTCGGAGCGTGCGGCAGCCCATTATGCGCAGGGGCGGCTTGAAATTGAGCCGCAGAACTGCGAGCAGGTTTTCCAGCGGCAGCAGGGTCTGGCGGCTGATTTCAACCGCGACTGCGTGATTGACCTGAATGACTTTGTGTATATTGCGGAGTCGTGGATGGTGTGCAATGACCCGGCGCTGTTCGAAACAGACCCGACCTGCAAGGCGAGTTGGTGATAGAAACAAACCGGGGCGGTCTGCAAGGATACCCCGGCTAAGCGTGTGAGGCGTGTGATAACTATAGACCGTGCCCTGAGGCGCAGGGTAAAGAGTAAATTGGAGATTCTGTTTTGGAGGAAGGACAATGAAAAAAGTAGTCGGGCTGGCCTTGCTGGGCCTTTTGGTAATGAGCATGGAGTCGCCGGCGCTGGTGATCGGCAACTGGGAATCGATGCCCGCCAGCGGCGACGGCTGGATTGACTGGGGCCAGGGACAGGCGGCCATTGAGACACTGCCGGAGAAATACAGTTCGAGCACGATTGGAGCAACGCTGGGCAGCAAAAGTTTGCGGGTTGACCAGTCGGGCTGGGCTCAGTCGCTGGCTATCAAACTGAATGCAGAGCAGCGAGCAGTCTTTATGAAGAGTTCGACGTTTTCGATGGATGTAAGCGTTCGAGCCAATGACGGGACGATCACGGGCGGATACTCGCAGATTTATGCGGTGTATATGAATGCGGCCGGTCCGGGCTGGACCGAAGTGGCTGGCGGCAATCCTGTGAACTTCTACTGGTGGCCCGGCTCCGGGCAGCGGACGGCGACGCTCACCGTGGACTACAGTGCGTTCCGGGATCAGATTACGAGCACAGGATACATTGAAATCATTCTGGCCCTGAACACCGGCGGCGGTGCTCCAACGGATATGTATTTTGACAACGCGCAGCTGACGGGTGTCCCGGAGCCGGCAACACTGGCTCTGCTGGGAACGGGCTGTCTGCTGACTTTGCGGAAACGGAAATAAGAACCTTTTTATAACCTTTTTGTCCGGAGGTTTTGGTAAAAAACGGCGGTCCGGACAGCGGGAGGGCGAATCCGGACCGCCGATTCGAAAAATAACGGGCAAGGTGCAAAAAACCGTTCTCTGTACTGTGGAGAAAAAATTATGAAAACGAAAAAGGCCTTCACATTAATTGAATTGCTGGTGGTCATTGCCATCATTGCGATGCTGCTGGCCATCATGATGCCCGCCCTCCGGCGCGCCAAAGAGCAGGGAATGAGGATTTTATGCACCAACAACTTTAAGACTCTCGGTGTGGCTAACATTGCTTATGCAACAGAATACAACGGGGCTTATGTCCCCCTGCGGTATATCAATACGAGCGGCACGGCGGTGGACTGGATTCGCAACGAAGGATTTCGGGCTATCCTTGATGCGGACAGTCTGAGAGGAAGTGAGGAACCGAAGTATTACGGCATCCCGCGCAAACTGATGTGTCCGTCGGACAAAATCAGCGTGGACCTGGCCAATGTGAGCAGTATGGGTGTCTTGACCAGTTATGCGATGAATTCGACGGAATGGGGCGGCTTTGACTACATCACCAACCCGGGCTTCAACAAGTACATGGGGCATAAGCAAAGCGCGCTGCGGATGCCCGCCCGCGTACTGGCGTTCGTGGACGGGATTGACTGGTGGGCCCATTGGTATTCAGCAGACCCTGCCAAAGGATGGGACGAGGCGGGCCAGTTGTCTATCGAAGAATACAAGAAGCAATACAACCTGCATGGGCCGGTATTCTATCGGCACAGCCAAGGTGCCAATGTGCTCTTTTATGACGGGCATGTGGAATACTTCCGCAAAGAGGAACTGTTTGTCAGGGCCGATTACGAAACCAAGCCGCAGCGGCCCGGGATTTGGGTGGCGGATATCAACCTGTTTTATGAACGGAACCCGGGCTCGAGATAAGCACACGGGCGAAAGGTCCGGCTTGCGGGGCGGAAGGCCTGCCATAGCGGCTTTCTCTGAACAAGTACAGGGGAACGGCTGAGGGCCTGTGAAGAACAGGCCCTCTTTTTTAAATATGAAACCAAGATGGGACAGACAATGAGAGGCAAGCGGCGGACAGGTTTTTTCGTTCGAACCGTGGAGGTGCTGTTTGGGGTGCTGTTTTTGGCGGCGGCTTCGGCACAGGGAGAGGACGGCAGCCGACTGTGGCTTCGTTATGAGCCGATTTCAAACATGGAAATCCGCGCCCAGTATGACAAACTGGCATCGGAAATTGTGATTGACCGGTCTGAGCCGACGCTGGCGGCGGCCGCAGAAGAACTTCAGCGGGGGTTGGGCGGGCTGCTGGGGCGGGAGGTTCCGATTGCCGACTCTGCGGGGCAGGCCGGAGCGATTGCCGCCGGCACACCGCGGAGCTGTCCTCTTGTGAAATCGCTGCTGGAGGAGGCGGACCTGAAGCAGGCGGGTGATGAAGGATACCTTCTTCGCTCTGCCGTATGGAATCAAAAGCCGATTACGCTGATTGCCGCCAACCAGCCGCGAGGGGTCTTATACGGCAGTTTTCACCTGCTGCGGCTGATGCAGACTCATCAGCCGATTGACCGGCTGGCTGTGCAGGAGAAACCGAAAATCCAAAGACGGCTGCTGAACCACTGGGACAACCTGGACGGCAGCGTAGAGCGGGGCTATGCGGGGCGGTCTATCTGGAAATGGGAGCAGCTGCCGGAGGTTATCGACCCGCGATACAAAGATTATGCTCGGGCTAATGCCTCTATCGGCATCAATGGGACGGTGCTGAATAATGTCAATGCGCAGGCGAAGATTTTAACGGCGCCGTATCTGGAGAAAACGGCGGCGATTGCCAATGTGCTTCGGCCCTACGGTCTTCGGGTTTATCTGAGCGTTAAGTTTACCTCTCCGATGGAAATTGGGGGGCTTTCGACGTGCGACCCGCTGGAGCCGGCGGTGCGCCGGTGGTGGAAGGAAAAGACGGAGGAAATCTATCGGCTGATTCCGGATTTCGGGGGGTTTCTTGTGAAGGCGTATTCGGAGGGACAGCCGGGTCCGCAGATGTACGGACGAACCCATGCGGACGGCGCCAATATGCTGGCAGAGGCGGCGGCGCCTTATGGGGGGATTGTGATGTGGCGGTCGTTTGTCTATGATTTGTCGATCGATTCGGATCGGGCCAAGTGTGCCTATCTGGAGTTCGTGCCGCTGGACGGGCAGTTTGCAAAGAATGTTATGATTCAGACGAAGAACGGCCCCATTGATTTTCAGCCGCGTGAGCCGTTTAATCCGCTGTTTGGGGCGATGGCGAAAACGCCGCTGCTGCTGGAGCTGCAAATTACACAGGAGTACACCGGCCAGGCCAATTATCTGGTGTATCTGGGACCGCAATGGAAAGAGGTGCTCGATTCGGATACGTATGCGCGGGGGCCCGGCAGTACGGTGGGACGAATTGTCGACAGTTCGGTTTTCGGGCATTCGCTGACCGGCATTGCCGGCGTATCGGGGATCGGCAGCGATGTCAACTGGACGGGACACCCCTTCTCGCAGGCCAACTGGTATGCCTTCGGCCGGCTGGGGTGGAACCATACTCTTTCGGCGGAAACACTGGCGGAAGAATGGATTCGGATGACGTTTACCAATGACAAGGAGGTCGTGGAGGTGATTGGGAAGATGATGGCCGGCTCGTGGGAGGCGTGTGTGGATACGATGACGCCGCTGGGGCTGGCTCATCTGATGGCGGAAGGCCATCATTACGGGCCGGCGCCGGATTTTGTGCATCCGGTTCGGCATGACTGGAGTTCCACTTATTATCATCGGGCGGAGCCGAACGGGATTGGGTTTGACCGCAGTACGAGCGGAACGGGGGCGGTGCTTCAGTATTTTTCGCCTTTGCGGGAGCAATTGGACAACCCGAAAACCTGTCCGGAGAAATACCTGCTTTGGTTTCATCATTTGCCGTGGGACTGGCGGATGAAGTCGGGACAGACCCTTTGGGAGGACTTGCAGGCGCATTATCATCGGGGGGCTGCGTATGCGGAATGGATGCAGTCGGCATGGGCCTCTTTGGAAGGCAAGATTGACCCGGAGCGTTTTGAAGAAGTCCGCCGACGGCTTCAGATTCAGGCGGACAATGCCCGTCAATGGCGGGATGTGTGTCTGGAGTACTTCGGCCGTTTTGCAAATCCGATTGAAAAACAAAAAGCAGACCGGTAAACTCAAGGATTGGACCAGGAGAAAAGCAATGGAAAACAGCGAATCCTACAGATTGCCTGCTTGGGAAAAGATTGGCTATGCCGTAGGAGATATGGCATCTAATCTTATCTTCCAAATCTTCATTACCTATCTGGCCTATTTTTACACGGATGTGTTCGGCATCTCTGCGGCATCGCTGGGGACGATGCTGATGATAACCCGCATCTGGGACGCGGTGAATGACCCGATTATGGGGGCCATTGCCGACCGTACCCATTCACGCTGGGGTAAATTCCGTCCGTATCTGCTGTGGTTTGCCGTGCCCTTCGGCTTTTTCGCTGTTCTGATGTTCACCACTCCCAATTGGGGGCCGACCGGCAAACTGGTTTATGCCTATGTGACCTATACGGTGATGACGATGATTTATACGGCCATCAATGTCCCCTACTGTGCTCTGATGGGGGTGATTACGCCCAACTCGATGGAGCGGACGGTTGTTTCCGCCTATCGGTTTGTGGCGGCCTTTGGGGGGACCTTTGTTGTTCAATATGCCCTGCTGAATCTGGTCGGGTATTTCGGGGGGGACAATGAACGGCTCGGCTGGCAGCGTGCATTGATGGTGCTTGGGGGGCTGGCTGTTCTGCTGTTTCTGATTACGTTTGCGACGACGCGGGAACGAGTCCAGCCGCCGAAAGGTCAGAAAAATCCAATTCTGCAAGACATCAAAGACCTGTTTACGAATGTCCCGTGGCTGCTGATAGGCGGAGCGACGGTATTCCAGCTGACCTATATTGTGATGCGAAACAGTACCATTATGTATTATTTCAAATATTTCATCCAAGAACAGGAAATTGTTCTATTTGGTCATGTCTGGAATCTTTCGTTTCAAAAATTGTCCACTTATTACCTGCTTTCGGGGACAACGGCTACTATCCTGGGAGCGGTTCTCACCAAACGGCTTAGTCAATATCTGGGCAAGTCCGCCTGCTATCTCGGCTTTCTGGTGTTGGCGGGGCTTTCCACGGCTGGGGTTTATTTTCTTGGGCCGGAGGATTTGAAGGTCTTATGGCTGCTGCAGCTGGTAACGTCGTTTTCTGTGGGGCCGGTTTCGGTTCTGCAATGGGCGATTTATACCGATACGGCCGATTACTCGGAGTGGAGAAACGAACGGCGTGCGACGGCTTTGATTATGGCGGCGTCTTTGTTTGCTCTCAAACTGGGGGTGGCCTTCGGAGGGGCACTGCTGGGGTGGATTCTGGCCGGCTACGGCTATCAGGAAAATCAGGAACAGACGGCCTCGGCGCTGAAGGGTATTCGGATGTGCATGAGTGTTTATCCGGCTGTGTTTGCCCTTCTGGGGGCGGCGATAATGCTCTTTTACCCGCTGAATAATCTGCGGATGAAACAGATTGAAACCGACCTGATTGAACGTCGGAAGTCCTATGAAAGTGAACCTGAAAATTGAAAGGAATCATTCGATGAAAGCTGTCAAATGGGTATGGGTTGTTTTGGGAATCGCGGTCATCTTTGCCGGGTCGGCACGTGCGGCACAAGAGGAAGAAGTGCCTGCTTTGAAAGAGGTTTTTGCGGATTTCTTCAAAATCGGCACCTCATTAAATGCGGGGCAGATTTATGAGAAGTCCCCTGCTGAGACGGCTCTGATTCTCAAGCATTTTAATACGATTACGCCGGAAAACATTCTGAAATGGGAAAGCGTTCATCCTCAGCCGGAGGTATATGCCTTTGAGGCCGCTGATCGTTTTGTGGAGTTCGGCGAAAAGCACAAGATGTTTCTGGTGGGCCATACGCTGGTGTGGCATAGTCAGACGCCGTCGTGGGTGTTTGAAAAAGCGGACGGCAGTCCGGCGGACCGCCAGCTGCTGCTGCGGCGCATGAAAGAACATATTGATGCCGTCGTCGGCCGCTACAAGGGGCGGATTCATGCGTGGGATGTAGTCAACGAGGCCATCGGCGGCGACGGGAAACTGCGGAAGAGCAAATGGCTGCAAATCATCGGGCCGGATTATATCGCGCGGGCGTTTGAGTTTGCCCACCAGGCCGATCCCAGTGCCGAATTGTACTACAATGACTATGATATGTGGAAACCGGAGCACCGTCAGGCGGTGGTCAGTCTGGTGAATGAACTTCACGAAAAAGGGCTTCGCATTGACGGTATCGGGATGCAGGGGCACTGGGGGCTGGATTATCCGCCGCTGGACGAGGCCGAAAAAAGTATTGAGACGTATGCGGCGCTGGGGCTGAAGGTGATGATTACGGAACTGGACCTGACGGTCCTGCCCAATCCGGGCAACTATCGGGGGGCTGATGCGGCGCAGAACTTTCAACTGCAGAAGGAACTGAATCCGTGGCCGGACGGGCTGCCGGAGGAGATGCAGCAGAAACTGGCGAAGCGGTATGCTGAAATTTTTGCGCTGTTCTGCAAGCATGCGGACAAGATTGACAGGGTGACCTTCTGGAACGTTCACGACGGCGATTCGTGGCGGAATAACTGGCCGGTGCGCGGGCGGACGGATTATCCGCTCCTGTTCGACCGGCAATGCAAGCCGAAACCTGCCTTCTATGCCGTTGTGAAAACCGCTAAAGAAATGAAAGAGGAGAAAAAATAATGCCGAGAGCGTTCAGAACGGCGCCGGCAGTGTTTGATTTTTGAACGGATACCACCATAGCCATCAGACTGGAGAAAGAATCGCTGGAAATGAAACGTGCATCGAAAAATAAACCTGCTTATTTAAATCCTTCCTATCCTGTGAAAAGGCGGGTCAAAGACCTGATTTCCCGAATGACACTGGAAGAAAAGGTCGCGCAGATGCTGTGCATCTGGAACGATAAAATGAAAACACTGATTAACGAGAAAGGCGAGTTTGATCGGGCCAAAGCCAAGGCCAGTTACCCGGAGGGTTATGGTCTGGGACAGGTTGCGCGGCCCAGCGATACAGCCGGCGGGAAAAATCCTCGCCAGACGGCGGAACTGACCAACGCGATTCAGAAGTTTTTCATTGAAGAGAGCCGGCTGGGGATTCCAGTTATTTTTCATGAAGAATGCCTTCATGGGCATGCGGCGCCGGAGGCGACCAGTTTTCCGCAGCCCATTGGTCTGGGGGGCACCTTTGACCCGGACCTTGTTGAACGGCTGTACGCAATGACGGCTTATGAGGCCCGTGTGCGGGGGGCCCATCAGGCCCTGACGCCGGTTGTCGATGTGGCCCGCGAACCGCGGTGGGGACGGGTGGAGGAGACATTCGGCGAAGACCCTTATCTGGTCGGCTGTCTGGGGGCGGCGGCGGTACGAGGGTTTCAGGGAGACTGCACCTTTCAGGACAAAAAGCATGTTATTGCCACGCTGAAACACTTTGCGGCTCACGGCCAGCCGGAATCGGGGACAAACTGTGCGCCGGTTAATGTGTCGCTTCGCGTTCTGCGGGAGATTTTTCTATATCCCTTCCAAAAGGCAGTGGCAGAGGGCGCTGTCAGCGTGATGGCTTCCTATAACGAAATTGACGGGGTGCCCTCGCATTCCAACCGGTGGCTGCTGCGGAATGTTCTTCGAAAGGAATGGGGATTTCGCGGATTTGTGGTGTCCGATTATTACGGGATTCGCGAATTGTACGAGCGGCCCGGTCTGTATGGTCATCATGTGGCCGAAGACACCAAGCATGCGGCGGCCCTGGCGGCGCTGGCCGGCGTTAATATTGAACTGCCGGATCCGGACTGCTACCCGCGGCTGACCGAGTGCGTGCGGGAAGGGCTGATTACGGAGGCCCTGCTGGATGAGCTGATTGCTCCGATGCTCGAATGGAAGTTCCGGCTGGGGCTTTTTGAAGACCCTTATGCGGACCCGGACCGTGCCGAAGAGGTTGTCGGCTGTGCGGCCCATGCGCAGCTGGCGCTGGAGGCGGCCAGAAAAACCATCACCCTGCTTAAAAACGAGGGCGACCTGGCGCCTTTGAATCTGAAAAAAATTAAAACGATTGCCGTCATCGGCCCCAATGCCGACCGGGTTCTTTTAGGCGGCTACAGCAGCACGCCCAAATATTTCGTTACGGTGCTGGAAGGGATTCGAGAGTATGCAGGAAACCGGGCCAGGGTGCTGTATCACGAAGGGTGCAAAATCACGGTCGGCGGCTCGTGGGAACAGGATGAGGTGGTGCTCAGCAATCCGGAGGAAGACCGCAAATCCATTGCCGAGGCGGTTGAGGTTGCCCGGCAGGCGGATGCGGTGATTTTGGCCATCGGCGGCAATGAACAGACCTCGCGCGAGGCGTATGAAAAGAATCATCTGGGGGACCGTGCCAGTCTGCAGATGGTCGGGCTGCAGGATGAACTGGTGGACGCGCTGGCGGCGACGGGCAAGCCGATTGTTGCCCTTCTGTTCAACGGCCGGCCGCTGTCGGTGTGCAATCTGGCGGCCAAAGTGCCGGTGATTTTCGAATGCTGGTATCTGGGGCAGGAGACGGGGCGGGCTGCGGCGGAGGTGATTTTCGGTCAGATTAGTCCGAGCGGAAAACTTCCGATTACTTTTCCGCGTTCGGTCGGGCATATTCCGGCTTATTACAATTACAAGCCCTCAGCCCGTCGGGGATACCTTTTTGACGACATCAGCCCCCTGTTTGCCTTCGGATACGGGCTGAGTTATACGAAGTTTGAGTTTCGCAATCTTCGTCTGAAAAAGGAGCATATCCTCAAAGGCGAGTCCACGCAGGTGCTGGTGGATGTGTCCAATGTCGGCTCCATGGCGGGCGATGAGGTGGTCCAACTGTATATCCGGGACTGCGTCAGTTCGGTAACGCGGCCGATTAAGGAACTGAAGGGGTTTGAGCGGATTTCCCTCAAGCCCGGACAAACCAAAACCGTCGCCCTGCCGATTGGAACGGAACAGCTGGCTTTTTACAATGCGGATATGGAATATACCGTCGAACCCGGGGAGTTTGAAATTATGGTGGGCAATTCTTCCCGGGATGAGGACCTCCAAAAAATTATTCTGCGGGTTTCTGAATAAGGACAAACGATGCACAGCGCCGGTTTGGTTGTGTCTGTGATGTTGGCGATGGGCTTTTGCGCATCCGCCGGAAATGAGGGGGATAAGAGCATTCCTTTTCTGCGGCGGCAGGGACAGGCCGTTCAACTGATGGTGGAGGGCAAGCCGTTTCTTGTGCTTGGGGGGGAAGTGGGCAATTCGGCGGCAACGGAATTGTCTTATCTGGAGCCCGTCTGGCCCCGGCTGGCGCAGATGCATCTGAATACGGTGCTGGTGCCGGTGTATTGGGATCAGATTGAGCCGGCGGAGAACCAGTTTGATTTTTCGGGGGTTGACGGGCTGCTGGAGAAGGCCCGGGCTTATCATTTGCGGCTGATTCTGCTTTGGTTCGGTTCGTGGAAAAACAGCATGTCCTGCTATGCGCCGGCGTGGGTCAAAACGGACTGGCAGCGTTTTCCGCGGGCTCGTCTGAAAGACGGTCGGCCGCTGGAAATTCTGTCGGCGTTCAGCGAGGAAAACCGCCGTGCCGACGTGCGGGCGTTTGGGGCGCTGATGCGTCATCTTCGCCGGACAGACCAGCCGTATCAGACGGTTATTCTGGTGCAGGTGGAAAATGAGGTGGGAATGCTTGAGAATGCCCGCGAGTGGGGGCCGGCGGCCAATGAGGCCTTTGCCGGGCCGGTGCCGCAGGAATTGATGGAGTATTTAGCGGCTCATAAAAACTCGCTTCATCCGGGTCTTTATGCCCGATGGGCGAGGCGTGGATTTCGTCAAAGCGGCAGCTGGCAGGAAGTGTTCGGGAAAGGGCCTGCGGCGGAGGAGTATTTTACGGCGTGGCATTACGGCCGGTATGTGCAGGCGGCTGCGGCGGCCGGCAAGGCAGAATATCCGCTGCCGATGTTTGTGAATGCTGCGCTGAATCGGGCTGATCGCAAGCCGGGGCAGTATCCGAGCGGCGGCCCTCTGCCGCATCTGATGGATATCTGGAAGGCGGCTGCGCCGGCTGTGGATTTTTTGTCGCCGGATATTTACTTTCCTGACTTTTCGTTCTGGTGTGCGCAGTATCACCGGCCGGATAATCCGCTGTTTATTCCTGAAAATCGCAAAGGGCCCCAGTGTGCCGCGCAGGTTTTTTATGCTGTCGGGCAGCACGAGGCCATCGGCTTCAGTCCCTTTGCCATTGATTCCATCGAGGAAACGGCGGCGGCAGCGCTGAGCAAAGCATACGAAACCCTGGAGGGACTTTCTGAAACTTTGCTGGCCCGGCAGGGGCAATCATTAACCAGAGGCGTCCTGCTGGATAAGCAAACCCCTTCTGAGGAAATCCGCCTGGGCGGGTATATTCTGCATGTGCGGCATGATTACACGTGGGGCTGGTCCGGGGGCGACCCGAAGGCGGCTTCGTGGCCGGCGGCGGGCGGGCTGATTCTGGCGAGCGGGCCGGATGAATTTCTGATTGCCGGCACGGGGATTATCATCACCTTTCAATCTGTTCAGCCGAAGACGCAGGCGGGACTTCTTTCCATTGAAGAGGGATTTTTCCGCGAGGGAGAATGGAGGCGGATTCGCCGTCTGAGCGGCGATGAAAGCCATCAGGGGCGGCACGTCCGTCTGCCGATGGGACCGGTTGGGGTTCAGCACGTTCGGCTGTACACCTATCAGTAGGCGGCACGGCGGCCGCTGTATGAAAGCGGAGGTCGGCCGGGTTGCGTTCTCCTACTGGAGCCAGTTGCGGGCTAATTCCGCCAGTTCAAACCAATCAATCCAGCAGTCGCCGCTGATATCCAGCGGTTCACATTCCGCCGTCAGCCATGCGTCCATAAAGAGCGGCAAATCTTCCATATTCACTGTAAAATCCCCGTTGATATCCCCGTAGAGCGGTTCCTTAGGGGCTCCCTGAACGACAAAACTGAGCAGGGCTTGGGCATAGCCGACAGAATGCGTTATGCCGGGGGTCTGGAAGGCCGGTGAATCGGAGCGTTTCCAGACGACGATACCGTCCGCGGAAGAAATATCCAACTCAACGGCTTTGATGAATTCATTGCCGGCGGTATAGTCGCCTTCCTCGCTGCAGGCGCCGGCGGCAATCACTATATCGCCTTTTTCCGCGTAAAGGGCAGAGGAGGAAACCGTCACATCTTCTGCGCCTTTGACATCAATAAAGGAGACGGGGGCCGCAGGATGGACAGAATCAAAAAATGCGCTGGCATAGCCGACACCGGCGGGGGTTGTGCTCCAGACGGGTGCAAAACCGCTGCCTGAAGCAGCGGCAATGCCGGCTTCGTCAAGAACAAAAGCCGCTATATAGACATAACTTTGCGAAACGGAGGCGAACTGGCGGCCTTCTGCAATCTTGGTCATCGGCACGCCGCCATAGGTCAGACCGGCAAGGGACATCGAGCTGTTCGTTCCTTCGGCGTGAGCGGTAAAGACCAAAAGCCGGCGGGCGGCGGAAGCGGGTGCGGCGTGGGTCAGACCGCTCCGGAAGCCGCTGAGAATCTGAACATCCCTGCGGGGCGGTTCGGTGACGGCTGAGGCCGACGGTGACCAGCCGGTCTCATTGCGGGCCGCCGCGCTGTCCCGCGCTTTGACCTGAAAGACATATTCGCAAGCCGGAGAAAGATATTCGACATGATAGGCGGGACTGGCCTGCCAGCCGCTGGAGAAGGCCGAATCTGTCAGGCATTCAAACCAGTATTCCACGGGCGGATTGTCATCGGTGCAGGAGGCGGCGGTCATGGTAAGGCGGGTCGGGCCGGTGGCTGTTGGGGCAACCCGCCAGATCGGCTGAGGAGAAGGCGGTGTGAGGTCATATTCAAAAAGGGCCTGAAGGGTGTAGTCGGCATCGACAATCACTGTGGTAGCAGCGGCAAAGGGGTCGGCTACCTTGCCCGCATCTGCGGCTGTACCAACCCACCGGACAAAACGATAGGAGCCCTCTGCCGCGGCGGCAATCGAAACAGCTGTCCCTTCGCTGAAGGTGAATGCGCCCTCCCCCGGGGCGGCGACAGAGCCGCCGGCAGAAGAGGAAAGGGTCAGCGTATGCTGTGTGCCGACAAATCCGGTCAAAGAGAGGGTAACGACGGAGCGGGCCGGCAAGACCAGCGTCCCGCCGGTATAGCTGCCTATGCTGACGCAGTTTTCTGTTTGTGTGGTTCGATAGGCCGTTCCGCCGGTAATCGTAAAGTCGGGAAAAGCCGGAGAGACCGTAACCGCAGTGGTCGGGCTGGTATTGAGCAGGACCACTGTCAAACTCCGGGCATCAGGGCTGATATAAGCCGAACTTCGCACCAGCGGAGAATCGACAGAGGCGTCTACGCGCTGCCAGCCGGAATGAATAAAGGCCGAAAAATGCTTGAAGCCGTAATAATCGGAATTGATTGTATAGGAAGTGGTTGAATTCAGCGTAATCAACCCGCCGCTGCCTCCCCAGAACAGCTGCCAATACAAATAGGCGCTGACCTGTTCGACGGTGAGGGCATTATGCAGCAGCAGCGCCAGGTTGAAGGCATCCGGCCAGCTGCCGGCGGCCTTTTCGTATTCTGTCTGGAAAAGGGGCTTGGTGCCCCAGGCGGACTGAAAGGCCTGCATAGCCGTCAGATACTTATCCGGGTCATCGCCGGCGGCAATGTTATAAAGATGATGGGCATACCCATGCAGATAAGACGGATTGAGAGCGGACAAATACGCGGAAAGACTGCTGCCGGCGGCTCCATAAAAACCGGTGGTTTCCGGGCCGATCATTTTCGGCATGGCGGAACCGAAACGCGATGCCAGTTCGGTATAGACGGCTTCGAGGGCCTGGGCATAGCCGGCATAATCGGATGTTTGGGAGGGTTCATATCGGCAGGTATCCCAGTCGGCAGTCCAGTCCGGTTCATTCTGGATGCTGAGATAGTCCACATGGACGCCCAGATTATTCCACGCCGCGATGCTGTCTGCAAACCATTCGGCCAGTTCGGTGTAGGCATAATTCGAGGGGCCTCCGATCAGCGTTCCGCCGCTGCCTGTCTGGCCGTTGCTTTTCAGATAAGCCGGCGGAGACCAGCAGGAAACCAGCACCTTCAGCGGGCGTCCCAGGGAGGCGCGGCCTGCGGCGATGATTTCGGCGGAGCGGCTCATATATTCCGCCCCGCCGGACTGGTCGCAGGTATTTCGAACGCGGTAGATATCCAGGCCAAGGTCGCGAAACAGAAGATTATAGAGGGCTGTTCTTTGAACGTGTCCGGTGAGCATGCTTTCATACCAGGCGCCGGCGGCTCCAAATCCTTCGATGGTTTGAAATCGAGCGGCTGTGTTCACCTGAACAGAGGCCTCATCGGTAAATTGAGAGCCGAAGACGGAGGCATCATCGACGTATAAATCTACACCGGCATTAGGCCCTTCGAAATAGACCCACAACTCCGTCAGGGTTCCGTTGGCCTGGACGGTGTAGGTCCCGGACAAATAAAGCCAGCCGGTATTGTTCGCCGTGCCGACCGCGACATTTACATAACTGGTACCGCCGGCGTCGGTTTTTTGAATAGAAACCTTGACTTGGGCACTGGCGGTACTGACCCGCACATAGCCGGAGACCTGATAGGTTTGCCCGATTGCGACCTTCTCGAGAATAGACTGCTGGATGCCCTGCCATGCGGCGGTACGATTGGAGGCACGGGCACTATAGGTGCCGGTGTGAACGGGGGATGTAACGGCTGAGATTGTACAATTGCGGGCAGTCCAGCCGGCGGTGCCGTTTTCAAAACCGGGATTTGTCAGCACATTCACATCTGCAAAAAGACAGGAAACGCCAAAACAGAAAACCAATCCCGTCAAAAACAGTTTATTTCCAATCACGTTGGGCCTCCTGATATTTGCACGGTCGGCAGTTTCTGAACGACAGAGATTTGGACGATAAGAGATGGGACAAAAAGACAATCTTGGAGCTCCATTGGGCTGCAATAGATAAACAGAGTGCGCCCCTGCTCGGCTTCCTCGGACAGGATGGTACCCCTTCCCCCAAAGAACACTCCCCAATTCAATTTCAGTAAACGTTTACTTTGCTCTTTGTATTATGACTTTTTTCCGAAAACCTGTCAAGAAATAAATGGAAAAATAACGATAAGATGGGCGGAATAAAGAAGTTGCGATTTTATTCCAGCCGAAAGAGAGCCATTCGTGGGCGGCCGTTTGAAAATTTTTGCTGCGTTTGCGAGTTTTGTGTCCAATTCGGCCTTTTTGTGTTATTTCAAAAGGGAGAAAGAGTGATGGAAAGCGATTTTCGAGAAAATCTGACTTCTGAGGGCCATCCATCCAAGGATGAGCTGTTTTTCCAACTGTTTATGACCTACCAGCGGAATTTGTATGCCTTTATTCTGGCCTCTATCCATAACTATGCTGATGCAAATGACTTATTGCAGGAAACTGCCACGGTGATGTGGCGGAAATTCGACCAATTTAAGCCGGGCACCAGTTTCCTGGCGTGGGGAATTGCGATTGCGCATACTCAGGTTTTGAAGTTTTTTAATGAACATAAACGGTCCAGAATCCAGTTTGATGATTCCCTGGTTAAGGAATTGGCTGATACCACGATGACCGAGATGAAACAGGCGGCTGCTCTGACGGAAGCCCTGCGTGAGTGCCTGAAGAAATTGAGTCCGACCAATCAGAAACTGCTTCAACTTCGGTATCAGGAAGGCAAGAGCGTCAAGGCAATCGCCAGTTCACTCGGCAAACCGGTATTTGGACTGTATAAGGCCTTTGCGCGTCTTCAAGATGCCCTTCAGGTGTGCATTGAAAATACCGTTAAGCGAAGCGAAGGGACTTTCGAATGAACGAGAAACTTCGCAAAGAAATTGCCGAACTGATTCAGATGGAGCTGGATGGAACGCTCACAGACGAGCAGTTTCATCGGCTTTCTGAACTTTTAAAAAGTTCGGCGGAGGCGCGTCGGTATTATGGAAGGACGATATCAATTATTGCCCTTATTCATGAGCCCGACGGCATTCAGCCGGCCTGCTTCGACATGACCGGCGGCGCGTGCGATGACCCTATCAATACCGCTCTGTGGGAAGAACTTGCCTACAATGAGCAAACGGCCGACCCTATTCCGATTGAAAAACCGGACAAGCCGGATGCCGAACCTTCTGACCAGGCCGTCCGAGACAAAAAGAAGATACACAAAGTGAGCAAACTTTCGCTCTATTCCCTTCAGATTTCTTCGGCTGCGCTGATTCTTTTGATTGCTTACGCCCTGCTGATGACCTCAAGAGGCGGCATTGAAGTGGCCACTTTGACCGGTACGCTGAATGCCCGATGGGATTCGGCGGCTTTTCATGAGGGGATGCGGCTGAGTACCCAGTCCCGGCCCCTGTGGCTGCGGGAGGGAATGGCTTCGATTCAGTTCGATAACGGCAGTACGGTTGTGCTGGAAGGTCCCGCTGAGTTTTCTATTCTGACCGATGACCAGGTGCAGTTGCGGCACGGTCGGCTTT
>CALMLO010000020.1 GCA_937868095.1 uncultured Phycisphaerales bacterium | reverse complement strand
ACTCTTAATCGTTCTGCTGATGCCAATTGCTCCAATCTGTGATGTATTCATTGGGATTTCCGGCACGGCATTTTATCTTGACCCTCCAGTTCAGTCTCGCTCCATCGGGAACCTCTACATAATGGTTTCCGCCGCCTCTTCTGAAATCCGGAAAGCTCAATTCGGGTCTTTCTAGGCACTCCCAAAGCACCTCAAAGGGCGGGAAAAGCGGAGAGAAAGCCATACACTGCATTGCCCCAAACATTGGCAAATCGAGCGTACCATTTTCCGTTTATTTGCACTATCAGGTAATATCGGGTGTACGGACTCAAGGTAATTGAGCCGGAATGGTAATACTGTCCATGGTCCGCAATGGCAACATCCCTGTTGTAGATGACATCGTAGGATTTTGCCTGAAACACAGCACGCGGATTTTTGCACGCAGATAGAAAAACAGGCAGTGTAATATCATAAATGGATCCGAATTGTTTCTCCATTTCAGCCGAAAATGCATTTCCATCAGCCGTTATGCCTTCAAATCCTTCAGAGCTTCCGCTCAAAGCCATGCTTATCTCTTGGGTCTCCTCACGGCTGAGGACAACAGAGATTCCGATGCGGGCCTTGTTTCCTTGTCCCTGGCCAACAGTAAAGGCAAGGTCATTTTCTCCAAATGATAAGGTAGTATCCGGATCTGTATAGCCGCTTACCCCTTCGGTGACCGACGTGCCGAGCTGCCCAATAAAATACCCTTCGCCGAAAGCTGCGGCCGCATCGGCCGACAGGCCGTCGGCCATCGCCCAGTGGCGAAGGTTTTCCTGGGTGGTCTGGGCCGCATCATACCTGGCATGCAGCGTCACCGGCAGCGACAGCCGCCGAGGTCTGGATTTGGACTTCAACGGCCACATCCGCTCGTCCCTCCCGGCGAAATCTTCAGGACTTTGACTCCCCGAAACTGAAGAAAATAATCTCCTGACAGTTTCTATGTTGAAACTGCAGCGTGATAGTTGAGGAAACATTTTCTGGCTGTCGTCCATTAGCCATGCATTTGGTACTGACCTTAGTGAAAAATTACAGAAATTTCGACTTTGGTTAGACAAAATTCAATCCAGATTCGTCAATCTGAACATTAAAGAGCAAGTCCAACCTTTCCAAAATTACAAATTACTCAAATTAGCTACCAGAGAGATTTCTACACCTGACAACTAATTTTTTGGAAACAAACCGCTGTCAAGCCAATAGGATGCAAATAGCAAAAAGTCGTTCAAATCCACTTTACAGTCACCATTCATATCATAAGTCGGAGGACCGTACATGCATATCTTTTTGCCTGTATCCTGGTACCATTGCATCACTATTTCCTGGGATGTAAACGCATAATTGTATATTTTCAAATCATCCAACCAGCCTTCAAAAATGCCATCTACCCTTCCGCGAACATTGCGACCCAGCAGTACCATAGGATATTGCCAGGCAGAAAATTTTGTCAGAACCCCAGATGAGGAAGACCTCAGAATCCCGTCAATATAAATACCCAGATTTAATCCATCATACGTGAAGGCCAATAGATGCCATTTGTCCACTGAAATCAAGCCCTCCGGCGAACGAAGCGTAAGCGATGCCCCCCCGTCCTCACGCAGGTAAATTTCAGTCGCCCCCGTGTCTCTAATGTCTATCTGCATACATGTATTGGTTCCGTCATTATAATTTCCAATGATATATTTCGTACCCGTATAAGGTGCGCGTTTGACCCACATAGAATAAGTAAATTCATTTAGACCATTGCCGGAACCAGCTCTGGGATATGCCGTCCGGACTGGCAATGAAATATAGCTGGATCCTCTGCAATTAAGGGCATATCCCTGTTCATCTAAAGCGTGATTCACATAGTCCAACTCACTCCCAACCGCTGTCCCATGATTGACTCCTGCCGAATCCAAGATATTCTGTTCAAATTGATAGTATGAAAGAGGTTCTGTGTTAGCAGGCAACGGGTCCGCTTCGATTTTGACAACCTCATAATCATTCATTTCCAAAATATATTTGCCGCCTAATTGAGAAAATGGTTTATTGTTTTCTCTCACCCAGAGATTCAAGTGGTTATAGTGCCCAACGGCAGCAGATTGTACCTGTAATTCCGCCGGCAACTTGAATATGGATGCCTTTTTACTGGCCAGAACAAACTCATTTTCGCCTCTGCGGATCGCGATTCCCACCCCGCGATTATTGGTATTATACTCAATTTGATAACCGCTTAACCTTTTAAATACATTCGCACTTTCTTCGGCGAACGGATTAAAGAACACCAGAGAACCGCCTCCAGCACGCCGGCTGGCAAGATCATATCCAATCTTTTGAAGCATTTGATTCATTCTACGCGTTTGCGTGTTCCAGTCGTAGTTGGCTCCAGCTACTGTGTCGCCTGGAATTGCTGTATTGTTCGGGCCCTTGATGTAGAAATTGTGACCATCGGGGCCTATCAAGTCATATAGGTTATGGGCACCATTGGCGGCATAGGCCAACAAAATGCCGTAGTCTGGGATACGGTTCGGCGATCCTTGGCTTTCTCCTGTCATCGTCCAGTCTGTCTCCATAATCATGGGAAAGTTCTTACCCTGGCTGTATTGGACCCCCAGATACCGGTAAATCTTATCTAATTCGGAATGTCGGTAGAAGTCCATCCCAAGAAAATCTAAGTGAGTCCCTACCGTTTTCCGCAGAAGCTCATTTTCCGGCACCGTATCCGCTCTGTTTTCGAAGTACTCTGCGTTATTCTGCCGGGTCCAGACTGAATAACCGGATTCCTTTACGCCTCTGGATAAATAACTTAGCCACTCGGCCCGAATGTCCATCATGAATTGATAAACATTCGTGTATCCGCCGAACTCCCAGCGGTCGTCTGCATAGACGCTGTGATAACGGTCGCTGTAACCGAATCTCCTGGTCCATATATTAGTTTCATTGTTGACCTGGCATCCAACCACGGTCTTTTTATCACCGTTTGCGGCATTATAGGCCGCAATATGGTCGAACACTGCCTGAATGACTGTTTTTTCCTTTTCCCTAAGATAAGGGTCAAGCTTGTCCATGTAGTACTGATGTACGCCGTCCAATCTCCACGAACTGGCATTTTGTTTTCTTGTAATGAGATTGCCGTGGGCATCGAGGGCTTTTTGATAGTTCCGTATCACATAATATGGCAGCCGGTTGTCCATCGATAGATTCGTCGTATCAGACCCAAACCACAGGATTTCCAGTTTCAGCCCTGTATTTTCTACATCATGAATCATCTGTTCCAAAGGGTTCCAGTCATAGACATTGTTCCGAGAAATCCGAAGCGTAGGCGGGTAGCGAACGCCGCTTGGGGTAATGCTTGCTAGGTAGGAAGTGTAATCCACGTAATTGAGACCGCCTGCAGTTGCTTCAGACATGCGATCCAATGTTATAACCGCACTTGAACTGGAAGACGCGCGCAGCTCAAAGGATACCACGTCCCACTTTGTTGCCTGTTGAACAAACGCTGTAACATCCAAATCAAAAAAGTGGACATTGTTCACCTCAACCGCATCCAACAATACGGCGGTATTGCCTAAGCCGTACACTTCAATGATGCCTGGACCATTGGATAGATTCTGAACATACACACGGATCATTGCAGCGGAAACAGCGCCCTCCAAAGCGGAAAAATCATATTTTAACTTTGCACGTTTTTGCAGATGGGGAGAATCGGCATGCTGCAGTACCAGCGTGTTTCCATTGTTGATGACCTCGCCATTGCCATTGATATTAAGCACCTCGACGGGCGTATACATCTGGTCGGGTTGGACTTCGTTCCACCAGAGAGGCATCGCCACCGTATTGAAGCTATCAGTTTTAGCAATATTATAGAGAGCACGGATCTGGTCGTTGGTAAACTGCCAACCGTCCCTGAGTTTGTCTCTTCTGATCTGAACAGCATTGTAAAAATATGGCTGTCCGTTATACATTAAGGTAATCTTGTCATAGGTTTCAAGGGAGGTATCAACCCAAGATACAACCGAAGCCTCACTGCCTACTTGAATAAAAACAACAAACAAATTTATCACGAATAAAAATAGACGACATTTCATGCTCATTTTACGGTCTCCGATTCTAAAAATTTCCTCTGTGTATCGTAGTCATAAGTGCTCTGTAGAAAAACTCTTTGACAAGTAAGAGAATCGCCAAGTTGCGGGTGAGTATCCTCAGCAGCATCTCGCGATTTTGTGCCCAGTAACTGCGGGCATGGACCTCCAAACCTCAGTCGGCGCTTGATCATTTAGAGGCGATCTTTACTTATTCGACAGTCGCGAGCATTATTTTTGTTTCAGGCAGTCCTTCCGTCTTGGCACGAAGAGTGATTGGGCCTGGTTGACACGAGGACTGGATAATCACCAGTGCTTTCCCATGAAAGGCCTTTCGCTTGCGGGCCTTGAACGGCTCTATGCTGGTAATGTCTCCGTTATCCACGCCGATAATTGTTGCGGGTCCCTCGAGTTGAAACTGAATTTCATGGTCGGCAGCAGGGACGAGAATTCCTTTCTCATCAGTTATTTGCACCTCAACGTGGCACAGATCATGGCCGTCTGCATGTATCTTTTCCCTGTCCGCAATCAGACGGATTTCGGCCGGCCGGCCTGCGGTCTGGAGATGATGGGAACACACAACAGACCCCTGTTCGATGCCATGGGCCTCAATTTGGCCGGGCTCATAAGGCACAGTCCAGGTGATCATTTTATCGGGAAAGTCTTGAAGTTCCTTGATGCCTGCGGAGGTGCCGTTGACAAACAGTTCCACAGCAGAACAGTTGGTAAAGGTGACGACTTTTACCTGTTTGCCTTCCAATTGGGGGAGGTTCCAGTGTGAAGCCGTCTTCGGCCAGCCCCAGTGGGCTTTGGTCGGCTTGGGTTCATCCAGCGAATCATCCATTACCGCAATGTGCACCATCGGTTTGTCTATCCAGAAACTTTTGTGAAGATTCGCAATGGGGCGGACAAATCCGCAGGTATCTATCAGACTGCAGTTCCATCCGTGATAAGGCCAGCCGGCGACCGCCTCACCCAGATAGTCAATCCCTGCCCAGTAAAATGCCCCCGCAACATAATCGTGTTTGATGACTTCCAGCCAGGGATTGAGCGGCTCAAACGCGTCATATCGCATGTCCTTACCGCAGTAAAAGGGGTAGCTTTCACTGGCGATGATAATAATCTGGGGGTATTCCTTCCGATAGTCTTCAAACCAGTGCTCCTGGTAGTTGCAGGAAGTGACATCGAGCAGTTTGGCAACCTTGGTTACAATTTTGGCATTTTCTTCGCGGGATTTAATTTTAAAGGGCATCAAGGCATACGTAACGGGGCGGGTGGGCTCCAATTCACGCGTCAAATCCGCCAAGGCCTTAAGTTGTTCATTGAATTCCGAGCTGCCCTGGCCGGAGACTTCATTGCCGACGCTCCAGATGATTACCGAGGGATGATTACGATCACGCCGCAGCATATCCGTCAGGTCTTTCCGCCCCCAGTCTTTGAACCATCGCCCACACTGGCCGCCCCACTTGTCGAACGCTTCGTCAATGACCACAAAGCCCATTCGATCGCACAAATCCAGCATTTCCGGTGCCGGGGGATTATGGCTGGCTCGGATAGCATTGCAGCCGATCGATTTTAAAATCTCCAAGCGTCTTTCCCATGCCCGCACGGGAACCGCTGCTCCAAGACAGCCCGTGTCATGATGAATGCAGACCCCTTTCATTTTGACCGGTTTGCCGTTGAGCAGAAATCCTTTATCGGGTTCAAATTGGATTTGCCGGATGCCGAAGGGGGTTTCATATTCATCGCAAATTCCATTTTCATCTTTCAGGAAGGTTTGAATGCTGTACATTACCGGAGAATCAATGGACCACAGTTTCGGGTTTGGTATCCGGAGTTCCTGCTCAAACCGGAAGCGGCCCTGGCCTGAAATCTCCTCAACAGCCGGCGCTTCGGCGGCAACAGCTGCTTTGGCATCGAGGATGCGTGTTATCAAGGTACATCGCTTCGGCTGTTCATAGGAATTTTCTACTTCCGTGCGAACCCTTACCACGGCTTCCGTTGGAGTAATAGAGGGGACAGTTACGTATGTTCCCCACTGTCGGACATGAAGTTTGTCAGTAATCGTCAGCCATACATAGCGGTAGATGCCCGAACCGGTGTACCATCGGCAGTTGGGCTGATCGGTATTGTCCACTCTTACGGAAAGTATATTGTCCCCGTCAAATTTCACATAAGGCGTCAGGTCATGTTCGAAACTGATATATCCGTAAGGACGTACGCCCAGCGAATGACCATTAATCCATACCTCACTGTTTTGGTAGATGCCGTCAAACTGAACAAATACCTTTTTCCCCTCATGGGCAGGCAAGAGCCGGAAATGTTTTCGATACCAGCCGATGCCGCCGGGAAAGAAACCGTTATTTTTTCCGCCGGGGTTTTTCCGGTCTTTCGGTCCTTCAATGCTCCAGTCATGCGGAAGATTCACATTTTCCCAGCCGGAATCATCAAAATCCGCTTGCTGAGCATTGGGGGCATCTCCTTTCAAAAACTTCCAGTCAAAGCAGAAATTGCTGCGTCTTGATGCCTGTTGTTTCGTCTCGGCGTTTATACCTTCAACAGTTGCCGGAAAGCAGATTGCTACGATCAGCATTATTATTGACGTTTTGCACTGGTACATCTTTTGATTCCTTGTCATGTTTGTCCGTTCCTGAATCACCGCCTTTACCTGCACAACGTTTCCGGCGGTCCCATATGGCCGGCCGGGGCATCGCCGATGACAATCTTATCGATAACAACCCCGGCATCAACCATCCAGATTTTTAGTGTATGCTGGCCGGCAGCAGAAACGGTGTGGGTACTTTCAGAGACCGCCGCTCCCTGCAGTACATTAACCGTCCATTGAGAACTCCACTCGGCCGTATCATATCCGATAATCTGCG